>NZ_JABSSM010000030.1 GCF_013214165.1 Shewanella sp. | reverse complement strand
AGAAACACTGCTTACTCTTTGCTTGTAAGAACAGGTGTAGATGCGGCTGCGAGCTTCCAAAACAAGGATGTTTTGGCAGAGCCTATAGGGATGACTCTTATAAAATCAAGAGCCGGCGTCTCGCAGACCCCTGTTATAGAAAAGGTGCACATCCCCCACCGGAGGTGATAAGTAGCAATGAAGGTACGATTACCTTCAATCCTGCAAACAAAAACAAAGCCCAACGAACCCAACAGCCTAACCAAAAAAGTTCCTGCAACCTTGTGAACCGACAAGGCCCAAATTTGTTGCCCTAGGCTACCATTACTCTTCCTAAAGTACACAGCCTAGTTCAAACAACACTTCTTGTATTTTTTACCACTGCCACAAGGGCATGGGTCGTTGCGGCCGGCTTTAATCTCTGCGATCTGAGGCAGTTGTATTTCATGAGCATCCGTATAAGAATCAAGCTCAAAATAAGCATCAAGATCCATATCATCGAGTTTGTTGGGAGTATTCATCAAATCATCGAAGATGTTCATTAATTCTGCATCGCTCATGTCAGATTCTGGATCGAATCCGGTCCACAGACTGAGAGCGTCTATAACGTCATAATCGCCACTAATTAGGCCAACATCCCATTGCGAATAACCAATACAGCTATTATCCCAATCTATGATGCACTGGTTTTCAGCTGGACCTTCGTCAATCACTTTACTCTCTACATAACCAACAAACTGGCTGTGATACTGATTAAACTGATGAGAAATTAACAGATTAACCAATTCAAATAGGGCTATGGAGTGATTATTTTTAACTAGACAGTCGATAAAACCAGGAATGCTTTTATTCAGCGTCTCTCTATCGATTTGATCAGTATGTAATTGAGCAAATAGGACGCCCAAGGCAGCCATTTTGACAATCTCGCCGGCTTGGTCTGAGTTCACTAGATAACACAGTTGTTCGGGTTTTCCTTGAGCCAAAATATAGTAAGCAGTCGAGAGTTCTGAAGCTATAAAGTCACCGAGTAGACGCTCTAATGGACTATCACAGTCTTGTTTATTGGTTAGGTTTATCAGGGAATCAAAACAACTAAATTGCTTACGATCGATAATCAGACAGATGCCGAAAAAGAGCAGGTTAACTTCGGATTCGCTCAAGTCTTCGGTAACGATAAACTTTTGCATCAGATCATCTATCACCGGCAATAACTCCGACCACTGCTCTCTGGCACCCTGTAAGGCTGCAACCGGTAGTTCTGTTAGGTCATCACTACTGAGAATGGAGATTATCTCTGCTAATTTCATATTTAACTCAAACGGAAAGAGGTGAACTCGCATCATAGAATAGTAGAAGAGGAAGCTAAAGAGGAACTATCGAAAATACTTTTACTTTTTGCTAAACGACCAATCGAAGAAAGAAAATCAACCAGGTTCAGAGGCAAACATTAATGACTCTTACCGCGCTTAATGTAAGCATCGGCTAAAAAATGGAAATTAGCCTAAAAGCGCTATTCACATAACACTCGATACGAATAAGACTTGTTATCAGACCAGACGTTAAATTTACCTATTGATAACACAATATAAACATAACAAAGGATTTGATATGTCAGCTAACACGTTTTTACCCTGTGCGGCCGCAGCGCTCACCATGATGAGCGCTTCAGTAATGAGTGAACCCTCGGTGATATCCTATTCAACGTTAAACGCCAATGCCAGTCTCGTACACATTAACAATAATGCATTACGATCAATCTGCGCAGACGGTGATGGTTGCTCATTAAAGCTGATGGTTTTTGACACGGCAACTAAACAATTAATCGGCACCCACCCTAACAATATACTATTGAACTTATCACCCATCGCTGATGATAAAGAACCATGGCAAATAGCATCGTCTTACGTTAGTGCCACTATTCATGATGCTGATGATATAAGTGCCAGTAGCGTCACTCAGATCATCACCGGGATTAACGGTGATAGAGAAGACCCCAGTGATTGGCATTCAACCCATAAAACGATAAAATTCGTAGGAGATATTGCAGCTACAGGAAAATACTGTTGGTTTCAAGATGGCACTCTAGATGAACCAGATACGACATTGGAATATATATTGAAGGCGTGGAGCACTAGCGCTGACGTAAACAGTTATTTTTGCGTGGTAAAATTCACCGATTAATCTGTATTATGACAACATAAAAGCAGCTCGTTCTTACCTCTGCTTGTAAGAACGAGTTTCGAGCGAAAGACTCGGTGAAGTATCTGCATGAAAGCTCACGGCAGGTGATAGATAACTAGCAAGGTACGACCTGCAAACATTCTGCCAAATATCAAAATGGCCTAATGAGGTAAACAATGTGAGCAGCCTTCATTCGAAGGCTAGCCAAGCGAAGTATCTGCACATAAGGTCGTTCATTCACATCTGACCCTATACAGCACCTGCTGCAAGCGATAAACACCAATGAAGCCATGCTTGCCAAATACCCCAGCAAAAAAAAACCAGCCTAATGAAGCCAACAGACTAACTTAAAACGTTATTTACCAAACTTGTTAACACAAGTCCATATTTCTGCTTTAAATCGGCATGATTTGAGATTGCATAATCCTTCAGAGAGGCGAAAAACTGAGGTAAATGATTATGCCTAGACAATAATTATTCAAATCACCCTGGTTTTTTTTCATTCCCCCCATTAATTCCAAAAAATCGTAATTTTTTTATCCGGTTAGATAATAGCGATTAAATATAGTACTAGAGGCAAGATTTGAATTCATTAATTAAGCGGCAGGGTTGAGGTTATTGGTGTCAAGTTAAATAAATAAGATGCGAGATATAGTTTTGAAGTAAGCGAAATCAGCGATTAATTTAAGGAATAATTAATATTCAGATAAGTTTAAATTAATAATTAGCTCGTATAAATATTACACCAGCATATAAAACCAACAAAAGAGAGGTGATTAAAAAGTTACCAAGATGAGGTTCAGATGCTAACTAACGCACTGATACTTATCAACTGTAACCCATTGTAACCCGCGCGTACTTAATTGCAATAAAAATCACATGCCGCCAAGCATGTGAAACATTTTGTATCTATATAATTAAAGGAATTAATTTATGAATATTAAACTTTGCGGATTAGCCTTACTGATAATATCTAGCCCATCCATTGCCGATGACTTCCCCAAACTCGATGAAGCCTATACCGGGGGAACCGGATCTAAAGATTTAAGGCCGGTATTTGATATGGACATGGACGGTTGTCTTCCTAGCGCGGGGATTAGCCGAGATGGAATACAAAATGGCGGTTTAAATAATAGTGGAGCCATAGATGGAGACTGCCGACGAGATGATTTTTTAAATTATTCAAATACACTGCACAGATACGCCTGTATTATTCCTAGTGATGGCATCGAATATTGTAATCATTTTTATGCCTTGTACTTCAAAAAAGATCAAGCTTCCCTTGGTTTTGGCCATAGACACGATTGGGAGTATGTCTCTATCTGGACGAAAGATGGCAATGAAACTCATGGGGGGTATAGCGCCCATGGGGGTCATTATCTCAAAGAATGGTCACAAGTGCCTAAACTGAATGGACGAGCTAAATTTGTCTATCATAAGGATGGCTTATCAACCCATGCATTTAGATTCGCAAAAGACGATGAGCCTGTGGCTGAAAACCCAACAGGAAACTGGATAACCCCAGATATAACCAGTTGGTATGAGATGTATGGTGATGATGTGGCCAATAAGGTCATGAGGGCAAACCTTAATAGTTTTGATTATGGCTCTGCCAATATTCCCATGAAAGACTCCAACTATCTTGGCAATATCAACTCCACTCGCCCGAGCGGTTATCCCGCTTTTACTCAAGCAAGCATAGAAGCATCTAATCCATATTCGGCCGATGAATGGGAAAACGCCATCATACACACGGAAACAGGCTTGTGCCTCGATGTCCAGAGTGGAGTCGAATCCGGTAATAGAATCATCACTTACACTTGTAAAGAGTCAAGCAATCAACAGTTCGTTTATAATTCCAGTAATAAAACCATAAAAGTTAAAGACACCAACCTCTGCCTCGATGTCTATCAAGGCGTGAATGCTGATAACCAAACTATCCAGGTATATACCTGTAACTCTGGAACCAATCAGCAATGGACACTCGATGGTAAATTAATTAAATCTAATTTGAGTGGCACGGCTAGGTGTATGGATAGGAATGCCAGCAATGGTCATATTAACCTCTGGACTTGTGGTAGCTCAAACAAGAATCAGCAATTTGAACATGACCTGTAGACACCGACCTAAATAAATATATTCAACTAGGTTTCTATATCATATAAAACATATACACAGTAGATGCGCGTATCTGCTGTGTATATATTCGAATCGGCTATATTTATAATAATTCATAAAGGATCTCATGATGAGTTTTAATATAAAAAACACTTTCAATATGGTTTTGTTTTTTAGTTCAGGTTCCATTGTTTTTAGCAGCTTGGTATTTAATGTTCACGCTACAGAAGAAATAATAGCGTCGGCAGCAGAAGATCACCCCGTAAGTAACCCTTCGTTAGAGGGCAGAGCTTCGAGCACGTGTTTGCGGGCCTTCGAACATGAAGATTTTGCAGGTAAGGAGTGGACCTTCTTTTGTAACGGTTCTACCGGGGACACAGATAAATCATGGAATGATAAAATCACTTCGATGATTATTCCTCAAGGCTGGTTAATTAAAACCTGGCAGCATTCCGATAGGTCCGGCAAAGAGAAACATTTTATCGGTTCGGTGCCAAACGTTGGTAGCGATGTTAATGATTCCATATCCTTGATCAGTAAGTCGACCAAGAGTGGGGTCGATGATTGTGTCGTAGCCTATACCCATGCCAATTACCGCGGCGAACAGTTTGCTTTTTGCCCATCATCCGTAGGCATATTAGCGCCGGAACACAGCCGC
Source organism: Shewanella sp. (assembly GCF_013214165.1). Lineage (GTDB taxonomy): Bacteria > Pseudomonadota > Gammaproteobacteria > Enterobacterales > Shewanellaceae > Shewanella. Next base: position 53,474 of record NZ_JABSSM010000030.1, on the reverse strand, counting down.
TGGAATGACAAAATATCTTCGGCGTTAGTGCCCGATGGTAGGAAAGCATTATTCTGTACTGATTTCGACCGAGACAGCTCAGGTAATGCCACAGAAGGCGGGGAATGTCGCAGTTATTTTGAAGACAGATCATCCATAGGTGGCGTGTATGATGATGCGTTTTCTTTTGTACGTTACGGGGCATTTAATGCTGACGATTTCACATTAGCCATCATATCCGATACCCAATACAAATATTGTGTCACCGATCTATGCCAATCAGATCCGGGCGATGGCTTTGTTGCAAATCGATGGCATGCTAGTAGCTTAAAAAAAATGCGCGATACGACTGGTTTTAGCAAATTTGCCGGTGTGATCGTCAATGGTGATATCACCAATGTCATGGATAAGGATGAAATAGAGAGTTTTATCACTGATTACGGCATGTTTAACACCTATGTCGGCTTAGGTAACCACGATTACGATAATTATATCGATGACAAGACATGCGATGGTTACTTTATCGATGGTGGACAATATAGGGCTCTCTCACAAAATTTCTGCGCCATTAGATTGCTCGAATGGTGGCACAATAGAATACAAACGGTACAGACTGTCTCCAAAGATTATTATTATAGTAATTACGATTTTACCGGCAGCTTGTCTTATTCTTTTGACATAGGCAGCTGGCACTTCGTGCAGCTACACAATCACCCAGCATATGAAAGAGAGTTTTCCTCTTATGATTCATGGAGAGCACAAGACCGAGACGTGAATATCTATCAGTCATTGAATTGGTTGCGCGATGATCTTAGGAGAAGCCGAGGTAAAAAAGCGGTACTCAACATGCATGTCATCAATGCGGATAGATTCAACCAAGGCCAGAACCCAGAGGAATATCAAGAGTTGGGCGAGATCATAGATGAGAACCCGCAGGTGGTGGCTATTTTCGCTGGACACATACACAGTTATGTCATGAATGGCTGGCAGAACAGTAGCAGGGATTTTCGATCTGGGCCGAAATATTTCGACACCCCACAAGGACGAAGATTACCCATCTTCTATTCTGGCAGCGCAGAGAACAATATTTATATGCAGGCTAGATTTCTATCTGACAAGCTAGAAGTCACGCCATATAGCAGCCTAAATGGTAATAGTCTGGCCACGGGGAGCAAGCACAGTGTCGACGCGCCAACCTATCCTGATTATGAATGGACTAATAGCATCATCCACAGCGCTACCGGTCTATGCCTGGATGTCTATCAAGGCTTACAGTCTGGACAAAAGGTCATCACCTATGCCTGTACCGACGGTGAAAATCAACAGTTTAGTTACGATCTAAATTCGAAGAGGATACAAGTTAAAGACACTAATCTCTGCCTGGATGTCTATCAAGGTGAGAACCAAAATAGTCAAACTGTGCAGGCATATACCTGTAATTCTGGAACCAATCAGCAATGGACACTCGATGGTAAATTAATTAAATCTGATTTGAGTGGCACGGCCAGATGCATGGACAGAAATAGCAGTGGCAATATCATTCTATGGACTTGTAATGAGTCCAATATCAATCAGCAATTTGAACATGACCTCTAGTCTCTAGGTCCTAGTTGAGAGTTACCATTTTTACAGAAGTCATTACATCTTCATCAACAAAAAATGGTAACTCTCATCCATCCGTATTGATGCCAGCTTGTTCGAAACTAGCAAGATACTAAGATATGGCTAGCCCGAACTCACCACTCGTCGCCAACATTAAAACACCACTTAAATATCAATAACTTAAAACATTACCTACTAAGAGTAATCAAAAACACTTGAGAAAATACTGTCTATAGATCGTGATAGAGGTAAAATGCCGCCGTCTGTTCCAACCTATGCATTTATGATGATCGATCTCGCTGTACTGCCATTGTATTTAACCACTGTTATCGCCCTGTTACTGATCCCTGGCCCGGACATGCTATTGATAGCAAGTTCTAGCTTAAGCTACGGCAAAAAAGTCGGTGTATTTGCCAGCTTGGGCAATGCCACCTCTGGGCTAATACTGACACTATTGGCCGCCATGGGTGTGTCAGCATTAATCGCCATGAACCCTATGGCTCTGCAGGTACTTCGTATCTTAGGCGGAGCATATCTATTGAAGATGGGTTGGGATTGTATGCGCAGTGGCCCCCTTGATGCCCCGGAAGTCGAACAACAATCGGGTCTGGCTAAGATGCTGTACCGCCGCGCGGTATTCAGTAATCTGTTAAACCCTAAGGCCCTACTCTTCTTCGTGCTGTTCCTGCCTCAGTTTGTTTCGCCTCAGCTAACGGCAACGTCAGGCGAACAGATGCTGGCTCTTGGCCTGCTACTCAATGTAATGGGATTACTGTTTAACTTATTACTGGTGCTAATGGTGGGAACCTTGGGTAAGCCATTACTTAAAAATGACAAGTTCAGGGCTAATCAGAACAAGTTTATGGGGATGATATTCTTCGCTCTGGCCATCTGGTTACTGGGCTCTCAAGTTCAAGCCATGGGCTAGCTAGACTGTTCGGGGTATTCAGAGCACAGTAAAGCTGTTGGCATGTTTACGGATCAAAACATAATCATGATAAATATCATCTTTATTGAAATGACGATTGCCGAAGGGATCGACGCTCGGCTCAAACACGGCGTGAAGCCGGCCTTGTGGATCTAACAGATAGATGGCAACCCCGTGGCCTACCTGATAGCTGTCTTCGCTCTCCATCTGAGTGCTTATTTTGACTCTTATTCCCAACTCTTGTTCGAACCGCTTGGCCATTCCATCTAATCCCCCAACCTCAATAGACTTCAAGCCAATGATACCTTTACCGAAGAACGCCACATACTCGGCCAATCTTTCAATCGAATCCCTGCCAGGATCTATGGTGTAGAAGAGTAATTGAACATCTGTAAATTGATTATCTTTTTGTATGCTATGCATCAGGCTATTCAACAGCAGCAGGGTTGCTGGGCACACATCCGGGCAATTAAGATATCCATAAGCCAACAGGTGCCACTGGCCGAGCAAGTCAGCTTGAGTAAAACTTTGGTTATGGTGATTCACTAAGGTGAAATCTGAGAGTGTGATCGGCTCCTGTAGCAGACTGGCACTTTGCAGCGGTAAATTAACCGAGGGACTGGCCTTGACCAGAATGAATGAGATACCGATTAGCACTAAGGTGACCATGATAAGTATGCTGGCACCCAGCAAGAGTTTAGTCTTCACCTCGCGCAGCATGTTAGCGAGCCACTTTCGCTAGCGACTCATAAATCTCTGACTTATCTCTTTGCTTCCTTATCACGGGTCTCCAAAGCATAACTTCATACCGAGATGAAAGAGAATAAGCGATTAACAAAGGTGTAGTCTCCTTCTATGGCCATCAGGCTAATAAACACCACTATTGCCAAAGGCGGTAAGAATAACACCAGTTTTAATGCCAGCCGTTCCCACCTGACATGCATAAAGATAGTGATGATAAGCCCGGCCTTCAATGACATAAATAGCAAGATCAGCGTCCATCTCAATATGCCCTGCACTTCGAAGAAGTCCACCATATAGGACATGGTGCTGAGCACAAACAGTAGCCCCCATATTTTCAGGTAGAGACTGATGGGATGTAGCTTGGGCTGCATTTGTTCCGCCTCAGCAGGCACCGCCTGTTTATTTGTGATCTGACTCATACACCACCTCAATAATTTACCGCTGTTATCGCTGTTATCGCTGTTATCGCTTACCAGAGATAGAAAAGAGCGAAAATAAACACCCAGACCAAATCTACCATAATTGCGCCCAATAAAGGCCTTAACCTTCTGAGTTACCACAAGTAAAACAAAGCGAAGATAAACACCCAGACCAAGTCTACAAAGTGCCAATACAGACCCGTTATCTCGACTATGTGATAGCCTTTGCCTTCGTAGTGACCACTAGCGACCCGCCGCGCAATCACCAACAGAAAAATAACCCCTGCGGTGACATGCAAGCCGTGAAAGCCGGTGATCATGAAGAAGGTGGCACCAAATTGTGCCGAGCCCATGGGATTTCCCCAGGGGCGTACCCCCTCCTCTATGATCAACTTGGTCCACTCAAACGCCTGCATACCAACGAAAGACGCTCCCAATAAAGCAGTAGCAGTCATAAATAAGACGGTCTTGCGTCTGTCACCGCGATAGGCAAAATTCACCGCCATCGCCATGGTGCCGCTACTGGTGATCAAGATGAAGGTCATGATGGCGATAAGCACTAACGGGATATGGTACCCGGCTATGGTCAGCGCGAATACCTCACTGGTGAGTGGCCAGCTGTCCATGCTGGACATGCGCACATTCATGTAGCCTATCAAAAACACGCTAAAGACGAAGGTATCGCTGAGTAGAAATAACCACATCATCAACTTGCCCCAAGGCATATTGAAAACCTGCTTGTCGGCTCCCCAATCACTCACGGCCCCCTGCCAATTGTCGGAGGCTATGGGCGCTGCTACTTTTTGTTGTTTATCATCTGTGCTCATGTGTCACTCCACTCCTAACACGAGTCCTACAAGCCACATCAGGCTAGTTTTTGTTGTTTATCTCGATGCTCATGTGTTGATTGCTACAAGCCACACCAGGCTGCGATGGTGTTATAGGTACTGGGTGAGGCGGTCAGCAAGGCGAAGATAAACAACCAGAGCAAGCAGAGGTAATGCCAATACCAGGCGCATAAGACTAAGCTTGGCTGCAATATATCCAGCTTCACCCTGCGGCTAAAAATAATCAGCACCCGAGCCAAAGCAAATAAACCGCCCAACAAGTGCAGACCATGAATTGCGGTTAGCATATAAAAATAGCTGTTGGCCGGATTAGAGTTGATAACAAAACCTTGCAGGCTCAGCTGTTGCCATACGCTCCACTGACCGAATATGAACAAGAGGGAAAAAATAACGCTCAGGGTCAGCAGACCCAGTAATCTGTTGAGCTTATCTTCGCTCACCTGGCCGACAGCAAGATGCAGACTCAGGCTAGCCATCAACAAGCAGCCCGTATTAACCCATAACCAGAGAGGTTGATACAGAGGTGACCAGGGCTCACCACCCAGGGCCTGGAAGTCGGCATATTGAGAACGCGACAGATAAGTCACGCTAAACAGGAAGAAGATGACTGTGACCACGGCGATGAAAAATTTAAGCCCAGTCTTGCCGGGAGAACCCGCTTGATAGTCGATTAACTCCTGATCCAATGCTGCCGTAGACTGGGCCAACCAAGGTTTCTCAGTAAGCGTGCTGAAAATGCTCATCAAGCGCCTCCCTTATCATCCATCATCTCGACCTCTTCCGGCGAGACATTCTGCGGAATGAAGTCGGCCTTCACCCCAGGTACGCTGTAATCGTAGGCCCAACGATAAACCACAGGGATCTTGTCCCCCCAGTTGCCGTGTCTTGGCGGTGTATATTCGGTTTGCCACTCCAGCGTGGTGGCATTCCAGGGGTTAGGGCCGGATTTTTTGCCCTTAAAGGTACTCCAGATGATGTTGAACAGAAATATCAGCTGCACCACGCCGACAATCAGTGCTGATATGGTGATACTGGCATTGAGGGATTGGGCCGACTCAGGGATAAACTCGGTTGGCCCCATGGCAAAGTATCGCCGCGGTACCCCGAGAAACCCCAAGTAATGCATGGGCAGATAGATAGAATACGTGCCGATGAAGGTCATCCAGAAATGAAACTTACCCAGACCCCTATGCAGGAAACGTCCAGTGACCTTAGGGAACCAATGATAGATGGCGGCGAACAGCACCATGATAGGCGAAACCCCCATCACCATATGAAAATGAGCCACCACAAAGTAGGTATCAGACAAGGGCAAATCGACCACCACATTACCGAGAAACAGTCCGGTTAATCCGCCGTGGGTAAAGGTGAAGATGAAACCGATGGCGAACATCATCGGCACTGTCATATGTATGTTGCCCCGCCACAGAGTCAAGGACCAGTTATAGACCTTAAGCGCCGTGGGAATGGCGATAATCAAGGTGGTGGTGGCAAAGAAGAAACCAAAATAGGGATTCATGCCACTGACATACATGTGGTGTGCCCAGACGACAAAACTCAGACCACCAATGGCGACTATGGCCCACACCATCATGCGATAGCCGAAGATGTTTTTTCTGGCATGGGTCGCAATCACATCGGACACCATGCCAAAGGCCGGCAGCGCCACAATATAGACTTCAGGATGACCGAAAAACCAAAACAGATGCTGAAACAAAACCGGACTGCCGCCGGTGTAATTGAGAGGCTCACCCAGAGATAAGATGGCGGGCATGAAGAAGCTGGTTCCCACTAACTTATCTAGCATCATCATGATGGCACTCACCAATAGTGCCGGAAATGCCAACAGGCCTAAGATGGTGGCGGTGAAGATCCCCCATATCGTTAGTGGCATGCGCATCAAGGTCATGCCTCTAGCACGAGCCTGCAATATGGTGGTGACGTAGTTGAGTCCCCCCATGGTGAAGGCGACGATAAATATCGCCAGAGACACCAACATCAAGATGATACCGCCATCGTTTCCCGGGGTGCCGGGTAAGATAGTTTGCGGTGGATACAGGGTCCAGCCTGCACCAGTCGGGCCTCCGGGAACGAAGAAACTCGCCAGCAGGACGATGACCGCGAGTAAATAGGTCCAGTAACTGAGCATATTAAGGTAGGGAAATACCATGTCCCTGGCACCCACCATCAAGGGGATCAAATAGTTACCGAAGCCGCCGAGCAGTAAGGCGGTGAGCAGATAGATCACCATGATCATGCCATGCATGGTGACAAACTGCAGGTAACTACTGGGATCGATAAAGGAGAAACTATCGGGAAAGCCTAGCTGCAAACGCATCATAGCCGACAACGCCAAGGCGACTAAGCCAACGAAGAGAGCCGTGATGGAATACTGGATGGCGATGACCTTATGATCTTGGCTCCAGATATACTTAGCCATAAAGCTGGTGGGATGATGGGACTCGTCGGCTTGATCGACAATGGCGGTATAATTCATCGGCTCACCTCCTGTGTGCTATGACTCTGGCCTGTGATGCTCGGAGATCCTGTTGCGCTCACCGCCCTGCTCGACGATGGGTAAAAATCGGCATCAGCAGTCGGCTTTAACCTAGAGATATAGGCAATCACATCATCTATGGCTTGCTCGTTCTGCAGTAATCGCGACATCAAAATCATCTGAGTGCCGTAGAGATCTTCACGATGAGCACCGCGAATGCTGGCGCGATAATGTTGTAACTGACGCTTGAGATACCAGGCATGTTGCCCCGCTAATCTGGGAGCATTGAGGGCAAACTTACCTTGAGCCTTGTCACCATGGCAGTATGCACAGTTGGTAAATAGCCGCTGCCCACTGGCGATGGATCGAGCCAGAGGGCCGCTATTCACCGCCCTAGGAAAGATAGCCAGCGCTGGCAAGGATGCGATATAAGCGGTGACATCTTTTATCGCCTTGGCATCGACCAAGGTATTGGCCATAGCAGCCATCTGTTGACCGTAAATATCCTGCTGATGGCTACCGCGAACCTGAGTCTTATAATAGTGAAGCTGGCGGCTTAAATACCAGGCAGACTGACCCGCCAGCATAGGTGCATTGAGCGTTTCATTGCCCTGACCATCATTGCCATGGCAGGCGGCGCAGCTGGCATATAATTTTTTACCTAGCTGCAGATCCCCAGCGGGGGCATCGAGTGATTCTCTGAAGGTGAACTGTTTATCCAACCAGACTTGGTAGTCTTGAGCCGTGTCCACCACGATCTGGCCGCGCATGGTGTAGTGAGCCATGCCGCATAACTCCTCGCACAACATCTCGAAACGACCGAGCCTGGTTGGTGTAAACCAGAGGTAGGTCTCTATTCCGGGCACCAGATCCATCTTGACCCTAAATTGCGGCACCGCGAAGTTATGTAATACATCTTTAGAGCGCATCAGTACCTTTACCGGCTGATCGAGCAAGATATGCATCACGTTACTGGGGATCAAAATGTCGTCTTGGGCATGGATATCATCGGGATTGAGGCCGAACGGGTTTTTCTCATCCATCAAGTCAACGGCACTTTGACCGAGTACGCCGTCTTTACCGGGTAATCGATAGCTCCAATGCCATTGCTGCCCCACGACCTCGAATGTCTTGGCATCATCGGGCACAGTGACAAACTCCCCCCAGACGACCAAGCCAGGGGCAAGCATGGCAGCCACTCCAATAGTCGTGAACACGGTTAGCCAAATTTCGAGTTTTTTATTCTCGGGTTCATAATCGGCACGTTTGTTTTTATCGAAACGAAAGCGAAAAACACAATACGCGAGGAAGCCATTGACCGCGATAAAGACGATGCCAGTGACCCAGAAGGTAAGCGTGATAGTATCGTCGATGGCGGTCCAGTTGGACGCGATCGGAGTAAACCACCAAGGACTTGCGAAGTGAAATACCACAGATACCAGTACTAATAACAGGATAACAACCGCTATAGCCATGCCACCCATCCCTATAAAATCTAGCCTCACACGCCTGCGAAGTGCAGATGTGTAGTGACCAGACTAAAAGTAATCAGATAATTCAGTTTTCTCCAACTACTTATTAACATAGACCATGTTTGGCATTATCTCCTTATCTCGGGCTAAACAGCGGCAATAAAAAAAGCGCCAGAAAGGCGCCTTGGAATAGAGATAACTCTTATGGTTTAGGGCATGGTCTTCATAAAACTGTGGAACTTATCTTGCCAGCGAACCACCCAATGTGGAGTCGCCGATCCCAGCCCCGCGGGCTCTAATTTGGGGTGAGCATTGATGATCTTGGCAAAGATAGGCTCCTGATTTGGGTCAACATCGACAAATAGCACATGCTTACCCTTATGCAGTAACTCCTGAAATCGTTCGAAATGTATATTGGTTTTTTGTATACCGATGAAGCCACCTTCCCAGGTACAGAAACCCAGTATCACTATGGCTAGAAATATAAACGGTAGCCAACCCGCAGCACTCCGGGTCCAACCCATCTCATAGGCCAACATCAGGGTCGCGGCTGAGATAACAAAGCCTATCACGGCGCCAATTTCAGTCGAATGTACCACATCCAGCTTTAGCACAGGCTCGACTTCATGCAGATGATGATTTTCGACATCGGCATCTTTCTCACTCAATATATGTATCTGGGGTTCAGTGATCCCTTCGGCCTCGAGTTCCTGTTCAACCTTCTCCAGATCGTCGAGATCGCTGCTAATAAAGTAATGTCTTAACATGCCCTTACCCTCACAATAAATTTTTTCATCCTTTAGCTGATGCCTTGTTCTGGCATCGCAGTAATGAAAACAGCCTGAGTTAATATTTCAAGTATAGCAGTGATTCATTATTCGCTAATATGTGCAATTGAGCGGATAGTCAGCTGGGACAAGGTATTAATAGCAAGACCAAGACTTGGTATAATCATGTTATTAGTTAATGTTGAGCAGAATATTGTGTTAGACAGAAGCAAGTTAACCTCCCGTCACAGTACGGGCCTTGATACGACAGAAGAAATAGCTAAGTTTGATCGCTTAGCCAAAGAGTGGCGCGATCCCAAGGGGAAATTCAAACAGATATTGGCGTTTAACCAGACGAGATTAATCGCCATCAAGAAGATGATAGCTCAGCACTTAGGTCGCGATCTTAATCAGCCAGCCCCTTTGACTGGCCTTAGCTTGGTCGATATAGGCTGTGGTGCCGGACTCCTATGTGAGCCTTTAGCCAAACTTGGTGCAGATGTCACTGGGATAGATGCCAGCGAGCACAACATATTAGTCGCTAGCCAACATGCGCAAACAAATTATATATCAGTCAATTACCTTCATTGTTTAGCCAGTGATCTTGAAGATAAAACCGAAATATACTTGTACGACATCGTACTTAATACCGAAGTCATAGAGCATGTCGCCGATCAACAAGGATTAATAGAGACCTGCTGTAGGCTACTCAAACCCGGTGGTTTATTGGTAATGGCGACCCTAAATCGAACCATAACCTCTTATATAGTCGGCATCATTGGCGCCGAATATGTCATGAGGTATCTGCCTATAGGCACCCATGAATGGCGCTACTTCGTTAAACCCCAAGAGATATCGGCCATGATCTCGAAACAAGGTCTCGAGACCATAAATGTGGCAGGCATGACGTTTAACCCTTTCACTAAACATTGGAGTATCAACCAGAATACTAAGGTTAACTACTTACTTTTCGCTGCAAAACCAGCAGAAATCTCATCAGTTTAGTTCAGGCTATGAGTCATAATCGGCGAAATTTCAGATGTAAATCCCACTAAGTAGCAAGATCCAAGCAGGCTTTTCACTTACTATTAAAGCCAATAGCCAAGCATCTCTGGCCAGTTATAGAGTCAAACTTGGTCATTTCATCACGTTAAAAAGACATCAATAAGCTGTTTAGCAGTAAGTATAAGGACACCAGATGGCAAAAATAGACATATTAGTAGGCACAACTCTGGGTAATGCTGAGTACGTAGCCGACGAATTTTCGGCAGTTCTAAGCGGATTAGGCCATGAAAATGTCATACATATGACCCCTAAATTCACCGATCTAGACCCAAAATCCTTGTGGTTGGTAGTCTCTTCGACACACGGTGCAGGGGATCTTCCGGACAATATAATGCCATTTTTAGCGGAGATCTTGTCTCAAAAACCCGATCTTAGCGGCACTAAATATGCGATTTGTGCGATCGGGGATTCGAGTTACGACACTTTCTGTCAGGGACCGGAAAAATTAGCTCGAGCATTGGAGAGTTGCGGTGCACAAGTCTATGTGGATAAGATCCAGATCGATGTGCAGAAGGATCATGTGCCAGAAGATCCCGCTCTGGCTTGGTTAGAGCAATGGCAAGATCGTCTTTAAGATCTTTTTCGAGGATAAGTTAAGGATCAATTCACAGATTAGATCTAACTTATCCACAATTTACGATCTAAAAGGATAAATATGTGGATAACCTATTATTTTCTTCTGGTTAAGCTCTGCATTACTCAAGGTCCGATCCGGTCAAGGATCCACCCTGTGGATAAGTGGTCGATCTACCCACAGGCTTATCCTAGTTTGATCATACTAAGATCACAGGATCTGATCCTCGCTAACTCATGAATGATAAAGGAAAAAAGCGGTTACCCACAGAAGATCGCTCCCTTAATAATAACAATAATAAAGGATCTATATAAAGATCTTAAGATCTATTAAGCAGATCCTCTCAAGATAAAACGATCGAAAATGATCTTTCACCTTGGGTCAATCAGGTGCTAAAATATGCACCTCAAATTCACATTAGTTCTTTATCGACGTCAGTTTTAATTTAAGGTTTTGTAATGCATTTTCATGAACGGTTCGATGTAATTGTTGTTGGTGGTGGTCATGCCGGTACGGAAGCCGCGCTGGCCGCAGCAAGAATGGGATCTAACACCCTGTTGTTGACGCATAACATCGATACCTTAGGACAGATGTCCTGTAATCCAGCGATCGGCGGGATCGGCAAGGGGCACCTGGTAAAAGAGATCGATGCAATGGGCGGAGCCATGGCTGTTGCCACTGACTTTGCAGGTATTCAATTTCGAACTCTCAACTCGAGCAAGGGACCCGCGGTTAGAGCCACTCGAGCCCAAGCCGATAGAGCACTCTACCGAGCTAAGATCCAACAAATACTGCAAAACCAACCGAATTTAAGATTGTTTCAGCAAGGCGTCGATGACCTGATTGTTGAAAATGGCCGTATCACCGGCGTTGTCACTCAGATGGGACTCGCATTCGAAGCGCCCACCGTTGTCTTGACTGCAGGCACCTTTCTCAGTGGTAAGATCCACATAGGATTGCAAAACTACAGCGGCGGACGAGCCGGTGATCCGCCATCGATCGCCCTCGCCGATCGTTTACGTGAGTTACCGATCCGTATTGGTCGCTTGAAGACTGGGACACCACCTAGAGTCGATGCCAATAGCATAAATTTCGATCTTATGGCCGAGCAGAAAGGCGATACGCCACTGCCTGTGATGTCGTTTATCGGTGATGTGAAAGATCATCCTCGGCAAATCTCTTGTTATGTGACCCATACCAATGAGCGTACCCATGATATTATTCGCGCTGGTCTAGACCGTAGCCCTATGTATTCAGGGGTTATCGAAGGCATAGGTCCACGTTATTGCCCTTCTATCGAAGATAAGATTAATCGCTTCGCCGACAAGACATCTCATCAAATATTTATCGAGCCTGAAGGACTCAATACCAATGAGATCTATCCCAATGGGATTTCAACCAGTCTGCCTTTCGATGTACAACTGGATCTGGTTAGATCGATCAAGGGAATGGAGCATGCACAGATCATTCGTCCTGGTTACGCTATCGAATATGATTACTTCGATCCTAGGGATCTGAAGAACTCTTTAGAGACTAAAGCGATCGGCGGACTCTTCTTTGCCGGACAGATCAACGGTACAACAGGTTACGAAGAAGCTGCTGCTCAAGGATTATTGGCCGGTATGAATGCATCTTTGCAGGTTCAGGGTAAAGAATCCTGGGCTCCACGTCGTGATCAGGCGTATCTAGGCGTCTTGGTTGACGATCTTTCGACTCTTGGCACCAAAGAGCCTTACCGCATGTTCACCAGCCGCGCCGAGTATCGTTTATTGTTGCGTGAAGATAATGCGGATCTGCGTCTGACCGAGAAAGCCCGCGAGTTTGGCTTGGTCGATGATAACCGCTGGAGTAAGTTCAGTGAGAAGCGTGAATCTATCGAGCTGGAGTTACAACGTTTAAGAGGCTTATGGGTTCACCCTAATTCGCCGCTGTTGGATGTGTTAAACCCTGAGTTGAATACGCCAATTTCTCGAGAAGCGTCTTTCGAAGATCTGCTTCGCCGCCCTGAGATGGATTATCCTAAATTAATGAGACTCGAAGGCTTCGGTCCGGGACTCGAAGATCAACGCGCCGCTGAACAAGTACAGATCCAGATTAAATATTCTGGTTATATTCAGCGTCAGCAAGATGAGATAGACAAGGCACTTAAACATGAGACTACCGGACTGCCGTTAGATCTGGATTATCAGGAAGTGCCGGGATTGTCCAATGAAGTGATCGCTAAGATGAATGAACATAAGCCTGAAACCATAGGTCAGGCGTCGAGAATTTCGGGAATGACCCCCGCCGCTATCTCGATTTTATTAGTGCATCTGAAGCGACGTGGTTTACTTCGTAGAAAAGCCTCGTAAATTTTACTCTTTTTGATGAATTGTTACTAAGGGAAGCGCTAAAGGCTTCCCTTACTGTTTTGACGGCTTCATAATAGCCTGTTCATGCCGATTTAAGTTTGTTATTAAGGATTAATCCCGTGTTATCAGCCCTATTAGATGAATATCTAGCTGAAATGAATTTGACTGCCACCGAGCAGCAGAAGCAACAGCTGGTTGGATTTGTTGAGATGCTCGACAAGTGGAATAAGGCATATAACCTGACATCGGTTAGAGATCCCGAGCAGATGCTGATCAGGCATATCATGGATAGTCTCGCTGTGTCGGCACATCTGGTGGGTGAACGCTTCATCGATGTTGGCACCGGACCGGGTTTACCCGGCATCCCGTTGGCGATAATGAATCCAGATAAACATTTTGTGTTATTGGATAGCCTAGGTAAGCGAATTCGCTTCCAGAAGCAGGTTCAGTTCGATCTGGGTATCGATAACATCAGCTCTGTAGAGAGTCGAGTCGAAGCCTATGTACCTGAAGAAAAATTTGATGGCGTGCTCAGTCGAGCCTTCGCCTCTATCGAAGACATGTTGCACTGGTGTCATCACCTGCCGGCGGAGAATGGTTGTTACTACGCACTCAAGGGGCAATTGGCCGCAGATGAAATGACAAAAATTCCTCAGGGTTACGAGCTCACAGATGTCATCGAGCTGAGTATCCCCCGTCTGGATGAACAGAGACACCTGCTAAGAGTCGTTAAAAATAGTGTTTAAGTTGCTTTCTTTCAGTGATTCAAGCAATTTGGTATTGGATTCAATTGCGTCGATAACGTATACGCGACATACAGGATGGTATTGTGGGTAAAGTGATTGCCGTGGCTAACCAGAAAGGTGGCGTCGGAAAAACAACAACTTGTGTCAACTTAGCAGCATCTTTGGCCGCCACAAAGCGCAAGGTGCTGTTAATTGATCTCGATCCTCAGGGTAATGCGACCATGGGAAGTGGTATCGACAAGTACAGTGTCGAGAATACCGCTTATGAGTTGTTAGTCGATGAAAAGCCTTTCGATGAAGTTGTCTATAGAAATACCAGCGGAAAATATGATCTGATCGCGGGTAACGGTGACGTTACTGCGGCTGAGATCAAGTTAATGGAGTTTTTCGCCCGTGAGATTAGATTAAGAAATGCATTAGCACCGATTAAAGACGATTACGACTACATCTTTATCGATTGTCCCCCCTCATTGAACATGCTAACTGTGAATGCCATGTCGGCTGCCGATTCTATTCTGGTTCCCATGCAGTGTGAATATTATGCACTGGAGGGCTTAACGGCCCTTATGGACACCATCACTAAGATTGGCGCCATGGTCAACCCAGGTCTTCATATCGAAGGGATACTGCGTACCATGTACGACCCCAGAAATCGTCTATCTAATGATGTATCCGATCAGCTCAAACAGCATTTCGGCGAAAAAGTGTATCGTACCGTCATTCCAAGAAATGTCAGACTGGCTGAGGCGCCTAGCTTTGGTGCTCCGGCCATGTATTACGACAAATCGAGTGCCGGCGCTAAGGCTTATTTAGCCCTGGCCGGCGAAATAATTCGCAGAGCAGAACAGCATCAAGAGCTAGAACAAGCTTAAATAAAGGCAGTGGAAATGACATTGAAAAAACGTGGACTGGGTAAGGGTCTGGATGCATTACTCAGTACTAGCCATGCGGCAAGTAATAAACTGTATTCAGCTGAAGAAGTTGCCGGAGTAACAGCTAAAACAGATGATCTGTTAATGCTGCACATAGACTTGATGCAGCCTGGTAAGTATCAACCGCGTAAAGATATGTCAACCGAGGCGCTCGAAGAGCTCGCCGAGTCGATAATGGCTCAAGGCATCATTCAGCCTATTGTGGTGCGTAAAGTTTCAGCGTCCATGTATGAGATCATCGCCGGCGAACGTCGCTGGCGTGCGGCTCAAATAGCTAAGCTGGATAAGGTGCCCTGTATCGTCAAGCAGGTGGCTGATGAAGCCGCCATTGCCATCTCGTTAATCGAAAATATTCAGCGAGAAGACCTCAATGCGATGGAAGAAGCGATTGCATTAGAGCGATTAATGCGCGAATTTGAACTGACTCATCAACAAATTGCCACCGCGGTGGGCAAGTCTCGCGCGACAGTGTCTAATTTACTGCGTCTCAACGGTCTCAATGAGCCGGTAAAACGCATGTTAGAATACGGTGACATCGACATGGGACATGCCAGAGCATTACTCGCCATCGAGGGCGATGAGCAAACAAATATTGCCAGATTAGTCGCAGCAAAAGAATTAACCGTTCGTGAAACTGAACGATTAGTTAATAAAACCTTAAGCCAACCTGAAGTTGCAGGTAAACCAGTAAAAGATCACGATGTCACCCGTCTAGAAGGCCTATTAGTCGAAAGATTAGGTGCCAAGGTTTCAATTAGCCATAATAAAAAAGGTAAGGGCAAACTGGTAATTAATTATCAGGATCTCGCTGAATTAGACGGTATAATCAATAAAATCCACTAAAAATCCCAAGTTAACGTCATATTATGTAATTTTGTGACATGTGTTAAATTTGGCTTTTTACATATTTGGCGCTAGATCACGTTAAAAGAGTCGATTTTCCTCAGCTTAAACTTGCTTTGAAGGCCCGAAACGGTATACTTTCGCAAGCTTTTTGTCCATCGTCATCGACCGGGTTTATGTAGTCCGGTCATCGAAACGAAAAGTATAAATGCGGAGAAGATGAATTGAGTAACATTTTAGCACGTCGTGGCCGGTGGTCTGCCTATAAATTGGTTTTGATACAGGCGGCGGTGGCTGGGGGAACTTCGGTTTTCTTTTTCGCTCTGTGGGGGGAACAGTATGGTCTATCTGCCTTGGCAGGTGGTGCTATTGCTGTACTCCCTAATTTTGTATTTGCGACCTTCGCTTTCTCCCATATGGGAGCGAGTTCAACAGCAAAAGTCATGCAGACTTTTTACTGGGGGGAAGCTATAAAGTTTCTTTTAACCATCGTATTTTTTTCGCTAACGTTTAGCTTGTTTAAAATTGGGTTTTTGCCCTTTTTTATCAGTTATGCGCTAGGGGTAACTGTACCTTGGAAAGTTTCTTTATATTTCAAGCAAAATTAAGTGAGATAAATCATGGCAACATCTGGTGAAGCATTAAATGCTTCAGATTACATCCAGCATCACCTGACAAATGCAGTAATGTGCTTAGCCGATGGCGAAGTTGCATTTAACTATGCGTGTCAAGATGCTGGATTCTGGAGTTTGCATATTGACTCGCTTTTGTTTTCAGTAGGTCTTGGGGTTCTATTTTTATGGTCATTCTATAAAGTAGGAAAAAAAGCAACAACTGGAGTTCCAGGTAATTTTCAATGTTTTGTTGAAATGTGCGTGGAATCGGTCGATCGCATCGTTAAAGAATCATTTCATGGACGTAGCGCTGTCATCGCACCACTAGCTCTGACTATTTTCGTCTGGATTTTTCTGATGAACGTAATGGACTTAATCCCTGTTGACTTTATCCCTGAAGCCGCAAACAGATTATTAGGTGTTCCTTACCTTAAAATTGTACCAACAACAGACTTGAACATAACCCTTGGCCTAGCCTTGAGTGTGTTGGTTTTGATTGTTTTTTATAGTATTAAAGTTAAGGGCTTTGGAGGCTTTACTAAAGAGCTGACATTGAAACCTTTCAATCATTGGGCACTGATTCCAGTTAACTTGGTATTGGAAACAGTGACTTTGATAGCGAAGCCGATTTCATTATCACTTCGTCTGTTTGGTAACCTGTATGCAGGTGAGTTGATCTTTATTCTGATTGCACTTATGCCTTGGTGGGTTCAGTTCGCACTTTCAGTGCCATGGGCTATATTCCATATTTTGGTTATTGTGCTACAGGCCTTTATTTTCATGATGCTGACGATTGTTTATCTAAGCATGGCACATGAAGAACATTAATAAATTAGTTATTTTTCGGAGATAAAATGGAAACTGTAATTAGCTTTACTGCAATAGCGGTTGCTATAATGATTGGTCTAGCTGCACTAGGTACAGCGATTGGCTTCGCTATCTTAGGTGGTAAGTTCTTGGAAGCTTCTGCTCGCCAGCCTGAACTTGCTCCAGTACTTCAAACTAAGATGTTTATCGTAGCGGGTCTACTTGATGCGATATCTATGATAGCAGTTGGTGTTGCACTATTCTTCGTATTCGCTAACCCATTCTTAACTCAACTTGGCTCATAGCACCCTGTAAAAGGAGTTGTAGTTATGAATATTAACGCTACCCTGCTAGGTCAAGCTATTTCTTTTGCTCTCTTCGTGTGGTTCTGCATGAAGTTTGTTTGGCCGCCTTTGATTAATGCCATCGAAGAGCGCCAGAAAAAGATAGCCGACGGTCTAGCTGATGCTAATCGAGCTGCGAAAGATCTTGAGTTGGCTCAGGCGAAAGCCACTGGCCAGCTAAGAGAAGCCAAAGCTACTGCTAACGAGATCATTGAGCAAGCGAACAAACGCAAAGCTCAGATCATCGATGAAGCAAAAGCCGAAGCAGATACTGAGCGTGCGAAAATCATCGCTCAGGGTCAAGCAGAAATTGAAGCTGAACGTAATCGCGTTAAAGAAGACTTGCGCAAGCAAGTAGCTGCTCTTGCCATCATAGGTGCAGAGAAGATTCTTGAACGTTCGATTGATGAAGCCGCCCACAGTGACATAGTTAATAAACTAGTTGCTGAACTTTAAATAAGGAGTTTGAGTTATGGCTGAAATAACTACCATCGCTCGTCCTTACGCAAAGGCAGCTTTTGATTTTGCCATTGAAAAAGATGCAGTAGACAGTTGGGCAGAAATGCTTAACTTCGCGGCTATGGTCAGTGAAAACGACACCATTAAGCCTCTGCTATCTGGCGCTCTATCCAGTGATAAACTGGCCGAACTCTTTATCGGAGTTTGTGGTGAGCAGATCAATGTGCAAGTTCAAAACCTGTTAAAGGTAATGGCTGAAAACGGTCGTTTAGGAACGCTACCTGCTGTATTTCAACTATTTGTTGAGATGAAACATGAATGGGCAAAAGAGATTGAAGCTAATGTAGTTTCAGCGATTGAGCTTACTTCAGTTCAGCAACAGGACATTAGTGTTTCTTTAGAGAAACGTCTAGCACGCAAAGTTAAGCTTAATTGCAGCATAGATACCAGCCTTATTGCTGGTGTAATTATCACGGCAGGAGACCTAGTCATAGATGGCTCGGTTCGCGGAAAACTTTCGCGTCTGTCTGATATGCTGCAATCGTAATTGGGAGTTTAAGCATGCAACTGAATTCCACTGAAATCAGCGATCTGATTAAACAGCGGATCGAGCAGTTCGAAGTCGTTAGTGAAGCTCGCAACGAAGGTACTATCGTTGCAGTAAGTGACGGCATCATTCGCATCCACGGCCTTGCCGACGTGATGCAGGGTGAGATGATCGAGCTGCCTGGTAACCGTTATGCAATCGCGTTGAACTTAGAACGTGATTCTGTCGGTGCCGTAGTAATGGGTCCTTATGCCACTTTGGCAGAAGGCGACAAAGTAAAAACAACTGGTCGTATTTTGGAAGTCCCAGTTGGCCGTGGTCTATTAGGCCGCGTAGTCAACACATTGGGTGAGCCAATCGACGGAAAAGGACCTATCGACAACGATGGTTTCTCTCCTGTTGAAGTAATCGCACCAGGTGTTATTGAACGTCAGTCAGTATCTCAGCCAGTTCAAACTGGTTATAAAGCCGTTGACTCTATGATCCCAATCGGTCGTGGACAACGTGAATTGATCATTGGTGATCGCCAAATCGGTAAAACCGCTTTAGCAATCGATGCCATCATCAATCAGAAAGATACTGGTATCAAGTGTGTATACGTAGCAATCGGGCAGAAAGCTTCTACTGTTGCTAACGTGGTACGTAAGCTTGAAGAGCACGGCGCATTAGCGAACACAATTGTTGTTGTTGCTACAGCTTCTGAAGCTGCTGCACTGCAATACTTGGCTCCATACGCTGGTTGTTCAATGGGTGAGTACTTCCGCGACCGCGGTGAAGATTCACTGATTGTCTATGATGATCTTTCTAAGCAAGCAGTTGCTTACCGTCAGATCTCATTGTTGCTTAAGCGTCCACCAGGACGTGAAGCATACCCAGGTGATGTATTCTATCTTCACTCTCGTCTGTTAGAACGTGCTTCACGTGTTAACGTTGAGTATGTTGAGAAGTTCACTAAAGGTGAAGTTAAAGGCCGAACGGGTTCTTTGACTGCTCTACCTATTATTGAAACTCAAGCGGGTGATGTATCTGCATTCGTACCGACTAACGTAATTTCGATTACCGATGGTCAGATCTTCCTTGAAACTGACCTGTTTAACTCTGGACTACGTCCTGCTGTTAACCCAGGTATCTCGGTTTCTCGTGTTGGTGGTGCGGCTCAGACTAAGATCATCAAGAAACTGTCAGGCGGTATTCGTAGCGCACTTGCACAGTATCGCGAGCTTGCAGCGTTCTCACAGTTTGCATCTGACTTAGATGAGGCAACTCGTGCTCAGCTTGAGCATGGTGAGCGTGTTACCGAACTTATGAAGCAAAAGCAATACGCACCTATGAGCGTTGCCGACCAAGCTGTGTCTATTTTCTCAGCTGAAAAAGGTTACCTCCGGAGCGTTGCGCTGAATAAAATCGGTGATTTCGAAGCTTCTCTGCTCTCATACATGAACAGCGAGCATGCTGACCTGATGAAGACCATCAACGATACTGGCGATTATAATGCCGATATCCAAGGTGAGTTGAAGGCCGGCCTCGATAAGTTCGTCGAAACCCAAACCTGGTAAATAGAAGAGGTGTCGTGAGGCGCCTCAGGTCCAGATTGGAGAGTAAAGATGGCTAACGCTAAAGAGATTAAAACCAAGATCTCGAGTGTGCAAAACACTCAGAAGATCACGTCTGCAATGGAAATGGTTGCTGCGAGCAAGATGCGTAGAGCACAAGAGCGCATGGCAGCGAGCCGTCCATATGCAGAAAATATGCGTAAGGTGATCGGTCACGTGGCGCAAGGTTCTCTCGAATATAAGCATCCATATGTGGAAGTGAGAGAGGCTAAGCGTGTTGGTTACATAGTTGTGTCAACCGACCGTGGTCTTTGTGGTGGTCTGAACGTCAACCTGTTCAAGAAGGTTGTCGCAGACGTGAAGAAGCAACGTGAAGCCGGAGCAGAAGTTGAATTCTGCGCCATTGGTGCACGTAGCATACAATTCTTCAATAATTTTGGCGGTCAGGTATCTGCTTCCGCATCGGCTCTAGGCGACGCTCCGGCGTTGAAAGATCTGATTGGAACGGTACGTGTCATGCTAGAAGCATACAACGAAGGCAAGCTGGATCGTCTGTACGTGGTATTTAACAAGTTCGTTAATACCATGAGTCAGACGCCTGTGATCGAGCAGCTGCTACCTTTGCCTAAGTCAGAAAGTGATGTGAAATCTCATCGCTGGGATTACCTATACGAGCCAGATCCAAAGCAACTTTTGGATACATTACTGGTACGTTATGTGGAGTCTCAAGTTTACCAAGGTGTTGTCGAGAATATTGCATCTGAGCAGGCGGCCCGTATGGTCGCCATGAAAGCTGCAACAGACAATGCCGGTGATCTTATCACTGACTTGGAGTTGGTCTATAACAAGGCCCGTCAGGCTGCGATTACGCAGGAACTGTCGGAAATTGTTTCAGGTGCCGCTGCCGTTTAGGCTAGGTAACGAATACAAGTTTTAGAGGATTAATCATGAGCACAGGTACTGTTGTCCAAGTTATTGGCGCGGTTGTGGACGTTGAGTTTCCACAAGATGCTGTACCTCAGATATATGACGCTCTAGAGATCAAAAGTGAAGGCTTGGTGCTGGAAGTTCAGCAGCAAATCGGTGGCGGTGTAGTTCGTACTATCGCCATGGGTTCTTCAGATGGTCTGCGTCGTGGTCTTGAGGTGACAAATACAGGTTCACCAATTACTGTTCCGGTTGGGTCTGTGACCCTAGGCCGTATCATGAACGTATTGGGCGAGCCTATTGATGAAGCGGGTCCAATCGGTGGAACAGATCGCTATGTGATCCACCGTGAAGCTCCTACATTTGAAGATCAATCAAGCTCGACTGAACTCTTAGAGACAGGCATCAAGGTTATTGACCTTATCTGTCCGTTTGCTAAGGGTGGTAAAGTTGGACTGTTTGGTGGTGCTGGTGTTGGTAAGACCGTCAACATGATGGAACTTATTAACAACATCGCTAAAGCACACTCAGGTTTATCTGTTTTTGCCGGTGTAGGTGAGCGTACTCGTGAGGGTAACGATTTCTACTACGAGATGAAAGATGCTGGTGTTCTCGATAAGGTGGCCATGGTTTATGGTCAGATGAACGAGCCTCCAGGAAACCGTCTACGTGTGGCACTTACTGGCCTGACTATGGCTGAGAGATTCCGTGACGAAGGTAAAGATGTTCTTTTCTTCGTTGATAACATCTATCGTTACACCTTAGCGGGTACTGAAGTATCTGCACTGCTGGGCCGTATGCCTTCAGCGGTAGGTTATCAGCCAACTTTGGCTGAAGAGATGGGTGTACTTCAGGAACGTATTACATCGACTAAATCAGGGTCTATTACCTCTGTGCAAGCCGTATACGTACCTGCGGATGATTTAACGGATCCGTCACCAGCAACAACTTTCGCTCACTTAGATGCGACTATTGTATTGTCACGTAACATCGCTTCTATGGGTATTTACCCAGCGGTTGACCCATTGGATTCGACTTCACGTCAATTAGATCCTCTGGTTGTTGGTCAAGAGCACTATGATGTTGCTAACGGTGTGCAAACCGTACTTCAGCGCTATAAAGAGCTGAAAGATATTATTGCGATTCTAGGTATGGATGAATTATCTGATGAAGATAAGACTACCGTAGCTCGTGCTCGTAAGATTGAAAAATATCTTTCACAGCCTTTCTTCGTCGCCGAAGTATTCACCGGTTCTCCAGGTAAGTACGTTTCTCTTAAAGACACCATCCGTGGCTTCAAGGGTATTCTAGAGGGTGAGTTCGATAATCTTCCTGAGCAAGCGTTCTATATGGTTGGTTCTATCGACGAAGCCGTTGAGAAAGCTAACAAAATATAACTAGGTGTTCTGCACTAGTGTAAAGTTAGTGCAGGGTACTAGTTTAAGGAGAACTGATGGCTGCCATGACAGTACAGCTCGATATTGTAAGTGCAGAAAGCAGCATCTACTCTGGTCTTGTAGCACACCTACAAGTTACCGGTGGAGAAGGCGAGTTGGGTATTATGCCTGGTCACGCACCTCTGCTTACTAATATCAAACCTGGCATGGCGCGCATCGTCAAGCAAGACGGAAAAGAAGAGGTGTTCTACCTTTCGGGTGGTATCCTGGAAGTACAACCTTTTTCTGTTTCAGTATTGGCTGACGTCGTTATGCGTGCCGATGAAATTGACGAGCAAGCAGCTGTAGAAGCTAAACGCCACGCCGAAGCCGCTATGGCCGAAGCGGGCGCCGACTTCAACTATGCAGCAGCAGCAGTTGAGTTAGCTCAGGCTATGGCTCAGTTGCGCGTTGTCGAAACCATCAAGAAGAACTTTGCCAGATAAGGTTATTGTTTGATGAAAAAAGGCGCCTAAGGGCGCCTTTTTTGTTGCTTGCTGCGCAAGCTGAAATTATTTTATAAGCGATGCCTCATTTATCGTGTTTGCGGCTCAGGCCGGAAGTCACGCTTCGGCTTAAATTAAAGCGGCATCCAGAAACCATTTCAGGATGACAAATAAGTTTAGCCAACTTGTTAGCGTCTATTAGCTTACGAGTAGGCGTAGTCGTCTTAGTTTTACTATCCTTGAGCCAACTTGTTGGTGTCCACGGGCTTACTCGTAAGCGTCGAGTAGGCGTAGCCGTCGTCTTTACCTTCTATCTTCTCCGCTTTTCCGTTAAAATCGGCCCCACGAAAATTTATCCCTCCCATTTTTCTTTATTATTTTGATAAGCATTAGCTCAAGGATAACTCCATGGCATTGAACGTAGTGATTTTGGCCGCAGGCAAGGGAACCCGCATGCGCTCAGATCTTCCTAAAGTCTTACACCCTATTGCGCATAAGAGCATGGTGCAGCATGTTATCGATACCGCTCATGACGTGGGCTGCGATGGGATCCAGTTAGTGTATGGCTATGGTGCGGATATGCTAAAGAGTGCCTTAGGTGAGCAAAATCTTAACTGGGTGCTTCAAGCCGAGCAGTTGGGTACCGGCCATGCGGTGGCTCAGGCCAATGCGAATATCGAGGATGATGATACCGTGCTGATCCTCTATGGTGATGTGCCGCTTATTCAGGCAAAAACACTTGAAGATTTATTAATGGCGCGTGCAGCCGATGGCCTGGCCATTCTTACAGTAAACCTGCCTAATCCAACAGGCTATGGCCGTATCGTGCGGACTGCTGGTGAAGGTCAAGAACTGGGTAAGGTTATCGGTATCGTCGAGCAAAAAGATGCCAATGCGCAGCAGTTACTGATCCAAGAGGTCAATACCGGCATCATGGCGGCGCCAGGCAAGCAACTTAAAGCTTGGCTTGGACAGTTATCAGCAGATAATGCTCAAGGTGAGTACTACCTGACCGATATCGTCGCCATGGCCCATAAAGACGGTGTTGCCATCACAACTGCCCAGCCTGAGTCGGCTGTCGAAGTGGAAGGTGCCAATAACCGAGTCCAACTGGCGCAACTAGAGCGTGCCTATCAGGCTCGTGAGGCGGAGAAGTTGATGTTGGCCGGGGCTAATTTAAGAGATCCTGCCCGTATCGACATTCGAGGTGATGTATCTGTGGGAATGGATGTGATGATAGACATCAATGTCATCATTGAGGGCAAGGTCAGCATAGGCAATAACGTGACTATCGGTGCCGGCGCCATTCTTATCGATTGTGAGATTGGCGATAACGCCGAGATCAAGCCTTATTCTATCGTCGAGAGTGCTAAGGTCGGCGTCAAAGCCAGCGTGGGGCCATTTGCGCGTCTGCGTCCCGGAACCGAGTTAAAAACAGATGCTCATGTCGGTAACTTCGTTGAGATGAAGAAGGCGGTGTTAGGTGAGGGCTCCAAGGCGGGTCATCTGGCCTATATCGGCGATGCACTGATAGGCGCCGGCGTGAACATAGGCGCTGGTACTATCACCTGTAACTATGATGGCGCTAACAAGCATCTCACGGTTATTGAAGACAATGTATTTGTCGGCAGTGATACCCAGCTTATTGCCCCTGTGACTATCGGCAAAGGGGCAACCTTGGGTGCTGGCTCTACTATCACCCGAGATGTGGGTGAGAATGAGTTGGTTATCACTCGAGTAAAGCAGCGCCACTTATCTGCTTGGGTTAGGCCGGTAAAGAAGCCTAAATAAACAGCCTAAAATACCCGTGTTGACCAGCGACCCAATCGGGTCGCTGGTTTGTTTTAACCGCGATAAAATATACGTAAAATGGTCTAGCGTATCGCGATACAATTTGATACTTTTGTTGTGTCGATGTTTTATTTTATATTGTTACTTTTCAATTGTTTGAGATGATTAATCTCGTATTGTAAATTACTGTAAATAACCTTAAATAATAACTATTATTATTTATATTACGCCAACTTTCGTGATATCCATTTTGAGGTTGGCCATGTCGTTACATTCCCGTTCATTTAGAGCTTCACCCATTTGTGTAGCAGTTGTCTCTGCTCTTACCCTTGTGCCTGCGGTTGCCGAAGAGGCGAAGACAGAAACACTACCTAGCGCAGAGATAGAGCGTATCTCGGTAACGGGTCGTAGTTTCAATGACTACAAGATTGGCAGCGCTTCCGGTGCCATGCGCGGCGACATAAGCCTTATGGATACACCACAATCTGTAGCGGTTATTCCCAATTTTATTACCGACGAACAACTAGCCACTAACTTATCTGAAGTATTGGTAAACGATTCCAGTGTCACTGGCGGCTCAGAGAAGTGGAACCGTCAGGTATTCAGCATTAGAGGTTTCGAACTGTCTTCTGGTTCTGGCTACCTGATCAATGGCCATCAGCAGTGGTCACACTATGTGCAGCCTATCGAGACACTGCAGCAGGTTGAAGTGCTTAAGGGGCCATCGAGCATGCTCTACGGTCAGTCAGGCCCGGGTGGCTTGATCAACATGGTCACCAAGAAGCCGACCTATGATACAGTTTTCGATCTTGGATTTGATACCGATGAGCATGGTTCAACTCGTTTTCAGCTCGATGCCGGTGGCAGCCTCAATGAAGATCAAACTATTCGTTATCGCACCGTGCTGGTTAAGCAAGACACCCAATATTGGCGCACGTATTCTGCAGAGGATGGGCAAGAAGGTACTAACCAGGAGCGTGATCGTTGGTTAGGCTATCTGAACCTTGAGTTCGATATTAGCGACGATCTCTTGTTATCACTCAAATATGATCATACCCAAGATAAGACGGGTATCGACCGTGGTGGTTGGCTAGATAGCAGCGGCGACCTGATTGGTGGCGAAGACATCATCTGGGATCAACCTTGGGCCTTCACCGATAACACCATCACTAACATGGGCGCGGATCTCACCTATCAGATCAGCGACGACTGGAAGGTAAAAGCGGGGTATAACGAGCAGCAGTTTAATCGTCAGCGTCTGGACTCCTCGCCATCACAATTAAAAGATGCTGATGGAAATTATCTAGATCCCTATGAGTATGGTTACAATGTTAGCCCATTCGATCGTTACGATGATTGGCAGCATAAGACCAGTTATATCGATTTTGTCGGTAACTTCTCGACCGGCAGCCTAGATCATCAGTTCTTACTCGGTGCTAATATGCTGGAGTACTTTTATCAGCAAACAAAAATGAAAGGTAGCAGCCAGCTGGTTATGCCGGGTCAGCCGATCCCTAAGCCAGATCTTGATTACAAGCTTGAAGAGCCTGGCACTCCAACAAAATATAAGCATTATGGTTTCTATATTCAGGACCTGATGACGATTAACGATCGATGGCAGCTATTGGCCGGTATGCGTTATGACGAGCAGAAGAAGGATGGTGCGGGTAATAATAGCTATGCGCTATCACCTAAGTTTGGTGTGATCTACTCGCCGGCGGCAAATGCCAGTATCTATGTCAATTACTCTCAGAGTTTTACTCCTCAAGGTATTGTTAATAATGAAGAAGATGTTAACGATGGTGTTAACCTAGATCCTGAGTACGGTGAGCAGTATGAGATAGGGACTAAGTGGGAGTTATTCGATGGCAGCCTACTATTAACCGGTGCCGTGTTCGATATTACCGTATCTAACGTTACTGTGACTCAGCAATTAGAGACCAATAATCCTGACGGCAAGCAAACGATCACCACTCAAAGCGGCGAGCAACATCATAGAGGCTTCGAGATGGGGGCTCAGGGTCAGGTCAGCGACAACTGGTTTATGACCGGTTCCATGATGTACCTAGAGGCTGAATATCAAACAGGTGATAACTTAGATGGAATGACACCTGTGGATGCCCCCGAGTGGTCGGCCAACATTTGGACCCGTTATGAGATGACAGATAAGCTGGCATTTAACTTCGGCGCCATCTATGTGGGCGAGCGTTTCGCTAATACCAGTAATACTGTGACTAAAGATGCTTATGTTCGTTTCGATATGGGCGCGGCTTATACCATGGATGTCATGGGCAGTGATGTTAGCGTGCGCTTAAATGTTAAGAATCTATTCGATGAAGACTATCTAGCCGGCGGTACGACTACCGATGTGACTGTGGGTGAAGGACGTCACTTCGGCCTAGCACTGCACGCTAAGTTCTAAGTTTCACTCCTTACCTATCCTAGATGTAATGACCCAAGGCAGCCAATGGGCTGCCTTGGGTCATTGTGGCGTGTGTCCCGTCTGCTGTCATTATCAATGCAGCAAGCAAGTCGAATTTGTTGACTATAATTTGTCTAATGATTGCAAATATGTTTCGTTTGTCTATAATCTTGCTTTCGAAACGAAACTTAAGCGAAACTTTAATGACTAAACGTAATACTCAGCAGCGACGTCATACCATAATCAGTCTCTTAAATGAGGATGGTGAGGTGAGTGTCGATGAGCTGGCATTACGTTTTGACACGTCTGAAGTCACCATTCGCAAAGATCTTAGCGCATTAGAAAAAACTGGCCTGCTGTTGAGGCGTTATGGTGGTGCGGTATCTGTGCCTCGAGAGATGACTCAAGCGACCACAGAAGTTATTTCCGCTAATAAGCAGAGTATTGCCAAGGCGGCGGCCAGGCTAATAAAAGATCATAATCGCATCATCATAGATAGTGGCAGCACCACCTCGGGTCTAGTCCAAGAGTTAGGCCGTAAACGTGGTCTAGTGGTGATGACCAATGCCCTGCAACTGGCCAGCGCGATCCATGAATTAGAGTATGAGCCGACGCTCTTGATGACTGGCGGGACCTGGGACCCGCATTCTGAATCATTTCAAGGCCAGGTTGCCGAACAGGTATTACGCTCCTATAACTTCGATCAACTCTTTATCGGTGCCGATGGTATCGATATCGAACGTGGCACCACGACGTTCAACGAGTTAACCGGACTCAGTAAGGTGATGGCCGAGGTGTCCCGTGAAGTCATAGTCATGTTGGAGTCCGATAAGATAGGCAGGCGCATTCCTAACCTGGAATTGCCCTGGAGTGATATCAGCGTGATAGTCACAGATGACAAGCTTCCCGATGAGGCTGCTGAAAAAATTTCCGAGCAAGGCGTACGAGTTATCGTGGCGCCTTACTCAAGCTAATTCGATTTTAATTGTTCAATTTATATAAATATTAGGTATCAATATGTGCGGAATAGTTGGCGCGGTAGCGCAAAGAGATGTGGCCGAAATACTGGTCGAAGGTTTACGTCGTCTGGAATATCGCGGCTATGATTCGGCGGGTGTTGCGGTGATTAATAATGCAGAGCTTAGCAGTACTCGCCGCGTGGGTAAGGTGCAAGAGTTATCCAGTGCACTCGACGCTGCGCCGCTAAGCGGTGGAACCGGTATCGCTCACACTCGATGGGCTACCCATGGTGAGCCCAGTGAACGCAATGCACACCCACATCAGTCACAAGGTGATATTGCGGTGGTGCATAATGGCATCATAGAAAACCACAATAAGCTGCGCGAGATGCTAAAAGGCTTAGGTTATCGCTTCGCATCGGATACCGATACCGAAGTTATTTGTCACCTAGTTCATCACGAGCTTAAATCCCATAAGACTCTGCTGGCTGCGGTTCAGGTCACGGTTAAACAGCTGGAAGGCGCCTACGGCACTGTGGTTATCGACCGCCGTGACGGCGAGCGCATGATAGTAGCGCGTTCGGGTAGTCCCCTGGTTATCGGTTATGGCTTAGGTGAGAACTTTGTCGCCTCGGATCAGTTGGCACTCCTCCCCGTGACCCGCTCTTTTTCTTTCCTCGAAGAGGGAGATGTAGCCGAAGTGACGCGTCGTAGCGTAGCTATCTATGATGTCGATGGCAATGCGGTTGAGCGTGAGGTTAAAGAGTCAGATGTGACCCATGACGCCGGTGATAAGGGCGAATATCGTCACTACATGCTCAAGGAGATCTATGAGCAGCCATTAGCATTGAGTCGCACCATAGAAGGGCGTATCGCCAATAAGCAGGTATTAGATACTGCCTTCGGTGACAATGCGAGCGAATTTCTGAAAGACATTAAGCATGTGCAGATCATCGCCTGTGGTACTAGTTATCATGCGGGGATGGCCGCTCGTTACTGGTTAGAAGATTGGGCCGGTGTGTCATGTAACGTGGAAATTGCTTCCGAGTTCCGTTACCGCAAGTCGCACATGTTCCCCAACAGCTTGTTGGTGACCATCTCTCAGTCTGGCGAGACCGCCGATACTTTGGCCGCATTACGCCTGGCGAAAGAGATGGGTTACACGGCCACCATGACCATATGCAACTCAGCTGGATCGTCTCTGGTACGTGAATCTGATATGGCTTATATGATGAAAGCGGGCGCCGAGATTGGTGTTGCTTCGACTAAGGCCTTCACGGTGCAGTTAGCCGGCCTGCTTATGCTAACTGCCGTTATCGGTCGCCATAATGGCATGTCCGCTGATATCCAGGCTAAGATCACTCAGAGCCTGCAGTCTATGCCGGCCAAAGTTGAACAGGCACTCGGACTCGATAGCGCTATTGCCGAGCTGGCCGAAGATTTTGCCGACAAGCATCATGCACTCTTCCTTGGCCGCGGCGATCAGTACCCCATCGCCATGGAAGGAGCACTCAAGCTCAAGGAAATCTCCTATATTCACGCCGAAGCCTATGCATCGGGTGAACTGAAACATGGTCCATTGGCGCTTATCGATGCCGATATGCCGGTGATCGTGGTCGCACCCAATAACGAACTGTTAGAAAAACTTAAGTCGAATGTCGAAGAGGTGCGTGCCCGTGGCGGCTTGATGTATGTGTTTGCCGATGTGGACGCCGAGTTTAAATCTGATGATACTATGAAGGTGATTCAAGTGCCTCACTGTGATGAGTTTATGGCCGCACTTATCTATACTATTCCGATGCAGTTACTCTCGTATCATGTTGCTCTAATTAAAGGTACAGACGTGGATCAACCACGTAATTTGGCCAAGTCGGTGACGGTTGAATAACTTGTCTCCTGTAGCACCATTAAAAAACCGCCTAAATGGCGGTTTTTTAATGTTATAAATTGCTTTTTATCCTGAACGAACTCTTTAGTCTCAAGGTTTTCAGCTTCGACTTCCTCCTCGTTAAACCGCTCACCTTGCCTAGGGTGACTCTCAGCACTTTTGCCGAACTGCTTTGGCTGGGATAAGCGATATTGTTCTTCGAGATGCAGCTGCTTACTCTGTTGATACAGAATGATTTTCTTTAGTCACGCCGGATAATCCGGAAGATTTTCATGACTAAATTATATATAGGCATTATCTATGATGCCATCACTAACATCTTGTGTTTATTTAGATTAATTGGTAAACAATAATTCCTGATTATGATCTAAGGCTATAAGTCATGGTAGTGATAACGCATTCCCCTGATGAAGTTGAACATATCCTGACGCGCTATGTTGAGATTTGGGTAAATGATGCACACATCCTAGCAGTGCCAAGCAGACTTACCATCAGCAGCACTCATTGTCTATCATGGAAGAAGTCAAGCAGTGGGGGGAAGTACACTTAAGCTCTGGTATGTTTGAGTATTTCACGATCTTGCAGCGAGAAAAAGCACAGTGAGAATCTGAGTTC
Organism: Shewanella sp.; assembly: GCF_013214165.1. Classification (GTDB taxonomy): domain Bacteria; phylum Pseudomonadota; class Gammaproteobacteria; order Enterobacterales; family Shewanellaceae; genus Shewanella. Next base: position 22,899 of record NZ_JABSSM010000030.1, on the reverse strand, counting down.
CCAGATCGTGTTTTGCGATTGGTTCATAGCGCCGCCTTTGTGAGGAAGCACTATGCCAAAGCCGGTTATTTAATGGTATGTGTAATTATTTAACCGTGTTAAGTTTATACGTTCCTGAGTTTATTGAGTATTTCTTGGGTTTTAATTTTTAGTAATATTTCGTTACCTTTTGTTTCAACATTAAGCCGAACAACCGGTTCGGTATTTGACCTTCTCAAATTGAAACGCCAATGCTCACCATTTTCAATGAAAGACAGTGAAATACCATCAGTATGATCTTCATTGTGGGCTAGTGCTTTATATTGTTGATAGATACTTTCAATTGCTTCAGCCGGATTATCAATTGTTGAATTGATTTCACCTGAAGAGGGATAAGCCGCAATACGTTCTGCCACCGCTTCAGAAAGCTGAATGTTTTTAACGCATAAAAGCTCTACTACCAGTAACCAGGGGATCATACCCGAATCACAATAAAAGAAATCTTTGAAATAATGATGAGCTGACATTTCACCACCATATACAGCATCTTCTAGGCGCATTCTTTCTTTAAAAAATGCATGCCCTGTTTTACACATGATTGCTGTGCCTTGATTTTTTTCAACCAAATCAATTGTATTCCAAGTGAGTCTCGGATCATGAATAATTTTAGCTGCTTTATTTTTTTGTAAAAAAGCTTCGGCAAGCAGGCCGACGATATAATAACCATCAATAAATTGACCTTTCTCATCAAAAAAGAAACAACGGTCAAAGTCTCCATCCCAAGCAATGCCCATATCTGCGCCGTGTTGTTTTATCGCATCAATGGTATCTTGACGGTTTTCAGGTAGCAGCGGGTTGGGAATTCCATTAGGGAAGTTACCATCAGGTTCATGATTTACTTTGATAAATGTTATGGGAACATTTAACTCGGTAAACTGCTGCTCTATATGGTCAATTACATGACCTGCGGCGCCATTACCAGCATTAACAACTAGTTTAAGTTGCTTAATATTCTTTAGATTAATATAAGAAAGTAAATGTTGGACATATTCTGTTAAAATGGATTTTTGCGTATACTGGCCTTTTTTACTGCAAATAGGAGTGAACACTTGTGTTTCAGCAAGCTGCTTAATATCGAATAAACCAGAATCACCACTAATAGGCACTGAGTTAGCCTTTACTAGCTTCATACCATTGTAGTTTTTGGGGTTATGACTGGCTGTAACTTGAATTCCCCCATCTGCATTTAAATGGCTCGTAGCAAAGTAAATTTCTTCTGTGCCCGTCATTCCTAGATCAATAACATCAATACCACAGTCCATTAGGCCTTCAGCTAAAGCCATTTTTAACTCATTTGAAGTCAGTCGAATATCACCTCCAACAACAACGTTTTTTGGTTGCAGCGCTTGCCCATAAGCTCTTCCTATACGGTACGCTATATCGGTATTAAGCTCTTTTCCCAATTCGCCTCGAATATCATAGGCTTTAAAACATGAAAGTGTTTCAGTCATTCCTAACCCTCAAAAATATCATTGTTATTATTTATCATAATAAATAATAAATTTTATAATCATCATAATTAGTTAATCACACCGAAAGGTTAACGCAAAATTATTGATGTAGCCACATTTTTGTTTAACGTTAATCTTTTTGTTGTAAAGATCCTCGTTTAACGTTAATCTTTTTTGAGATGGATGAGAGTCAGCGCAGTAAAAACAATTAAACAGTACTGCATCAAGCTGACCCATGAGGGTAACGAAGGTGGGGATATGTTAGCTAAAAATCAATTTAATAAAAGCTTACTCGCTGTATCAATTATCACAGCAATGTCGTTTCAAGTCACCGCAGAGGAGGTTGAAAAGTTACAAGTAGAAACAGAAGCGTTGAAAAGTGAAACTATAGAAGTCATACAGGTCACTGGAATCCGCAATGCGTTAAAAGAAGCGCTTTATGATAAGCGTAACGCCGACTCTGTTATGGATTCGATTGCGAATGAAGATTTAGGCAAGTTCCCTGATCAAAATATTTCTGAGTCATTACAACGTATACCGGGGATTACGATTTCAAGAAATGGCGGTGAAGGACAGTTCATTACGGTTCGGGGCATGGGTCCTGAACACAACGTGGTGATGTTAAATAACCGTATTTTAGCCACAGAAAACGATGGTCGAGAGTTTAGCTTTGATGTGCTAGCGACTGAGTTGATTTCTGGGATTGACGTGTATAAATCTCCTTCAGCTAGTTTGCAAGAAGGGGGCATTGGTTCTACCGTTAATTTAAAAACAGCACGCCCACTTAACCTAGATGGTTTTCAAGCAGTAGCTTCTGTAAAAGGTCAATATGATGAAAACTCTGACGAAATTACTCCTCAGCTTTCAGGGCTAGTTAGTAATACTTTTCTTGATGACCGATTTGGTCTCCTCGCTTCATTTAATTACTCTAAAAGACAATTTAGAACTGAGCGACATTATACCGATGGTTATGAAGCCAGAAACGCCAGTGACTTTACCGGCATTTCAGATGCAGACCGTGAAAAGCTTGAGGAGAACGCTGACGAAAATGGCAAGGTACATTATCAGTCTTATTATACCCACGATGTAGATCAGTCCACTCGCGAACGCATCGGTGGTACGCTTGTTGGTCAGTGGCAAGCAAGCGATGATGTGTTGGTGACGGTAGACGGCTTGTATTCAAGACTAGATGTTAATTCTGATACATCGGGTATCGCTTGGTGGGCACCTGCTGATGCGGTTCAAAACCTTGATGTGGATGAAAATGGCACCATTACAGATTATCAGTTATCGGCTGGTGCTCGTCCGACAGAATTTGTTAGATATAGCCGTCCTCGTTTTGCTGAAACTAAGCAAGTCGGTATCAATGTAGACTGGATTATTTCAGATAATTTAACCGCAGTATTTGATGCTTCATGGTCAACAGCGACAGACATCATTGCAGGCGACCAATCTTACTTTACCGGTATGCTTAATAATCCTGGGGAGTTAACCTTCTCCAAACGACCTGGTCAATTAATTCCAGTGTATACAAATATTGGTGACATCAATTCTAAGGAGATAACTCCAAGTTGGTCAACGCTTGAAGGTCGAAATATTGAAGATACTGCATCACAAGTGACTTTCGATACGGTTTATCACTTAGCAGGCGATACTGCCTTTACCAAAATTTTGTCTGGGGTGAGTTATCATCACCGTGCAAAATCTCGTGATATTTATAAAACTCCTGATAGTATTGCATGTACATATTGTTCTGGTGGCTATGAAGGCTTCATTCCAGAAGATGTCTTAAGTGGCAGCATTGATGATTTATACCAATGGATGATCACTGATGGCATTGATGGCATTGCCGACCCTGAGGAACGTGAAGCAGCAAGACAAGCCTTATTGGACAACGGTGGGTTTGGCGTTGTTCATCGTGCACAAGAGTCTGGTACTGTTGAAGAAAATACTTACGGTGCATATGTGCAGGCTAATCTAGATGGTTACTTCGCAGACATGTCTTGGGCGGGTAACTTTGGTTTACGTTATTTATATACAGATGTCACTTCTAGTGGCGTTTCCCAAGAGATAATTAGCTTAACTCCTGATGATAAATTCGGTGAATACATACCAGAATTATCTGACCCTATACATATTTCTGAGGAAGGAAATTACTCTGAATGGTTGCCTTCTGTTAACTTTAAGCTGAATTTACTGAGCGACTTAGAATTACGTTTAGGTGTCGCAAAAACCATTACTCGACCTACATTGAGTAACTTGATGTTGACGACAAGCTTTAACCACAGATATTCAGCACTTACAGGCTATACTAACAACTCTTCACTTGAGCCTATGACTTCATGGAATTATGATAGTTCTTTGGCTTGGTATATCGATGATGTTAGCTATTTGAGTTTGGCATATTTCTACAAAGAGTTAACGAATAAGTGGGGCACCCACACTGTTGAAACTGATATTGATGGTGTGACTTACTTAATTGATACTCCAACCAATATTGGAAACGGTAATGTATCAGGTATCGAACTTGCATTCCAATACACCTTTACTCAATTACCTTATCCGTTTGATGGTTTTGGTGTTCAGGCTAACTACACTGACGTTAAAGAAACCACCGATGATAGTGATTTAGATAACAGCTCACAATCATATAATTTAGTGGCATTCTACGAGAATAATGGCTTTGAGGCTCGTTTTGCTTATAACTATCGAGATGGATATACCGAATCGTTAAATGCAAACCGTGGTCAGCCACGTATGATTGATGATTATGGACAATTAGATGCCAGTGCAAGCTATCATTTTACTAATTCTCTGACTGTATTTGTTGAAGCCATCAATATCACTAATGAGAAAGAGTTTATCTACTCAGTCCATAAAGATCGCTTGATTGAATATACCGATACAGGTGCTCGATACAATGTGGGTCTCAGATATAAGTTTTAAATAAATCATTTTTATCATTTCGTGATGACTAATTAATGCAGGCCATATAACTGTCCTGCATTTTTTATTGCTGAAAATAAGGTGTCGTATGAATAAAGTTTATCAATTGAAAAGCCCTATTTTAAATTATGACTGGGGAGATAAGCAGGCATTATTCAATTTGTTTGCTATTGAAAACCCACAAAACTTACCTCAAGCAGAAATATGGATGGGAGCACATTCCAAAGCACCATCTGAGGTCTTGCTAGAAAACGATTCTATTTCATTACTTGAGTTCATTGACCGCGACCCGGTTGCTTGTCTTGGTCAAAAGGCAGCAACAGAGTTTGCCAATAAACTACCATTCTTATTTAAGGTTCTTGCTGCGGGTAAACCCTTGTCTATTCAGTCTCACCCTAATTTATCGCAAGCAAAGGCAGGCTATGATGCTGAGGAACAGTTAGCGATCCCGCTTGATGCTTTCGAGCGTAACTATAAAGACGATAACCATAAGCCTGAGCTTATCTGTGCGCTTACTCAATTTGAGGCATTAAACGGATTTCGTCGGATTGAACAGATCATCGCTTTGTTTGAACTGATTGATACAGCATTATTAGTTAAACCGTTGGCACAACTAAAAGCGAGTCAAGATAAAGCGGGTTTAAAGGAGTTTTATCGTTGGCTAATGTCATTGTCTCAAAAAGATAGCTTGGTGTTAACCCAGGCAGCAGTGGTTGCAGCAAAGCTGCAAGCAGATAATAAAGCGTATCAAACACTTGATTATTTAAATGAGTTTTACCCTAATGATATTGGTATTTTGTGTGCTTTGTTACTTAACGTGATCACACTGTCACCTGGTGAGGCTATGTATTTAGAAGCTGGCGAGTACCATGCCTATTTATCAGGTGTGGGCATGGAAATCATGGCCAACTCAGATAATGTGTTGCGGGGAGGGTTAACGTCTAAACATGTTGATAAAGCAGAGTTGTTGAAGGTTCTTTCGTTTAATTATGGTGACCTAGACATATTAACGGCTCAATCAACAGCACAAGATGCTGAAAAAGAGTATCGGACCCCCGCAAGTGAATTTTCTTTATCAGTCATTAACCTTGAAGCATCGCAAAATGTGGATTGCCAAGTTGCTAGTGTAGAAATTTTGTTTTGTAGTCGTGGGGAAGGGGAGCTGTTTTGTAGCGGAAATACTTTACCTATTAAAAAAGGTCACTCCTATTTAGTTCCTGCTTCAGTTGGACAATATTCAGTGGTCGGTGATGTGCAGATTTTTAGAAGCCGCATCCCACAGCACTTGTCTTAAAAACACCGGTCCTATTATCACCGCCCTAGGTCTCCGGGTGGTGATTAGCCTAATAAGAGTGATTTTATTAGTCGCTTAGCGCCATTACATAGCAGCAATGGCTGCACCGATAATGGGAGCGTTGTCTGTAGAAATAAGGTGATAATTAATACCATGAGATTGGTTTAATTGCTCCATGTATTTTTTACAGCTATCACTAAAGCCATGTAATTTAAAATATGTTGAACCATCAAGATTAATACAGATGGATTGACCTTTATCTTGATTATGCTTCTGCGAAGCTAGCATTATCGCACTCAATGATAATGCGGTCAGTTTTGCCGCTCTATCGACGATACTTTGTGCAATGTGGTTAATATTAACCAAGGTTGTACTATCAATATTATTTTGAAAATATTCATTATTGAAGTTTTCTGGACTGGCTAAAAGCAAGCTGACTAGCGCAGTTGTCAACATGGCTGCAGGTAAGGTTGTGAACGGCCATATATCCTCTATGACACAGTCAATAGTCGCCTGTTTCAAAGCCATTGTAACAAGTTCACCCAAATAACACCCTGAAATCATTTTTTCAAACAAATAACAGCCAGGATTCGAAGTGCTGCGATCAAGTTGACGATCGATATCACCCAATATTAATTCGTCAAAATCACCTGATTCCAGATTGAATATCTTGTTCGATTGGCCGTCATTTGCCACAAACGCTGCGTTAGTGCCAGTGCCAAGAATAAATCCAATAAATTGCTGGCAATCTAGACTTTCACCTTGAGGGCGTCCGGCCAGTAATGTTGCAACGGTATCATTGAGCAAACAGATGCGTTTATTTGAATGCCCTTGATGGTGAAGCGCGTTTAATAAGCCTTGGCCAATCCATTGGCCAACCATTTCTGGGACATTGATTTCTTTGGTCCAATATAACAATCGCCCGTCTTTTTCTTCATTAATCTCTGTCGGGTATGAAAAGCAAAAGCCAATAGTGTCTGAAAGATGGATTACCGGTTGTAGATACTCACACAAGCGTGCATAGAAATCAGATTGCGATAAATGCTCTGAAAGTCCAGGCATAGAGTGAGTAGAGAAGTATTCAATGTTGGCTTGTTTTTTCTCATCGAAGTTAACTAAGCAGACTCTTAAGTTGGTACCGCCCGCATCCAGTACAATGATATTTTTATTGGTAATTATAGGGGTATCGCTATCAATATAGGAGTTCAGCATAGCTAAAGAAGATGACTCTTTATTCAGCCCTAAGTCCATATGATTGATGAAGGTATTGATAAATTTCTGTTCGTCAATATTACTTGCGGTGAGTTTATTTTGATTAAGAAATTCATCGATAGAGTTGTTATTTAGTTGCATGGTCATTAATTTATAGTAATTAAGTTGGCGGAAGTATGAATCCATGTTTCATTCATCGAGTATGGGTTCATAAGGCGTTGTTAAGAAAATAGGCACTAGTAGAGACGCAATGCCCCCAAAGTATTACTCCAGCTTGAGTTAACTAAGCATCTTATTTCCTAATTGGCATATCTAGTTCTATGGCTTTGTTAATGGTTTTACACCCGCTAAAGCTTCACCTAACTGAGCGTTATAATTGCGCAGGCTAAGTTTCGGGCTGAGCAGCTGCTTATTTCGAGGATGCCCGTCCTCACAATACCCAGCATTACTTCTTGGCAGGATCGTGGGTTTTGCAACCTTTGCTATGAAGTAACTTATGGCACGCTTTGTGTCAGATGCCATCAGCAGCCATCCTGAGTAATATAGGATGGCTCGTTTGCTAATACATCTAGTGGTATACCCATAAGCTGGAAAGCCGAGTTAGTGAAATCTTCAAGTACTCGCAGTGATAAGTCGAATACACCTTTGACAACCTGTGCCGTTTCAGTGGCTACATCGGAGTAAATGTACCCTCGACCTCGACGCCCATGATGCTCACAACATATCAATTCAGAAGGTGAGCGAACCTCGATTAACTAACGCCTTGTTGTACTGTGACCTATTGGTTATTTTTACCGGTTTCATGTTTCCTAAATACTTACTAGAAGGTAGAACACGCTAACGATGAAAGCTTCAATCTATTAAGGAAACAAGGCCGATTAATTATCATAAGTCGTATTTTGACCGTTTTCATTAAAAATTAATACATGTTCTGAAGAAACTTGAAATGTGGCTTTTGTTTCAGAAACATATGAGTGTTGCCCTTGAAGCTTGATTCTAACATCGATGCTTTCAGCGTCTGCGCCACCGTCTAACTGTGCATAAATAAGTGTGGAATCACCCAGGCATTCTATTTCATCCAATGTGAAATTAAATGTGATGGAGTTAGTCACAGACTGATTGTTAATGTGCTCAGGTCTAATGCCAAGGGTAATAGTATCTCCAGCACTGAGGGAGTTAACCTGCTTGTGAATACTGATAGTTTGTTTGTTTTCAAGGTCGACCTGTATTTGACCATCGGTATTACTTTTAACCACACCCTTTAGTAAGTTAATTTTGGGGCTACCGATAAAGCTGGCAGTAAATAAGCTTTGAGGGTTATTGTAAAGCTCTAAAGGGGCACCTATTTGTGCGATATTGCCGTTATCAAGCACGATAATACGATCAGCCATGGTCATGGCTTCAACTTGATCGTGGGTAACATAAATCATTGTATTACCAAGCTTTTTATGTAGCTTGATAATCTCATGGCGCATTTGGACTCTTAGTTCCGTATCAAGGTTTGATAGCGGCTCATCAAATAAGAAGATTTTTGGATCGCGAACTATCGCACGGCCGATTGCAATACGTTGGCGCTGTCCGCCTGATAATTGGCTCGGCATTCTGTCAAGGTATTGAGAAAGCTGAAGTGTTTCGACCGCATATTGGATTTTTTCATCGATGTAACTCTGTTCATGCTTAAGATTTTTTAATCCAAAGCTTAAGTTTTCTCTGACATTCATATGTGGGTATAAAGCATATGATTGAAATACCATGGCAATGCCACGCTTTGCGGCGACCACATTGGTGACATTTTCCCCTTCAATATAAATATCACCCGATGTGACTTCTTCTAGTCCGGCAATCATGCGCAGTAGTGTGGATTTTCCGCAACCCGAAGGGCCAATCAATACAATAAATTCTCCCGAGTTTATGTCAGCGCTAACTTTATGAATAGTTTCAACATCGTCATATCGTTTAACTAATGATTGAAGTTTAAGATCGGCCATTATAATTGTTTTCCTAGTTATGGGGCTTTGGAAGTACTTTGTTTGATGATAAATTCAGATTGAATATAGATATAACTACCGGGTTCAATTGAATCATCAATGAGAGCTTTGGTTGCTAGTTGCCCTTTTAAAAGTGGATCTTGCTTAACTGTGGTCAATTCTGGAAAGTGCTGAGCAAACTGTGGTTGATTAATATCATCAAATCCGGTAATAGAAATGTCAGCAGGAATTGCTAAACCTTGTTGATGACAAAACTGCATCAAACCATAGGCCAAACGATCTGAAAAGCATATAAATGCGGTAATTTCTGGAAAACGCTGTTTTAATTTTTCAGCAGCTTCAGCACCGCTTTCTTCGTTATTTTGGGTTTCTTGAATATGAATATTTTTTAAATCGACATTGTGTTCGATAAAACTATTCTGGCAGCCTAACAACCTGTTTTTAACAACAAAGTTATCCGTATCAATTTCACCTTCAAGGGTATAATAATTATGCTTATTTTCGTGCATACCAAAGGTGATAATGCCAATATTTTTGTGTCCAAGTTCAACCAAATGACTGGTGACTTCCCCCATCATTTCAAGATCGTTGGTATTGATATTGATGTGTTCTGGTGCATCGAAATCCACTACTACAATAGGTACGCCCTTGTTTAACGCCGCTTGGGTGACGATGTTATTTTTATAGGGTGCGTTGAGAATGTAACCATCAACCATAGCGCTTAGCGGATCGCTAATGCCGTGATCTTTAGTTTTGAGTGGAATAAGTACTATGTTTAAGCCTTCTTTCTCACAGACTGTTGATACCCCATGTAAAAACGAAATGTCATAGGGATCCGTAAAAGCATAACTGAGTTGGTCGTTAAAAATGACACCAATCGAGCCACTTTTTCCCGTTCTTAGTGATTTAGCTGCTTGATTTGGGCCGTAGTATTTTATTGATTTTGCATAATCTAATATTTTTTTCCTGACTTCTTTAGACATTTTCTCTGGGCGATTAAAAGCATTAGATACAGTCGTATGCGTCACGCCTAATGTGGCTGCGATAGATTTAAGAGTTTCCCTTTTCTTCATGTTTTTTCCTTCGTGCTCTTGTTCGGCAGCCAATGTGGTTTATAGCTAAGTATGCTGATGGCTAATCCGTATGTAAAGTGAAGCTTAAGTTGATTCAAGCGACTGAATTAACATCGGATCGCAATGAAGTATGTCTGCAAACCTAATAACAGCGATGCTTTAGCATTATATATATTTTCTTGATCTTTGATGAACTTTAACGTTAAACTAAGTTGAAATCAACCATTGAAGAGTTGGTGTCCATTAAAGTAATCATGCGCTCCCGAGTGTGAAGATTGCTCATACAGACAGAGGTCGATAAAAATGATTAAAAATAAAGCCAGCAGTATCTTTTTCTTATTATCCTCATTGATGCCAATAAGTAGTTATGCGGCTGCCTCGTTAACCGAGCTCGCTCAAGTGCCTTTGGTATTACCTAGTATCAACCTTTCTCATTTCAATCATCTCTATACCGAAATTCAGGTTCAACAAAGTCCACTTGAGGTTAAGACCTTAGGGATTGTTCATATCTACAGTGAAGCACCTGATTATCGCTTTGCTATCGAGCCTGCAGAGGGCTATACCTGTGTCGATGACGTGGCTAGAGCTATGGTGATGTTAACGGAATATTTGAGATTACCTGAAAGTGATACCTCTTCTGAGCAGCATATCGAACAAATAAAGAAAATGACTGAGTTCGTGTTGTATATGCAAAATGAAAATGGTTACTTCAATAACTTTATTTGGCATGACCACTCAATTAATACCGAATATCGCACCACAGTGGCTGAAATGAATTGGTGGACATTTCGTGCTATATGGGGCTTGAGCTCTGCGCTTCCTTACTTAGAGGGTAATAGGGCACTGGTGGCGCGTGTCAATCAAGCGATTAACAATGCAGTTGATAATATTAAAGTGGATTTAGCCCCCAAGAAAGAAGCCTTTAATGTGTTTGAAGGGGTGCTAGTTCCCAATTGGTTACCTAATGATTATGCTGCAGATCAGGCGGCGTTAGCGATTATTTCCTTACTGCCATTATATCAAGCCAATCATGATGAAGAGGTTCTTGCGATACTCCACGCCCAAGCAAGAGGTTTGATGGCGATGCAAAAAGGGGATGCTGACAATTACCCTTATGGAATGTTTTTAAGTTGGAAAAATCAATGGCATTCATGGGGTAACAATCAAGCCTATGCATTATTACTGGCGGGGCAAGCCTTGAACAAACAGGAGTATATCGACAGCGCGTTAATAGAAATTAATCACTTTTATCCTCATTTATTATCGTCTGGTTTTGCTGAGGGGATTTGGATTGAAAAAGTGCAAGGCGAATATCATCAATCGGCAAAAAATGCTTTTCCTCAAATTGCCTACGGCATTCGCCCAATGGTTTATGCTACAGCTAAAGCTTATGAGATCACTCAAGATAAGAAATACTTACGGCTTGCTCATAAATTAACCGGATGGTTTTTTGGCGACAACGACACTAAAGTGGCCATGTATCACCCTGAAAATGGTCGTTTTTATGATGCACTGATTTCAGTAGATAAAGTCAATCAAAACTCAGGTGCGGAGTCGACCATTGAAGGTCTCATGGTGCTGATAAAAAACAAACAATTGCAGGAGAAATAAGATGCTCAAGCTGATGATAAAGCTAGCTTTGGTATTCAGTTTTTTGAGTTTGAATGCCTGTTCAAAAGTGGACTCCGGTGATGAGCCACAAAAAATTAAAATGTGGGTTGCACCGAATGAAACACAAGAGATGTTTTGGAAGGCTGCTGTTGATAAGTGGAATCAGTCTGGGAAGGGTCTTCAAGTTGAATTTACTACGATTCCTGCAACAGGAAGCTCAGAGCAAGCAGTGCTAACAGCATTGGTGTCTGAGAATGCACCAGATATCTCAACCAACATATTTTCAGGTTTTGCCGCCCAACTAGTGAACTTAGATCAATTAACAGACCTATCATCGTTAACGGGTTTTGAGGAACTAATTGAACATCGCAAGATGGACAGGGTTATGCAAGGTTGGCGACAAGATGATAAATATTATGTGCTTCCCTTATATTCAAACCCGACTTTGGTTTGGTGGCGAAAGGATATTTTAGCCGACTTAGGTATCGATAAATTACCTGAAACCTTTGATGATATTTACGAAGTGTCAAAGCGTTATGGCAATAAAAATGACCGTTTTGGCATGCAAATTATCGCTGGTAATGATTGGGCTGACCGCTGGTTCGATTTTATTTCTTATTATTATGCGACTAGTAATGGTCAGCCTTATATTGAGGACAATCGTGTTACCTATAACAACGCAGCGGGCAAAGAGGTGTTGGATTTTATTAACACCATGTTTAAAAACAAATGGACGTCCACCGACTTTGATAGTGAAGATCCATTGGTCATAGGTACAGCAGTCGGTGCAGTAAGAGGCCCTTGGGATATTGCTTACTTTAGTCGTATGTACCCAGAAACGCTTAAAAACATTGCCATTGGCCCTATGATTCGCGCCCGCAAAAGTGATCAAAAACATTATACGTTTTCTGATTCTAAGGGCTTAGTAATTTTCAATTCTAGCCAAGTAAAGGAAGAAGCCTTTGACTTTGTTCGCTGGGTATTAAGTGATGATACTTTAAACGTGCTTTGGTTAGAACTCACAGGCCTTCCTCCTGCAAGAGGTGATTTACTTGATAATCCTATTTTTGTAGATTTTTACCTGCACAATCCATTAGCCAGAGAGTATGCCACTTATGTGGATGTCGCGGTCCCGCCTGCATTTATTGAACACACCATTGATGTTCAAAAAATTATGAGTGTTGAAATGATGGAACCAATACAGCATCAGTTAAAAAACACGCAAAAAGCGCTTGATGACGCACAAGCCAGAACGGATAAATTATTGAAATGGTTAAAATAATGAAATTATTTGATAGGGTGACAGAGGCACAGGTTGGTGCAGCCATTGCCATCGGTTTTTTGTTATACAATTTGGTTTTCTGGGCATATCCATTTTTATGGTTAGCGATTTTATCATTAAGTGATTGGCGCTTTTTTGGTACGCCCAGTTATGCTGGTTTAGATAATTTATTTTTTATTTTACAGGACCCTGAGTTTTGGAATTCAATGTGGAATGTCGCAAGGTTTTTGCTCTTGTATATCCCTATTGTCTTAACTTGCTCATTAGCTTTTGCGTTTGGTTTGCAATTTATTGGTCGGGGAAAAGCCTTTATCGCGCTGTGTTTTTTACTGGCCAATATTTCTTCAGGGGTCGCCTACTCACTGGTCTTTACTAAGATTTATAGTTCAACCGGACCACTGAATAGCTTTTTGTTTGAATATTTTGGTTTCAAAATTCCATGGTTAACAAGCCCGACCTTTGCAATGTTAGCCATCACTTTAGTAGTGACATGGAAATTTGTGGGCTACTACGGTTTGATTTTATATTCGGGCTTACTTGCTATTCCGAAAGAAATCTATGATGCCGCCACTTTAGATAATGCATCTGGCTTTAAACGATTATTTAAGATCACCCTGCCAATGCTAAATGCGCAAATCATTATGGTGCTAGTTTTTGCAATCACAGTCGGCTTTGGTATTTTTACCGAGCCATTCATGATGACTGGCGGTGGGCCGCTTGATAGCACCAACATGCCACAAATTGTGATGTATGAAACTGCATTTAAACGGTTAGAGCCAAGTCGTGCCGCCTTAATGGCGATTATTATTGCTACCGCAAGTTATTTACTTATCAAATTGGTGAGAAAAATCTTCGAAAAAAATGTGGAGATCGTTTAGATGGCCTTTAAGAAAAAAAGTATCGGCGCCTGGTGTATCACTCTGGCTATGTATGCGTTGGCCATCACATGGTTATACCCCTATCTATGGATGATTACCTCATCACTGAAGTCGACAGAAGAAATTTATAACACTGGGCTGTTTGAAGGCAGCTTTAGTTTAGATAACTTTGTGTTCTTGTTTGATACGGCTGAGAAGTTAAATCGCCCGTTTATGCGCGCCTTATTTAATTCATTTTTTGTGGCGGTGACGGTAACTTGCTCAGTTCTGCTGACTTCTGCTTATGTGGCTTACGCCATGGCTAAGATTGATTTTAAAGGACGCAAACAACTTGAAGGTTTCTTGATTTTCCAAATGGTGTTGCCTGGCATGATGCTTACCATTCCGCTGTTTGTATTAATTAAACAGTTTGGACTTATTGATAGTTATGCCGCGCTGATTGTTCCGACGTTAATGTCTGGCTGGGGTGTATACATGATGAGTCAAGTCTTTAAGGGTACGCCGAACGATTATATCGATGCCGCTAAGTTGGATAGTGCCAATATCCACCAGATTATCTTTAAGTTAATGATACCTTTGAATAAGTCAATTGTTGCAATTGTGGCGTTATTTACTTTCACTGGGGCATGGGACAATTTCATGTGGCCTCTTATTGTAATATCCGATGTCGATAAGATGCCGCTATCCGTGTTACTGGCCACTTTTAGTAAACAATATGGTCTTTATGTAGGCCCTGTTATGGCCGGCGCAGTTTTACAGACTTTACCTTTACTTGTCCTGTTTATCGTATTTAGAAAATACTTCCTGCAGGGAATGTCTTTGTCACTTAAGTAGTATTAATAAATGAAGTCAATAAATACAACAGGTTGGTGGCAAGACACCATATTTTATGAAGTGTATATTTCCAGCTTTCAAGATGGAAATGGCGATGGGATTGGCGATTTTAAAGGGCTAACTCAACGGTTGGACTATCTGAAAAGCTTAGGCATTAATGGGCTGTGGATCACCCCATTTTACCCATCACCAAAAGTCGATAATGGCTATGATGTAGCGAATTATGTGGATGTGGATCCTGACTTTGGGTCGTTAGCTGATTTTGACCACTTCATTCATGAGGCACATCAACGTGACATCAAAGTGATTATTGATGTTGTGCTTAATCATGTTTCGTCAAAACATGAGTGGTTTCAGTCCGCGATTATTGATCCTAATAGTCCTTATCGTGATTATTTTATTTTTCAAGATAAACCTAATAATTGGGAGTCATTTTTTGGTGGCAGCGCATGGACTAAAGAGCCTAATGGTCAACAATATTATTATCATAAATTTGCGCCTGAGCAGGTCGACTTAAATTGGCAAAACCCAGCCGTTAAAGAAGAACTCATTAAGGTGCTGCAGTTTTGGTTAGACCGCGGAGTAGATGGTTTCCGTTTTGATGTGATTAATTTTCTAACTTGTGATGGTATCGGTCAAAATAACCCTGTTGATGATAAGGGTGAGCAACAACATCTTTATGATATTGATCAGCCGAGTATTCTAGAAAATATTCAATTAGTGGTAACCTCAGTAAAAGATTATGCCAAAGGGCTAAATAAGGTGCCTTTCCTCGTGGGAGAAGTGGGGCATGACAAGCTTGAAAAATTAGTCCCATATCAAGGGCGACAATTATTAGATGTGGTTTTTAATTTTAATTTGGGCTCAGTGGCCGAATTTAATATTGAATATATTTATGAGCAGTTGGTCAAAATGGAAGACCTACATAAAGGGCTACCGACACTATTTTTCAATAGCCATGATATGCCGCGCTCAATGAGCCGTTTATGCCAAAACAATGTCGATCATGCAAAGGCACTCGCTGCATTACTGTTAACAGCTAAAGGTGTGAGCTTTTTGTACTTTGGTGAAGAAATTGGCATGCCTGATTTTATGCCTGCTGACATTGAGCAAATATGTGATGTTAAGGCATTAACGCATTATGAACTGGCTAAACAACAAAGACTTTCTGACGCCGAGGCATTCAAAAAAGCCCTAGATGAATCACGCGATAAATCACGATTGTACATGCAATGGGATAACAGTATTTATTCCGGCTTCAGTGATACTAAACCGTGGATTGGCGATAAATGTCAACAAACAATGCCTAGTGTCTGTGAACAACAACTCACTTCTTCAAGCTTGTGGTATTGGTATCGTGAACTGCTGAATTTACGACGCTCAACTCCAGCATTATCGCGAGGGAGTTATCAAAGCCTAACCTTGAACAATCAATTATTGACCCTTAAACGTCAATACCAGCAAACCAATGTTGTGGTGTTTATTAACTTCAATACAGAAAGCCAAACTGTCTATGTGGATAAGCCATACAAGATACTTGCAAGTTTTGGCGCGCAAGGAGTTCATGCCATTAAGCTTCAACCATTTGGTGTTTGCATTGCCGAAATAATCTAAGAACGAGAATAAACTATGTTTGTACAACGAAATCAACAAAACCCACTGATCACCCCGAAAATGGTCAAACCTAGCCAGAAAAACTTTAAAGTTGAAGGAACATTTAATGCTGGTGTGGTTGAATTTGAAGGGCAGATCTTACAGTTGGTAAGGGTCGCTGAAAGTGTTATTAGCTCTAATGCTACTGAAGTAAATGTTCCCCTTTTGGCGGAATATAATGGCGAGTATGTCATTGAAGTTAAAGTTTTTAGTAAAGATGACCCAGAGTATGACTTTAGTGATCCTCGATTGATTGTACTTAAAAAGAATCCTGCGAAAGTATTTTTGACTTCATTGTCACACTTTCGTATCGCGCGAAGCGATGATGGGGTGAACTTTGAAATTGATGAGGTACCTTGTTTTTTTCCGGATAATCGTTATGAACTATTTGGTTGTGAAGACCCACGCATAACCTTGATTGAAGGCACTTATTATATAAATTATTCAGCGGTGTCAGACTTTGGTATCACCACTGGCTTAGCTAAAACCCAAGACTTTAAAACGTTTGAAAAGCTAGGGTTAATTTTTGCACCCGATAATCGTGATGTGTGCTTTTTCCCTGAAAAAATTAATGGGTTCTATTGGGCCTTGCATCGTCCTGCACCGAAGCACTTTGGGTCTCCAGAGATTTGGATTGCTAAATCACCCGACTTAATGCATTGGGGTGATCATCAACGCCTATTAGGTTGTTCAACTGATGGTTGGGATACCCTCAAAATTGGTGGTGGTGCGCCAATGCTGAAAACCCCATATGGTTGGTTACAAGTTTACCATGGTGTTGATGCGAATGAGCGATACTGTTTAGGGGCATTTTTAACGGATTTAAATGACCCTACTAAAATCATTGCGCGTTCAGATAAGCCATTAATTGAACCGACAGCCAGCTATGAAATCGATGGCTTCTTTGCCGATGTAGTGTTCTCTTGTGGAGCGCTTATTAAAGATGAATGTTTACATATCTACTATGGTGCTTCAGATGAAACTATGGCGCTTGCGGTAATTAATTATGATCAGTTATGGCATTATTTAGGTCTTGAGCTGTAACGATATCAACCTCATTTTAAAATTGACTTTCAACTTGTTAAGGATCTTTTATGTCAACTAAGATTAAGCGTGTAACCGAGCTTTTTAACGAGCTTACACAAACTCGCCAAACGACAGATATCAAGACTGAAAAGCTGAGTTTTGTCGGTGTTAATGGTTTTGATGTTTATAACATTACCGCCCCGTTCCAATCTGCTGGTAAGACAGTTATTGCTGGCCGTGTCGAGCCACGTGATCAAGAACATTCTGATGTGGTATTTTTCGAACAGATTGATGGTCAGTGGTGTCCGATTGATGGTGCGCCAAGCTTTAAATTACAAGATCCTTTTTTCACCTTTATCAATGATGAATTAATCATTGGTGGGGTTGAAGTGAAAGAAGTTGAGCAGGGTATGCTGTGGCATACCGTATTTTATCGTGGTGAAGATATTTTTAATCTTAGTCACTTTTTCAGTGGTCCTTCAGGAATGAAAGACATTCGCCTTTGTGACATGAAAAATGGTCGCATTGCGGTATTTACACGACCACAGGGCGACATAGGCGGCCGAGGTACTATAGGCTATACCGAAGTCGCAAGCTTAGCTGAACTTTCTCTTGAAGCGATAGATAATGCGCCTCTTATTGAGGGCATGTTCCACCCAATGGATTGGGGCGGAGTCAATGAAACTCACTTGCTAGAAAATGGGGAAATAGGCTTACTCGCACATGTGGCCTGTTTTAGTGACGATACGGGAAATGAGCGTCATTACTACTCGGCAAGTTTTATTTTTGACCCTAAGCAGAAAAGTTTCAGAGACTTTAAAATTATCGCCTCTCGCGATCAGTTTCAACAAGGTGCAGCTAAACGTTCTGATTTAGTCGATGTTATTTTTTCATCTGGATTGGTTTTTAATAAAGATACTGTGACCTTGTATGCTGGTGTATCGGATGCTGAAGCTCACTTAATAGAGATCCCTCATCCTTTTAAGTAAGTTACTCCCGTCTACTAAAATCTCTAAATCATATCGATACAGCCAATGATGTTTACAACCATGATTGGCTTATCCCTAGTGGTAGCCTCGGGGTGCGCGATCAATAATTGCATCGATCGTGACATCGATGCCAAGATGCAGCGTACCCGCAATCGAGTTACCGTGACCGGGGATCTCTCTGTGCGTGCAGTGATGATTTATGGCATTAAGCTGCAGAGCTGGGCACGTCAGGTGTTTGGATTTTCCATCGTGACCATTACTGCTTTGAGTGTGATTATGGCACTGGATTTTTAATCCGTTGTACAAACACCGCTATTGAGTTTGGTAAATTAGAGATATGTAGTGGAACATCGAATGAAAAAACCGCCTGATTGGCGGTTTTTTTCATTCTGTCGGTGAGCCTGGAGATGTTGATTGCCCTGGATGATGGCCTTTTGAGGTTCTATGCCATGCCAGTATAGGGGCTTTACTTTAGCCAGGGGCTTTTTTGTTTAAGGCGTTCCTTTCTGCTGCACCTTTATCCTTTGATATTTTAATATCGAAATTGTCCAGTAAAAGCAGAGTATCGGCAATTGCGGCTTTCAATTTTGATGACGGCGGTAAGACCTGTGTTCTGGCTTGGCCTAAAGAATCGCGTCGGGTGACACACTCGAGCAATACTTCAAGGCTTTCAGTGTCACCTAAGGAGGTTGGTGGTAACTTCTTCGATGCTGCATTGTTATAGATTTCGAATTCGTTTTTAAGGTGTTCTTGAACTTCTTTCATTCTTTCCATATGAATTTCGACCTTATTTGCGATAAACCCATACTTCCTAAGTTATCTCATTAACATGATTGAAACAAGTCACCTTATGGCGGACGCCATTCAATTCAGTATTTGTTAACCGAACTCACCGCAGACATAGCCTTGGGTGGGTTTGTCGTTGGGTTGATTAAACACTTGAGATGTTTCGCCGTGCTCAATTTTTTTCCATACCATTTCATGGAAGTAAAAAACCAGGGTATTAATAGCTGGTTCTACTATGGCGATGGCTCCACCTAAGATCACGCTACCGGTTAGCAGATAGGTTACGGTAAATGCGACGATGAAGTGTAATATGGCAAAGGTGAATGTTTTAGTCATGGTGAGAGCCTCTGGGTAATATGGATTAAATAATAATCATTATCATCTTTATGGTAAGGAGGGTTTGCTAGATGAGTTTAATTACATTTACCGATTAGGCTTTGGTTTAACAGTTTGTTTTATAGATTTTCAGAATGGACTGACTGGAAAATAATAGAGCCCTCGAAAACGATGGCTCTATTTAGATTACACGTCTTATATAAGCATAAGCCCTAGTAGTGCCAGGGGAACTTACTGAAGTCTTGGTCGCGTTTCTCGAGGAAGGCATCTCTTCCTTCTTTGGCTTCTTCGCTTGCATAGGCTAAACGTGTGGCTTCTCCGGCAAAGAGTTGCTGGCCGACCAGACCGTCATCAGCCATGTTGAAGCCATATTTCAGCATGCGCATCGCCGTTGGCGATTTAGAGTTGATCTCTCTGGCCCAATTTAGCGCTTCAGTTTCAAGTTCGGCATGGGGGATCGAGCGATTGACCATGCCCATATCGAAGGCTTCATCTGCGCTGTAGTTAAAGCCAAGGAAGAAAATTTCTCGAGCACGTTTCTGACCTATCATCTTCGCCAGATAGGCGCTGCCATAACCTGAGTCGAAGCTTCCCACATCTGGATCTGTCTGTTTAAAGATGGCATGTTCTTTCGAAGCTAGAGTCAGGTCGCAAACGACATGCAGACTATGACCCCCGCCTACGGCCCAGCCGGGAACGACTGCAATAACCACCTTGGGCATGAAGCGGATTAAGCGCTGAACTTCGAGTATGTGTAGACGACCCATACGTGCAGGATCTGGTTTACCTGCTTCGGCACCTTCATATTTGTAGCCGTCTTTACCGCGAATGCGCTGATCCCCACCGGCGCAAAAGGCCCAACCTCCATCTTTAGCCGAAGGACCATTGCCTGTAAGGAGCACACAGCCGACGTCAGACCATTGCCTTGCGTGATCCAGAGCTGTGAAGAGTTCATCGACGGTTTTAGGCCTGAAGGAGTTTCTGCATTCAGGACGATTAATTGCAACACGTACCGTTCCCTGATCTTTAGCCCTATGGTAAGTAATATCTTCGAAATCGAATCCGGAAACTTGTTCCCACAGAGTGGGATCAAATATGTCTGAAACCTGTTGGGTCATTGCGCTAGCCTTTTCAACGTGGCACCTAATGGCATTTGTGCCCAAAGGCTAGGCGGAAACCTAACCTAGGTCAATAATAGGCAGGGATAAATGCCGACTGGACCTAGAATCAGAGGGTTATTAGGTAGGAGTTACCTGATTTTGTCGCAGATATATTGCAGGTTATCCCGGCTTAAACTCTCGTGTCTCGGGGCTGAGCCACTACAATAGTTATCTTGAAATGATTGAACACTGTATTCGGATTCCAATATATCATCGAGCGCGCCGAGTTCCCCAGTAGACATGCGCTGAGATATCTCTTTCTTGAGTTGAGATGTCTTATTATCCACCCTGATAATCTTAGTGCCTCTCGTGGCATCGAGCTTGCGTTCTATCTGCTGCAGAAAGGCATTTGTCTGCGCTATGGGGTCATCTAGCGTATTGGTTTCAGTTGCCAGGTAATACAGCATACCGGCGCCTAACCCTAATATAATCCAGCCTCTCATTTTTGAATCCAACTTTGTTTTTTAGATGTACTATAGAGGTATAATAAGCTAATTTTCGTGCAAGATTAAAGCGGTAAGGTTACAAAGATGAGCACAGACTCTAATAATAAGGATTATTCTAAGGCTAAGCGGATTAAAATCCACCAACCGGATGCCAGTAAAGTTGATAGGTTTAATCCTCGCAATAGAATTTACGTTAGAGCTATCAACGGCCTGTGGACTCAGCTCAGGAGAAGACTAGGTTGGATCACCCTGTCATTCTTCCTCATACTCCCCTGGATCCCTTGGGGGAACCGTCAGGCGGTGTGGTTTAATCTGGCTGAGCAGAAATTCCACATATTTGGGCTCACCATATGGCCGCAAGATCTGACACTCTTGGCTGCACTATTTACCATAGCCGCATTCGGACTCTTCTTTGTGACGACTTATCTCGGCCGAGTCTGGTGTGGGTACACCTGCCCGCAAACAGTTTGGACCTTTATCTTTATCTGGTTCGAAGAAAAGTTGGAGGGAGCGAGAAATAAACGTATGAAGTTAGATCAGTTGCCCTGGGATTTTAATAAACTATGGCGCAAGACTGCTAAGCATACGTCATGGATCACGATATCCCTACTGACGGCAATGACCTTCGTTTCTTACTTCGTTCCGAGTAGAGAGGTATATATAGAAGTCTTTACCCTGAATGCAAGCGGGGGCATCTATTTCTGGGTGGTACTCTTTACCTTAGCGACCTATGGTAATGCTGGTTGGATGCGAGAGATCATGTGTATTCATATGTGTCCCTATGCTCGTTTTCAGGCGGTGATGTTTGATAAGAACACCTTTATAGTTGGTTACGATTCCAAGAGAGGCGAGACCCGTGGTCCTAGATCTCGTAAGGCTGATCCAAAAGAACTTGGTTTAGGTGACTGTATCGATTGTGATCTGTGCGTTCAGGTTTGTCCAACAGGTATAGACATCAGGAATGGTCTTCAGTATGAATGTATTAACTGTGGTGCCTGTATCGATGCATGTGACAATACCATGGATAGAATGGGATATAAGAAAGGCTTAATCTCATATACTACAGAGAATAAGCTCGAGGGTATTAAAGAGAAGGTTCTTAGGCCTAAATTAGTCGGCTATGGTGTGGTTCTAACCGCGATGATATTGGTCTTTGTCTATGCCAGTGCAACCATAGCGCCAATTAGAATCGATATCATTCGAGATCGTAACCAGTTATTCAGGGAGAATAACGATGGACTGATCGAGAATACCTTTACGATAAAGATCCTCAATAAAACCGAACAGGCCCACGAATATAAATTGTCGGTGCAAGGTTTACCTGAGTATCAATGGTTTGGTCCACAGCAAGTCAAGGTTGCTGCTGGGGAAGTGTTAACCTTACCAATTAGTGTAGCCGTCGACCCTGTAGAGCTTTCGCGTCCCATGATCAAAATTGATTTTAAGGTCACGACAAATACCGCAGGCAATGAGTTAATAGAAGCAACACAGGAGTCGCGCTTCTTTAGCCAATAGTGCAAGCACTCGTCGCTATTGGCTAAATCAATAGCGAGTGAAGAGCAAATAAAAGGAGCTAAGGCTCCTTTTTCGTTTATATCGTCTGTTTCAAGCCTACATTTGTTGTTTAAGTAAGCTCATTGTCGGTAAAGTGCCCATTCGGAAGCTATTGGCTAGTTTTATTAAGTTTAGCCCTTGCGCTCACATCTAAACTCCCTATAATGCGCATCCACTGACACGGCAACCCAGTCTTGTTAAACCAAGCTGAAAGGCAGTCAGGGTGATAAGTAAGCGGTTGAAAATTAAATTTTTAAAAGCCCTTGACGCCAACCACGAGGAGTGTAGAATACGCCTCCTCAAGCCAACGACCTAGCGTCTAACGGCGGTGCTACCAAGCA
>NZ_JABSSM010000003.1 GCF_013214165.1 Shewanella sp. | reverse complement strand
AAGGCTTCATCGAGTTTGGGGAACTCTGATGCGATGGCGGATGTGGACATAACCAATAAGGCTAGCCCGCAAATTTTAATATTCATAAAATAATCCCTTATAATTGTTTCAAGACGTTTTGAAACAGTCGATACGTTACACGCAGGTTATTAACTGAACTTTAATTTTAACTTAATGATAACGATTAACTAACATCTGTAACCAGCCCGTGCACATGCACAATGCTACACTCAGGCTTTCCTCAAGGGATTGATTCGATCTGTACATCTATAGGATAAATCGAGAATTTTTTATACAGATTGGGTTTAATGATCCAGTCTGCAATCTAGACTCTTATGTTTTTGGGGGAAATGTTGGAACTTAACGTAGGATAAGTCTGGGCATATCTGTTTTTGTGCCAAGGTGTTTTAGGTATATCGTTTTCAACTGACAAGTCGGCAAGGATACTGGCTTGAGCAATTTACACTAAACCTCAGGGATATAGCCATAACACTCTAGGCCTCAGAGATATGAATGCCTTAATGGATAGATGTATTCATTGGGCTAGGGGTCTGCTTGTTCATTATTAGCATCTGAGCTTGGATCTGAACTTGAATTCACATTTGAAAAGAGGGCCTCTAAAGACTCAGTGTCCGTGAGCGGCGGTAAGTCCGCTAGCCGTTCTAAGCCAAAATAGGCTAAAAAAATGTCGGTCGTGGCATACAGTGCCGGTCTACCCGGTACTTCTTTATGCCCCACCGTTTTAATCCATTGTCTGTCAGTCAAACTTTTTATGGTGTGACTACTGACTGCTACGCCTCTGACAAACTCAATATCACCTCGAGTCACAGGTTGACGATAGGCAATTACGGCCAAGGTTTCTAAGGTTGCCCGTGAATATTTTGCAGCCTTCTCCTGCCACAAGGGCTGAAGATAAGGACTCAAGGCCTCGATGGTTTGAAATCGATAGCCGCCAGCGACGCTGATTAGCTCAACACCTCGCCCCTGATAATCTTGTTGTAACTCTTCTATGGCAGCTTTAATCTTAACCCGAGTGACACTAAAATTCACTAGCACAGTTTCTTTCAGGCTCTTGATGCTGACTGTTTTGCCTAATACGAATAGGCTCGCCTCGATCAACTGCTTGAGTTGTTCGGGGTTTATCTGCATTTTTTGCTGCTGCTTCTGGCTAGACAATCAATACGCCCTAACATGTATGGTTGAAAATGGGTCACTCTGCACCAGCTCGACCAATAACTCTTTAACCAGTTCCATCAAGGCTAAAAAACTGACCACCACACCACTGCGCCCCTCTTTGACATCAAAAAGTGCTTCAAATGGCAAGTATTCCTCACCATCAAGCTTGGCCAAAATCTGTGCCATTCGTTCTCGCGTCGACAAACCTTCACGCCTGACATGGTGATGCCCTGTCGCCTCGATGCGCTTCATGACGGCGCCAAATGCCAAGGCTATCTCAGTCAGAGACACCTCTGGTGGCACTAGCACAGGCTTGATATCCGCTGCCGGTGTGACTCTCGCCTGAAACACATCTCTCTCGAGCCGAGGTAAGTTATCGAGCTGCTGCTGCGCCTCTCTAATCACCTCATAGGCCTTAAGTTGACGTATTAGCCGAGCACGAGGATCTTCCTCCTCTTCATCTTCGCTCACATGTCTTGGCAGTAACAAACGAGACTTAATCTCAGCGAGGGTGGCCGCCATGACTAAATAATCGGCGGCGAGCTCGACTCGTGCGCCTTGCAATAGCTCAATATACTCGAGATATTGCTTAGTCACAGGCCATATTGCCAGCTCGACAACATCGAGTTTCTGCTTACGGATCAGATATAAGAGTAAATCTAGCGGGCCTTCAAACGACTCAAGAAACACTTCCAGTGCTTCTGGCGGAATAAAAAGATCGGCGGGAAGCTGCTTTATCGGCTCGCCTCTGACAATGGCCAAGGGCAAACTTTGTTGAGACCCTTGCATCGTGTTCCTCAGATTAAACTACTCTAATACTTGATTATATTCTTGTTTATAGCCAGTCAAACCCGCATAAAACAAAACCTTGGGCGGCCCATTTAGCCCTAAAATAAAGCCAAGCAAACGAACCAGCGCGCGATTATACCTTGTTCACCATGAGTTGCACAGATAATTAGCCGATATGGCTGGCAGATATGACGAGAGTGAAACGCCCGTAACGGGCGTCGACTGCAGGGATTACTCATTGAGCGCTAGACGAAAGGGCTGATATCTCCGGCGCCTTCACGGATCACCTCCATATCACCATCTGACATGTCGATCACTGTCGTGGGCTTCTCACCTAAGTAGCCGCCGTGTATGATCGCATCGACCTGATGTTCCAGAATATCGCGAATATGCTCAGGATCTGACTCGGTAAACTCTTCACCCGGTAGAATCAAACTGGTCGACATCAGAGGCGCATCCAAGGCTTCAAGTAGGGCTAGCGCGATGACATTATCCGGCACTCGAATGCCAATGGTCTTCTTCTTAGGATTCTGCAGACGCTTGGGCACCTCTTTACTGGCCTTGAAAATAAAGGTGTAAGGTCCTGGCGTATGATGTTTGAGCACGCGATATGCCTGATTGTCGACCTTGGCATAGGTCGATAACTCAGACTGATCGCGACACATGAGGGAGAAATTATGATCGTTATCAATCTGACGAATACGCGCCATACGGCTCATGGCATCTTTATCACCCAGCATGCAACCAAGGGCATAACCCGAATCTGTGGGGTAAACGATGACTCCGCCATTCTTAAGGGCATTGACCGCCTGGTTTATCAAACGCGGCTGGGGATTCTCTTCGTGTACGTAAAAAAATTGACTCATATACTCTTATTTCCAATACTTCAATTCTGTGGGGTTAACTCGGCTAGGCTCTAGGGAAAGCGCTCAAGAAAGCCCTTAAACAAGTGCTCGAAAACGCTGCTGCACAAGGAGCCTATACTTGAGAAGCGATTCTCTCACCATTCCAACGATCCATCTGCCATACCCAATTCACTCCCTTGGGCTGAAACATGTTCTTGCCAAGCTCAATAAAACTGCCTGGGAAATGAAAATCACTGCCAAGGGATGCGGCTAACTCATTTTGCAGACTTAATGCGATTAAATTATTACGATCTTCTATGGTCTGGCGACTGCCAACCACTTCCATGGCATCACCACCGGCCTCCTTAAACTCCCGCACCAGACGTTTCACCCATTTAGCCGACAGTTTATAGCCACTGGGATGGGCCAAGATTGCGACACCGCCTGCCTGATGTATCTTGTCGATAGCCGTGGCCATATCAGACCAGTTATTAGGCACATAGCCTGTTTTACCCCGTGCAAGGTATTTCTTAAATACATTTGCCATGCTGGTTGCATATTCATTATTGGCAAGCCAACGGGCATAATGTCCTCGACTCAATGCGGCGTCTCCGGCCAGGGCCTTCGCCCCTTCATAAGCGCCTTCAATGCCAGCTTTAGCTAGCCTTATGCCAATTTCTTTGGCTCTGATTTCACGCAGTTCTCTTTGATGTGCAAGAAACGCTTCGAGCGCTTCATCTTGCAAGCTCACATTGAGACCTACAATATGAATATCGTGGTTATGCCAACGCGTCGAAATTTCGACTCCATTGACCAAGCTTAAGGGAGATTCATGCTGTTGATTATAGGCGTGTGCTTCGGCTAATCCTGCTGTGGTATCGTGATCGGTGATCGCAAACATCTGCACATCGTTTCCAATCGCTCTTTCAATCAGCTCCGAGGGGCTTAGTTGCCCATCTGAAGCGTTTGTGTGGCTATGGAGATCGATTAATAATATTTCATCTGTCATGAACTTATTCTACTTGAGTTTGTTAGAAAAAGGGGAAATAAACATAAATAAGAGTTAAATAGCCTAGATTTTTCTTGTTAAATTTCCATGACTCGAACGCTAAAAAAAACCTGTTGGGGCGCTTATGCTCAGATAACGTCAAATATAAAAATATTCAATTGACATCATTGACTCGCTAGTGCTCTTATATAGCCTCTAAATGCGCTGTTACCGAGTAACGGATGGCATTTACCTTTTACATGTTCTCACGCTTAATACGGAGTCAATGTTCCCGATGAAGACATTTTTTCAAGCACAAAACATCAATTGGTGGTGGCACTTCCCAACTTAGCGGGTGGTGTGAAATTCTGTGCTCATGTAAAAGAGACTAGATTCAACAAGAAGCCCGCACCAAGATGCGGGCTTTTTTGTACCCGATTTTGAACAAAGAACACCATTAAGCCATGACAGACCCGCAAAACGTTAACCGCATATGCAAGCATTGAAGAGAGAAGAGAGATAACAGATGAAACTAGCTCAAGTCACCACGAGTAAGGAGCGGATCTCCTACCCGGATGATCCTTTAAGTTTATATCAGCATCTTACCCAAGATGCGCCTCACACCATGTTGCTAGAATCTGCTGAAATTGAGAGCAAGGATAATATCAAGAGCCTGATCCTCACCGACGCCGCCCTGATGATTCGTTGTGAAGGTTATCAAGTGATCTTCACCGCTTTGACCGACAATGGCCAATCTCTGTTGTCACCGATCCAGACCTTCTTTGGCACTGCCAGTTCAAACTTAGACAAAAATGTACTCAAGCTGACATTAGTTAAACAAACCGCCCAGCTAGATGAAGATGCCAGACTCAAATCCACTTCTCCCTTAGATGGTCTGCGCGCCCTAATAAAAGAGATTGACTGCGGGACGAGTCCGGCATTTGAAGATCTCTTCTTAGGTGGCGTACTGGCCTACGATCTTATCGATACCGTCGAGCCTCTGCCTCAGGTGCCCTATGGTGCTAACACTTGCCCGGACTATCTATTTTACCTGGCCGAAACCCTTATCACAGTCGACCGCCAGCAAGAAACCGCCAATATCGTCACCCATAATTTTATTTCAGAACCGGCGCTCAAGGCTGAATATGCCAAGGTACTCGCCAAACGCATCGATTCAGTCAAGGCGCAAATTGAACGGGTCGCGGCCGCAGCGGAACTCATTCCTGTTATCGCCGAAGCCGAGGTCGACATCTCCGATGAGACGTTTAAAGACACGGTCAATGCGCTTAAGTGTCATATTGTGGCCGGTGATATCTTTCAGGTGGTGCCATCACGCAGTTTCAGCTTGCCATGTCCCAACACTCTCGGGGCTTACCGCGCCCTGCGCCTAACTAACCCAAGTCCATATATGTTCTATTTCAGGGGTGATGATTTCACCCTGTTTGGCGCATCCCCAGAGAGCGCACTTAAGTATGAGACCCAGTCCAATCAGGTGGAGATTTACCCCATTGCCGGTACCCGTCAGCGTGGTAAGACAGCCGATGGCCAGATAGATGCCGATCTCGATAGCCGTATCGAACTCGAACTGCGTCTGGATAAGAAGGAGCTGTCCGAGCACTTGATGTTGGTTGACCTAGCCCGTAATGATGTGGCGCGTATTAGCCAAAGCGGCACCCGCAAGATCCCTGAGTTATTGAAAGTCGACAGATACTCCCATGTGATGCACCTAGTCAGTCGCGTCACTGGTCAACTACGTACCGATCTCGATGCCCTGCACGCCTATCAGGCCTGTATGAACATGGGCACACTCACCGGCGCCCCTAAGGTGAGCGCATCACAACTCATCCGCGGTGTCGAGAAAAGTAGGCGCGGCAGCTATGGCGGCGCGGCCGGTTACCTCAATGGCCTTGGTGACATGGATACCTGTATCGTCATCCGCTCCGCCTTCGTAAAAGAGGGCATCGCCCATATCCAGGCTGGGGCTGGGGTAGTATTTGACTCAGATCCACAGGCCGAAGCCGACGAAACCCGTCAGAAGGCGCAGGCGGTGATAAGCGCAATAAAAATTGGAGGCGGACTATGAAAATTTACCTATTAGACAATTTCGATTCGTTCACCTATAACCTGGTGGATCAATTCAGAAGCTTAGGCTTCGAGGTGGTTATCTATCGTAACGATCTTAGCGCTGACTTTATCGCAGAAAAACTGTTAAACGAAGCAGACAAGGCTGCCCTGGTGCTCTCGCCCGGACCCGGCGCTCCCCATGAAGCGGGCTGCCTGATGGCGCTCATCGGCAAACTTGCCGGTAAGGTGCCTATGTTGGGCATTTGTCTCGGTCATCAAGCCATGGTTGAGCACTACGGCGGCAAGGTAGAGCGTGCTCCCAAGGTGGTTCACGGCAAAGCCAGCCCAACCTTCCATCAAGGAGTCGGGATCTTTGCCGGCCTGCCCTCGCCGCTGCCTGTCGCCCGTTATCACAGCCTAGTGGCAACCCGAGTGCCCGAGTGCCTCGAAGTGATCGCCACCACCGAAGAGATGCCCATGGCTATCTCCCATAAGAGTCATAAAGCCGTCGGTTTTCAATTTCATCCTGAGTCAATTTTAACCACGCTAGGCAGCCAACTGCTCACGCAAACCCTGAGCTACTTAACCGATGCAGATACCAAGACTTCCACAAGAACAGGAGATGCACCATGAGCCAGCTTCAACCTCTATTAGATAAGCTTTATGCAGGCCAGAGTGCGACTCGCGCCGAGGCAAAATCTCTGGTTGGCGCTATTATTCAAGGTGAAATGAGTCAAGTTTCCATGGCCGGTATGCTTATCGCCATGAAGATGCGCGGCGAGACTATCGATGAAATATCCGGTGCTGCCGATGCCCTGCGCGCCGCGGCTAAGCCATTTCCAACCCCCTGTGATGCGACGCGTGCTCGAGGCATAGTCGATATCGTCGGTACCGGCGGCGATGGCCACAACACCATCAATATCTCCACTACCGCGGCCTTCGTCGCCGCGGCGGCGGGCGCCAAGGTAGCCAAACATGGTAATCGTAGTGTCTCGAGCAAGTCGGGGTCGTCAGATCTATTGGCCCAGTTCGGTATTGACTTGACCATGGCACCGGAAACTGCGCGAGACTGTCTCGATAAATTCGGCCTGTGTTTCTTGTTCGCCCCCCACTATCATGCTGGCGTGCGGCACGCGGTGCCGGTTCGCCAGGCGCTCAAGACCCGCACCCTGTTTAATGTACTCGGTCCACTGATCAATCCGTCTCACCCTGATTTCATCTTGCTCGGCGTATACTGCAGTGAACTGGTTCAGCCCATTGCAGAGGTATTGAAGGCACTCGGCATGAAGCGTGCCATGGTGGTCCATGGCAGTGGTTTGGACGAAGTGGCTATCCACGGTGACACCTTAGTCTGTGAACTGCTTGACGGCGACATTAAGCAATACCAAATCTCCCCAGATGATTTAGGCGTCACATCGGCTAGGCTCAAAGATCTCGAAGGTGGCACACCAGAGCAAAATGCCGACTTCACTCGCGCCATACTGCAAGGGCAAGGTCTGACCGCCCACCGTCACGCGGTTGCCGCCAACGCAGGTTGTGCGCTTTACATCTCCGGCGTGTGTGACTCAATAAAATCGGGCACAGCCCTAGCGCTCGAGACCCTTGCCAGTGGCAAGGCATACGGTTTACTCGAGCAGCTTGCCAGCGCCAGTGCAGCGGCAAAGCCAGATGAAAAACAAGATTAGGAGTAACAGCATGAGCAGTTCAATCGCAGATCTTAAAGCAAACAATAGACAAAACAGCGACAACCAACAGAGCCCTTCAGAGGCCAGTAATGTATTGACCAGAATCGTCGCGACTAAGGCTGCACATATACAGGCACTGAAACTGCGTTTCCCACAAGCTAGCCTTAAGCCCCAAATATCGGATCGCAGCTTGTTCGAGGCATTACGCGCGCCCAATGCCGGCTTCATCTTCGAGTGCAAGAAAGCCAGCCCATCAAAAGGCCTTATCCGGGCAGATTTCGATGTCGAAGCCATTGCCGATGTCTACAATGACTATGCTGCGGGGATCTCGGTGCTCACCGACGAGCAGTTTTTTCAGGGCGACATGGACTATATCCCTAAGGTTCGTGCCCGGGTTAAGCAGCCTATTCTCTGTAAAGACTTCTTCGTCGACAACTATCAAGTTAAGCTCGCCGCTCACCAAGGCGCAGATGCCATTCTATTGATGCTGTCTGTGCTCGATGATGACCAATACCGTGCACTGGCCTGTGAGGCTGCCAAGTACCGGCTCGACATACTCACAGAAGTGAGCAATGAAGCCGAGCTCGAACGCGCCATCGCACTCGATGCCAACATCATAGGCATCAATAACCGCAACTTGCGTGACTTGTCTACCGACTTGGCCACGACAGAAGCGCTCGCCCCCCGTATCCCGGCGGATCGTGTGGTGATCAGCGAATCAGGGATCTACAATCAGGCGCAAGTTCGCCGTCTGAGTCCGCTGGTCGATGGCTTCTTGGTCGGCAGCTCATTGATGGCAGCAGATGACTTAGACCTGGCTTGTCGTACATTGACCCTCGGCCACAACAAGGTCTGCGGCCTCACATCGGTTGAAGATGCCAATGCCGTCGCCGATGCTGGCGCCATCTATGGCGGACTCATCTTCGCCGAAAAGTCACCTCGTTATATCACCCCAGACAAGGCTAAGTCTCTGCTAGCGGCTCATCGAGCCTCGGGTAAGCGGCTCAATTTTGTCGGCGTCTTTGTTAACGAGTCAGCAAAAAATATCGCCGAACTCGCGTCGTCCCTCGAGCTGTTTGCGGTTCAGCTTCACGGCAGTGAGTCTGAATATGATATCGATCAAGTGCGTAGCGCCTTAGCAGCCACTGGCAGCAAGGCGCAGATATGGAAAGCCGTGGCGGTGAATCTTGATTCAGAGCAAACTGACAGTGAGCTTGCCGTCCCCACAAATGCCGATCGCATCTTGTTTGACAGCAAAAGCTGCAAGGCGAGTGGCGAACAATTTGGTGGCACCGGCCTTAGCTTCGACTGGCAACAAGCGCTGCCACATAAACCAGACGCCATGCTCGCCGGCGGATTAGATGCAGACAATGCCAGTGACGCGAGCAAACAAGGATTTTACGGCCTGGATTTCAATTCGGGTCTGGAGAGCGCACCTGGGGTGAAAGATCATCACAAGATCGCCGCCGCATTTAGCGCACTCAGACAGTATTAGTAAACCATATTTTGACTTATGCCTGCACGGCACCAAATAACGCCACTCACTCTTTAACGTGAGTGGCATACATAGAGATGCGTAGCAGATCTATTTAAGGATAACACTATGACCAAACTCGACCCCTACTTCGGCGAATATGGCGGTATGTACGTACCCCAGATATTGGTGCCGGCACTGAAACAGCTCGAAACGGCGTTTATTGAAGCCCAAGAAGACGAGGCCTTTCAAGCCGAATTCAGCGACCTGTTGAAAAACTATGCCGGTCGCCCGACGGCGCTGACCTTGACCCGCAACTTGAGTCCCAATCCTCTGGTCAAAATCTACCTCAAGCGCGAAGACCTGCTTCACGGCGGTGCCCACAAGACCAATCAGGTTTTGGGTCAGGCCCTGCTTGCCAAGCGCATGGGCAAGAAAGAGATCATCGCCGAAACTGGCGCGGGTCAACACGGCGTAGCCACCGCGCTCGCCTGCGCTCTGTTAGGCCTTAAGTGTAAGGTGTACATGGGCGCCAAAGACATAGAACGCCAATCTCCCAACGTCTTTAGAATGAAGCTGATGGGTGCGGAAGTGATTCCGGTCACCTCGGGTTCATCGACCCTTAAAGATGCCTGTAACGAAGCCATGCGCGACTGGTCAGGCAGCTATGAAAAAGCTCACTATTTACTGGGCACGGCAGCGGGTCCTCATCCCTTCCCCACTATCGTGCGTGAATTTCAGCGCATGATCGGCGAAGAGACCAAGAGGCAGCTGTTTGAGCGTGAGGGTCGTCTGCCCGACGCGGTTATCGCCTGTGTCGGTGGTGGCTCCAACGCCATCGGCATGTTTGCCGACTTTATCGACGAAGAAAGTGTACAACTTATCGGTGTCGAGCCTGCGGGTCTGGGCCTCCATACCTCCATGCATGGCGCGCCACTTAAACACGGCAAGACAGGCATCTTCTTCGGCATGAAAGCACCCTTGATGCAAGACAGCGAAGGGCAGATCCAAGAGTCATATTCTATCTCGGCCGGGCTCGACTTCCCGTCTGTGGGTCCCCAGCATGCTCACCTTGCCGCTACTGGCCGCGCGACTTATGAGTCGGCAACCGATGATGAGGCGCTGGACGCCTTCCAGTTACTGGCTCGTTGTGAAGGGATTATCCCGGCGCTGGAGTCATCCCACGCCATCGCCTATGCACTCAAGCTCGCCGAGAAGGCCACCAAGGAAACCATCTTGGTGGTGAACCTGTCGGGCCGAGGTGATAAAGATATCTTCACCGTAGCAGATATCTTGGCAGAGCGAGAGAAAGCGCAACAAGATGAAAGCGAGAAAGCGCAGCAAAGAGAGGAGAGCGACGATGACCGAATCTAAACAAGCAGGCCGTTACCAGGCAGTATTTGCCGCATTGAAACAGAAAAATAAGGGCGCGTTTGTGCCATTCGTGACCTTGGGCGATCCCAGCCCTGAGCTATCACTAAAGATCATCGACTGTTTAGTCGAAAATGGTGCCGATGCCCTTGAGCTGGGCTTCCCCTTCTCAGATCCATTGGCCGATGGCCCTGTCATCCAGGCCGCCAACCTGCGCTCACTCGCCGCTGGCACCACGCCGACTCAGTGTTTCGAGATGCTCTCAGTTATTCGCGCCAAGTACCCAGATCTGCCCATCGGTCTCTTGCTCTATGCTAACTTGGTTTATACCAAGAGTATCGATACCTTCTACGCCAAGGCTCAGGCTGCCGGCGTGGACTCGGTGCTTATCGCCGACGTGCCGGTAGAGGAGGCCGAGCCCTTTATCGCCTCGGCCAAGGCCCACAATGTTGCGCCTATCTTTATCGCTCCACCCAATGCCGATCGTGACACGCTAAAAATGGTGAGTGAGAAAGGCGAAGGCTACACTTACTTGCTGTCGCGCGCCGGCGTCACAGGTACGGAATCGAAGGCCGGTATGCCAATCGGTGAGATCTTATCTCGCCTCAAAGAGTTTAACGGCGCGCCGCCATTACTCGGCTTCGGTATCGCAGAGCCTGCACAGGTGAAAGCCGCTATCGAAGCAGGCGCAGCCGGTGTTATCTCTGGCTCGGCAGTAGTGAAGATCATCAACGCCAATAAAGATGATGAAACCGCACTGTTCGCTAAGCTTGGTGAGTTTACCCGCAACATGAAGGCCGCGACCTGATACCGATTGCTATAAGGCCAAACCTACAGAGCTAAAGCCTGCAAACAGCAAAATGCCAACTCACAGAGTTGGCATTTTTCACGTTCAAACCTGAAGTACATCATTCAAGCAAGGTGCTAGCTGAGATTAGGCTGATTTCTTGGCAGCCTCGTCATTAGCATCCTCTTTATTAGCCTCTAGCCTTGCCTTATGATCTAACTCATTCGCTGGCATCTCTTTACCATCATTCTTCAGGTAATGGTCCATCCAACGCATCAGGCGCAGGTGATANTCGTACTGAGCGGCAGCCTTGCGGTTACCATGGCCTTCACCCGGGTAATACACCAGACGTACAACCTTGCCCTGCACTTTCATGTAGCGGTATAGCTCCATGGACTGAGCCGGGTGAACCCTAGGATCATCCTTACCATGCATGATGAGCAGTGGCGTCTCAGACTGACCCGCCCAGTAGATTGGGCTGCGCTCCAGATACCACTGCCACTTATCCCAAGGATAAGAGCGTGCATGCACCAGATGCATCTCGTTTGAGATGTCGGTGGTACCAAACTTAGACAATTGGTTGGTCACACCGACAAACATGACGCTGGCAGCGAAATGCTTAGTCAGTTTAGTCGCCGCCCAAGCCGAGGCATAGCCACCGTATGAACCACCGGTAATACCGACCTTCTTGCTATCGACTAAACCCATATCGACAAGGTGATCTTTAAACTCGACCAAGTCGTCGAACTCTTTACCCGCATAATCATTCTGACCCAGCTTAGAATAATCGACGCCCTTGCCTGTGCTACCACGATAGTTCGGATAGAAGACGGCGTACCCTTGGGCCGCACCCAGCTGACCAGGACGTGAGTAATTAGTTAACCACCCGTCTTTATCATGGCTCTCGGGGCCGCCGTGAACGGACATGATAAGCGGATAACGCTGACCCTTGTTATAGTCGAGCGGGTAGATAAGCACACCAGCAATCTCGACGCCATCTTTGGCCTTAAACGAGATAGATTCTTGCTTCGCGAGTCGCTTATCATCTAGCCAAGCATTCGAGTGACTCAGGCGCGTCGCCTGATGCTTACTGCCTCTGAGCATGTAGACTTCGTTGGGATGCTGAGCCGTATTGGCCCTTAGTGCAATCGTCTTATCAGAATCTGAGATGCTCAACTGTGACGCGATAAACTGACCGGCTTTAACCACCACCTGGTGATCATGGCTGCCAGGCTTAATTAAGCCGACGACAGAGTCGGTGTCGATATTAGTGATAAAATAAAGCTCGTTTTTATCTTTTTTCCACTCAAAATCACTCACATGACCTAAGTGATTTGGCAGCCACTCGCTGATTTTACCGGTCTTGGTTTCCGCCAGGAACAAGCGGCCTGTAGCTGGGTCGTGCATGTCCTCTGCACCGAGAATAGCGACATACTGGCCATCATAAGAAAACTCGGCATCACCTAACTTACCTTGAGTCATAAATGAGGTCACCACTTTCTGACTCGCAACATTGACGATATGCCACTGTGACTTCATGTACTTATCATCGATCAGGGCCGTTGGCTGAGTTTTCACCAACAGCTGCGAGCCAGAAGCTGACCAGTGTACATCCGAGACATAATCTTCGATGTTCCAGGCAACTGGCGTGAGGGGTTTATCGCTCACCGCCAAGTCAATCACGAACAGCTGCTTGTTCTCAAGCTCCTCTTCGTAAACTTCGGCCATAAAACCGAGTTTTTTAAGATCTTTGACGCTGTTATCTTTGGCAGGCTTGGCAATGATGGCGATCTGCTTGCCGTCATGACTCAAGGCATAGCTTGCAAGATCTGTCTCTTTCAACGCTAAGGTCTTTTGCGCCTGACCACCGTTAAAGGGGATCTGATACAGGGCGGTAAATTTATCTTCACCCATCTTGGCAAGAAAATAGATCAAGCTGCCATCACTAGACCACTGAATGTTTTTCACCGTCACTGGGCCCGTGATATAAGGACGCTCAACCCCCTTGTCATCGACAAGATAAAGCTCAGACCAGTGCAAGCCATTTTCTTCTTTGTATAACTCTCGGGGAACAGTACGGGTAAAGGCAACATGATCACCCGATGGGCTAACCTGCGCCTGAGCGACTTGTTGTAGGCCTATGACCTCTTCTGCGGTTAAGGTGTCACTTGCATGTGCTGCAACACTCAACAAGCCTATTGACAAGGCCAGCGCCTTTTTAACAGCGTTCAACTGTCTCTTCATCTTGTATTTCCACTCCAATTCGTTAATTATATTACTGTTATTTTATTTTAACGTAACATTATAGGTTTATCGGCAACAAAATGGAAATCAATACTAAAGCGAATTAACCTAGTCAACCTAGCCTCTTAATTGAGAGATGAAAATTACTGATCTCAAACGATTTTTGTTTGAGTAATACCAACACTGGATGAGTTAGTCAGTAACGCGTTCAGCCTCATTTCATATACTTAGCCTATGCTGTACCCAGCCAGCCCAAGCCGCTAATGCTACTTGTTTAACCCGCCGCTCGTGTTACACTCGGGCTCTCAATTTTGAATAGCCATCTTGATAATATTCCTATGAAACAACTGCTCGATTTTCTGCCTCTAGTCATCTTTTTTGCTGTCTATAAATTCTTCGATATCTATGTAGCCAGTGGTGCCTTGATCGCCGCGACAGCGCTGCAATTGATCATCACCTATGCCCTCTACAAGAAATTAGAGAAAATGCATCTGGTCACCTTCGTGATGGTCACTTTCTTCGGTACCCTCACCTTAGTGTTTCATGATGACACCTTCATCAAATGGAAAGTCACCGTCGTGTACGCACTATTTGCTATCGCTCTGGCAGTCAGCCAGTTCATCAACAAGCCGATACTAAAGAGCATGCTAGGCAAAGAATTAATCGTCGAAGACAGAATTTGGGCCCATGTTACCTGGTATTGGGTAACCTTCTTCATCGCCTGCGGCCTTATCAATATTTATGTGGCCTTCAGCTTGTCTCAGGAGACCTGGGTTAATTTCAAGGTATTTGGCTTAACCGCGCTTACGCTGTTGAACACTCTAGTTACCGTATTTTATCTATTTAAACATATGCCTGAAGAGCATAAGAAAGAATTAACTAAGAAGTAGTTCGGCACTGATATTGAGTCTCAGGACATCAGTCATGAGCGTTTAGCTGGCCTAAGAAAAGGAACTAAAACCATGTGGTATATGATCTCATCTCAAGATGTTGAAAACAGTTTAGCGCATCGCCTTGCCGCTCGCCCGGAGCATCTGGCACGCCTACAAGAATTGGCCGATGAAGGTCGTCTGCTAGTGGCAGGTCCTCATCCGGCCATCGACAACGAAAACCCGGGGAAAGCAGGCTTTACCGGCTCCCTGGTGGTTGCCGATTTCCCCTCGTTAGAAGACGCACAGGCCTGGGCCGATGTGGACCCTTACGTTGCTGCAGGCGTGTATGACAAGGTGATCGTTAAGCCATTTAAGCGCGTACTGCCATAATTTAGGAACCATACAATCAATGAAAATAGTGTCTTTTAATATCAACGGTATTCGCGCCAGACTGCATCAACTTCAGGCGTTAATAGACACCCACCAGCCAGATATCATCGGCCTGCAGGAAACCAAGGCACACGATGATGTGTTTCCGGCTGCCGATGTCGAAGCCATGGGTTACAAGGTGCACTATCACGGTGGCAAGGCCCATTACGGCGTTGCCATGCTATCTAAACTCGAGCCGGTCAAGATACAGAAAGGCTTCCCGACAGACTGCGAAGATGCCCAGCGCCGCATGATCATGGGGACGTTCACCCAGGAAAATGGCCGTCCACTGACAGTGCTCAATGGTTACTTCCCTCAGGGCGACAATATCAGCCATGAGACCAAGTATCCGGCCAAACGTCAGTTCTATAAAGACCTGATGACCTACCTGAACGAGCACCACACCCCGGATGAAGATATCGCCATTATCGGTGACATCAACATCTCACCCGTGGATCTCGACATAGGCATAGGCGAGCCGAACGCCAAACGTTGGCTAAGAACCGGTAAGTGTAGCTTCCAGGTGGAAGAACGTGAATGGTTAAAAACCCTGATGGATTGGGGATTACTCGATACCTTCCGTGAGCTTCATCCCCAGCGCACCGAGCGTTATTCCTGGTTCGATTACCGCAGCAAGGGTTTCGTCGATAACCGCGGCCTGCGCATCGATGTGGTACTGGCGACTAAGTCACTCAATGAACGTCTGCTCGAGTCAGATATCGATTATGATCTTCGCGGCATAGACAAGCCATCGGATCACGCGCCGATCTGGAGCACCTTTAGCTAGTTACCTATCATGTCACTTGGGCCAGCGAGTAACAAGCTGATACTCGCCCTGAACACTATCAGGGCGAGACTGGCGAGCTAGTTAGCAGGTATTTAACACTTGCCTCAGATTAAAATTGATAATTTAGCGACACCTTATAATTTCTACCCGGTAGGCTTGTTCCTTCATCATCGGGCCAAACAGAGTAAGTCTCATCGGTTAGGTTTTCTATGCCAAAACGAACATCTAAATCATCGACATAGTTTGGCTGATAAGTGAGATATAAGTTGTGTAATTGATACCCTTCAGCCCCCATATCTCGTTCCAGTTGCCATTGGGGTAACCTGGTCATGTCCATCGAATAACTGGATACACCGGATAAACGCAGCTCATTGAACATCTGCCAGCTAAAACCTAGATTAATCTTATCTTGTGGCGCCCTATCATAAGGTTCACGTTCAAGGACGATAGTGCCCAGATAAAAATCAGCTACCCCTTCTACATCCATTCTCACGCGACTGTAATTAGCAAATAAATCAAAGTCCCCAATCTGATAACTCAGTTCGGCCTCTACACCCTCAGAGTACAGTTTACTGATATTTTTACTGGAATAATCCCTATGGGTCGCTTCTTCAGGGCTAGCAAATACTTTTTTATCATCGACTAACTTATACATGAAAGGCGCACTGTCGATGAAGTCCTCTACCTGAATATCGAACCAGTTAAGCTTAAACACAAACTTGTCTGCCCACGGGGTATCCTCGAAGATGAATCCTATACCAGCCTCCAAATTTTCACTGCGCTCGGCTTTCAAATCTGGTTGAGATTCTTGATAACAGTTTTTAGTGGGACGGTGGCAAGCCCAATGATCTTCCTTGTACAGTTCACGAATATTAGGGCCGCGGAAACCTTGATTATAGCGAGCATATAAACGCAGCCATTCCATGGGCCTCAATGTGATACCTGCATTCAGTGACCACTGGCCGTCTTCATTAACCCCAAATTCACTGTAGTTATCAGAACTACGACGATAATGATCGTAGCGTAGGCCCGCTTCGGTACTCAGCCAAGTCTGCCAATGACTATTGTTGATCACCCCCCCAGAGAAGGTGTTACCTTGGCTCTTACCGTAAAATTGAGACGTTTCTTGTGTGAGATTATCTTGAATTTCATCTTTAAATATTTGACGTTCCAACTTAGCAAACATGACAGACTCTGAAGTCATGTCATTCCAATCATTGATGATGCTGTTTTCAACGACTAGCCCCAAGCTTTTATCCGTAAACATACCAACATTATCAAAACTATAGGTTTTTGAAGGCAATATTATATCGCCAAATTGCACTCGATTCTGTCTATACTCCTGATAATAAATACGGCTATTTAAGTTAATAAAATCTACATTCGGATCATAGCTATGAGCAAACGTCTGACTGAACCGTTTGCCCGTTTCTTGTTCACTAATCGGCTGGTCTTTCCAGTCAGTTTGATTAGCATACGGTATGTCCGCAACACTGGATTCGGTATAAAAGGTATTGCTGTCAAAACGACCATAGTCAGACTCAAGACTGACCTTGATACGGAAATCTTGACTCTCACCATCATTTTTTACGATAGCCGTTTGACCACGATCCGAGCCATCTTGATCGCTAAGATTAACTTCAACATCGCCAAAGGTACGTTTATTGGCATGTAATGCTAGGGCTAAGTCTTGGCCAGCATGATAAGCCGTCAATCCAAGGTGTTTAGCGTTATTTGCATCGGCATACCCACCACGGACTAACACACCTGAGCCAGTGTCCGCGTAATCCCAAGCCCCCTTAGTGACGACGCGAATTTGCCCCCCTATGGCCCCACTCCCTTGTGCCACTCCGTCAGCCCCACGAGTGATCTCTACCGCTTTGACGATACTGGGATCCAGATCTAGGGGGCTGATATACGTGCTTGTGCTGCTGCCATCACTATATTGTTGGTAATTGGCACCATCCACAATTAAGTTAACTCTTTCATTGCCAAAGCCGCGAATAATAATTTCACCCACTAAGGGCCTATCGTTGTTTGAGATACTGATACTGGGTGTTTGTTTTATAACATCCGTTAACTCTTGTGCTTGTGTATCTTGAATGTGTTTATCTGTGATAACCGTCACAGATCTTGGCACTTCGAGTGTCCTCTGTTGCATGTCGAGCTTAGTGCCAATGACAACGATGACTTCGGTGTCTTTATCACGTTTGTTTTCTTCATCTATCTTGAGTGTATCTGCATCACTATAAGGGGCTACACCCAAGAGTAGGCAAAGACTAGCAAGCTTATTCATAAACATCCTTTTTGTTCAACTGCTTGAAAAACGCCTGCAATTTACCTTCAATTCAATATGGATGCAAATGATTATCATTTAGTTTACACTAGGTGCTTATCAAATTTGTTTTGATTCAATTATCCAGTGTTAGATCAGGCCAATCGAGTGTTAACCGACGTTAAGGAGAGAGATATGGTGAAGTTTTTTTATGGGTTACTTGTGGCTATAACCATGAGTACATGTGTCCAGGCTAAAGTGTATGAGTATGGAGAAGCAGTTGATTCTTCTCAGTTAGTTGATATTTCTCGAGTCTTAGAACGAGCAGATACTTATCTAGATAAACCTGTAACCGTTAGGGGAACCATCATCAGTGTCTGTGAGAAACGGGGCTGCTGGATGGAGTTATCTTCGGATGCGAAATTTGAAAGATTACGCATAAAAGTACGTGATGGGGACATGGTTTTTCCCGTGAGCGCTAAGGGATCTCAGGCGATTGCCAAGGGACAATTACATGTTATTAATTTAGATTTATCACAAACCAAGCGCTATTTAGCCATGCTGGCTAAACGTAAACATGAAGATTTTGAGCCCGACTCGGTCACCGAAGCATTGAGTATTTATCAATTAATTCCTACTGGAGTTAAGATTCTTGACTAAGAATATCAATATTAATTTACGCGTTCATCGTAAAAAGCATGGGTCAAATTGGTATCGGATAAACCGTAATCTTCATCGGGATATTGGCTATTTATGCATAGGATTCACCCTAGTATTCGCGATATCAGGAATAGCAGTCAATCATATCCGAGATTGGAACCCCAATTACAGCATAGTAAAGAAAACTGCAATAGAACCCAAATTAATTCATATCGATAATGAAGATGAGATTATCGACTTAATGTTAACAAGCTTTAAGATAATTAACAGCGTCAAGGCTAACTATTGGGCGAGTGAGCATGAATTTAAAGTATTTCTAACCGATGGCAGTAATTTGAATGCTAATTTAACCAATGGAGAAATTGAACTTGAACTGATCACCGAGAGAAAGTTATTAAAAAACATTAACTCTCTCCACTTAAATGAGGCTAAAGCGGCCTGGGTAATATTTTCTGATGCCTATGCCATCATGCTGATATTTTTGGCTATATCGGCGTTATTCATGGTCAAAGGAAAACACAGCCCCTGGGGAAGAAAAGGAGGCTTGGTATTATTAGGCTTCGCCATACCGCTATTTTTTATGTTTTTATCATAAACCTACTTTATCCATAGAGGGGGAAGATGGGATGATCTAGGGTCAAACCAACAAAAGCCTCGCCTCTGAGCTTAATATCAGCCAATGAAAACCGACCACTGACTCGTTCTTGTATATAAAGGATATCAATTTGTCACTTTAAGTCACTACTAGTCACTTATCATTTCCTCAAAAGTAGGTAATAGTCAATGGATAACAAGTGATTTAAACCAATACATCCGCTAATGACAACAAGAATAAAGCACCAAATAAAACAATAATTTGCGACCAGATTAATTCATCTAGATTTGAGACTGGCTCGCCAACACGCATTGAGGCAAGTATGGAAGCATCGTTTTGGAATGGTAAACGCGCCCCTGGGATCTCTGATTCCATCGACTTAGAACAATACGCCTCGGCTATCGACGCCATCGAAGAGGCCTTTATCAAGTACGCAGATAAACCGGCATTTACCAGTTTGGGCCACAGTCTCAGTTATAAAGAGATTAACCAATACAGTGCCGCGTTTGCCCATTACCTGCAAAACCAAACCTCACTCGTCCCCGGTGATGCTATCGCCATTCAGATGCTCAATACCCTGCAATACCCCATCGCCGTATTTGGCGCATTGCGGGCAGGACTGCGTATCGTCAATACCAATCCCTTGTATACCGAACCTGAGATGATCCATCAGTTTAATGATTCGGGCGCCAAAGCGCTCTTGTGCATGGATATCTTCGCCAAGTCGGTTGAGAATATCCAGAAAGAGACCCGTCTCGAATTGATCATCACCACCAGCCTCGCCGATATGCTGCCTGCGGTGAAACGCGTGTTGATCAACTCCACCGTCAAGCATATCAAGAAGATGGTCCCCAATTACCATCTTCCTCACGCAGTGTCATTCAGGAAAATCCTCAAGCAGCATCTGGGCAAGGGGTTTACCCCAGCCCATCTCGATAAGCCAGACGACACCATAGTGCTGCAGTACACCGGCGGCACCACAGGTGTTGCTAAGAGCGCCGAGCTCACCAATACCAATATTATCGCCAATATGCTGCAGTCAGGCACTGTGGTACGGCAACTCGATGATCAGGGTCAGTCTATGATGAAAGGTAAGCAATCTGTGATGATTGCTCCCCTGCCCCTGTACCATATCTATTCATTTACCGTGCACCTGATGGCATTTTTCAGACTCGGTGAACACAGTGTGCTTATCGCCAATCCCAGAGATACCGAGACCTTTATCAAGGCGATGAAACCATTCAAAATTACCGGCCTGATAGGACTCAACACCCTGTTTGTCTCCCTGATGGAAAGCCCGAGTTTCAAGCAGGTCGACTTTAGTGAGATGAAATTCACCCTGTCCGGCGGCACAGCCCTGATGGGGGATACCGCCAAACGCTGGCAAGCACTCACAGGTGTTGGCATCTCCGAAGCTTATGGTCTGACCGAATGCTCGCCCGCCGTATGCATGAACCCGATTAACGGCTTAGAGCGATTAGGTACCGTAGGTCAGGCGCTGCAACACACGGCGCTCAAGTGCATAAATGCACTCGGTGAAGAAGTGCCAATTGGCGAGCGCGGCGAACTCTGCGTCAAAGGCCCTCAGGTGATGAAAGGCTACTGGAACCGCCCTAAGGCTACCCGCGATTCTTTCACCCCAGATGGCCAGTGGCTGCTCACCGGTGATATCGCCATTATCGATGAAGATGGTTTCGTCAGCATAGTCGACCGGGTCAAGGACATGATCATAGTCTCAGGCTTTAACGTCTTTCCTAATGAGATAGAGGCCGTGGTAGCGACTCATCCAGATGTGGTTAACTG
Source organism: Shewanella sp. (assembly GCF_013214165.1). Taxonomy (GTDB): domain Bacteria; phylum Pseudomonadota; class Gammaproteobacteria; order Enterobacterales; family Shewanellaceae; genus Shewanella. The sequence goes on along the minus strand of NZ_JABSSM010000003.1, from coordinate 82,791 downwards.
CGCCGCTATCGGCGTTGAAGACACTAAGACCGGTGAGGCGGTCAAGCTCTATGTGGTCATACAAGACAATGCTAGCCTGACAGGAGAAGAGATCAGGGCGTTTTGTAAGAACAAGCTCACCGGCTACAAGATCCCGCGTCAATTTGAATTCAGGAGTGAACTGCCCATGTCACCCGTGGGAAAAATTCTTCGGCGTAAGCTAAAAGATGACAATTGTGCCACAGAGGAAGCGGGAAAACAGCGCGCTTAGCGCGCTATCTACTTCTCTTTATTTGTACTTGTATTTGCCGTTCTGAAGCGCCCCGGCGCTTCGCCCGTCCAACGTTTAAAGGCTCGCTGAAAAGCGGTCGGTGAGCCAAAACCTAACAGGTAGGCAATCTCACCTAAGGTTAACGCCGTATCCTGTACATAGCTTATGGCTAACGTTCGGCGGGTATCATTCAAGGTTTGTTGAAAACTGCCCCCCTCCTCCACGAGTTTACGCCTGACAGTCCAGGGAGCCATGCTCAGCTGCTGCGAAACGTGTTCCAGTGTCGGGGTGCTCCCGTCAAGCAGAGGGCCTATCACCCGGCTGACCTTCTCATGAAAACTCAGACCCAAGCGCACCTTTTCCAACTCCTCATCTGCGCCCCTCCTGAGTAACTCGAAGGTGGGCGCACTTCGATTGATACATGACCAGGCTAATGCTTCGGCTTTGATGACGATATAGTTACTCGCTTGTTCAAACAGTACCGGGCAATTAAACAGCTCATGGTATTTATCTGCATAAACCGGAGCTGAAAACTCGAAGCAAACTTTCTCAATCCCATCATCACAGCCAGTCAGATCTTGAATTATCTGGCACCAACCCGACAAGACGGAATCGACCACGAAATAGTTGTAATCGTTATAGGGCTTGATGGAATAAAACATCAACACCCCTTGGCCTTGCTCCACGCCATACTCTCGACCCAGCGTCAGGTACTTTTCTTGATCCATACCAAACGCCTGACTGACAAAGAATTGCGATTGCCCCCTGGAGTTATATTTATTCAGCAGCTCAAAGGTGGCTATCTGATGGCAGGCTTGCCTGAGATCTTGGGCAGACAAGGCCAATAAGCCTGCCATTCCCAGATTAGTCGCTGTGGTAACCTCTCCCATGACCAGCCCAAGCCAAGGTAAACCACTGGTTTGGATACAATCATGACCCAGACGCATAAATTTAGGAATACTCACCCTGGCATCGGGGGACGCTAATGATGTTGAATCGATAGAATATTTATCCAATATTTCATCGACATCGACCCCAAGGTGCGCCATCGCCTTGAGCATGATCTCGATATAAGAAACAGAAATATCACCTAGCTTCACAATAAGTCACCATGCTAACAATAGTCATCGTTTTGTAATCTTTAGTCATTGGCCAATCCTATCATTCGCTCTATCTTTAACCAAGAATAAATAATAACAAGGAACACAGATGAGCAAGTCCTATCCACATCTAATGGCACCACTAGATTTAGGTTTTCGTACCATTAAGAATCGTAGCTTGATGGGCTCGATGCACACAAACTTAGAGGAAGCCCCCAACGGGTTCGAGCGCATGGCAGCCTACTACGCCGCGCGGGCCGCTGGCGGCATAGGCATGATAGTCACCGGTGGTTTCGCCCCCAATATCGAAGGCGGCGGCATGCCCAATGCCACCATGATAGCCACAGATGAAGATATCGAGCAGCACAAGTTAATCACCCAAGCCGTGCATAAAGAGGATGGCGTGATCTGTTTGCAAATCTTGCATACCGGACGTTACGCCTATCAAGCTCAATTGGTGAGTTGCTCACCGCTACAGGCCCCGATCAACCCATTTGTTCCCAGAGAACTCGATGAAGTTGGCATAGAGAAACAGATCCAGGACTTCGTCAACTGCGCGCTTAACGCCCAGAAATCCGGGTATGATGGCGTCGAGATCATGGGTTCTGAAGGTTACTTCATCAATCAATTTATCTGTAAGCGCACCAACCACAGAACCGACCGCTGGGGGGGCAGCTATGAAAACCGCACCCGGCTGGCGTTAGAGATAGTACGCCGCACCCGTGAAGCGGTCGGTGAAGCGTTTATCATCATCTTCAGGCTCTCCATGCTCGACCTCGTCGAAGGGGGCAGCACCTGGCAAGAGGTGGTGGAGCTGGCCAAGGGCATAGAAAAAGTTGGCGCGACGATTATCAACACAGGTGTTGGCTGGCATGAGGCGCGTGTGCCCACCATAGCCACCAGTGTGCCCAGGGGCGCCTTCGTCGAGCTGACCAAACGCATGAAACAAGAGATCAGCATTCCGCTGTGTGCCACTAACCGCATCAATACCCCGGAAGTGGCCGAAGAGATCCTCGCCGGGGGAAATGCCGACATCGTTTCCATGGCCCGGCCCATGCTTGCCGATCCTGATTTCATGCTCAAGGCTCAAGCGGGAAAACCCGATGAGATCAATACCTGTATCGGCTGTAATCAGGCCTGTTTAGATCATATCTTCCAGATGAAACTGGTGTCTTGTCTGGTGAACCCTCAGGCCTGCCATGAGACCGAGCTGGTGATAACGCCCACCAAGCAGATCAAAGAAATTGCCGTGGTTGGCGCCGGACCCGCGGGTCTGGCCGCGGCAACCACAGCAGCCAAACGTGGTCATAAGGTCACCCTGTTCGAGGCCGACGATAAGATTGGCGGCCAGTTCAATATTGCCATGCAGGTACCGGGTAAAGAGGAATTCAGCGAAACCATCAGGTATTTTAAAAAGCAACTCGAGCTCACCGGCGTCAATGTCAGACTCAATACCAGGGCCCGTGAAGAGGACTTGCTTGGATTCAATGAGGTATTATTGGCAACTGGGATAGTACCTCGCCAACTGGACATTCCAGGCATTAATAGCGACAAGGTACTGAACTACTTAGACGTGCTAAGAGATAAAAAACCGGTAGGTAAGCGCGTGGCCATCATAGGCGCCGGCGGAATAGGATTCGATGTGGGTGAATACCTCTCCCATCAAGGCGCGTCCACCAGCTTAGATAAAGACGCTTACATGAAAGAGTGGGGAGTCGATCTTAGCGGCTCTACCCCGGGCGGTTTAGTCGAGCCACAATGTGAGCCCTCGCCGCGGGAGATTTTTTTACTGCAACGAAAAACATCGAAAGTAGGAGCGGGTCTAGGTAAGAGCACGGGCTGGATCCACAGAACCGTGCTAAAAAACAAGGGCGTGAAGATGCTCAAAGGCGTGCAGTACCACAAGATTGACCATGAGGGACTGCATATCTCTATCGATGGTGAGGAACAACTGCTCGAGGTGGATAACATCATCATCTGCGCCGGACAAGACTCCCATAGGGCGCTGCAAGCCAAACTTGAGACCAGTAATGTGAGAGTCACCCTGATTGGCGGCGCCGATATCGCCTCCGAGCTGGATGCTAAACGGGCGATTAAGCAAGGCACCCTGATTGCTGCTGCGCTGTAATTTCCAGGATTTTCCTAGTAGTGCTAGTGCCTAGGAACTAGCACTTTTTTAAAAATAATAGCGGCTCGCCAGCTGCCACTGCTGCTCGACTAGGTCTTTAGAGTAACCTTGTTCGACTCGGGCGGCGCGCTCTGAATCTATACGGTTATATTCCGCCTGCATAAACCAGCCTTTGCTCAATTGATAGCTGTAGGAGATTGTCATGGCCTGCCCCTCCTCACTGTTATTATCATCAAATGTAAGGTCATTATCTGTGACGCTAAAATCTTCGAATCGCGCCGAGACCCTGTGTTTGTTCCACCTATGACTGAGTAGAATAAACCCCGAGTCGAAACCATTGTCCACGACTATGGTACCGAAGGGCGATGTCATCAAGGTATCCCCCTGCATATATTGAGCGATAAGCTCGATGTTATAGGGCAAGATCCACTTGGTACCTATATGCCCAAATTGAGTCAGCCAGGCATATTGCCCCTCTTCGATCACCAGGGTATCGGCATCATTATCATAATAACCCGCTTCCAGTCGTCCTAGTCCCTGCATCTTCCACTGGGCTTTAACGTGATAACCAATACGGTTATCTAGCTCTATAAACGGATCAGACTCCTTCGCTTGAAAACGTAAGGAGCCCCCCTCAAGGGCAGGCATTGGGCTCAAGGGCAGTTTTTCTTGCCATAGCGTCTGACGTGAGCTGTTGGTCCAACCGTGCCAGGCTAACATGGCACCTGTGGTATCGTTATTTTGAAATAACTCACTCGAGAGGCTAAAATCATGGCGGGAATCGTGAAACTTGCCCAGATAATCCAAGCGGAGTTGAGCACCTATATGGCGCACCTCTTCACCTAACCAGCTGTTGATCCCAGAATAGGTCAAGGTGTAAGGAGAAGACCAGGCGGTGGCGATATTTTCCATGGATATCTCAGGATACAAGATCCCCAACTTACTACTCAGGCGCAATCCATTATCCCAGGGCAGGCCCTTATACTTGATGTAGGCCTCGGTAATACCAATATTATCCCGCACCCCATCCCAATAGGCATTGGCCACCACATGAGCCGACAGCGGGTTATCCCAATCGATATGATAACTCAGGCCCGCCTGAGCCAGAGAGAGTTGCCCATCCGGATTGAATCTAAACTTACCCAGCCCACCATCGACATAAGAGGTGATGCCATCGGTATAGCTGGCCCTGACATCTATGATGCCAGAGAAATTTTGCTCGGCAGATAATCCCATCGACGAATACAAAGCCAAGATCAATAACCCATTTTTCATCTCTATCCTCTTGCTCCTATTTTTCTTTTTCATTTAAATCTTAGGCTAATAATCAGAATTGGCTAACCAAGTAACTAAGGTATCGGCATCGACAGGCCTAGATAGATAATAGCCTTGGCCCATCTCACAGCCTCTCTTGGCGAGCCATTTCAGGGCCCCTTCATCTTCAATCCCTTCGGCGACAACGCGCAAGCCTAAGTTGTGGGCCAGCTGTAGGGTGGAATTAACGATGATTTGGTCATCGAGGTTAACCATTAAATTTTGTACAAATGACTTATCTATCTTTAGCTCATCCACGGGTAATTGCTTAAGCTGAGCCAATGATGAATAACCAGTGCCATAGTCATCGATAGATATCTTCAAGCCATATTGCTTCAACACCTTGAGTTGCTTGATGGCATTGTCGGGATCTGACACCACGGCATCTTCGGTGATCTCTAAGGTTATCGCCTCGATGGGCACATTCCTGTCTGAGATAACATCGAGTACATACTGACAAAAGTGCGCATCTTTTAAGTTTTCTGCCGAGATATTTATCGCTATGCCTAAGTCTATCCCCTGGGCTTGCCAACGCAGATATTGGTCGATAGCTTCATTCATCACCCAACGGGTTAAGGCGTTTATCTGTCCCATCTGCTCCGCGATAGGAATGAACTCATCGGGTGGGATCATTCCCCTGTCCCTATGCTGCCAACGAACCAGCGCCTCTACCTGGGTGATCTTATTCAGTGCTAGATCTAGTTTAGGTTGGTAAAACAGCACCAGCTCACCATGCTCTATGGCAAATTTAAGCTCGTTGATCAGCTGCAATCTCTCTAAGGTATTTATATCTATCTCTTGCTGGTAGATCTGCTGCTCAAGCTTATGCTTCTTAGCGTGCTGCATCGCCGTATCGGCTTGACGAAGCAAGGTTTCTAAATCACTGGGATAGTGGACAAAGCTCACACCTATGGTCAACTGCAGATGCAAGGAGATGTCTTGATAGCGATATTCGGCTTCGATTTTTTTCTGCACCTGAGCCAGCAAGCTACGCAGTGCCTTGGGAGATGTATCTTTAAACGCCAATACAAATTCATCGCCGCTCATACGACACACTAGGCTGATATCATCGATAGAAGATAAGCGTCGTCCTATCTCTTTTATCACCTCATCTCCCACCACATGTCCTAAGGTGCCATTCACCTCGGTCATGCGCTTGATGTTGATCAAACAAATTGCCACGGCTGATTTAGCCTCAAACCAGGGCAGAGTCACACGTTCCAACTCGTTCTTGTTAGCTAAGTTAGTCAGGGGATCGTGGTAGGCCTGAAACGCAATCTTACTTTCACGACTAAGAATCGCCTGCTGCATCACAGTAAACTCTTCGGCCAGCTCTTGCATCTCTATGCTATTGCCCACCATGACCTTAGAGTTGTAATTCCCCTTGGCGATAAATCTCGCCTGCTCAATCAATAACTTGATTGGTTTAGTCACACCGCTGGAGATCACGAAGGCCAGCAACAAGGAGATGGGCAACATCAAGACGATTAAGCCAAGCTGCTGTAACCATTGCTTCTGAAAAGACTCGAGTACGTCATAACGGGTCTGATACATGAAGGCATGCAGTTGTTTTTCGTTTACCTCTCCGAGTGCTTGATGCCACAGGACATATTCAATATTGGGTTGCCCATCTCGGATATAATCTGACACGGCCCGATAATCATCGGCATCTAGCTGTTCGGCTGACAGGCTGATTATCTGATTTTTTTGCCCCTGTGACGTCACCATAAAACCGGCATTGAGCCCGGTATGCAGTTGTAATGAACGCGCTAATTCATCACCTATGATGAAGCCAAACCCCACCCAACCTATGACATTGTTGGCCCCACTGGTGAGGGGAGCAAATTTAATCTGATAGATATTATCTTCCAGAGGATAAAAAGGTTTGCCGCCCTGAAACTCGCTGCCCAATGGATAACGAAATGCCTCACCTTGCTCGGGGCCGACGCTGACCTTGCCCTTCTCCGCCCCTTTGGTGTTGAGCATCAGCTCACCGATGATTTTACCCTCATCGTCCACGGCGATAGCAATATCCGCATTGATACGCTTCCTGTGATTATTGAGCGCCACCAGAAAGCTACGGTTATCACCATCGATAAAGATATCTTTGAGGCCAAAATCTTTAGCCGCGGTTTCCGCGAAGGCTGAGAGGTAATAATTACGGTCGTCATACTCGGACTGAAACACCAACTCGGCCACCGAGAGTTGGTTGCTTAATTGCGCTTGCTCCAGACGTTTATTGGCGTAATAAGTGATGGCAAAAGAAATGGCCTGCACCGCGATCAGTAAGATCACGAAGAAGGCAAATATACGGGTCTGTATTCGATTGAACATACCGAACATTAATATCCTTCCAAAAACTCAAAGTCATCCAGGCTCTTCTGATACGGGATATCCCCCATGGCGGCTGAGACTGTGATGGTTAACGCCTGTGGCAGCGGCAGAGTCACCTCCTGTGACACTGTGTTATCTTGGCTTAATAACTGGGGGTGCCAGATGACCAAGGTATAATCGGCATCGGGAACACTATCTAAGTTGACCCAGCCAGTATCATCGGTTAAGCCAAAATACGGTGTATCGACCACCAACAGGTGACCACTCATCCAATCATGAACATTGCATCCCATGGAAACGTGGCCAACACGGTCGAACACCATGGTCTTAGTGACCTTGTCTTTACGTAACTTCAAGGAGAAGCGCTTGGGTCCCGCCGCTGCGTAGATATGGTGGGTGATATCATCATCGTTGACGAATCGCAGCTCATGACCTTGCTGCATCACAGTAATATAAGGGGAAAATTGCTTATTTTTCTGAAGGACTTCGAGTGGCAGAGCCTGGTTACCGACACGCTCACCAGCACGTTCGGCGTGAAACCCAACAAGGTGTTTAGGTTGCAGATAGACCACCATATTCTTCATCGCCTCACCGGTTGAATCCACCAGCCTGATAGTTTCTGCACTCACCCCGAAACTTGCCATCACCGAAGATCCTAAAAAAAGTACACCAAATAGTAATCCCACACGTCTATTTATCACATCGACCTCAACGCTTACTTTCACAGAAAAAGCCATCACCAAGAAACGCTGAAAAAGAAAGACAACAGGGTTTCATTGCACACGGCCATAAAGAATGGAATAACCGGAAGCAAATACTACACGCAAGCAACAATAACACAACAAAAGTATCATACGTATTCGCGTATACGTGAGTTAAATTATAGGCAAAAAAAAAGCAAAACCTTGGTTTTGCTTTTAAAAATCGTGCTCAAATGTGCGATTAGCCAGTACGATACTGCTGCAAAATCCCCTCTAACTCGAGAGATGAATTACGCAGCTCGGAGGCCAAGGACACAGAACGTTGCGCCGTTTGCTTTATCGTTTCCGACTGAACGCGTATATCATTGAGTTGCATTGCAATATCACGTGCTGAAACACTCTGCTCCTCGGCAGAAGCGGCAATCTGTGAACTCATATCGAACACATCATTAGTCGATGCCGCCATAGAGTCCACATCTTCCCCCACAGAGACGATAGCGCTCCGGCCCTGATCGGCCTGCTCGACTATCTCCTGCGTCACCCGAGTCAATTTAGTCGAACCCGATTGCAGGCCTTCAATCATAGACTGAATCTCCACCGTCGCCTGCTGAGTTCGCCCTGCAAGGGTTCTCACCTCATCGGCAACCACGGCAAACCCGCGACCCTGCTCACCGGCGCGAGCCGCCTCGATGGCAGCATTGAGTGCGAGTAGATTCGTCTGCTCAGATATACTGTTAATGGTGGTGACTACCGCGCCTATCTCAGAGGCATTGCGCGACAGCTGAGAGACCGAGTCAGATGCAGCGCCAATCTTAGCCACCAGGCCAGAGATACGATCAACCGCATCTATGATCCGCAGTTTACTCTCTTGTGCTTGATGTGAATTGGCCTTAGTCTGCTCAGAAGTATTGGCCGCGTTGCTTGATACCTCTTCGATTGCGGCGGTCATCTGATCCATGGCCACGGCCACCGTATCTAAAAACTGATGCTGAAACCCGATGAGCTCGTCACTCTGATTTGCCTGCTGATTAAATTCATCGGCGGCTTGAGCCAGAGTCGCGGCATTATTGCCTATCGCAGTAACCATCTGACTCATATTATCTGCGCTGCGATCAATTTCGGTGGCGATCATACTGAAATCATCTTTACCGAAGAAATTAAGTCTCTGAGTGAGATCGCCATCGGCCAAGCGTTTGATCGCGATATACATATCCCACAAACCACCGCCTAAGGAAGTGGAGATCCAGTAACTCAACTGGAACAATGGCAGTAACCCCGCCAGGGCTATCCAGAACATGAAGTTAGCATCACTCAGAGATTCGACTTCCCAGGCGGCCACATGGGTGTTGAGCTGCAGATATTGGCTGTCAACGGGCGAGGTAACTGTGACATTATCCCCCCGGCGAGATGAGTTCATGCGACTCACCACTTGCAGGCCTTGCTCTGTGGCAAATTGATTCAGGTCATGACCTTTAATCCCCTGTGAATTAGCCACTGCCGCGAAGGCATCCACCATAGCTTGCGCCTTGGCTTGACTCGCCTGCACTGCGTGCTCTCTTGCATAATTTAAGTTAACCAGAGCAATACTGGCGGTGATCAGTGCAACTAAAGCACACACCACCCAAAACTTAGCGTTCAGGCTCAGCTTGATTATCAAGGCGTCTATCTTTCTAAATTCAATTTGTTTCATCTTGTTTACCTAGATCCTAATTCGGCTAATCACTCTATGATAGGCCCTGTCTAACGCGGTTGATCGTTAGTGGTCGTTTGAACGGTGACTTTATTTGCAGTTGACGGCCCTGTGAACGCGCGCCATCTCTGAGTCAAGCTAACGAATTGTCCAGTTAATAAGACCATGGAGTAGCCAAGCAGTGCGCCTAGGATTAATGCTGGCAGAATCTTAGCAATATCACCACCCATAGCGAAAGTAACACAGCAACCGATAAAGGCGCCGGGAATGAAGGCGAGTTTATGATAGCTTGCTTGAAGACACATGGCCGATGTGACGATACCTGTGAGTAGAACCCCCACAAAGGCCGACTCAAAATATCCACTGCCGCAGATCACAATCCAGGCCCAAAACACACCCGACAGGTTAGTCGCCCAACTCATGAGTACGCCTTGAAAACCTGGTTTAGGTTGAGCAAAATAAGTACTACAGGCTAGAAAACCTATCCAAGTGACTAGGCTGAATGTATCGGCGATGCCGGCCCAAACAGCCGCAAGTAGACCCGCCGAAATGGCGACTTGCCAACGATTTTCCATGTATTGACCCCTCATTACATAGGAAGAAGGCCAACTGTTACTTTTGGTTGACCATTTTGTCGCTTAAATTACACTTTATTATAAAAAAAAAATAGGATCTAGGACATAAATTCAGTATTAACTGCTGCTTAATTGTGCTCGTGTGGCACTGATCAGGCAAAAAACGAACATTAGGGCAATTTACACCATGCTGTGATTCATGACTAAAATGAAATTTGTAGTAAGTAAGACTAAACGTAAATCAGTTTTTATATGTAACCTTCCAAAAAAAGAGTGTCGGCCAACATGGCTGACACTCTTTATATTTGACACTGGATTAAGCATGCTTACACCTTAAGCCGCTTGCTCACGGGTAAGTCACGTATTCTCATTGCTGATGCCGCGAAAATGGCGTTGGTCAGGCTAGGCGCGACAGGCGGGACGCCTGGCTCGCCCACACCCGCTGGCGGCGCATCAGACTCGATTAGGATCGTCTCGATGTCAGGACATTGGGGCATTCTCAACATGGGGTAGTCATGAAAGTTAGACTGCACTACCTTGCCTTCCTTAAAGTCTATCTCCCCCATCATGGCCAGACTCAAGCCAAACATCACAGCGCCTTCAGTCTGAGACTTCACTCTGTCAGGATTGACCACAGTGCCGGCATCTATGGCTGATATCGCCTTTAGCACCTTCAGCTGCTTACCCTCAGAGACTTCCACTAACAAGGCCGTCGCCACGAAGGCGGTGAAACTTCTGTGGACCGCAAAGCCCCAGCCTTGATTGTGACCCGCAGCGCCTGCTTTTTCCATGGCGTGTTCTACCGCATCTATGACGCCGCGATATCTGGCAATGTCCACAGGGTGACGGGCCAGATCTTCGCCATAGTTACCGTATTTGAATACTTGATTGGCAAAGGTCTCATGACGTACTTCTCCAAGTAGCTCCTTCCACATCACAGTGCAGGGCTTGTTGGCTTTCACCGCCAACTCATCGACGAAACTGCCGATACCAAAAGCATGCTGAATGTTACACACAGAGCGCATCCAACCTATGCGGGTATGGGCCAGGGCCTTAACAGCTTCACACCTGAGGCTCTTGACCGCCAGAGGTACATCGACAAAACCTAAGTCGAGCTCCCAGCTGGCGGGGTGATCTGCGCCCTCGGAAAAAGTGGAGCCTATGGTCGGGAAACCTGAGCGCTGCAGAATCGCCTCGGGCATGTTATTCGGGCCAAGTTTGGCCTGATAAAACTGAGCACTGATGGCGTGTAGATAGCCATTTTGTATCTCATCTTCCCGGCTCCAACACACCTTGATGGGCTTGCCAGCTTTCTTAGACAGCAAGGCCGCCTCGACGCAGTAATCAGGCTTAGACTTACGCCCGAAACCACCGCCCAGCAAGGTGACATTCACCTTCACTTGCTCCTCTTTAAGCCCTAAGGCTGCGGCCACGTTCTGCTGCGCACTTTGGGGCGTCTGAGTCGATGCCCACATTTCACAACCATCTGGCGTCACATTCGCCGTGGCCGATGGTGCTTCCATTGGCGCATGGGCAAGATAAGGCACGCTATACAAGGCGCTAATGGTGCGATCTGCAGGCCAGTCTGTGACCTCTTTTCCTTGCTGACGCATCAACTTTCCGGGCTGACTGACCCGCTCCTTGAGCAGACTAAGATACGCTTGAGAGTCATGATCATCATTGCTCGAATCTGTCCATTCAATCTTTAACGCCTTGCGCCCCTCAAGCGCGCTCCAACTATTAGTGGCAATAACCGCGACGCCGCCTAGTGGATGAAACATGGGGGCGCCTTGCGTCGCCGACAGCTGAATAACATCCACAACCCCAGCCACCTTTCTGGCTGCGCTATCATCGACTTTAGCCACTTCACTGCCAAACACAGGGGGGCGGGTGATGCTCCCATACAGCATGCCGTCGACCTGCACGTCATAGCCATATTGCGCCTTTCCCGTGAGCATATCTTGCATGTCTACGATAGCGTGGGACGCGCCTATATGGGTGTACTCTTGAGGGGATTTAAGGGTTAAAGACTCAACATCGGGTATGGCCACTTTCGAAGCCGCTAGGGCAAGATCACCAAAGCTGGCACTCTGGCCCGATCTAGCATGACTGACTCGATTGTTACTGGTCGATACCTCCGTTATCGAGACCTGCCATTTATCTGCGGCGGCCTGTTCGAGCATGGTTCTGGCCATGGCTCCCATCTCGCGCATCTTATCGAAGCCTTTGCGAATGCTGCGGGAGCCATCGGTATTTTGGCTGCCATAACGTTTATCAGCCAGCCCCTGAACCACAACCACATTATCCCAGTCGGCACCGAGTTCATCCGCCAGTACCTGAGCGATGCCGGTACGGATCCCTTGGCCCATTTCGGAGCGGTGACAAGTCAGATACACCTTATTATCTTCACCGATAGCGATAAACAAATTGAGGCGTGACTCGGCGCTTTGAGCCATCACCATAGGGCTCCAACCTAGGCCGCTGGCGCCTAATGCCAGGCCGCCTCCTGCGGCGCCGAAAAGCTTAAGTACATCACGACGGCTAAAATTCTGTGTAGCAGTGAATGAACTCATGCCGTGATCTCCTGATCCCTTGTCTGCCCGGAAGCCGATTTAATGGCTGATTTAATGCGGGTATAAGTGCCACAACGACAAATGTTCCCCGCCATGGCTTCATCGATATCGCTATCGCTGGGCTTGCTGTTTTGACTCAACAGCGCTGCAGCCGACATCAACTGTCCCGATTGACAGTAACCACACTGGGGCACCTTGTGCTCCGTCCAGGCTTGCTTGAGCTTATCCGCCTCGAGGCCTTCTATGGTAGTCAGCTCTTTGCCTTGCACCTGACTCAAACTGGTTAAGCAGGCTCGAGCAGGCTTACCGTCGACGTGAATGGTACAAGCGCCGCAAAGGCCCGCACCACAGCCATACTTGGTCCCCGTCAAGCCCAGCATGTCACGCACGGCCCACAAGACTGGCATCTTAGGATCGGCGTCCAACTGGAACAGCTTGCCATTAATTTTCAGTGTCAGAACGGTATCAGACATTACACACTCCTTGTTTGCCCATCACTTCGAAAGATTGCCATATTGGTGATTAACTTCCAGCTAACTAGATAGATAGAGTTAATGATTAGCTATTGGGCTCTGTCTACCCTAGATTCGATGAGCGCCCAGCTAACCATTGCTGCAAGTCATATCGGGTATCAATATCGAAAGCAGCACTCTCCATCTCTATAGCGAGCATCTTGCCGCTTTCATAAAGGTCATTTAACACGGGCTTAGCCCCGCGATCACCGCTCAGCTCGAGTAACTTAGGGTAATCGTCTCGATGAAAAATGGCTGGAACCGACAAGGAGCCAAGATAAAATCCACACACACGGGTATCAAGCTGACTTCTCGCCTCGATTAAGGAATGAAAATGCTCAGGCTGCAAGGCCACCTGATCGGCAAGTGAGAGCATCAGAGACTCGGCTCCCTGCTCCTGCGCGTAGCCAACAGCAGCCTTGATCGAAGTGGACATACCTTGTTGCCACTGTGAGTTATAAATGAGTTTGGCATCGCCCGGTAATATCGATGCCAAGAGATCGGCGTGGGCGCCTAAGATGACCACCAGGTCGGCACCTAATTCGTCGCTAAACCCTTTAAGCTTTCGATAACTGTCTAACAACAGAGGTGTCCCTATATCATCTATGCCCTGCGCAAGTTTAACGCCATTAAAACGTCGACTCTGGCCTGCAGCCATCAAGGCGATCAATGGAGGAATTATAGTCTGTTTAGCCTTCATAGCATCACCTTTAATGGGGCTGTTTAGCCTTTGTTACATCATTTTTAATGGAGGAGTCATACAGACTCGGGAAGCCCCCCTCCCGAAGCGATACCTGCGGGTGAGGCAAACGGACAGCTGAAATCGCCCTCTAAGCAGCAGTCTTTGGTTGGCGCAGACAGCCAATGGGAGAATATCTTCGATACGATGGGACATCTCCATGTGTCTCTATTGTTATCCATACAGAAAATCTAAGCTAACAGAGATGTTTAATGGAGTGAATAGCCAATACATTGCAACATATTTCAGCTTAAAGACACACCAGTCATAATCATCAGGCAAGGATAAACAAAAAGGCCCCTTACCATAGGAGCCATTGAATCGCGTTAAACTGAAGCTTTAGTCACTTGCTCCAATCACTCTTTGCTAAAAACCTCTCACTCAAGCAATCGATATTGAGAGCAAGGCATTTTAAAAATAACTTAGCTAAACAGCTGATCTGCCACGAAAGGATTTTGATCTCGCTCAGTGCCGAAAGTCGAAATGGGGCCATGACCAGGAATAAACTCCACATCACGGCCCAATGGCCAGAGGATCTTGGTGATTGAGTGGATCAAGTCTTGATGATTTGACTGAGGAAAATCGGTGCGACCAATCGAGCCATGAAACAAGACGTCACCCACCCATGCAGTACTGCTGCTAGCCGAGAAAAAAACTATGTGGCCCGGTGTGTGCCCCGGACAATGCAGCACCTCTAGAGTCAAAGAGCCTAAGATCACGGTGTCACCGCTTTCAAGGTATTGCGTCGGCGCGAATGGTTCACAATGCACAAATCCAAAATGCTGGCTCTGCTTCGCTAGATTATCTAACCAGAATCTATCGGCCTTGTGCGGACCTATGATAGGAATGCCAGCATGCTCGGATAGCTCCTTAGCCGCCCCCACGTGATCGATATGGCCATGGGTCAATAGTACTTTTTCCAGCTTAACCCCAAGCTTCTCCACCTCAGCCAAGATTCGCTCCATATTTCCGCCAGGATCAACTACGGCCGCAGCCTTGGTTTTGCCACACCAGATGAGGCTGCAATTTTGCTGAAATTGGGTGACTGGAATAATCTGATACTTCATGCATTTCCGCCTAGGCTAACTCTCTATTTCGGGGATGTTAAATGACTCTTTTCTAAGAGGCGTTATTACAAGAGATTGGCATTCTCTACAAGTAGCTTTACATATAAGGTTAAAGGTTAAGCCAAGTTCACTCTTCTCTCTCGGGTATGCGCACAAATTGATCTAAATCAATTCATATAAGCCGCCCTAAATTATCACGCGATGGATAAACTTTGTATCCGCAGTGATTTTATATACAATTTGCCAATAATGACGTTCTGCTCACCATTATAGTGAGACACATAATGAGCATCAAATTTTAACTCTATTGTACAAGGCCTCCATGAAATCTGACTTAACGTTTGCAGGATTAACAGCCCAAAAGCACACTTTCTCACTTCCTTTAGATTATGCCAAGCCCAAGGGCGAGCAGATCAAAGTATTCGCTCGTGAGTTGGTTTCCCCTGAGAACCAAGACAAACAACTGCCATATCTGGTATTTTTTCAAGGTGGACCAGGTTTCGCTGCGATACGTCCCGCCGCCAATGGAGGCTGGATTAAGCGCGCACTGAGGGAGTTCAGAGTCTTACTACTCGATCAACGTGGCACGGGCCTCTCTACTCCGGTGAGTTATCTGAGCCTGAATCATATGGACTCAGAAGAACAAGCCCAATACCTGACACATTTTCGCGCCGATAATATCATCCGTGATGCCGAAGCGATACGTGCTCAGCTTTGTCCAGATGACAAATGGAGCATCCTAGGCCAAAGTTTCGGTGGTTTTTGTGTACTTAAATACTTAAACGATGCACCACAAGGATTGAAAGAAGCCTATATCACAGGCGGTATACCATCACTGACCCGCAGTGCAGATGAAGTATACCAAGCCACTTACAAGCGAGTGTTGGCGAAAAACCAAGACTTCTTTAAACGCTTCAGCGATGCTCAGACCCTTATCACTCAGCTAGCCGAGCACATCAGTAACAATGTGGTCCGTATCGCCACGGGTGAACGACTCACAGTGGAGATGCTACAGCTACTCGGCATTAACATAGGCATGGAGCAAGGTCCCGAATCGGTTTACTACCTGCTTGAACAGGCGCTTATCGAAACTGAGTCAGGTACAGAAGTTAACCCGCTGTTTCTGGCACAATTTTGCCAACAACTCGATTTCAACACCAACCCTATTTTTGCTTTGCTCCACGAGAGCATTTACTGTCAGCACAGGGCCTCAAATTGGTCAGCTCAGCGCGTTCGCGGCCAATATGATGAATTTAACTATGAAGCAGGCAAGCCCTTTCTGTTTACCGGCGAGATGGTTTACCCCTGGTTTTTCGAGCAGTTCACTAACCTTAAACCGCTCAAACACGCCGCCAATTTACTCGCGGAAAAACCTGATTGGTCACAGCTATACGACCTAAACACCCTAGCGAGCAACCAGGTACCCGTCGTGGCAGCCATCTACAGCGAAGATATGTTTGTCGAAATGAACTACAGCCTGGAAACCGCCAAGCAAGTAGGCGAGCTAAAGTATTGGTTAACGTCTGAGTATGAGCACAACGGCATCCGCATGGATGGCGAGCATATTTTTGATAAGCTGATAGCGCTCAATCGTGGCATGCAGCTGCGCTAAGTACCACAGTCTGCAAGTTTCAAGAGAAGTATCCTATAGCCTAGGCCGTTTCAAACAACTTCCATGTTTAACGGCCTATTCGGTAAAATATGTCCATATACAAGTGCCGTCCAGCCAATCATGTCCATATAACAAGACCAGTTCAGCTTCCACGCCTCTCGCTCACGGGCTTATGGCCCAAGCCTCTTCGATGTAGGGTACTGTTACCCAGCAAGCAAGACAGGATCGAATCAAGAGGTTTCTACCTTGCTTCACCCGTTTCCTCTTACTATAAGTAAACTTTATATTGGGGATCCTAAGGAGCTGTGTCCCTATTTCATCTATGGTCTGAGCGAGCTTAACACCATAGCAACGCCGGCCCTAGCTGACCGATACAGGTATTTCAATATATTTTTGTATGAAATCGAATGTTGAAAGTCGACCTGAATATATCGCACCAAAAGCGAGAATGTATTCAGTGTCGATGAGAACGAACAATTGATGATTTGATTTTAGCTTGTAGGTTATGGTGCTGATGGGTTTCCCAGGATGTAAGTCTATGCCCTTGTAATAAAACCGGTTCAATACCTTATGATTGAAATCTATGTTAGTGACGAACAACACATTGGTGAACAACACTTTAACGACTACTGCATCTGCCATTATGATATTCCCATCAGTCTTATTTGATAATGAATATTCACAAAAAATAGTTTTACACACCACATTAAATACATGCGGGTTATCTTTTTCGAAAAAATAAGACTTGAGTCGATAGTTAGCCCCAAGATTGTCGACAAAAATGAATAACAACAACATTATATGGATGATGACAATTGATTTTTTCACCTGTTTCATAATTCTTTGAACCCAGTACTGGTTACTTGCATAATATGCCCATAGCTCGTGAAATAATAAGAGCAACCTTCCATTTCATGTTTGAAAGAATAATCAACAATTACTTTGCTATGTTGTTTTTCTGTAAATAGGTTCAATAAAACAATGCATTTACCATCTATGTCTGAAATTGAATAATATGGTATATGGAACATTTTATCTAACAATGAAATTTCAATAAGTAATAATATGAAAAATGATGCCGCAAAGATAAAGTTATTCTTAGGTGTCACGTTAGATTTAGATTTAATATCTTTCACGTTTCCCATGCCTTCATCTGAATCATGTGATATTAAACCTACTTCATTATCAACACTGACTTTCCCTTCGTTATTATTGACCTTTATTACAGCTGTAGATTGAGGCTTGATAACTAATTCATACCCCACTCCGGATATTGACTTAATTATCTGCTTATTAGAATCGCCGAGGGCATCTCTAATTCTTTTTATCGAAGCATTCAATGAATTATCAGTAACTATTCTGTTTGGCCAGCCACTATCAAATAATTCATTGCGTGTTACTGCGCGCCCAAATGAATCGATTAACTTTAACAAGACCAAGCAATCATGGCGTCCCAGTAGTACACTCTTTCCATTCACAGGATCTGTGATAACTTTCCTAACAGAGTCAAACTCCATATTTTTTATAATGAACATTGGCACCCTTCCGCACATCCTTTACAACCGTCACAACCGTCACAACCGTCACAACCGTCACAACCGCCACATCTGGGCATCATTTACACATCAAAAACACCTATATCTACAACAACATAACGCCAAAACAACACAAGGTCACAACCTGGTCATATTCACAAACGTCACAGTAGAAACATAGAAATCAATTGTGCCGTAAGTGTATCTAAACTACTAGTGTTTCTTACGCAGTCACTACCATTAATACTCGTTCTTACCAAGTATAGCAGCTATTTTTGAGTAATTTTAAAGGCCTATTCGCTCACTTTTTTGATGACTAGCAATCTTGAACTGTAAAGGATTAGTTGAAGTCTTGCTGCTAGACAAGGGAATAGTCGAGCCACCAACTAGCAAATGATTTTATTGATCCGGATTAAATGTAAATATTTGTAACATTGATATTAAATAGGTATCAAGCCGGATAATGTATCGTTTATTGCTGAAATCTAGCAACGACTAGGATGACTAGAGCGTACAATCTAGCCTGTATAGAAAACAACCTACATCTTGATGAGCTATAAAGAGTTACTTCAGGCTATCGCTGCCTGCGAGTCTCAATAATCATTATAAAACTGAGTAAGTTCACTCAAAGGCATAGGTTTAGCGTAGTAATAGCCTTGGATAAGGAAAACGCCTTTATGTGCTAAGTACTCAACCTGTTCTTTTGTTTCAACACCCTCGGCTATTATTTCCATTCCAGCTTCTTTACCGAAGGCAATAATCGCATCTAACACATTTCGCTTAAGATCATCGGTACCTATGGTATCTATAAACATCTTATCAATTTTTATACTGCGTAAACCTAACTCTTGTAAATAGTTGAAACCACCATATCCAGTTCCAAAATCGTCAAGTTTAAAGTTTATGCCTAAATCAACAAGCTTTTTTATTTCTTTCTCCGCAGACTCAATACATAATATTCTTTTCCTCTCGGTTAATTCGAAACAGATCTCCCCCCTACCAATACAAGCCTTCCCATCAAACCATTTAGAAAGCGAACCTGTTTCTAAGTGTGTGGCGACGATATTTATACTTGACCAACCTTTTAATTGGGGTAAATCTTGAAAAACCTTATCCATAATCTGTTCCGTGATCGGCAGTATCAAACCACTATCTTCAGCCTGAGGAATAAACTTATCTGGATAGATTACAGCTGAACAATTAGTAAGCCATCTCACTAATACTTCTTGCCCTACTATTTTATTAGAAAGACTATTAATAATAGGTTGATAGTATGGAACAAATTCAGACTTTTTAATTGCCAAGGCAATGGTATATTCATGCGATGATTTAGAGTGGTGACTAAACCAATATAAGATATTTATAATCACACCAAAAATAAGCCCTAGTACATAAACTAGAGGTTGCAGCTGTTTTTTAACTTGATAATAAAGTAAGTCACCTGATATTATTGATATTGACAATTGATTATTTTGGTAAGTACGATTTAATTCATATTTGTATTTTGATTGATTTATGTTTATGCCACCACGTACCACCAAGGGTAAGCCCTTAACCCTCAACTCAATCTTATAACAATACTCACACCCATAATTTAACTGCTCATTAAAAAAGCTACTGTTTACCAGGGCAGTTAACATGTCACCATTGTTATTGTATATGTATAGAAACTCTCGCTTACCTGATGAGCTATTCATGCTGACGCTCACGAACACATTATGTTCATCTGTAGCAACAGGTATCGAATAGCTTAGATTTATAGGTACACCTAAGCTTGAGCACTTATCGCCATTTGTTAACTCTATTTGTATTATTCTTATATTGGAAGGGAGGACTCCTCTATTCGACAATATTGACCTATCCGAATACCCACAATCAAACTTGATGTTATTTGTTATCAGTGACTTAGATAAGTCTAACGCTTGGATTCGTGAGCTATCAATTTTTCGTTCTATCTTAATCACTAGCTGTTCTGCTTTGTATTTAATGTGAGCATTTACAAAAACCACCTGAATTAACGACAATAGCAATACAGGAAATAGCAATAAAAAAGTAAATATAAATATAGATTTTACTTGGTAGGACTTAAATATTGACATTCCTCCTTTCATAAAACCCTCCACAATTTAAAATATTTACCTTTAAAAACATAATTGAATACATGGAAATTTTAAAAAAACTCATTTAAATGAAGGTAATTCAAAATATTTCTGTATAGATTCGAAGGTTGAAAGCCTACCGTAATACATAGCACCGAAAGCGATGACAAGTTCAGCGTTGACCTCCACAAACAGTTCATGATTTGCAATTAACTTATAGGTTACAGTGCTAATGTTACGTCCATCGTGAAAGTCGATACCTTTATAATAAAAACTATGATTGCTTTTATCATTAATTTCGAAATTCCTGACATAAACAATATGAGTAAACAATACCTTTATCATCAACGCCTTAGCGTGAAATAGATCGCCAGTTTCTTTATTCGATAAAGAATATTCACAAAATATGGTTTTACAAACCAAACTGAACACATGTACATCATCTTCTTCGAAAAAGTTTGACTTTACGCGATAATTAGCTCCTAGATTATCAACAAAAATAATAAGCAGAAGGATTAGATGACCGGTTATTAATATTTTTTTTACTTTTCTCATAGCTCTTTAAATCCTGACTTTGTCACTACCATGATATGACCTAGGTTATTGAAGTAATAAGAACAACCTTGGTATTCATGCTTGGTTGAAATATTCATTATTATTTTTTTCTGTTCTTCTTCTGTGAATAGGTTCAATAACACAGTACATTTCCCATCAACATCATCAATTGAAAAAGTTGGCACGAAAAATATTTTTTCCAAAAATGCAATTTCTATTGCAATAAATATAAAAATAGTCAGAAAAACATTAATTAATGATTTACTTTTCGTCGGTTCATTAATCGAACCTGTGGGTTTCACAGCCAATATATTTCCATCACAAGTCTGTGACGTTAAACCAGCCTCCGTGTCAATAGTTATTTCTCGTGCGTTATTACGCACAGTAATAACACATGTATCAGGTATCAATTTAGGCTCTACGACTAACTCATAACCCACTCCTGATCTTGATTTTATTATCAGTTTATCCGAATCGTCGAAGGCATCTCTAATTCTTTTTATCGATGCATTCAATGAATTATCGGTGACGATTCTGTTTGGCCAACCACCAGCAAATAATTCATTCCGAGTCACTGTGCGACCAAACGACTCAATTAACTTTAACAGCACTAAGCAATCATGACGTCCTAATTGTACGCATTTTCCATCCACTGCATCCGTAACAGTTTTCCTTACTGAGTCAAAAATCTTATCCTTAATGATAATCACAGAATTCTTCCATTATATTAACCGCACTCTCACATTATAAAAGGCTTCACTTTACTCTCAAATACATTATTCGAGCGAAGCTAGTAATTTAAAGTAATTACCCTACTTGATTCACCATTTATACCATCAAAAATAAAATGTCAGCAATGAAGTGTTGATTTCAGATTTAAAAGATGTCTGATAACCCATTGTCGAACTTCAAGGATTCATCGGCCTAGCGCAAACTTACAATGTGTTCGTTAAATCCGGCCGTCATTTTAGATGTATCTAACCGTATGATAGGTATTATTTAATTATTATTTAATTATTATTTAATTATCCACTTTAAATCAACAGCTTACTTAAAGTCATTATATTTAAAAATATTCATCCGTAATTAAAATCCCCCACATGAACCAGCGAGAGACTTTAAAGCAAAATAAACGCTGATGGCTAGACATTAGATATGTTTATCTCGAGGGCTGAAAAAAATCCTGACGTAAAATTCGAGGATCTAAGACCCAAAATTTTTATATCAAATTCCCGTGACACTTGTTTCCTAATATCCTATTACACTGATTGATTGACCTAAAAATCGGCCTCGACGATGAAATAAGGATTGGAGATATACAGGGCTCCAGGTGACCCCAGCTCAATGTCTTGTAGCTTGAAGCCGATAAAGCCTCGATACTTGACAGCCAAGTTATCTATGGTGAAATCCTCCTTGTCAAACGGGTACCAGACATCCGGCAAGAATTCAGCATCATAATTAAGGTGTGGAAATTTCAACTTTACCCCCAGCGCGGGGCCATTTTCTGCTACCTTGCAAAAACCTTGCTCATTGACGCCATGTTCATCGACACCACTGGGCCGACACCAATACCTTATCTTGAAACTTTCGTTGGTGTAGATGTCGATGGGAATTTCCCGCCAGGTGAGATTAGCGGGATCTGTGGCCACCGACAGATACGGAAACCGCACATCGAATACGTGACCGGTCACGACTAGGTTGACCGTGGCATAAACGGTTTCCCAGGGCTTGCTACCACCCGTCCTGAATTTTACCTGCCCTTGAGTAAAGGCAAAGGTTCCACTGTACGTCCCCGGGGCAAGGTCTTTATAGTCTTGGATAACGAAGGCTGCATACATATAGTATTTAGCCTTAGCATTATTATAAGCTTTAAGCCACACATCTCCTGGTTCCGTAAAAGATTTTTCAATATACTCAAGATTTTGACCGCTACTCACATGATTACAATAATTACCACCATGGCGCTCGTATCTCCCATGCTTATTGGATGCTGTTCTAGTGAACCCTAAAGGCGAGACGGTTAATGTGAGCTTCTGCCCCTTGGTGGATCTTAACTCCGTCGTGTGCGGCGAAATCATGTATGATTCAACATTCCCTCCAGTTTGACCCTTGTACTCTGCATATATGCGCGCCCCGCGACTGTCATATTTAGCATTCTCAGCGCATCGAGAACGCGAGTCGCCAATGGTCTGCAAGGCGATGCCGGTATCTGTGGTACGGTCATAGGCCAAATCGAAGGATATTGTCGCCGCGCTGGCCTGATGGGCCGAGAAGATGACTAGAAAAAGCATTAATAGGCTGAATTTTATGGTGCTGTAAATATTGGTCATATTAGTCATCTTGATAAATTTCAATGTTCGTAGAAACCGTCAACTGGAAAAACAGCGGCGTACCTGGACTATGTGCTAGTTAGTGATTCTTAATCAACACCTTGTCATCGCTCGACAAGTGAAACTCTGGCACGAGTGAACCCAGCGGCTGACTCGCGAATACTGGCGCCGTCAAGCCGATATTCATTAACAAGAACGCTATGATAAAAATATTAGAATTCATCAAGGAGATCTGGCTGAGAATAAGGGATGACTTGTTCAAGCTGACCCAGCTCTGTGGTGCTAAGTGTGCTACACGTTAGGTAGCCCGACGATTGCATGTCAAGCTGTTGGGTATTGAAGTCGAATGTCACGCTCCTGTTGTTAATTAATCTCTTCTGGCTGCTGATTTCGCAGACACTGCCGACACACACCTTACAATCATTGAGTAAGATCATGCTATCGCCAATATTCGTCACTGTGGCTTGATTGTCGCCGGTCTTGATATCTAGCTCAGGCTTAGGTTCGCCCTTGATAACCGCGGCAAAGGTGGTGGTGGTGATAGAGATAAACACACTGGATTCGACTCCAGTTTGGGCAGCATCACGGTAAAACTCAGACTTTATGATCGGCGTGAAGCGGATCTTAAAATACCTGTCTTCAGTAGGGGCTGTCTTACCGGTATAAAGAAGCCTGACACTGGAGCTGCCCTTGGGGGAGATGATAAATTTCTCCGGCAGAGCCACGATAGCATCGGCTTTATCTGCGCCCGTAATGGTATGGTGCGATTCTAGGCCATTTTCATCGATAAACACTTCGACCACTGTGGCCTGAACATAGGCCACACCTGCGTAGCTATTTCTTATTTGAATGATGTCACTGACCTTATCAATCCCTAACATAGCCGTGGTTTGCGGCACCCGTACCTGACTCACCGCACAGAACACATTAAAGGAAAACATCAAACCACATAAGAGCATGGCGATTAGCGTAAGTATTTTCATAGACACAACCAAATTAGCAGGGCCCAAACCGAGTGTTTGAGCCACTGGGATAACATTGAAATCAGATCTAAAAATTGTCTTCAAAAATCAATGCCACTGCCCCTGTATAGGTACCAGAACTCAGTATATTTGAGCTCGCTGATGAGATAGCCAAGATATGAGTACTCTCACCACCGTTTGTCATAGCTAATGTATCGTCAACGACTTGGAGTCTAGAAGTTGTGATTGCATCATCGTCTATGGTGACGTCCAAATCCACTACGTCGGTGCCGTTTGATATCGTTGCGGTGTTTTGTAGTAAGACCTGTAGACCTGTTTCATATACAGCTTCGATATTCACATTCCACGAAGAGAAGGTATTATTCTCTTCGTCGAATGCTAAGACAGCGTTGATGCTACCAAAATCGCTATAACCCACAGGTTTTACTGTAAAAGTAGTACTTGGAACTGTGCTAGTCACCGAAATTGACGCCATCACCTGCTCACCTGGAGCCGCTGTGGCTGAGGTCGCGACTAAAGCTGACATAGACGCCATGACTAGGGTAATAGGTAAGATAGTTTTTTTGATCTTGATGGCTAAGTTCATGTTCTCTAATAATCCAAATTGTTTAACGAGGTATTCGTCAAATCAGGATTGCATTCTAGACTGCTCAGTGTACTCAATAGGTGATTAATGCATTATTATAAAATTATTATAAAATTAATAACGACAAATCAGCAACTTACAGGAGAATAACGCGAGATAGCGCTTTAACCAGGTGCAACATTCACTCTCGCACACTGATGGGTTGACCTAAAAATCGGCCTCGACGATGAAGTGTGGATTTGAGTTATACAGGGCTCCTGGTGACCCAAACTCAATGTCTTGCAACTTGAAACCGATAAAGCCTCTATGCCTGCTGGGCTGGTTATTGAGACTAAAATCATTCTTGAGGAAGTTTTTCCAGATATCAGGGGCAATTTCCTCATTGAAATTAACGGTGCTGAAATTAACGGTGCCATCCACATTCAGAAATTAACGGTGCCATCCACATTCAGAAGGAAATTAACGGTGCCATCCACATTCAGAAGTAATGAAATTAACGGTGCAAATTAACGGTGCGGAAATTAACGGTGCCATCCACATTCAGAAGTGCAAATTAACGGTGCCATCCACATTCAGTAAGAAATTAACGGTGCCATCCACATTCAGAGAAATTAACGGTGCCATCCACATTCAGCGGCAGATGTTCACGCTTCCTACTAAGCTTAAATGATGAGCTTAAATGAGAGGTTGTTATGCCGCGCCCAAGAAGAAGTCAGGTTAGTTTAGAAGACACTCCCATGTACCATTGCTGCTCACGCGTATCCAGACGGGCCTTGCTTCTGGGTGATGATAAATTCACTGGGAGAAACTATGACCATCGACGTGGCTGGGTTGAATCTCAGTTGTTGAAATTAGCTGGGGTCTTCGCAATAGATGTGGCAGCCTATGCGGTGATGTCAAACCACTTACATGTTGTTCTTAGTGTGGATATTTATGAGTCTAATAGTTGGGCTGAGAGAGAAGTGGTTGAACACTGGCATCAAATATTCATGGGAACCGAAATTACCCAGAAATTTGCTAAAGGTGAAGTGATTGAAAGCCATGAGATTGAACGTTTAAAGCATTCGATTGCGCAATATCGCAGTCGACTCAGTGACATATCTTGGTTTATGAGAGCGTTAAACGAACCCATTGCTCGCATGGCAAACAAAGAAGATAATTGTACTGGTCGTTTTTGGGAAGGGCGATTTAAGAGTCAGGCGTTATTGGATGAGGCAGCGGTTCTGGCCTGTATGGCTTATGTAGACCTCAACCCTATTCGCGCAAAAATGGCTAATACGCCAGAGCAATCAGACCATACGAGTATTCAGCTTAGAATTAAATCGGCCTTAAATGGGAAGCAACCTATAAAGCTAATGCCCTTTATTGGGAATGAGCGTCTTAATCAAGCAAAAGGGATTAACTTAGCGCTGAAGGAGTACCTTGAATTGGTTGATGAAACAGGCAGAATCATTCGTGATGACAAACGCGGTGCAGTCTCTTCCGATGCCGAAAAGGTTCTGGCCAGATTAAATATTTCCAGTGAGAATTGGATAAAAATCACCTCAGATTTTGGCAAGATTTTTCATGGTCCAGTAGGGACCTTGCAAGAGCTCACCTGCTATTGTGAACATTTAGAGAAGCGGCGTCGGCATTTCTCTAGCTGTTGTCAGTATTTTCAAGCTAGCTGATAGTTTCAATCATTTCGTCTAATATCTGGCTCACTATCAATTAGGTGAGCTAGTCCTGCCTGAATTTTATCAATTTCTCTGAAAAATCCCCCTTGTGAGCATTTTATAGACTTCAAAGGTGTAATCGTTCTTCTTGATTGGATTTATAGACACCTAGAACATTGAAAACCTGCCATAGGCTCGATAGGTTATTGATTAATAATGGCTGGCTCGATATCTTCACTTCTTGATTGGATTTATAGACATCTAGAACATTGAAAACCAGCCATAGGCTCGATAGGTTATTGATTAATAATGGATGGCTCGATACCTTCACGATTAATAATGGATGGCACGATATCTCCCCCGCATTTGGACTCGATAAATCGAAACCTGCAGCCAGCTAACTCATGTTCTGACTTGGTATACAGCAGTTACAGGGACAAATATTAGGTACTAATTTCACTGTTAGTACCTAATATTTTGTTATTTACCTATTACGCGCGCACCTGACATGATAACTAAACATTAGTATTCACAAGGACTAAATTGTCCACGAAAGCCTAAGGATCCGATTTGACTCATGTCTGGATGAATCATGGTTGCACGACTCGAGTCACACTGAGTTCGACATTTTCAAGACCCAAGTTTGTCATTTCATCGGCACTAAAATTTTGGTCTCTGAGCTCGACACCTCGTTCGACGGCATAGAAACTGCTCATTCGATTGTCCTTCGGGTAGCCAATTTCGATATCGCCGGCAAATTGGTTTTCGGCATAAAAATCCCCCGAGACTGAAGATTTGATCGGCCTGATAACCTGTGACAATATGCTTTTCATGGTCGAGTAACCATACTCTTCTATGGTCGATGACCAGTCCCACCACCTAATTTCCCCAGGAATATAACGTTTATCCCACTGATAATTGATGCTGTTAGCATGGTTTTTCCAGCGTCCTATGGTGAAAGTATGAGATTTAGTCGGGCGATTTGTAGGATGGGTATGCCAGGCATTGCCTCCCCACCGCAAGAAACCCGTTATATT
The DNA here is from genome assembly GCF_013214165.1 of Shewanella sp. Lineage (GTDB taxonomy): Bacteria > Pseudomonadota > Gammaproteobacteria > Enterobacterales > Shewanellaceae > Shewanella. The sequence goes on along the minus strand of NZ_JABSSM010000003.1, from coordinate 55,416 downwards.
CAGATCATAGCTGATATCAACATCGTATTCATAAGGGTAAGATATGCTGGATTTATAGATGGATATCTTGATGGGCGTTATCGAGTTAGCAGGGACGATAGGACTGGCTTGTATTGTCACACTGTTGGTTTCTGTCCCGCCTTTTTCAGAAGACCAGGACTGATCTGCGGCGATCTCGATTGAAAGTTCGGTTTCTCCCACCAGCGGCCACTTGAACTTATTTTTAGTGGTGACTTTTTCGCTAAATCCATAGGTATCTGTTTTCGTCCAATGACTGGTGGTGTCGTAGTTCAATGACACAACCACTTGCTGGGGTGTATCTTCATGGTTTACTGCGTTGGCGGTAATAACTTTAATCAGTTGCTTACCCGACTCGGTAATATCGCCATGAGAGAAACCTGTACTATTCAGTGAAAATGCAAAATTACTCACCTCAATGGAGGTTTTATCTCCGCACCGGTAGCCGCTGCAGCGGCCCTGATCATTGCCCTGAATACGCCAGCTATCTGCCTCCCTGAAAATATCCATATCTTCTCCCACATAGTCACTGTGGTTGCCCCCGACCCAGGCATAACCAAGTAAATGCGCTAGATAGCTAACAGGTTTAACAAAATAATCTCGATCGTGGACGAGTCGCCATTGTATATCCACTTCGTCACCGGTCGGAATTGAGTGTGTAGATAAGACCGGGATCTCATCTGAACCGATATTGTTGGGATAACACCAGGTACTATCAGCCGTGCCTCGCTTGATCTCACCATAATAACCAGGCCCCATGATGAGCCAATGTTCGGCGAGCGCTGATGTTTGCCATTTCTCCATCTTACCCACAATCGCAGACTTGACCGACTGGGCCTCATCACGCGTCACGGGGCGGTAACTTTCACCACAGATCTCGGAACCTAGCTCAAATAATTTCAACTGATCCGGATAGATGGGGGCTAATGTATTTGCTACCGCCAACCCAGGAAAACACGCCATAGTCAGGAATGAGGCCAGCATTGCACCTGATGTTTTCATGTCAAACTCCTTTTCTTAGATTTGATTTATTAAGGTAAGACCACAGTCCCTGTACGTCTATGGGCAGGCTCTGTAGAATTTTCGATTGTTTTTATAATAAATCTCCTCAATCAGTGCAATTAAATTTACAGTGTCAAGACATACACAGCCTGATGAAAATTCATAGACTAAGATACGGAAAAATGCGCCAACACATCAATTAATCTGGCCTTCTGCTCCTCTGGTATCCACTGTTGGTAAAATAGAAAAACCACTGATTCAGATAAGGTAATTTGATGCAAGTTACTAAAACTGTTAAATAATTGTTTTCTACAAGATGCTTCAAGTACATCACTAGACGCCGTTCCTACAAAGCGAGTATCGATATTTGGCCTGTCTGCCTGGTCTTCATATTGTCAATGGCACTGAAGCTGTACATTGGAAATTAACTGATTAAATTCATCATCTAAGAGCTCATCCTGCCGCTTCAAGATCCAGGTATAACCAAGACATATACATATTATCTGTTAGGAAACCTGTACCTACTTGAGCCTGATTGCCAGATAAGTTCATTGCTGTATCAATCCACCCTCCTGCTACGCCAAACAATACTCAAATATTCTGTTATGTGAGAAATTTCGATTATATTCATTGAAAATCAGACATCAGAATAACCAACTGCCGTTTGGTTATTCTTCAATAAAATACGTTTGAAATAACAATTTTGGGGGCTTACTTAAGTGCTATCTAGCCATCGATGACAGTTCGCAACTCCTTGCCGGCGCTTACGCTCAAGAAGTTCACAATAGGTTGTTAACTCTTGGGTGTTGCCCAAGGGTCCTTTGAAAACTTGGTAAAGTCTGAGGTTTCCGGTGTCTTAGCCCGGATAGCCCATCTCTTGGTAGAGAGTGATCTACATAGGCCATGCAGGCAAGTACCGCTGCTTCACCAAGTAGAGCCTATTCTCAGAAAGGAAATAGGTAAATCGTCCCTGCCAGAAGCGCCCTTTACACTTGTCCTCTGCGTTGGCTCGTTGAGCGATAGGTTCATTCAGTGCCGCAACTCTTATGAAAGCGTTTGCAAGAGATATCCATCAGTCTGTAAACAGATTTTGCCATTGAGTGACCACCTCTACATCTGACCATTACTTAGCTAACTCCACATCAATACGTGACTCGAGATGTGATGATGACTCCCATTTTTGTGAGTCTAGAGGACGTAAGCACAAAATATCAATGGCAAACACGGATGCAAGTTCCACTAGTCGACTTTCAAGCCAACCCCGTCTATGGTCATAGGATTGACCAGTATAATGATCGACTCCGCACAAAAAAGCCTTTCTAACACAACGAGATGCACAGTGACATACGCAATAAGAAGAGAGATTTCTGATTAAATAAAAAATTCCAAACTGACTAACGCTTTTCTTGATGTTGGCATAACAAACCCTCCTCAACAGCTCTGACTTAAGCTTAGTCAAGGGTCTTCATCTGACAATCTTGCTGTCTTGGTTGTTGCAGCCATCCTGTTTAAGGCTTTGCTGCTCCCTCGACCAATACCCCGCTAATAAGGCACCAGACAAGTTATGCCAGATAGAAAATATCGCAGCTGGTAGCGCCGATGCGGGACTGAAAAACTTGATACATAACGCGGTAGCTAATCCTGAATTTTGCAGACCAACCTCGATAGAGATGGTCTTGCAGACCTTGTGACTGAATCCAAATAGGCGGCAACAGGTATAACCCAGTATGAGTCCTAAGCTGTTATGTAACACCACGGCCACCAATATGATTGGGCCTATTTTATCGAACTGACCGGCATTCAATGCCACAATAATGGTGATTGCCATCACAATGGCCAGTATCGACACCAGAGGCAGTATCGGCGTGATTTTACTGATCACAGAGCGGAAGAAGTGATTGATTAGCACACCAACAGCCACTGGCATAAGCACAATTTTGACCAGGCTTATCAGCATTGCCGACAGTGGAATATCTATCATCTGCCCCAGGAGAAGGTTAATAATCAATGGGGTGAGTAACACACCTGCCAAGGTGGAAAGTGCAGTCATGGTGATCGACAATGCCACATCGCCTTTTGCCAGATAACAGACCACGTTTGAAGCAGTGCCACCAGCCACGCTACCCACCAGCACCATACCTATGATCATGTCACGATCTAAGCCTATGGCTAAACTGATAAGCAGTGCACTGCTGGGCATGACACTAAACTGCAGAATTAGACCAACCAACACGGCGCGCTTCTGCTTAAGCGCCCTAGAAAAGTCATCTAAGCCGAGGGTTAACCCCATAGAAAGCATGATAATGATCAGCAGAGGCACGATTAAGAATTTAAGCTCGGTAAACCACTGGGGCATAAAGTAAGCCGTTGTGGCACCCAGTAGTGCAAAGATCGGGAAGTAGCGGTTTATATTTTCTAGCATGTGACCTCGTTAAAACATATGCCTATTTTCATAAACACACTTAAATAAGCAATAAACTCATCGAATAAATAACCAACAATCACTAGGCATAATTGCGTAACTAGCATTATAACGCTTTCAACTATCAGCTTGCTTTTAAGCCAGCACGACAGAGAAAACACTCAACCATACCAGCTGCGCGCCATAGGAGACACGCTGATATATCCCGGCGTTTTGGCGATTTTTAAATGCTTTAGCTAATGCAACAAGGTAATAGCTGGCCACCATCATTGACACGATAGAAAACAGCCGAAATTCTATTGAGATAAGTGCACTTGTTGGGCTGATAGCCAGCAGAATCGGCGCAATCAACAGTGATAGCAGCATGATAAACCCGGCCCACGAGTGGACTTTACAATTAAAAGTCGGTTCTTTAGTGTAGGGATCCACGTCCATCGGGAAGTAACCAGCGACCCAAGTGCCTATGCCATGAGCGATAACTAGCCAACCCGATAGATTAATCAAAATAGAAACATCGTCTAGCTGGACTAGGTACCAGCCAAAGAAGCAAAACAGGAAACCCAATGGATAATTATTAATTAAAGGTGACAGCTTCTGGGTTGGGCTACCACTGGCCCCTAACTCACTACAAAACTGTTTTGAATGGGAGTAATTTGGATAACACCTTGCCGCGATCAACACCCCAATAAAAATCCAAACTGTGGCGTTTAAGCCTGAATACACTGCAATAATCTCAAACAATATCCAACTCCTTTTGTACTGCAAGCTCTATTTGGCTAGGTTCACTCAATTAGGCTCACTGGTGACCGATTAGCCTTAGTGGCTTGCAAATGATACTCAAACTTATCTTCACCGGTAATGATAAAGCCAAGTCTTTGATATAATTTAAGTGCCGGATTATCTTTTAACACGGTCAGCTCAACAGCCTTATTCTTAGCCTTAGTTAGCACTTGCAGTATCACTTTTTTCCCTAGCCCTTGGCCTTGAAAATCAGGGTGAATTTGTATCTGCATGATCTCAACGATACAGCCATCCTCTTGGTACTTTAACGTGCCAATCGTTTCGCTGTTGAAAATGATTAAATGTGAACAGGCATAGGCATCATCTAAGCGTATCTCATGTTCTGCACCAGACAAATATTGACCTGAGTTTTCGAGATGCTCAACCATGGTCAATTTACGCAAACTCAATAAATATGCTCTATCATCTTGCGTGGCAGGAATAAACTCAAAACTCATTAATAACCTCATTTAACAGGTATATAAGATAGTGGTGTAGTTAGCACCACCGCAACGTGACTACAATCAGTACATCAGCTTAAAAGGTTTCCCACTAGCATACTAGGTGGATAAAACTCGCTGTGAAACCGTTTAATTGATGTCACCGATCATGACTTGGAAAAATGCGCCAACACATCAATTAATCTGGCCTTCTGCTCCTCTTGTATCCACTGTTGGTAAAATAGAAAAACGATAGATTCTGACAAGGTGATTTGATGCAAGTTGTTCACACTGTTCAATAATAGTTTTCTACAAGATGCTTCAAGTACATCACTAGACGCCGTTCCTACAAAGCGAGTATCGATATTCGGCCTGTCTGCCTCGTCTTCATATCGCCAATGGCACTGCAGCTGTATATTGGCGATTAATTGATTAAACTCATCGCCAGATAACTCATGCTGCTTTTTCAAAACCCAGGAGAGCGAAATAAGATGATGCCCCCAAAAACCAGGACTACTGAGACAGTCTTTTAATATCTGATATTTATCTGGAATGTCATCCGCGACAAAGCTTGGTTCCACAGGATAGTCGGTAACGTTGTTGCCATAGAAGGTCGATGTAACAAACTCACAGAACCTCTCAATAAACCTCAGCCGTTGCTTTTCACTTTCAACCAGCTCCCAGGACTCTTTAAAGGCAAATAAAATAGTGATGTTGTGTCCGAGATATTGATTATTCTCCAGGCATTGAGCTAGATAATAATCAAAAATCTCAGTAGTTTCAGCACTCTGAAACCACTGCTGCAGGGTAAAATAGGCATGTGGGTAAATGCCGCGGGCTAAAATCCAATGACGCCGTTGAGTTTTAGTATCGAAAGGGATGACATTCGAGGTCAATATTACACCATTGAACTCAGGCTCCTGCAGGCAGATTAAACTGTCGATTTGTGCCCATTCTTCACTTGTCCAATCGAATCTTTTTTTCAATGCTCGACTAGCCAGAAAACATTTAATAGCGTGCTGCTGATGAATCGCCGCAATCCTTGTCAACGCATGGTCAAATAACATTAAATCCCCTCTAAAGTCCTTGTTTGATTTATAGCTAGCTTACACATGCTAACCATATGATTCAATTGTTTATTAATCAGTTATATCGCGATGCCATGAGATTGAAGGTCTCAAAGCCTTATGTGGCCATTCAGCATTGAGCAAGTTCAGCGCTTGGGGGATCAACAAGCTCAGCTCTCAAGTATCCACCTTCATCTTGTAATTGATTAATGCCAATCAAGCCAATGATTAACTCTTGGCTTTCTTCTTAGTGTAACGACGCTTCTTAAAGGAGTTCTTCGGCGCCTGAACTCCTTTTAAAGCTGTCGGCAATTGCGATCCGGCCTGAGTGATCAAGTGGCTAAGCGAGTCGATGAGTGGCGTCATAAAACTTTGATACTTAGCTTCCTTGCGACTGATTGCATCGAGATTACTCTCCCACAACGCGGTCATATCCGGCGTGGTCGCACTCAAAGGCAGACTGTTAATCAGCCCCCTGCCGACCTCGGTGGCGATAATGGTTTTACCCTGCCTGCTGAGAAAGGTGCGCTTAAACAATAATTCTATGATCCCGGCTCGAGTCGCTTCTGTGCCCAGTCCATCTGTATCTTTCAATATCTTGCGGATCTCGGGATCCGTCACATAGCGATTGATCCCTGTCATAGCGCCAAGCAAGGTGGCGTCGGTAAAATGTTTCGGGGCCTGGGTCTGTTTCTCGATTAGCTCGCCAATCCCAGAATGCAAAGACTGACCCTTCTTCAGCGCTGGCAGCTTCTGCTGTGACTCATCATCATCTTCCTTGCTACTATCTGCACTATTGCCAGTGCTCGCACCTTTTGCATTACCAGCATGATTTCGCGCAAATAGCTGCTTCCACCCCAACGACCTTTCCTGCTTTGCCTTAGTCTTGAAGTGACCGCCTTGGATCAACACATCAACTTGAGTTTCGCTATACCGATAAGGCGGATAGAATTGGGCAAGATATTGACGAGCCACTTGCAGGTAGATTTGTTTCTCCCGCGCACTCAGACTGGAAATATTGGCGCGTTTTTCTGTGGGAATGATGGCATGGTGAGCATCGACCTTGCTGTCGTTCCAGGCCTTAGATTTTATCTTAGGATCTGGCTTATCACTTTTTTCGACTAGTTCGCCAGCCCCGGATAGCACAGAATCTATGACTTGAGGTGCTTGGGCAAACTGCTCCGCCGGCAGGTAGCGACTGTCGGATCTGGGATAGGTGATCAACTTATGTCGTTCATAAAGCGTCTGACAGGTGTCGAGCACTTCTTTGGCGCTCATACCATATCGCTTGGCTGCATCGATCTGCAGCGAAGACAGACTATAAGGTAGAGGCGCATTTTGCTGTTTATCTTTGGCGATAACCTGAGTGACTTCTGCCGGTTTATCACTGATGCGACTGGCGACATTTTGTGCCAGCCCTTTAGACAAGACTCGGCCTTCTTCATCCATATAAGGTTGGCAGGCTTCACTGGGCTGCCACTTGGCGGTAAACGCCTCATTTTTCTCTGTCGTCAGATTTGCCAGCACCTCATAGAAAGACTTAGACACAAAATTATCTATTTCTTCATCCCGGCGAACCACTAAGCCTAGCAAGGGGGTCTGCACTCGCCCTACAGATAACACCCCCTGATAACCCACCTTACGCCCTTGTAGGGTGTAGGCCCTGGTCATGTTCATACCATAGAGCCAATCGGCACGAGAACGGGCTAAAGCGGAAGTAGACAGGGGAATAAATTCGCGGTTACTGCGCATCTGACCCAGTGCACGTCTCACCGCTTGGGGGTTGAGATCGCTGATCAGCAGACGCTGTGTCTGGTTAAGCTTATCGCCCTTGACGCCAAGATGAGCGATCACCTCGTCGACTAACAGCTGGCCTTCCCTGTCAGGGTCGCCGGCATTGACCAGTTGAGTGGCTTGCTTGACTAGGCCTCGCAGTACCGTCAATTGGCTGCGGGTCTTAGGTTTAGGCTTCATCTTCCACTTATCGGGAATGATGGGCAGGTGTTCAAATTTCCACGACTTGTATGCGGCATCGTAACTGTCGGGCTCGGCCTGCTCCAACAGATGACCGATACACCAGGAAACACAATCACCGTTCGCCGCCATGATATGACCGTCGCCCTTCTTATGGGGCTTAGGCAGCACATCGGCTATGGCTCGGCCGAGGGAAGGTTTTTCTGCGATATAAAGAATCATAAGCGGAACTCAAACTACTGTACAAATTACCAGTAACTTTAGCCTAAAGCGACACAAGCTGCAATATCTGCCGATAATAACCTCCAGCAATAGTATTACCATGACCCGTTTACTGTGTAAATTTAGTTGATAATGATTATCATTTAGTTATTATCTAGAGACGAGTGAACTTTTGAAGCAGGTACATCATGATGGCATCGACCACAGAAACTGGCAGCGGCCTAGATAGACTATTCCTGTATCATTTCCTTATGGTGACCGGGGTTGCCCTATTGTTCACCCCGCTGATAACCGATAATAAAACCTTCGTGTTGATGCTATTGGTGACCATGCAAATAGTCTTAACCTGTATCGGCGCACTCATAGGCTTGAGCCTAGGTCACACCGTGAGTAAACGCGCCGCTAGCGTACTCTTCGCCATCTGGATGCTAGTCTGGTGTGTTCATTTGGCGTAAGACACGGGTCGAGCTTAAGACATGGCTTGAAAAACAGATAAAATAAAGCGTTAACTCTGCACCTGAGTTAACGCTAATGACTGACTACAGCTTACTTTACATAAGGGATTAAGATAGGAGATTAAGAAAGTGGCAAGATATAATCTAACCCAGCTGTGATTGCCGCTACCTGCGCTAAAATACAATTTTCATCATCGACCTTAGGGCTATCCGGGTATACCTCAGTGGTGGTGGCATAGACGCTGTCACTAAAACCAATACACAAGCCCAGAGCCTGAGTGGCATAGTTAATTACGCCAAACTGAGACAGGTTAACACCGATAAGCTTGCCATCATCATCTGCTGGGGCTATGTGGGTAACCTTTTTAACCGACTCGATAATTGCAGTTTGAAACGCCTCAACCGGCAACTCAGTGTTGCCCACCAGATAAAATCCATCGGGGATATTCCAGTTAGTATGTTCCACCGCATCCCTGGCCGCTAAGGCAGGCCTGAATGCTGAGTTATCTGTGTCTGTGGTTTCGTGTAGATCGATATGCGCTGTGATATCTATGTCTAAATCGGCAATATACGCCATCAAGGCCGCCGACTCTTCGGCCGGACTGTCTCGATAGAATGAACGATTAGGGTCTACCGCATTGGGATTCCAGCGGTTGATGGTCTCATATCCCCAAGGGCTGACACATGGGGCAACCAGGATATTAAATCGGTCCTCATACGCCTTGGCCTGGGTCTCCAAGAAACGGATTGCCCCTTGTACACCGCTGGTTTCATAGCCATGAACCCCGCCAGTCACTAGCACAGTCGGCTTATCTTCACTCCACTGCCTAGACTTGACCACAAACAAGGGATATTCACTGGCGTTATAAGATAAGGCGCCATACTGGTCGACTTGAAAGTGCTCAGCCAGTGGCGTAATTTTCGCAACCACCTCAGCTTGATAGGAGCGCTTAATCGTCTGCTTGGTTAACCACAGAGCCTTCTCCGCTGCGCCCCATTTCTGACCCGTAACGCCTATTGGATATCTGTTTTCCTGTACCATCTTGCTCCCCCCCCAAAAAAAATTGAACAATAAAAAGCCGACACTCAAACTTGATATGTCGGCTTTCTAAACGTTAACTCGCCTTCACTAAGAAGACACTCACCATTAGGCGAGTGTTTATGGATGACAAACGTTATGCAGCTCTAGATTAGTGCCGATATCTTGGTTACGGTTGGCCTTAGCATCATCATTACGTAACTGAGTGATGTGATCTAGGTAAGCCTGATCCACATCGTTAGTGATGTAGTTGCCATCGAATACCGAGGTCTCGAAACGCTTAATCTCAGGGTTTTCCATGCGAACCGCTTCAATTAAATCTTCAAGGTCTTGGTAGATCATGCCATCGGCACCAATCATCTTACTGATCTCATCCACATCACGACCATGGGCAATCAACTCGCTCGTCGTTGGCATATCGATACCATAGACATTAGGGAAGCGTATTTCCGGTGCCGCCGAGGCAAAGTACACCTTGTTAGCGCCGGCTTCGCGAGCCATCTGGATGATCTGCTCTGATGTCGTACCTCGTACCACAGAGTCATCGACCAACAAGACATTCTTGCCCTTAAACTCGACCCCTATGGCATTGAGTTTACGACGTACCGACTTCTTACGCTCCTGTTGACCAGGCATGATAAACGTACGGCCGATATAACGGTTTTTAACGAAACCTTGTCGATATGGAAGATTTAGGTGACGCGCTATCTCTAACGCTGTGTCACATGAGGTTTCCGGGATCGGAATGATCACATCTATATCATGATCTTCCCATTCTCGCTTAATCTTCTCACCTAACTTAGCCCCCATGTTCACCCGGCTACCGTAGACAGAGACTTTATCGATAGTCGAGTCAGGGCGTGCGAAGTAAACAAATTCAAATAGACAAGGTGCATAGACGGGGTCTTTAGCGCACTGACGTGTGTATAGCTCACCATCTTGGGTGATATACACGGCTTCGCCCGGCGCAATATCACGCATCAGTTTAAAGCCAACCGCATCGAGTGCTACACTCTCGGAGGCAACCATATATTCGATGCCGTTCTCAGTCTCTTGCTTACCCAGAACCAAAGGACGAATACCGAAGGGATCACGAAAAGCGACCATGCCTTGACCTATGATCAAGGCAACGACGGCGTAGGCACCACGGATCAAGTTGTGAACATTAATCACGGCATCGAACACTTCATCGGCACTTAAGCTCTCGTTTTTACACTGCTGAATCTCATCGGCCAACAGGTTTAGCAAGACTTCAGAGTCAGATGTGGTGTTCACGTGACGGCGCTGCTTAAGCAGACGCTTATGTAACTCTACGGTATTGGTCAAGTTGCCGTTATGGGCTAATGAAATACCAAATGGAGAGTTAACGTAGAAAGGCTGAGCCTCAGATGCACTCGAGCTGCCTGCGGTTGGGTAACGGACATGACCGATACCTATGTTACCTTGCAGGCGTTGCATATGTTTCACTTCAAATACGTCTTTTACCAGACCATTGGCCTTACGTAATCTAAACGCATTGCCATCAACAGTCACGATACCAGCAGCATCTTGACCGCGATGCTGGAGTACGGTTAGTGCATCATAGATAGGCTGATTAACCGATGACCGGCCAACTATTCCGACGATACCACACATGGGTGAGATTCCTCATTGTAAGATGTTCTGATAATTATAATTTTTAGTCGCAAAAGTCAGAATCGACTTAAGCTAAACCTACTAATGCTTGGGTGCATTTTATATTTTGGGTACAAAGCTTGACGTGTTTTCTATGTAGTCAAAAAACCACTGGATAACAACGCCGAATTCGGGCACGAGTGTTGAGCTCTGCCACCAATCCGTATTGGGTGCGCCCGTAAACGCATCCATAAAAAATAGTAACGCACTGACAATTAAGGCACCTCTCAAGGCACCAAAACACAGACCCAGGACTCTGTCGGTCCCGGATAAGCCAGTTTTGTCGACCAACTGACCGATGAGGTAATTAATTAACGCCCCTATGATGAGTGTCGCTATAAATAGAATAGCAACTGCGACGCCATTACGAAGCATTTCATCTTGCATTTGGGTGAGGTAAACCGCGAGATCTTGATAAAACTGACTCGCGACAAAGAAGGCTGCAAACCAGACGACTAACGACATGGCTTCTTTCGCGAAACCACGAAGCAAGCTGATTAGAGTCGAGACTCCGATAACAGTGAGAATGGCGTAATCGATCCAAACCATTTAATGATAATCCAACATAGGGTTAAGACGGCGGGATTTTAACAGAGACCGAGCACATTCTCACCCCCAAATGGGATAATTTATTGTTTCGATCTCTAATCACAGTTTTCGCTTAAGAGGCTGTGGGACGATAAGTGACAATTCGTCCTTTAAGCTTGGTCAACTTCTCGATACCAGGTTGAAGCGACTGCAGCTTAGATTTAGAGAATTCAGGCCCGACAAACACCTTAGTCAACTTGCCATCGACGGGGTGAGTCGGCAAGGTATAGGCATTGAAACCTCCGGCTCTAAGCTTGCTGATAAGGCCACTCACATTGGCGGCATTCTTGAAACTGCCGAGTTGTAATGTATAGACTGAACTCGTCGGTACAAGAGGCTCAACAACAGGTGTAATCGTCGGCTTCACAGCGGCTTTAGACTCAGGTTTACTCTGTGGCTTACTCTGCGGCTGCACATTTGTGCTCGCAGCCTGCTGCTGTGGTTTGGGCTCTGTCTCGACCACTTGCCACTTGTCTGCATCAGATGTAGCGGCCTGCTCTTCAGACTGAAACGCAAGCTCCTTGTCACTAAGATCCACCGCTTGTATCGCCTCATCGGGCAGAGTCATATCGGCCACTTGAGGACGCAGGGGGATCTCGGAAAAATGCTCTTCTTGTTGCTCTTTCTTGCCATCGAGCACATCGGGGAGAAAAATGACCCCTAATGCGACGAAGACGATGACGCCCACTAAGCGGTTCTGAAAATGACCCGACGTCTCGTTATCTTGCTCTTTATCCTTTGTATCCATGATTAATCACCCCCAGTTCGATATTTTTAAACTCTGCCACAGTGTAAAAGGAGCCAAATACAATGACTACATCTCCTTGGCATATTTCTGCAGCAATTGCGCCCCAAGCCGACTCTACGGAATCGAAGTGCTTAGCATCGGCCGATACACCTGTATGTTGAACCTGTCGCACAAATATCTTGTTGAGGGCCTCTCCCGAGGCGCTACGCTCAGTTTGCAGGCTGGTAAATGCCCACACATCGACCAGAGGTGCCAGAGTCTCGATAACTTGACGACAATCCTTATCTTTTAACATGCCACATAGGGCAAATAACCGCTTAGCTTGATGTTTTTCAAGCTGTTTAGCCAGATAACGGGCGGCATGAGGATTGTGGGCCACATCGAGCAAGACCAGAGGCTGCTCGGCGACCACTTCGAGCCTGCCTGTGAGTCTGGCCCCTTGTATGCCTTCACGTATGATGTCGGCACTGAGCTGAGGCCAACCCAACTCAAGCAAGGCTAGCGCCGTTGCCGCATTGGGCAATGGCAACGCAGGCAGAGGAATATCACTCATGGGTTGCAGGCCGCTAAACTGCCAGAAATCGGCCTCACTGCTGTAGCTAAATTCGTGACCGACGCGATGCAATACTGCGCCTAAGTCATTGGCATATTGGATCACACAGGCCGGCAAGTCAGGCTCGCCGATAACGCCAGGTTTATTGGCGCGTAAGATCCCCGCTTTCTCCATGCCGACAGACTCTCGGGTATCGCCAAGATACTCTTGATGATCGAGATCGATAGAAGTGATAACGGCAATGTCGGCATCTATGATATTGATGGCATCTAATCGGCCACCGAGCCCGACTTCCAATAACACGGTATCTAGCTTAGCCGCTTTGAAGATATATAAGCCAGCCAAGGTCGCGAACTCGAAATAGCTCAGGGAGATATCACCACGCGCCTGATTGATGGCATCGAAGGCTTGCACAAAACGCCCGTCATCGACATCTTTGCCATCGATACGAACCCGCTCATTGTATTTAAGCATATGGGGCGAGCTATAAACACCGACGCTTTCCCCTGCCAGGAGTAACACCTGCTCGACCATGGCGCAGGTGGTTCCCTTGCCATTGGTGCCAGCAACGGTGATCACCTTAGTGGTACCGAGATCCCTAAGCCCGAGTCGATCGGCCACTTGTGATACTCGCCCAAGCCCCATCTCGATCTCAGTTGGGTGTATGGCAAGCAAATAATCTAACCAGGTTTCTAAGCTGGCATCTTGAGCGGGGGCGTTAAACATGAATATTGTGCTCTTGATAATTAATTAAAAATTCCACCACACAGTGGTGCCGATAGAGATGCCTAGCAAGGCTATCAATCCAACATAAATAGCGGACCGAGTGCTAATTTTGGCAGTTCATACTTATCCGGATAAGTCACATCGACCATATATAAGCCATTCGGCTTCGCCGTGGGGGCCGCCTTGCTTCTGTCCTTGAGGGCTAACAGACTGACAATCCAGTCTTCATTCTGATGACCCTGACCAATCTCAATCAATGAACCGACTATGTTACGCACCATATGATGCAAGAAGGCATTCGCCTTGATATCCACACATATGTACATGCCCTGGCGGGTCACATTGACCTCATGGACATGTCGAAACGGGGTTTTAGACTGACAGTGCAGCGCCCTGAAACTGGTAAAGTCATGCTCACCGACAAAATGCTGGGCCGCATGATGCATCTTGTTCTCGTCGAGTTGACCTCGATAATGACTCACACCCGAACGTAAGATCCCGGGTCTTAAATGATAGTTATAGATGATGTAACGATAACGTCTGGCCGTCGCAGAGAAGCGAGCATGAAAATCATCATCGACCAGCTTCACCCATTTCACTGCTATATCGTCGGGCAAGTTGACATTAACACCTAAGGTCCAGGCACTCTCCTTACGAATAGCCGTCGTCTCGAAGTGGACCACTTGTCCCGTACCATGAACGCCTGAGTCGGTTCTACCGGCGCAGTGAACGCTAATGGCCTGATTGGCTACTTTTGACAGGGCTCGCTCTAACTGAGCCTGAACCGTGTCGACTTCGAGCTGACGCTGCCAGCCATAATACTTGCTGCCATCATATTCGATACCTAACGCTACTCGCATACACCCTCTTTGAACCTGTCTCTGTCGCCACTCATACAATCAATCATGGGGGGTTAGCTCGTTATAAAGCAAACCCAGAGAAGTTGTTTGACCTATTTTGGCGCGGATTTTAGCACACACTTGAATTACAGATAAGAAAAACGGCGCTAGATGCGCCGTTATTTTAGCAGTGGCACAAATTTAATCTAAGGAATTAATTAAACCGTCGGCTTCCTCTTTCTGCCTGTCATTGCCATCGAGTAGCACCTCTTTAAGCAAGGCTTTGGCACTGTCGTCATCATCAATTTCTAAATAGGCTCTGGCGAGATCTAACTTGGCATTAACCGAGTTTTCTTCATCATCGACGTCAACCATGGCAGCATTACCCATCAGGCTGTCCAGCTCTCCCATATCGACATCCAGCTCTTTATACTGGTCCAAGTCCACCACATCTTCATTTGCCTCATTGAGGAGACGATCGATATCGATAAAACCATTGTCCTTCTGGAAGCTGGTAAGGTCATTTTCGGGTACTGCGACTGCTGGAGATTTAGACAAGTCGTTAGCATCGAGAGCGGCTAGTACCTCGTCGACAGTCAGCTTTTCTTCATCATCTAGGCTCAAAGAAATTTCGCTATCGACAATGGTTTCACTAGCATTTGATGATGGACTTAGCGGCTCATCATTACCCGCAGGTGCAATGACAGGCGCTTGCACATCGGCATTGGACTCCCAATCCAAGCTGTTATCGGCTTTTTTACCGGCTTTGAGATCGGCAAACATGCCCCCAGCAGGTTTACTTGCCATAGGATCTTGACCCGCTTTAGGATCGACAGCCTCAAGATCGGCTAACAGAGAGTCCAGCGCATCGTCGCCACTAGGCTCACGTTCAGCGTCAGGCTCTAGCAGGTTGTCGTCCAATATTTCTGGTTTATCGTGTCGGTCGGCAATATCGAACTCGGCAAGTAATGAATCAAGATCATCTTGGTTATCGGCGCTGCTCATCTCGACTTCACCTTCGAGCTCGGCAGAAATGGCATCGCTAAGATCGGAGTCAAAATGCGTCTCGCCGCGAGTGTCTTCTGCAGGCGCATCGAACCCTGCCAGTAGGGCATCTAAATCGTCTTCAATCTCTTTTTCAACACTTTCTTTTTCAACACGTTCTTCACCGGGTGTATCGTCCTCGGCGGTCATAGTGACATCTTGCTCTAATTCAGCAGCTATCTGTGCGGAAAGATTTATAGCATCATCACTCGGGGCATCGGCCGCTTCATCGAAACCAGCTAACAGAGAATCTACATCGTCTGCTGCGACAAGCTCACTCTGATTTGCGGTCTGACTCTCAACTGCTACCTCTACCTGGGCACTTTCTACATCGGCCGCTTCATCGAAACCTGCTAATAATGAATCTAAATCATCTGCTGCAACAAGCTCACTCTGATTTGCGGTCTGACTCTCAGCTGCTGCCTCGACCTGGGCACTTTCTACATCGGCCGCTTCATCGAAACCTGCTAATAATGAATCTAAATCGTCTGCACCCGCTTTAGCCTCCTCATCATCTTGCTCCCCCATCGCCTCGGCCCAAAGGTCATCCAGAGACTGACCTTCCTCTTCGACAAGCTCCTCCTCACTCGGAGTGTCACCTGGATCAACAAACATATCCGCGGCCAGATCCACTTCCGGCTGTAACTCGGCCGTATCTATGTTCATCAGTGAATCGATGGAATCATCATCTTGGGTATCAAGATGAACTGCCATGGCTTCAAGATCCTCACCTGCTGGCGCCTGTGTTACTCCTGGCTCGGCAGGGGCCTTCGGCGCAGATGTATCTCCTGTTTCCTTAGCCGTTTGTTCGTCTGTAGCTGAGTCTTCATCACGGCGACGTCTCAAGAATAACCACAACAGCAGCAATAACAGTAATGCTGGGATAGAGATAGCCGCGATTAGCATCAGAGGGTTGCTCATCAGATTACGCCACAGATCGGTATCTTCCTCAGGCTCAATAGTTTGCAGTGCATTAACCTGTTCTTGTAGAGATTTAACCTCCGCATTAAGGCTTGCACCTCGCAAGTTACTGGCCTGCAATTGTTCTTCTAAAATCGCAACCTGCTCATTGAGTTCGGCAATCTTATTCTTCAATGTTTCTGTATCTGAATCACCTAAATCCAACTGATCCTGGGCCCTGCCAAGCTCATCGGTGAGTTGCAGATTTTTAGCTTCCGCCGCTTCGAGGTTAGCCGTTAGCTCGGTTAAATCCTGGTTTGCTGTAGATTTTTGAGCCGCGCTCGTATCGGCAGGGGTAGTAGGTAAGGTGACGGGGCTGGCTGTCGTTGCTGGTGTTGCTTGTACAAGTTTAGGCTGAGTCGTTTTCTTCCAGCCTTTATCATCTCTCTCGGCACGCGCTTTGGCCATGCTCTTAGGAATGGCCAACATCAAGTCTTGTGACGGAATAAGCAGTATCATGCCTTTTTCTAGACTATTAAAGTTGGCATTAGAAAAAGCATGGGGGTTGGCATCATAAATGGCCGCCATGACTTGATAGATGCTGACACTCTGATCAGGGCGAACCTTTTGAGCTATGCTCCAGAACGTATCGGAAGACCGAGTCGGGCCATACTGACGATTAGTTTGCCTCACCTCACCATCGGGGCCAGTGATCTTCAGCGGCTCAGCAGCAAAAGCAGTTTGGACCAGCGGACTTACAGAAAAAACGATTAGGGCTGAGGCCATCAGACCGACAAGATACCAAGTGCGAACGTTCATCAATTCTTCCCTTTCAAGCGCAGTGATGCTGCAGTTCCAGCAGCGAAGCTTTAGGCAATTGTATTTATTGAGATTACTATAAACCAGAAACCCCAGGTCTGCTACTGTTCACAATTCAAAAACAACGGCTAAAACAAAAAAAGCCTGCATATTGCAGACTTTTTCATCAAGTTGGCATTTAACCATTTATAAATTCGACATTAATAATAATCGCGAATCAACACCTCGGCTATTTGAACGCTGTTGAGTGCCGCACCTTTTCTAATATTATCAGATACCACCCAAAGATTTATGCCGTGTGAATGAGAGATGTCTTTGCGTACACGTCCCACATAAACGGGATCTGTGCCAGCAGATTCTGTCACAGCCGTAGGATACTCTTCATTGGATTCAAATAATTCAACCCCCGGAGCATCACGCAACACAGCCTTAACATCTTCGGCTTCGGCGGGTTGGATGGTCTCCAGATGTATTGCTTCGGAGTGACCGAAAAATACCGGCACTCGAACTGCAGTAGGATTGACGACAATATTGTCATCACCGAAGATCTTCTGAGTTTCCCAGACCATCTTCATCTCTTCCTTGGTGTAACCGTTTTCCATAAACGTATCGATTTGCGGTAACACGTTGAAGGCGATCTGTTTTGAATAAACCTTAGGCTCTATAGGAAGACCTTGAAGTAGCTTAGAGCATTGGCCAGCAAGCTCTGTGATAGCCTCTTTACCTGAGCCCGATACCGACTGATAGGTGGCCACATTGATACGTGAAATACCGAATGCATCATAGATAGGTTTGAGCGCAACCAACATCTGAATCGTCGAACAGTTGGGGTTCGCGATGATATTACGGTTACGGAAATCGGCAATCGCTTCCGGGTTAACCTCAGGGATAACCAAGGGAACATCGTTATCGTATCTGAAATGAGAGGTGTTATCGATGACAACACAGCCATTCTCAGCGGCGATAGGCGCCCACTTTTCAGAGACATCACCACCGGCAGAGAAGAAGCCTATCTGCGCCTGAGACCAATCGAAGTCATCTACGTCAAGAATTTCTACCTGTTTACCGCGAAAGCTAACCGTACCACCCGCACTACGACTACTGGCTAGAAGAAATAATTTCGCGACGGGAAATTTGCGCTCCTCGAGGATCTCTATCATGGTTTTACCCACTGCGCCCGATGCACCTAATACGACAATATTGAATTCTTGCGACATAATTACTGTCCGATTCCTGAAAAACCTAAATTGGTCAGCCAATTTACATCACAATGCCCAGTGTTTACTAGCCTTAAGGCACTAAATTCACGCCTATGCTGGTGATTTTTTCTCATAAGGTCAAAGCCATTGTTATTAAGTGAATCAACTTGGGGATTTTTTGATGAATCATCAAGGATAGTTTTTCTGAATAATTCATCGTCATCACGTAGATCATAGATAAAACGGGCGAGTTGCAACAGAGACTGCTGATTGGGTATCGACTCGATATCCAACTGAGCGCTCCATAGGGACGGTAATAGCGCAGTCATGGACTTATCGGCATCTCTACCCAGCACCTGCATCAACTGCTGATACAGCATATAAGTGCCACGAGCCTTACCTTCAAGGCTGTAACCGGCAATATGAGGCGTCGCGAATTCGACCAGGGGGATCAGCTCATGCATAGGATTAGGCTCCCCTTCCCACACATCGAGTACCAGCTTAATGTCCGGCCTTTGCTGCTTGACCTTAATAAGCGCGCGATTGTCTATCACCTCACCACGGCAACAGTTAAGCAGCCAGGTGCCGCGTTTTAAGCTATTGAGTCTGGCCTCATCGAACAGGTACCAGGTCTTATGCTCGCCAGTCTTAGTGATGGGCACATGAAGACTTATCACATCACAGCGACTAATCAGTTCATCTAATGAGATAAAATCACGGGGGTCGCTATCCTGAATCACAGGATCATGCAGCAAAACAGTCACGCCATAGGCCTGAAGGCACTTAGCCACCGCCGAGCCCGTATTACCCGCCCCCACAATACCCACAGTCTTGTCTTTAAGCTTACCGCCGAAACGATGAGTGAGTTCCAGCATGGCGATAAAAGCAAACTCCCCCACAGCCGTCGCATTGCAACCAGGGGCGCTACTAAAGGGTACGCCCCGTGTGGCAAGATAATCGGTATCGATATGATCTGTGCCGATAGTGGCACTGCCGACAAACTTAAGCTGGCTGTTAAGCGATAACAAAGACCCATTGACCTGAGTCACAGAGCGAACCAAGAGCACATCGGCATCTTTGACCTGCTCGGGCGTTATCTCCCTGCCATTAACGGTTTCAATCGTGCCCAAATCGCCAAATAACGCGTGTACATAAGGCATGTTTTCATCGGCAAGGATCTTCATTTTTGCTTCCAGATAGTGAGTTGATGCGTTGGATGACACATTCTAACAAGATGGGAGCGGCTTGAAAATGACCTTAAATATCAAATAAAATCACATTTCTTCTTCGATTGGTGGCATCGACGAGATATTGGTACGTTTAACCTTCATGCTTATCTATCGACTGCATGGGCTATGGTTTTGCCATTGACACCACTTTCAATAGCATCACTCTGAACTCCAACAATTATCGGCCATGATACCAGATCAGTGTTAATGCGGCGTCGACTTAGGAATAAAAACGAAAATCCCCCCTAGCTTATTCCCCCCTCATCTTAGTTTGTAAGATAAAGTAAACTTGTGCCGTTAAATTAACATAGAATTAGTAATACAAAAAAACAACAAGATAACCTCGCGGCAACAATAGAGGCTGCGCAATTCAATATTAATAAAACAATGTAGTAATCTTACCCAGAAAAACAGTTAAAATTAATAACATGACGACTAATTCAATATGAAAATTAAATATAACACTTAGAGGCGCAACACTTGTTACGCCCGGCTTTCACGTGCGTAAAGTAAAATGGTAACATATGAATTTAAATAAAAAATTATAATAGAATTGGTCATTGATTAGCATTTTAGGCAATGGTATTGTAAGCCGTTTTTTATACAGAGTGCTTTTTAAATGATTATAAAGATAGGCCGTAACTTACTCCTCATATCTCTTTTTCTAATGGTTACATCTAGCTCGATAGCTTATTGGTACTTATCATCATGGAAAGAAGAATTAATAAAAAAATCAGACGCGGTAGCAGTCTCAACCTTAACGGCTATTTATGACTCCGCCATAGACAATCTACATATGGATTTGAAATCATTAGCATCGGCTATTAACCCGCAAGGGGAATTATCGACACCTTATCTGGTCAAGATTAAAAACAGCAAATCATCATATATCGATGTTTTTTTAGCATCGCAACAAGGCCAGGTCTGGGCAGCTTCAGCAGCAGGTGAAGTGCTTAACTTCAATCCCAAAATATTAAGAAGAGAGTGGTTTACTCAAATTATAGAGAATGACGCAGCCTCTTATATCTCTGAACCTTATGTCGGAAAATACGGTGATGTAAATATTACTGCATCAGCAGCTATTAGGACGGCCGATGGCGAAGTCCTAGTCTTGGGTGTTGACGTTGAATTGAGCTCCTTAATGCCAGCTGTGAGCCTGGAATTCGCTATAACCGATACCTCTGGTGCGGTACTCCTGGTTGATCAAATTAATGCCAGCTGGTTTCAGCAAAACATATATGACATAAGGCCCATTTACAAAGATGTTAACCTCGAGCCATTACTCTATCAAAACCCTGATCATGATTGGTTCAGTGTGTCTAGAACGGCATTAAATGATGGCAATATACTGTGGTCGATCGTGCCACAGAATCAATCGATAAAAACGGCCAATGCTTTCATCTACTCAAGTGTGGCAGGTACCATATTTATCAGCGTCTTATTTATCTTAGGTGTTTGGATAACCCTAAAAATTGAACTGAAAAACCTGCCTCTGGTGGTAAGTACCATAAAGAAGATGTCAGAAGGGAATTTTTCAAAGCTTGATATACCCGAGTCTAAAAACGAACTAGATGATATAGCTCACTCTCTATCAAGATTACAAAACAATGTATTTGAGTCCATAGAGTCTTCTCATCAAATCATGGTCGAACTCTTGGATAATCAAGTGATCATTTCAGATTTAAGTCAACTTAACACCAGCAATGCAGAACGTGAACAATCTGAAGTCGACCAAGTCGCTACGGCTGCGACAGAATTATCTGCAGCCGCAGGAGAAGTGGCGTTAAATGCAACCCATGCTGAAAGAGCAACCGTACTGGCGATGGACGTCATATCTGCCAGTGCTGACATATTAACCCGTTCAGATGCCATAGCGACCAAAGTAAGCGAATCAATGCAGGAGTCATCGATTATCGTTAATGATTTACGCGATTATTCGCAAAACATTAGCTCTGTTATTGATGTTATTAATGGTATTTCTAATCAAATAAACTTACTCGCATTAAACGCAGCCATTGAAGCTGCAAGGGCCGGTGAGCATGGCAGAGGATTTGCAGTTGTTGCCGATGAAGTTCGCTCCTTAGCCAGTAAAACCCAGCAGGCGACGGTAACAATCCAAGAAAATATCACCAGACTTCAAGAACAATCCCAGATGGCCGATGACTTCATGAAGCGAAGTTCGGAATTGATTGGCCACTCTCAAGAGATGTCCAATTCCCTTTCAGGCAGCTTTAATACTATAAAATCAACCGTCTCTGAGATATCTGATATTAATTCTATGGTAGCTGCAGCCTCTGAGGAACAATCCATTGTCACCCAAAATATTTCTGAGCGATTAGAGGAAATACACCTAATGGTGCAAAACAACTTAGATAATATTCAACAGACAGCGATAGCAAGTGATGAGATATCTTCCTTGTCTGGCAAGCTCAAGGTACATTTTTCATTCTTTAAGCTTTGATATTACACCGAGCGTCGCCGACGTTTAACTTAGCTGAGTAGTGATTAAACACTGAACTTATTTTTGCTGACTTAAGTGTTTATTAGTGCAGGCGTAAAAAATCCGAGGCCTAAGACAGGACTCGGATTTGGAGTTTTGAGCTTTTGAAGCCTTCAATCGATCAGTGACTAGATGATCGCTACGGCCTCCAAGATCTGTGTCTTAAATTCATTCAAAATCACTGAGCCGATATGATGTTTCATATCATCTATTCCAGTTTAGATCTGTATGATAACTAGGTTCAATTATCAATTTAATCATATGAAATCGATACATTAGCGTGTTTTACACACCACATTATTGGCATATTTTTGCATGTACATCTTGCCACCACTTTTGCCAAAATAGCGATAGTAGCCCCAGTAATTGTCACTTAGATGATCCGAGGCGGCCCAATATCGGCCCTCTTGTAGACCATGGGACAGAGGATCACTTTCCATTTCATTGTAAATAGCAAAATCATTGCGATCTAGTAGCTGCATGCCGTGATACTTACACAGTGCGCTCGCCACTGGGTAAGTCTGTTTTACACTGCTAACCGCTAGCGTGTCGTTATATGCGCCTACAATAGGTTTAGGCGTGCCACTTTCGAATATGCTATTTAAATAAAACTCTTGAATATTGCCTTTTTGATAAATGCCATCGATGTAAGTGTCTAAACGCCAATAATACGTAGACTCTCCCCTAGATAATTCACCATCGCTAAATACATAATGACCCTCTCCGGTATAGCTGCCCTTAAATTCACTCGACAGCTTGTTAGCTTGCACAAGAGATTCATGGGTGCTGCCAAAGTACAAATCTACAGCGAAGCTAGTGTCATTGTCGAGCACCCATGAAATGTCTTCCGGTAACGGCAGCTCTGCTGGTACATTACCATTGACTGTATCTACTGTATCTAGTTGAAATATTTGACCATTTGTAGGGTTATAGGTGATTTTACTGTTGGAACCATCCCATCTCGTATAACCATTCAAGGGTATTTTAGGCCAATCTAGGCTGTAACAAAATTGGTTACCGTCTAGTTTAAAATATTCATTATCGCTGACGACTGTAAAGTTAAAGGATTTAACTTGCTCGATGGCCGCGGGTTCAACTGTGAAACCCCACATTTGAATATAATCGGTGTAATCCAAAGAAGTGACAAAAGAAATCGCTATGGCAAGCCTAGCGTCCTGACCTAGGCTCTTCACCTCATCTCTAGAAAAGTGGCTCATTCCTAGATCGGCACGTTTTAATTCCCATATATCGTTATTTTTTATTGCTGCCTGATATTCACGTTCGAATATATGCATTCTGGCATATAGATTCCAACCATCTTTAAGGGAACCAGAGGCTTGTGCATGCATCATAATTTGCATATAGATTGCGTGACTAGTACCAAAGCCACTGAGTTTGCCTTGCATGTAACTGCGTGGGTCTTCGGTTAGTTTCGACTCTTGTAAACGATTGAATAATGACTCAAAGGGTAAGTTTTGACATGAAGGGGCATTACCTGTTTCTAGGTAATAATTGTGCTTACTAAAATATGAATAGAAATTGGTGGTTGCGTGAGATGTATAATTACCCAACTTCAATCTATTATTTTCTAAACCGTGGCCGAGTTCGTGTAAATCTCCGTGACCGACAGGATTAAATGACCAATTAGCGTCATAGGGATTACCACTACATCCAGAACCACAGGTCGATTGATCTAAGTTTGCATGCTTCATCATGTCTATGGGTTTCACTGTCCAGTTATGTTGAGCAGCAAATTGATGGATTTCGGGTACGATATCGATGCCAACCCCCTGGAAACCCGCCAGTACATGTGGATAATTGTGCACATATTGCATTGTCGCGTCTGCAAACGCTTCGACACTAAGCCAATTTTTATTAGCTAGGGAGCTTAGCATCTTATTATGCGTGGAGTGAATTTCAAAACTGGGTGTCGAGACTTCAGCCCAGTCATAGTCATTTTTCTCCATCGCTAGGGTAAAATCATTGGTATCAGCTTCGCTTGCCCAATATGGGTGCAGCCCCACATTGTTAAACTCAAGCTTCACATCGATATCATTGGTATTACCGAATGCTATCTGTATTGGACCGCCATAAGGAGAGGTAATGGTGATGGTCTCACCGACCTTAAGCGGGATCTTAGTGCTCGATAGATATTTGGGGCGATTGTATAGCCTAGACTGACTAAATACACGAGTCGCCGAGGAGCGTAAAGAATTGATATACACATGAGTGCTTGCTTCGGGTTTATCATCTAGGCGTGTCACTGTGAACGTTTGGCCCGGTAATGCATATACGCCAGCGGCTTTAAAATTATTCCTGCTGACGAGATCCACTGTTTTTGTAGTCGCAACAACATGGCTGAAATCACTGCGACTAAACGTCCCCATATCAGGCTGAACAGGGTTAATGTCTCGATACGAGTGCACGACATGGTCTGCGTAAAACGAAGCTAACAGGCTCTTTGTGTTAATAGTCCTATAATCCATCGGGAAGCTGACGTCCTGTCTATATAGATCTGCCAGCAGGACAAATAACTTTTGGTAGTCTGGAGCAGCCGTGGAAAAGATATTTATCTTCTTGCTATCTAAACCATCAACGAGGTTTTTAATGGCACTGGTTGCCGTTTTAAACTCAGCAGTATAAGCGTCGAGCTTACAAACACTGGCATTATCGGGACACTGATTGACCTCGAAGGAAAAGCCATTTAAGAAACTATTAGCGAGTAGCCATTGGCTTTGGGCCGTTTCTGGTAATAGGTCAACATATTGAGTGATATCGAAACCCTTCATACCCAAGTGCTTTTTGGCATTAGATGAAGCATAAGCGACATCGAAGACCCGTGAAAATAGCGCTTTACTTAAATCGGTCTCATATTGTGTGACGTGGGTATATAACACAGGGATCCCTTGAGATTGGGCCCACTTTACATCTTCAGCGATACGAACAACATCATCGCTCATCTCAGCGTTGGCCGATATGATCAACAGATCTGTCTCGGCAGAAAGACAAGATCTTAACGCTGCAGCATTACAACTTTGATATTCATTATAGGTCACACTGTCGGCATAGGTATCTGCAAGCCAGGCTCGAACTAAACTTGCATCTCGGAAATAATAATTTTCTCGATGGTGGGCAATGGTGACATTCAAGCCTTGCACTAAGATCTCAGCATTGGTTTTTCCCGTTAGCCAGTGAATACTATTCTTATAAAACCCCCAAAATTCATCATTGATAGCATTACCTCTTCTGGCGCTGTTCATCGGGTTGGAAGCAAGTAACATATACCTAGCCTGCTCCGTTTTCCCTATGACGGCCATCGCCTTCTCGTACACCGTTTTACCCGAGGTAAAACTGGCATTTGAGAGTAAAACGGCTTCATTCTTACCAAATGTAGGCGTAAACGCGATAGCGCCGCCAGAAGGGAACCAGGTAATATCTGTTAAGCTGCTGCCATCATCTTGCTCTAACGCATCTGACGTCAAGTTAAACAGTTGATTTTTATCGTTGAAGTAGTTTCTTTCATGCTCATCAATATCATCAATGATTGCTGTTAAGACACGATCGGCATCATCGACTAACAAGGCATCCCCTGTCTTAATCGCCTGGCCTAATTGAGTATACTCAGGGATCAAGCTATTGGCTGCTTGACTGTTCACCGTCGTAAATGTGAATAACGTACAGGAAGATAATAGGAGCATTATCCATTTCATATTATTTTTTTTCATGTTTTAATTCTTAAAAAATAGTCATCCGTTGGCCTTAGTAAAAGAAACATCTCCCTAGCCCTAGGCCTTGATGCAATACACGTTTTTCTTTGCAAGAAATATCAATAAAAACGTGCATTTCATATTCTTTACGCTTATTACCGAAATGTTACGTGAGCGCTTTGCAAGAACATAATGTTAGCCATCTAGGTGAATCGTTATTATTAGTCGGTACTCACTAGAGTCACAGCCACTCAACTCGACCACAATAAAGACGCACAATAAATGAAAAAACAACATGACGATAACAGGAAATGTTCGCCTAACAAAGGGATCCAAGTTAATGAGTGTTATCTAGCAGATAGAGTCGGTTATCATCCATAACGCCGAGTAGTATTAACCCGCTTCGAACGAGAAACACGAAGTGCAATGACGTTAATAACAAGTGACAGAGTAAATATAAATAGTGAGTGATAAATCGCCAAAAAACACTCTGAGCTTGTTGCACAGATTTTTAGCTTAGGCTCTCATAAGTGAGACAATCAGATCGATATGAGTATAGGATATTAAAAAATATCCGTGTAAATATACAATCAGTTACATTTTAGCGGCCATTGGGCCGCTAAAATAGAACAAGATCATAACCCTAATCGGCGGAAACACATGCGACAAGATTAGTGTATTCTGAATATAGGTTCGACCTAGTTCCAGATGCAAGGTTAACGATTCTTTGATAGGTATCTATATTCATACTCGTCGCACTCCAATAACACGCAGATGGATCTCTTGAAGCTGGCCAACCAAACTGCCTCATGTCCCCCTTCTCGGCATAAAAATCTCGCAATTCTTGCTCTTCTGGGATTCGCCAATTAGCCCTGCCTTCGAATTTCAAGCTAGACAAATTCTGACACCAAAGACTCGCTTGGGTATTAATCAAATCAGATGATCGTAGATAGTTAAAGGCTCCAAATCGACCTTCAACGGCAGTAATCAGGTCCAAACGAGCGTAAGTCTTACCATCGTTGGCGTCTGGATCTGTGGATTGCACGTAACCTAGCCAATCTAACAAGGCTTCTGGAGGTGTGGCGGTAAAGAGCTGACCACCTGATTGCGCGACTTTTAAACAGGCTAGATCACCGTTAACTGGACGCGTATCGTCGACAAGGCCGCACATGGGCACCATTTGTGACGATACGCAAGATGCCATTCTACCTGCTGCGGTTTGATAATTACCGCCCCCACCACCAGCCCAGATATTTTGCTGCAGCACTATGCTTCTAGGCGTATAGCCAGAAGGTTTATATGACCAGTAGTCGGCGCGGGTATTATCACCGCTGCCTTGCAGACGGGTCTTGTTGGTCAAGGCTCCGGGCCAACCCCAATAAAAAACGGCTTCCTCACCATGCCCCTCAACATAGCGACGTATCGCATCGTCATCTTGTTGAATGAGGCGCCAATCTGCTCGTCCAGCTGTTTCTTGTAGCCTTAATTGGTTGCACACGCTTTCATTGCCCAGATAATTAACCAAGCCTATTTGTACGCCTGCCGCCGAGGTGCCATGCCCCTTAATGCCACCCTCTATATCTGCTGCAAAGGCCTGCATCTCAGCATAGGTCAGTGGCGGGTGCCACAATACATCATCGCCCAAATCAAGCACACTCGGGGCTGGCAGTTCAGTCCACTCTAAGGTGACACTCGCCTCGCCGCCGCCAGCATGAGTGATGGTCACCGCGCCACTATTGAGCGTCGATGAGGCTGTGCTGCCTACTTCCACATGCTGGGTGCGAGTGACTTCAAAGCTGGCCACGCCAGCGCCTTCCGTGGTGACAGCATTTGGGCAGGCAAGCCCAACATCACAACTTATGCTCAGTGACTCACCAAGCAAGACATTGTCGTTGATATCCACCAGTTTGGCATGAATAGCCACCTGTTTACCGCTCGCCTCGCCGGTTAGCGCCGTTAATACTGTTGCGTTGGCATCCCCTATGACCCTGATATCGGTTGAGGCCTGAGGGTATTGAGGTGAAAATATGCGCACCACTCCGGCAGTGGTCGCGCTCAGCGTTGTGCTCGCTTGGCCATTGGCATCGGTGGTGACGTAGTACTGAGATAACGCTGCATCATTGGTGGCGTGCAAATAAATCACCTTATCTGCCACAGGCTCGCCCGCTTCAATAAATACCACATCAACCGTCACCGGGTCTAGACCATCGGCAACAATTTGCGCCTTGTCGGTGTTAAGATTTAAACCCTCGGCGTTAGACTCGGTAACGCAAAGCATTGCGGTTTTGTCCCCGGAACCTATATTCGCATTCGCATTACCGCTGCGTAAACTGCGGCCCCAATAATTATTACTACTAGTCGCCGTGGAGGTGTTAGGCGTATTGCTCTCGACCCAAGCATAGGCGCTGACGACGCCGCCATCGTAGAGGCTTAGATGGTCAAACCAGAAGGCGTCTACATCGGCCTGACTTGCCTGCCTCCATGAGTCAGAGCCTGCGATATCGAGCGCATCACAACGCCACCGCCCTTGTGCGTGGCCCCTTATCACTGTCATGCTAGGCCCATAAGCGGGGTTGGCGTTAATCAATACGCCTTGAGATGTGTCCAAACCTTGACTGCCAGCCTCTTCGAGCGTCAACGGAGGCAGCCATTTCAGGCCATTGTATTTGATGACTTGTGGCGAGGTTAAGTTCAGCGTGATGGTGCCGACCGCATAACCGCCGCGGTTATCGCTCACCACATAGCTGATATCGAAGCTGCCTTCGTCTCGAAAGGTGTGGGTTTGCACCAGAAAGCGCGTGTTAGTGAAATCATTTTTATCCGCATCATCAATCCAGGCATCTAAGCTCAACCCGTACACAGCCACGAGCTGCATCGCTGCGCCCTCGACAGGACTGTCAACGAGCTGAGCAATATCAATCTCAAACGGCCCTGAGCCATAATAATCTAGGCTATCATTTTGTGCAGTGGGAGGCATTATCGCATCATCTGACACGCTGATATTGATGCTGCCCACCTTTATCCCCATTTCAGGGGACACGGAATGGGACAGGGTATAGTTGATCAAGCCAAAACCTGCGCCGCCGGCATTAAATTCTATCTGGGCGATGGCGCCAGGCGCCTTACTCACAGTGCCTACGCCTAAGACCACCAGGTACTCGTCGAGCACGTAATTGGCCGGAAATACGCTACCTAGCTGAGTTTGAATGTCGATATCATGCATCCCTGCCCCCACAAACGCCACATTAATTGCCGCTAAACGACTCTCTTCAAGTGTATCTGGGGTGATAAGCACAGTCACATTGCCCGGAGCGGCATTATTTTGCGTCGCATATTGGTAATGACAACTGCTGCTCACACTGCCAGCCTCTATGCTAAACGACACATGACTCACTACAGGGGCGTCATCACAAGAGCCGGCCGAGTCGTGTTTTAATGCCACGCTCAACAAGGGCGCAGATGCAACACCCTCAAGATCTATCTTGTGGCTGAGTTGCGGTGCTACGGCTAGCACTGTGTTTTGGTTTTC
The DNA here is from genome assembly GCF_013214165.1 of Shewanella sp. Classification (GTDB taxonomy): domain Bacteria; phylum Pseudomonadota; class Gammaproteobacteria; order Enterobacterales; family Shewanellaceae; genus Shewanella. The sequence goes on along the minus strand of NZ_JABSSM010000003.1, from coordinate 25,942 downwards.
ACCCTCTGGGTAGATAGGTGACGACTCAGGGGCGCTAGGTGAAGAGGATGCATCATCACCGCAGGCGCTCAACATGACTGCGCACCAGAGCGCGAGGGAGAGTTTTGAAATACTTGATGACATAATATTACTCGATATTTAACATTTAACATTTAACATTTAACATTTAAGCTCGATTTTCAACCAAGCTATTGCTGGGTAAAGCTAGGGGACACAGATTTGCGATAACCTTTAGGATGGCCGCCAATGGCGGCCGCCGAGACATCTCGGCCTCGTTCGCACAAGCGGCCTAGAACCGCCAAAAGTCTACATTCTAGTCAGTCGATACGCATGAGACGTATAGATTGCGTATCGGTTCCATTTCTAGCGGTACGCCTACTGTTAAATGCAAAGACTGAAAATTTGAACCTAACTTGGTTTTCGTCGCATAAAAGCTATAGGCTGGAAAACCATATTGGTGCCATTTATTGCCGCCGAGATCATAAAAACTCTCAAGCTGGGTAAGTGTCGGTCGTTGCCAATCACTCCTCCCCCCAAAGCGCAGTTGCGCGAGGTCTTGACAATAACGGTCAGCTTGACCGCCACTGCCATTCGAATCTCCACCTAGCTGGTCAAATTCAGCAAAATCAAATCCTGCTGGGCCATTGGTTCCATTTTCGTTACTAAGACGGCTATATGACTTAGCCTGGCCACTGTCTCCAGTAGACTCCGTATACCCCAGATAATCCATCAGCGCGAGACTCGGCGTGTTAGTGAACCAGTTACCAGATGCATCCGCAGCGACCTTTAAACAGACTCCGCCGGCATTAGCCTTATTGTCATCATTAACGCCTGTGCCACACATAGGAATTATGAGTGTTGATGTCGATACGCAAGATGCCATTCTACCAGAAGTGGATTCATTGTAGCCGTCTCCGCCGGCATTCCAGCGGTTGGTATGCAGTTTCATGTATTTTTGAGTGCCAGAAGGTTTATATGACCAGTAGTCGGCGCGGCGATTCTTACCGTCGCCTTGCAGTGCTTGTTTGTTACTCAGCACCCCTGGCCAGCCCCGATACGCGACTGCGGCCTCACCATGGCCCTCAACATAGCGACGTATCGCCTGATCATCTTGTTGAATTGGGCGCCAATCTGCTCGTCCAGCTGTTTCTTGGAGCCTTAAGTGGTTGCACACGCTTTCATTGCCCAGGCTATTAACCAAGCCTATTTGTACGCCTGCCCCCGAGGTGCCATGCCCCTTAATGCCACCCTCTATATCTGCGGCAAAGGCCTGCATCTCAGCATAGGTCAGTGGCGGGTGCCACAATACATCATCGCCCAAATCAAGCACACTCGGGGCTGGCAGTTCAGTCCACTCTAAGGTGACACTCGCCTCGCCGCCGCCAACATGAGTGATGGTCACCGCGCCACTATTGAGCGTCGATGAGGCAGTACTGCCCACCTCCACATGTTGGGTGCGAGTGACTTCAAAGCGGGCCACGCCAGCGCCTTCCGTGGTGACAGCATTTGGGCAGGCAAGCCCATCATCACAACTTATGCTCAGTGACTCACCAAGCAAGACATTGTCGTTGACATCCACCAGTTTGGCATGAATAGCCACCTGCTGACCGCTCGCCTCGCCGGTGAGCGCCGTTAATACTGTTGCGCTGGCATCCCCTATGACCCTGATATCGGTTGAGGCCTGAGGGTATTGAGGTGAAAATATGCGCACTACTCCGGCGGTCGTCGCGCTCAGCATAGTGCTCGCTCGGCCATAGGCATCTGTGGTGACGTAGTACTGAGATAACGCTGCATCATTGGTGGCGTGCAAATAAATCACCTTATCAGCCACAGGCTCGCCCGCTTCAATAAATACCACATCAACCGTCACCTGGTCTAGACCATCGGCAACAATTTGCGCCTTGTCGGTGTTAAGATTTAAGCCCTCGGCGTTAGACTCGGTAACGCAAAGCATTGCGGTTCGGTCGGCGTTATCTATACTCGCATTCACGTTACCGCTGCGTAAACTGCGGCCCCAATATTTGCCCTCACCATCAGTCTCCGTTGAGGTGTTAGGCGTGTTGCTCTCGACCCAAGCATAGCCGCTGACGATGCCGCCATCGTAGAGGCTTAGATGGTCAAACCAGAAGGCGTCTACATCGGCCTGACTTGCCTGCCTCCATGAGTCCGAGCCTGCGATATCGAGCGCATCACAACGCCACCGCCCTTCTGCATGGCCCCTTATCACTGTCATGCTAGGCCCATAAGCGGGGTTGGTGTTAATCAATACGCCTTGAGATGTGTCCAAACCTTGACTGCCAGCCTCTTCGAGCGTCAACGGAGGCAGCCATTTCAGGCCATTGTATTTGATGACTTGTGGCGAGGTTAAGTTCAGCGTGATGGTGCCGACCGCATAACCGCCGCGGTTATCGCTCACCACATAGCTGATATCGAAGCTGCCTTCGTCTCGAAAGGTGTGGGTTTGCGCCTGAAAGCGCGTGTTAGTGAGATTATTTTTATCCGCATCATCAATCCAGACATCTAGACTCAACCCGTGCACAGCCACGAGCTGCATCGCTGCGCCCTCGACAGGACTTGCAACAAGATGAGCAATATCAATATCAAACGGCCCTGAGCCATAATAATCTAAGCTATCATTTTGTGCGGTGGGAGGCACTATGGTATCCGACACGCTGATATTGATGCTGCCCACCTTGACATTTAGCTCAGGGGTTACTGAATGGGACAGGGTATAATTGATCAAGCCAAAACCCGCACTGCCGGCATTAAATTCTATCTGAGCGATGGAGCCTGGAACCTTACTCGCCGTGCCTACGCCTAAGACCACCAGGTACTCGTCGAGCACGTAATTGGCCGGAAAGTCGCTACCTAGCTGAGTTTGAATGTCGATATCATGCATCCCTGCCCCCACAAACGCCACATTAATTGCCGCTAAGCGACTCTCTTCAAGTGTATCTGGGGTGATAAGCACAGTCACATTGCCCGGAGCGGCATTATTTTGCGTCGCGTATTGATAATGACAACTGCTGCTTACACTGCCAGCCTCTATGCTAAACGACACATGACTCACCACAGGGGCGTCATCACAAGAGCCGGCCGAGTCGTGTTTTAATGCCACGCTCGACAAGGGCGCAGATGTTAGCCCTGCAAGATCTATCTTGTGGCTGAGTTGCGGCGCTACGGCTAGCACTGTGTTTTGGTTTTCACCGTCTGGGTAGATAGGTGACGATTCAGGGACGCTAGGTGAAGAGGATGAATCATCACCACAGGCGCTCAGCATGACTGCGCACCAGAGCGCGAGGGGGAGTTTAAACATAATTAATGACATAAGATTACTCGATATTTAACATTTTATATTTGATATTTAAGCTTGTGGCTCAATTTTCAACCAAGCTATTACTGGATAAAGCTAGGGGACACAGATTTGCGATAACCTTTAGGATGGCCGCCAATGGCGGCCGCCGAGACATCCCGGCCTCGGATCGCGCAAGCGGCCTAGAGCGCGTCAGTTGATACGCATGAGGCGAATAGGCCGGCATCTACATGGTGGTCACTGGAGCCGCCATTGTATAAACTTATAACCCTATATAGTGAACTACTCTTGGTTTTCGACCCATAAAAAATCGTGGCAGTAAAACCATACTGGAGCCATTTATTGCCGCCGAAATTATAAAAACTCTCAAGCTGGGTAACAGTCGGTCGAGTCCAATCACTCCTCCCCCCAATGCGCAGCTGCGCGAGGTCTTGACAATAACGGTCATGTTGACCGCCATTGCCATTCGAATCTCCACCTAGCTGGTCAAAAGTAGCAAAAAGAAATCCTACTGGGCCAAACATTCCCTCGTGGTCAAAGAGGAATCTATATGACTTAGCCTGGCCACTGTCTCCAGTAGACTGCGTATACCCCAGATAATTGATCAGAGCTTCACTCGGCGTGTTAGTGAACCAGTTACCAGATGCATCCGCAGCGACCTTTAAACAGACTCCGCCGGCATTAGCCTTATCGTCATCATTAACGCCTCTGCCGCACAAGGGCACCATTTGTGTCGATACGCAAGATGCCATCCTGCCAGAAGTTGATTCATTGTAGCCGTCTCCGCCGGCATTCCAGCGGTTGGTATGCAGTTTCATGTATTTTTGAGTGCCAGAAGGTTTATATGACCAGTAGTCGGCGCGGGTATTCTTACCGTCGCCTTGCAGTGCTTGTTTGTTACTCAGCACCCCTGGCCAGCCCCGATACGCGACTGCGGCCTCACCATGGCCCTCAACATAGCGACGTATCGCCTGATCATCTTGTTGAATTGGGCGCCAATCTGCTCGTCCAGCTGTTTCTTGGAGCCTTAAGTGGTTGCACACGCTTTCATTGCCCAGGCTATTAACCAAGCCTATTTGTACGCCTGCCCCCGAGGTGCCATGCCCCTTAATGCCACCCTCTATATCTGCTGCAAAGGCCTGCATCTCAGCATAGGTCAGTGGCGGGTGCCACAATACATCATCGCCCAAATCAAGCACACTCGGGGCTGGCAGTTCAGTCCACTCTAAGGTGACACTCGCCTCGCCGCCGCCAGCATGAGTGATGGTCACCGCGCCACTATTGAGCGTCGATGAGGCAGTACTGCCCACCTCCACATGTTGGGTGCGAGTGACTTCAAAGCGGGCCACGCCAGCGCCTTCCGTGGTGACATCATTTGGGCAGGTAAGTCCATCATCACAACTTATGCTCAGTGACTCACCAAGCAAGACATTGTCGTTGATATCCACCAGTTTGGCATGAATAGCCACCTGCTGACCGCTCGCCTCGCCGGTGAGCGCCGTTAATACTGTTGCGCTGGCATCCCCTATGACTCTAATATCGGTTGAGGCCTGAGGGTATTGAGGTGAAAATATGCGCACTACTCCGGCGGTCGTCGCGCTCAGCGTTGTGCTCGCTCGGCCATTGGCATCTGTGGTAACGTAGTACTGAGATAACGCTGCATCATTGGTGGCGTGCAAATAAATCACCTTATCTGCCACAGGCTCGCCCGCTTCAATAAATACCACATCAACCGTCACCTGGTCTAGACCATCGGCAACAATTTGCGCCTTGTCGGTGTTAAGATTTAAGCCCTCAGCGTTAGACTCGGTAACGCAAAGCATTGCGGTTTTGTCCCCGGAACCTATATTCGCATTCGCATTACCAGTGCGTAAACTGCGGCCCCAATATTTGCCCTCACCATCAGTCTCCGTTGAGGTGTTAGGCGTGTTGCTCTCGACCCAAGCATAGGCGCTGACGATGCCGCCATCGTAGAGGCTTAGATGGTCAAACCAGAAGGCGTCTACATCGGCCTGACTTGCCTGCCTCCATGAGTCCGAGCCTGCGATATCGAGCGCATCACAACGCCACCGCCCTTCTGCATGGCCCCTTATCACTGTCATGCTAGGCCCATAAGCGGGGTTGGTGTTAATCAATACGCCTTGAGATGTGTCCAAACCTTGACTGCCAGCCTCTTCGAGCGTCAACGGAGGCAGCCATTTCAGGCCATTGTATTTGATGACTTGTGGCGAGGTTAAGTTCAGCGTGATGGTGCCGACCGCATAACCGCCGCGGTTATCGCTCACCACATAGCTGATATCGAAGCTGCCTTCGTCTCGAAAGGTGTGGGTTTGCACCAGAAAGCGCGTGTTAGTGAGATTGTTGTTATCCGCATCATCAATCCAGGCATCTAGGCTCAACCCGTGCACAGCCACGAGCTGCATCGCTGCGCCCTCGACAGGACTGTCAACGAGCTGAGCAATATCAATCTCAAACGGCCCTGAGCCATAATAATCTAAGCTATCATTTTGTGCGGTGGGAGGCGTTATCGCATCATCTGACACGCTGATATTGATGCTGCCCACCTTTATCCCCATTTCAGGGGACACGGAATGAGACAGGGTATAGTTAATCAAGGCAAAACCCGCGCCGCCGGCATTAAATTCTATCTGAGCGATGGAGCCAGGCACCTTACTCGCCGTGCCTACGCCTAAGACCATCAGGTACTCGTCGAGCACGTAATTGGCCGGAAAGTCGCTACCTAGCTGAGTTTGAATGTCGATATCATGCATCCCAGCCCCCACAAACGCCACATTAATTGCCACTAAACGACTCTCTTCAAGTGTATCTGGGGTGATAAGCACAGTCACATTGCCCGGAGCGGTATTATTTTGCGTAGCATATTGATAATGACAACTGCTGCTTACACTGCCAGCCTCTATGCTAAACGACACATGACTCACCACAGGGGCGTCATCACAAGAGCCGCCCGAGTCGTGTTTTAATGCCACGCTCGACAAGGGCCCAGATGCAACACCCTCAAGATCTATCTTGTGGCTGAGTTGCGGCGCTACGGCTAGCACTGTGTTTTGGTTTTCACCGTCTGGGTAGACAGGTGACGATTCAGGGACGCTAGGTGAAGAGGATGAATCATCACCACCACAGGCGCTCAGCATGACTGCGCACCAGAGCGCGAGGGGGAGTTTAAACATAGTTAGTGACATAACATTTTCTCAGCATTGGAGTAGTAAAGTATTGGAGTATTAAAGTATTGGCTCAATACTTAACCAAAGCGTTTCTTGGTACAAACCCGATAACACATCTTCTGCTCTCGTCTCCATGTCCTTGCCATAGGACATCTTTAGATCAAAATTGATCACTGTCTGAGGCCTATCCACGACAATGTTAAATGCTGGATATGCGTTAACTCCTGAATGTATCCATTTGAATGCCTCGCACCTGCTCGCGCCAGTACCGATACAATCTAACGAATAGGGAATGGCGTTGTCGCCATGCTCATGCTCTAGCTGATAAACATCACCAGCAGACTCTCGACGCAATGTCAGCGACACGCCGGAATGGAAATTCCCGACAATATTTACGCCCGCTATCGCCTCAGCTGATACCGTTTTTGCTACCACATCATAATCTGCTGTCATTGATAACGAGCCAGATATGCTGGCACTCATGACCTGATTAGGCTCATAAATCAATTCGATAACCAAACTATGTTGACGCACACGAGGCATGGCAACACCCTGATAAGATTTAATAAAATAAGTGACACTAAAATCGACACGGCCGCGATATGTGCCATTAATGGCCCCTGTGGATAACAATCCATCGGCAATGCTGGCATCATCAACAGCAAAAATAGGTCTAATAAAAGCAAATGGAGAAGTTGGACTCATGTGCTCTAGCCATCTGGCGGCTCGCACACCGGCCCCAACTAACGATATTTCTGGCGGTGAAAACGTCCAATTGACGCTGCCAGGGAGCGACGAGGCATCCGCCCCCTCAACGGCACCACTGCCTCCAATATGATATTGGAACCCCTTGATGTCTACATAGGCATCAAAGCTAGGTCCGGGACCGGTAAAAGTGACATTGCTCGACGGGAAAGACACCAGCCCACCTGGTACCCAAGCGCTGGTAGCTTCATTTGACACAACAGGCTGCCAGAGGAGGGTATCACCGCCATCAGTAGGTAAAATGTGCTTCCACTGTACGTCTGAGCCTTGAACGACCGCCTGCACGATAAACGTTTGCGCATCGACTCGCAGAGGCAATAAAATCAATAGCATTGCTAACCAATAACATCTCATCAGTGAGATATCTTCACTGTATGACTTTGACGGTATTGCCTATTGTGGTTGGTCACTATCACATCAAGTTCATCAGCACGCACCAGATCTCTGAGCTTGATATGCAACTGACGCCCGCTCAGAACATGGATGCGTTGCTCACACTGTTTGCTGCGCTGACCTTTTTCACAATTCGTCACATGAACCACTGCCAAGGTATTGCCCTTGTTGTGAATGGAGAGTGTTTCACCATCATAGGAGAATGAATAATCCATTTTAGACTCTTTGGCTGGCACGACTATGTAAGGCGAAAAACCAATCATTAACTCGGTATTCGTGCCTTGCTGCAACCCGCCTGGCGGGGTGTACGGTGCGGGGGAAAAGTCGACTTTAAAAACGCGGTCTCTTTGACTCGCTTCGGTGCAATCAGACTTGCATTCCACGCGAAAAGCTTTGGCCATATTAGGATAAAGCACCGCTCGTGCGGGGTAGACACTGAAATCCCAACTACCAACATTATCCCGAGTATAAGGTGTCGAGGTGAGTTTATCTTTCGATACTAGGATTTCACTGATGCGACTGATCAAGAATAACGATTCTGGCGCATCGTTTGTGATCGTTATGTGACCGCGCCCACCTTCATCGGTGACAAGAAATAAGGTACTTATTTCGACACTCAGTACGTTAAATGATACAAAAAACCACAATATTACAACATATTTCATTTATTTCATCTCCATTGCCGAGACTATCGCATCGATATTTTTCTCAGTTGAAACCGTGAACACATTCATTTTACTTAACTCTTTCTTTTGCTCGCTTAATAACGAAGCGGGATCTATGTAGACATACCTAACATCATTGATTGTTTTGACCGTCGGTGAAATCCCCATTCGAGCCAGTTGAGCTAAGAGAGTAGCCAGCTGAATCTCGGTGTATTTGCCAACAAATATTGGTGACGGGTTGGTATCGTGAATATCGAAGGGAATGAGCTGCTCAGCCATCAAGCCAGGAAGACAAATCCCTCGTTTAACATTATTTTCAATTGAGTCTTCCATCAAACATAGCGCACCGTCAGCAAAGAGTTGTTTAGATTTATCACTCTTATAATGAACCCTGAATGCACCCTCTATAGACAATTTTTCAATACCTAAACATGCATGACCATAACACTGAATATTTTCGACGGCTTGACCTTGAAGATTGTCCAACACTGCAATATAACTTTCAGGCATGAAAAAATCGGTATTTAACACCATGACATGGCCAGGCTGGCTAAACATGCTAGCGCTAACATCTCCCACATTATTAATCCCACTGTAATCGCTATCTATGGATACGTTTGCCTCAACATACTCTGGCATTGGGAGCAATAAACTTGTGTTGGCCACCATGCTTTGTGTTCTCGTCAAACGCGCGTTGTTATAAAGTCTGACCCTTGCTATATCATCCGAGTCTAGAACTGTGTTGGTTCCTTGGTCTACTATTGCAAAAGAACGCGCTTTATCTTTAGTAAAATCGACTCCGTTAGCACTTATTATTTGCGTGCCTGAATAACCAAGCGATCCGCTAACGTGCCCTCGTTCATCGACATATGCGTAACCATCAAGATAACCCCAATCCATTGCGCCATTGTAGGTACCAGTCAAGTCATAAGAGGAGTTGCGCTCATCGCCTGATAGGTGCGCCGCAGCAGCAAGCGATCCTCTATGCCTCCCATGCCCCCAAGAGGTGGCTAGCGTTTCACTCGTTCTAGAATGCTTGCCGCCTATAAACGTGCTGCTCAGTCGGTTTTCAACACCCTTGCCGATAGGGAGTCTCCAAGTAACAGATGTGAACAACTCTTCACCTTCTCCCCAATCACCATACTCGACATTGACATCGAAGGTAGAACTCCAAAATGAAGGAAAATTATACCCTAGGCTGCCAGAGTAATACTCGCGTTCAGCCGAACTTGAAGTCTCTGATTCCAGCCGCCAAACCCCACGCACATAAACGTTCCCCCCAGATAATGGGGCGCTATAAGTGATGTTTAAATCTTTAAATGCTTCACTAGAAAATAAAAAACCAGCAAGTTCGCTGTCTGAAGTATCCCCAGTAAGTTGGCGGTATTCTAATCCAAAATTCCCCCACCCCATGTACCCCCGCACAAACTGGGCGTCATCAGACAAGACGCCAGCATTGACTTCTACAAACTGATTACTATCATATTGATGGCGAACACCGAGTTGTAAATATTGCTCTTCGGCACCGACTGTGGCCCCTAGTCCTAACAAGGTTTTTTCACTCGAACGATAGGAGATTAACCCCTGGCCGAGAGGCTCACTTTGCAGTGCGGAAACATCATGTCCAAACTTTCGCATCTGGGACAAACCTAGCACATAATCCCAACCTTTGACGGGTAGTGCATATCGATTACTATTGACAATACTACGGGTTTCCGAGAGATATTCTCGTCCTGCAGAAATGACTTTTATGGTAACTCTGTATACCCCTGTTGGAAGTTCGTTGTAGTTTATCTGCTGCTGACCAACATCGACTATTTTCCGGTAAACTATTGAATCCCCCCTCAATATTTGCAATTCACCTGGAGTGGGAGCAAAAACAGTTAACGATTGTGACGCAGAGGTCCCACCTAAAAGCAATTTATTTGACGAGCCAATAAACACACCTTCTTGTTGAAGTTGACTGAGCCCGTTATTCAAAAAATCAGTCGAATTAAACTCGACGCCATATTCAAAACGGCCCATTTTTGCTTCAACACTTTCAATATTTAACTGGTAATATAATTCGTCGACTGTGAATTGGCTGTCATCATGAATTTTATAATCCGTTTTGGCACTCATAAATCCACGAGGGAGCCCGAGTGTCGTTTCATTGGTAATAAAAAAACTCTGGTTACCATCGCCACCCGAAGAAAAAGATGTTCGAGTATGATTAATAACGGCACCGGTTTTCACATCTAACAGGCTGTCAGCGTAGTTTTTTTCTATGTCTTCGGCATTAAAGCTATCTGGTGCCACAAAAACCAGCAACTCTCCAGCATCAAAATCGAATAAGTAAGCTGTCGATGTCGGCGTTAACACGCAATCTCCTATCATGCCCTGACACTCGAACGTATTTGATACGCCTTGCGCTAACTCTGATATGATCTGCTGTATGACACTGGACTTAAGGCTGTGTGTTTCCAAGGCGTCCGCAATCAACATCTGTGCTTGTGGACTTTCTACCCTGACACCGTCGAAGGTGACATAACTGTCAATGCCACGCACACGCTCCATACCATAAAAATGTAAACTGATTTGCTGATAGCTTTCGATGAACATATCAGCAAAGCCATCGGGGTAATGTACGTCAGTATTTGCTGTAATACTAAAATGAGGCGACACACTAAATAAAAACGAAATTATCAATAACTTCAATTTCATAACGATACTCTAACGTTTAATAGTGTGTGACCTAGGCATGAATACCCCGCAATATTGTCTTCAGCAATAAACTCGTCAAATGCAATTCTTAACATATGTCGGCCAATTTGGTTGCCGCCTTCATCAAGTTCACCACCAAACAACCAAGTATCATGCTGTTCGTCTGCAATCATCATCTCGCGCTCATCGATGAAAAACCTGACTGGCAACACTTCAGCGGAAATCAATGCAGCCAAGGGCTCACTCTCCAATGTACAAGTATATTGACCTTGAGATAAATTGAGCTCGTAAGCTGTACTCTCGCCGCTACTCACAATATTGAAAGAATATAAACCATCACTAAATTTCTGTGTGTTGGCATCGAAAAATGTGGTAACAACCGTATTACTGGTGGTATTAATCCAAATAGTATCATCAGTAAACATTGATTTATCGATAGCGGTTTCCCAATACATTTGCAAATCTATAGCGAATAAAGAAAAAGAAAAAAAAGAACATAAAAAAACATAAAAAAAACGCGTCATGGCAAATATCATAAGAAAGATTAAAAACAATTATAAGAAATAATTGCATAAGTTTATTTATGCAATTATTTTTACTCTGATAAAATCAGATTACGCGATTTAGATTGAACTCGTATCTAGCGTCACATAAACAGAGTTTTTAAATGTGACGATGGCGCCTTCGAGTTGACCTTCAACAATGTCAGACAAGTCGATACCTTCTCCAGAGATATAGACGCTGTGACGTTCGTTATTATTTTCGACAAGGCCTTCATAGTTAATTTGTGTTGCGACAGTACTATTACTTAACAAACTCCAGAATCCGCCATTGCTCGGGCTGCTTGCCCATATCTGAGTGGAGGGTACAACAACGATGTCTCCTAACGCTTCCGATTGAACTTCAAATACTATCTTGGTGTCAGAACGTAGGGTATCAATACTGACTGTGATTCCATCGTTATCCAAATTCAGTGAGATGTTTTTAAGTTGGGCGTCGATCGGAATAATTGTTACATTCTCGCCGCCAACGGGCAAGGGGGATATAGTGCCCGTCCATTGGAACTCTGCGACAGCAGCGCCTTCAGGCGGAGTCTCTGTGGTTGCGGCAACAGCAAAAGAAGCGATAAGAGAAGCAGACACTAAGGTAGAGATAAGTGAAGATTTAAATGACATGTAACATTCCTAAATAGGGTTAATTGAAGGGTTTATTAATATCCCTGTTATTTGAAAGGGCATATTACCTCTCGCGGACGTCAAATAAATTTTTTGCACATTATTTTATCTTATTTTTATATTATATTTAAATTATTTTAATATACCCTATATTTTACATGGAGATAGAAGAGGAAAACCTGTAACCACAAACAGTATAACGATCAGTTTTGGCATGATAACCCTCCAAATCAGGCGTCTTTACGAGTCAATCAAAGGCGTACATATGTGAGATAGCCGTATCACGCTTATGCAATGTGAAATAAACGTGTCGTTAACGCGCGGTAAAGGTGTAGGCAAGACGTCACAGTAATCAAAGAGTAAGTAAACAGATAAAGCGTACATTTTAATATAAACGAACAATGCTGTACTTATGTCAACAACCATTTAATGCAAGGTGTTATTTCCGCACCAAGATCACATCAATCAGCATCAATGATTTAATTTTAACAATGAGACCATATTGTTATTGCTGCATAAATAATTTAGCTGTGAGCAACTTATGGGAATTAATGACTATTAAGGAAGGCTTGGTCTGCATCTAGTTAGATTTTATTTCAGATATTTTCTAAGGGTGAAATATAACCAAGACATATATAATCCTGATTACCCATGAACGAGAAGCATATTTTATTGAACAGGCCTTTGTATATGGACATACCTTGTTGAACTGGCCGTTAAACATGGAAGTTGTTGGAAACTGCAGAGCGTATAGGGACATAGTCGCCCAGTGTCACAGAAGTGTTTGCACTTAAGGTCGTGATCACATCCTTACGCAGCACCTGCCGTAAGCAATTCATACCAACGACGTTACGCTACTTAGCAAACTAATCAAATAACAACAAAGCCCAATGACCGAGTTATCTCACAAGTTACAGCCCATTGTGGTATTGCAATACCGTCGATTGCGGCACCATCTTGTCTAGGCTTGTCACCGCATTAGATTGCTCTGCGCCGCTGAGGAGTAGCTCAAACTGTTTGATGAGCAGCACCTTGTCGGGAGATGGCTTATTTCCGGCGCCAATATTAGTTAAATCAATCATAAAGCCATCAAAGAGATGGGCCAGATCCTCAATGATCTCAGTATTTAAGAATTGGTCTTGATTATAAATACTTGGATAGCCTGCTTTTTGCTTATCGATAGCAAACTCATCACCTTTGAGATTGGTGATGCTGGTAGATTTATCGCAAGACAGCATACAGCCATTGTCGATACGCGGTTTTTCACAACCCACACTTTGCTGGAAGAAGCACTGTCTGCTCGCCATAAGCAAAATAGGGTGATAAATGCTGTATAGCATTTTGAAGTTTGCAGGTCGTGCAATATGTTTAATTTGATTCTGATTGATTTCGTTAGAAATAAAGGCGCCGTGACAATCAAACAGCTCTTGCATGGCCAATAATGCATAAGAGTTAGTGGTGTTTAAAAATGGACCCGCAATCCATTTAATCCCAAGTTCAAAGGCGCGATTGGCGATACCTGTATTATTGGTGACAATAAGCTCAGGTTGCACTTGCTCTAAAATATTCAGTGCTGCATCAAAGTCTTTACCAATTAGCACTGATGAGAACCAAGGAATAAGACGCGGGTTTTGTTTGAAAAAATCGACATATTTAGTACAACCGCGTTTATAGGCATCGGGTAACTTAAAGTAAATGTCGGCATCGGTGACATCGGCAAGGGCGATATCTGCCTCATCACAGATCAATATAGACAGTTTAGGCCTCTGTGTTTCAGGCTTTGGATACCTAGCCAGTTTAGGTAGCTCAACGGCTGGTAACACTGGGGTACCATGATTAAGTTGCAATAGCACTTGCTTCTTTAAGCTTGTCAGCTCTTTAAAGGGAATGTTAAGGCCAGCGGCTAAATCATCAGTGACTAGCTGCTGCAGGTCGAACTCTGCATTATTTAAACTCTTAAATCGCTTCTCAATCGCACTGGCATCTATGCTGGCATCATCACTAATCGTTAGCAGACTAGCAGACTGCACAGTAAAGGTTTTATCCTCTAGCTGGGTATGGCCAATAATAACGTCTTGAGTGCTCACGGTAATTGATAACGGCTGGTCCAATTGACCCGAAAATGTCAATGTCAGTGGCAGTTTTTCTATGCTTAGATGTTTAATTTTATCGTTAACAGACGCTTGAATTTGGCTCTTTTCTACCTGTAATTCTTGCTCCGCATCATGAATTTGTACTACCGAAATAGACTTTAACCCATTGTGAGTGAGCTTATCTTTAAGGTGGTTTTTCGAGTTGTCACGGGGATTATCGATAAACATCGACTGATTTAAGTCCCCCTTTAGAAAGGAGTTGGTCAGATCGCGGTTAAATACCTTATAGAGGCGCTCACCATCTTCAAGCAGCTCTCCGGTAGCAAGAAAGCCATCTATCTGCTTACGAAAGCTGTCTATTACTGTATGGACGTAACTTGCGCCCTTTATACGCCCTTCCACCTTAAACGAGTGAACACCTGCTTCTATCAATGCAGGTAGATCGAAAAACGCCGAGTTATCTTTGATATTGAGCGGAAAGTTATGACCTGTCTCAGTGGTTTCATACTCTTCACGGCAAGCTTGACTGCAACGGCCGCGGTTACCTGAGTTACCCACACTGGCCGATGTGGAATAGCATAATCCAGAGAACGCTATACATAAGGAGCCATGCACAAACACTTCAGTGGTGATGTCGTTTTCACGACCCGTCGCGGTTAATGCAGCAATCTCACGTAAATTAAGCTCTCTCGATAAATTAACTCGCGAGGCGCCTAACTTCTTTAAAAAAGGAATTTGACCAAGATTATGGGTTGTTAGCTGAGTCGATGCGTGAATGTCTAATGTCGGGAAATGCTTTTTGAGTAAATGAAACATGCCAATATCTTGCACTATCACACCGTCTAATGTGGTGTTAACCAACTTACTTAGTAGCTTTGTCAGTGACTTAAACTCATTTTCTAAAATAACTATATTCAATGTAAGAAAAATCTGACATTGATACTGGTGAGCTAGCCGAATGATACCAACAAGTTCCTCAAAGGAGATATTAGCAGCACGGTTACGGGCATTGAAGGTATCTAAGCCGCAATAAACAGCGTCGGCTCCGGCAATAATCGCCGCTTTTATCGCATCAACATCTCCGCCTGGTGCTAATAATTCAATCTTTGGATCCATGATGACAACTTGTTGTTAGAAATTTAATGGGGGGGATGTTACCCATATATTTTGCTAATGAATATCGTTAAAGTAAATTATTCGCAATTGTTATCGATAACTGAAGCCACAATTGAGGCGACATTAGCGGCATACAAGGTTTTCTATCTTGCAGTCTCTAGCCATTAGATGACAATAAAGCCCAATGAAATCGCAGCAGATCCTGCGACTAACTAGTTATCCATGCCAAATTGACATAACTATCTCTACGAGAATGCCAGACATAACGTAAATTTGTAGCTATCCATGCCAAATTGACATAACTATCTCTACGAGAATGCCAGACACAACGTAAATTTGTAGCTATCCATGCCAAATTGACATAGCTATCTCTACGAGAATGCCAGACATAACGTAAATTTGTAGCTATCCATGCCAAATTGACATAAATGTTCCAGACATAAAAAGGGAGCCTAAGCTCCCTTTGCGTAACGTTCAGATTGAAGCTTACTTATACTTTCTCATGACCAAGGTCGCATTAGTGCCACCGAAACCAAAACTGTTACTCATCACTGTGGTGAGTTCGGCTTCACGGTATTGAGTCACGACTGGCATACCTTCGGCTTTCTCGTCCAGATTATCGATATTGATACTCGGCGCGATGAAACCATGTTCCATCATGATCAGGCTATAGATAGCTTCGTGAGCACCTGCAGCGCCGAGTGCATGACCCGTCAGCGACTTGGTCGATGCTATCGGTGGCAAGCTATCACCGAAGGTTTCACGCAGCGCTTCAAGCTCACGCATGTCACCGACTGGCGTAGATGTGCCATGAGTGTTGATGTAATCGATAGGCGTATCGACATCGGCAAGCGCCATCTGCATACAACGTACGGCACCTTCTCCTGATGGAGCAACCATGTCATAGCCATCTGATGATGCGCCGTAACCTATGATTTCGGCGTAGATTTTCGCGCCACGTGCTAATGCATGCTCAAGCTCTTCGACGACCACGATTCCGCCGCCACCTGAGATAACGAAACCATCACGGTCTGCATCATAGGTACGAGACGCTTTTTCAGGCGTGTCATTATATTTAGTCGACAGTGCGCCCATGGCATCGAAGCCCATAGTCAAGGTCCAATCAACCTCTTCAGAGCCACCGGCGAACACCATATCTTGCTTACCCATCTGGATAAGTTCAGCGGCATGGCCGATACAGTGAGCACTGGTTGCACAGGCAGAACTGATTGAATAGTTCATGCCTTTAATCTTAAATGGCGTCGCTAAGCACGCACTCGCGGTGCTAGACATGATACGCGGCACGATATACGGACCGACACGCTTAACGCCCTTCTCACGCAGTATATCCGCGGCTTGTACCTGGTTAGCCGATGAAGCTCCACCAGTACCGGCTATGATACCCACACGAGGATCTGAATACTGCTCTTCAGTTAGACCGGCATCTTTAATGGCTTCAGCCATGGCAACATAGGCATAGGCTGCGGCTTTACCCATAAAGCGCAGTGCTTTACGGTCGATATGTTCTTTCGGATCTAACGTGATATTGCCCCAAACACGGCTGCGAAGTTTCATTTCTTCAAACTGAGCAGAGTGGGTAATGCCACTGCGGCCAGCTTTCAGTGACTCAGTGACTTCTTGCTTATTGTTACCAATACTTGAAACTACGCCAAGTCCGGTGATCACGACTCTTTTCATTATTTCTTTCCATTTAGTACATTTAGTACTGTCAGTACTAAATTTGCTACGGCAATAATATCGCTTTTAGCGCAATAAAGTGGTCAGCTCTCCATAAACACGGGTAAAATAATGCCTAAAGTAAGACACAGAGTAAATTCCTTGACCCAAGAACGTGAAAAAAAGATGGTAAATAGCCGTAATTGTAGTCATTTTGACTTATTTCATCAGCAAATAGCTAACATGTGTCCGGACAAAAAAAAATTATCATTAGGGCAAATAGGACTCTGTGATGTGCAGCAACTGCTATCAGTCATCTTATTGCAACAAAAGTCCATGGCAAAGACTCGATTTTATGTGAAAATTTTCGAATCCGATTGCTCAGCCGTTGAGCGCATAAATCTGCAACTCGTCACACTTAAAACTCAGTATCGAGAGGCCCAAGCGTGCCAAGAACCGGCCCATACAGATTTAGGCTCTGACTCTGATGTAGTGTATGGCTCATGTTCAGATCAGCAAGCTGCAATAAAACAGCTTATCGATGCCAAGCTAGTGGCAATACCTGGCTGTCAGAGACTGATTTTAAATCGAGGCCGTTGCCTCATCGACCTGTATCTCGGTGATATACACTCAAGTTTAAGCCAGACTTTAGCGCCTGCAGATCCTGCCTCTTATATCCAGGCCTGGCTGCACACGTCAGCTCAACACTCACTGGATGAGCAAACATTATGGCAGATGGCAAAACTCAGCAGTAATACCGCCTTGCTATCAAGCTCGAACATGAGCCAGCAACAGACTAACTTGGCCCAAATAGCGGGCTTTGTGCTAGCCAACTCTTTGTTTAATGACTCAACACCACCAAGGAGCGTTCTCCCCCCTGCATCGGCTCAGTTAAGTGACGAGATATCCCAGCAAGAGCGACGGGCCTTAAGACAAGCTCAAGCCAATGAGTTTCAGCACTATCCTCAGTTACCGGCAAAAGAGGGCGCTATTGCTGTCATAGGGGGTGGCATTGCCAGTACTCATCTGGCGCTATCCCTGGCGGAGCGAAATAAAAGCGTACGGCTTTTTTGTCAGGATGAGGCCTTCAGCCAACAAGCTTCAGGCAACAAGCAAGGCGCAATTTATCCCCTGCTCACCCCGGATAATGGCACCCTTAGCCAGTATTTTCAGCAAGGTTTATTATTTACCCGCAGACGATTAACCACCCTAGTCGATGAAGGCTTTAACATAGCCAATCAACTGTGTGGTGTCTTGCATACTGGCCACGATGAACGCAGCCGCGGCAGAATCAACCGCATCATCTCGGCTCAGGCCTGGCCAAAAGAGATAGCCCACAAGGTATCCGCACAAGAAGCCAGCACTCTAGCCAGCATTGATATTGACCAAGAAGGTGTGTTTTATCCATTAGGTGGCTGGATAAGTCCACCAGACTTTACCCAAGCCGCTTTCGATAAGGCTAGCCAAATTGCCGATGTCAGCGCCTTATTTAACTGTAACATCACCCGTATCGAGCAAATCCGAGGTCAGTGGTACCTGTATCAGTGCACGGGTTCTCATTCAGGAAATAGTGCTGACACAGGCAATGAGACTGGCTCTGAGAATGACAAAAAGGATGCTAAAGAGAAGAATGAAGTTAAGCATGGGCCCTTCAGCACCTTAGTACTGGCTAATGGCCATGGATTAACTCAGTTTGAGCAGAGTAAACTCCTGCCAGCAACCGGGTTCAGGGGGCAAGTCAGTCATATTCCGGCCCGCAATGAGTTGGCAAAGCTCACTACGGTTCTGTGCTCCCACGGCTACCTGACACCGAGTAATGACCAGCTTCATTGCACAGGTGCCAGTTATGTTAAAGACCCTGAGCATCTGGATTACTGTCCTAACGAGCAGTTGGATAATCTTAAAAAAATGCAGCATAGCTTTGAAAATAAAGCCTGGGTCGACGATATAGATATCACAGGCCACAGTGCCAGAGTCGGTGTGCGCATGGTCACTCGTGATCACGCGCCCATGCTGGGCTGCGCCCCCGATACTGATGTCATGTTAGAAAATTACCAGCTACATCAACATACTAAGGCCAGCATCAAGTTCTGGAAGGATAATCCTGCCCCCATTCATCATGGGCTGTTTATTTTGGGCGGCCTAGGTTCGAGGGGAATTACCACAGGACCACTGGCTGCCGAGGCGCTAGCGTCTCAACTTTGCGGAGAGATAATACCACTGGATATGGCTACGTTAGCCCTGCTTAACCCCAATCGAATGTGGATGCGTAAACTGATTAAGGGTAAGGCACTCTAGTCAAGCCGAGTCGAGCTTCCATGAACCAAAGCCAGAGGCGTTTAGGCCTCTGGCTTGGGTTTACATTAGCGAAATACTTGTTATTTCTGCGTTTCGGCTCCTGCCTGTATTAGCGCGTTTTTAAGAGAGTGTCTGACTCTAACTCGATTATTGTTATCTCGACTTTGCCTGATAAGCGCATCATCGGCGATCTGTATATTAGTCTTGGCTAAACGGTCATAGAGTAACACGTTGACCGACGACGCCAGATTCATGCAACCTATGGTGGGTACATAAACCACAGCATCGGCTGCATCGATAAGGGCTTGATCTATGGTGCCGTCTTCGGGGCCAAACACATAGATTGCTTTATCGGGGTGAACAAATTCTGGTAAGGGTATTGCGCCTTCGACTAGATCGACGCACACCAGTTTTAAACCATCTGTCAGCGCCGATAAAAGATCGTCCGTTGCAGTCAGGGGAATATGCTGCCCCGCCCTCTTAGTATCGGTATTGTACTGCTCGCCTCTGTGTTTAGCGGCAAGCGCATAGCGTTTTCCCGTGTATAAGATCTCATTAGCCTGATAACAACCTGCCGCTCGCATCACACCGCCCACATTGGTCGGGCTCTTGGGATTGACTAAACCAATTTTAACCAGGCTTGTCGGCGCTACACTTTCGGCGCAACTTGTCACGCGCAGAGTCTTTCATTCAGTTGCTGCCATGCAGAGGCGACCAGAGCATAATCCGTATCATCGAGCTCTTGCTTAGCCAGCTCCAGACACACATGCATCTTCTCATCTAGCGCATCTATGCCTTGCACAGTTTCTGCTTCTAACTGAGAGAGCGCCACCGCAAAATGCCCCTGAAGGTAACCACTGGCAAATAAGGCATCTTCATCCCCTTTCGCTACGATATCGTCTATCCACTCATATAATGATGTTTCATACTGCTCTAACATGGTAACTCCACTCTTTCTTTATCAATACATGCCGCTCATTGGCAGCAAGGCTCGATCTTTATGTGTTTATCCGCTCTATCCAGGTCGGGATTAGCAAACTGATACATGAACCTGTGATGACAGCCAGCTCAAATCAGATCGGGATTAGCAACCTGATACATGACGTAATCATGGTAGCCTGTGATGACTCGATAATAACCACACAGGTCTTTGTCTAATTCAGGGTCGCCACTATCCACAATTAAGGGCCTTCCTTCAAGTGCTTTTAACTTAGTTTTTGTCGCTAAAATGATGATGTTGTCCTTGCCAACGCGTTTAATCAGCTCACTGGACAGCTGTTGGTTACCTCGCCCAAGAATATGTCCTTGCCCGCCTATCAGGGTAATAACTAACTTAACCGGCTGATCTTTAGTCATATCCAATAATTGTCTGGCACCTAGGTCGGTACCGATAACTTGACTGTCCTGCACCAAATCGACACCCAACAAGGTGTTTTCAAGCTGCAACTCATTCATCATGGCGGCGACAGTACTACCAGAGCCGATAATATAAAGCTCATCTTCCATGTTCTCTATCACTTCGGCGGCGATATCACTCAGCACCAATTCATCGATTTCTATTCCGCCCATCTTGACCGCCTGAATGTACCTTGGCTCGGCGGGTACCAACATCTCACCATAACGCTTGGCTCTGACGGTGCCTTTTCTGAAGGCAACCTCATCGATATCCATCACATCGGCGCTCATCAGGCTAACCAACTCACCATCGAGTAGCATCTTAACCACCATGCCTGATGCATGGGGCGTGATACCGTATACGCCTGAGTGGATCTTGACCCCAGCGGGGACACCGAGAACCGGCATGTTTTCATCGGCCACTGAATAAACATCCCGCGCAGTGCCATCTCCACCAGCAAACAGCAGTAAATCTAACGCTTCATCTAACAGATGTTTAACCACAGCCTGAGTATCTCCGGCTTCACTCTTGCCGGAAACCTGATGCACCACACGAACATCGAAACCCATCTCTTTAGCCAAGGTTTCACCCATGTCGCCGGAGGCGGTGATCACCTCAATCTTATCTTGATAGCCTGCAATCACCTCGAGTGCCTGTTGCATACGTAAATGCGCCTTAGGCTTAGCTCCGCGCGCCAGCGCCTCTTCAGCCACACCATCACTGCCCTTGAGTGCAACGCTGCCACCAAGACCTGCGAAAGGGTTGATGATTAACCCCAGACGAAATCGAATTGCCATGTACTGTCCTTTATTGTGTCTGATAAACATGCACGCTATAAAACGGTCACATATAAGAGTGAAATAACTCAAGTTAGGCCATAGAGTGCCCGTGTGACTCTTTTAGAGCGAGCCAGTATTTAAGCTGTGTATTGATTGCTCTTGATCTGCTTAGGTATAAAGCAAACGGCCAACATGGCAAGAAAAGCACAAATCGCCGCGCCAATCCAGGCTAAATAAGCCCCCGAGCCGTCTCCCCAGATCATGCCGCACAGCCAAGTACCCAGCGCCCCACCGACGCCGAAGCTGAGACTGGCATATAAGGCTTGCCCTTTACTTCTGTGACTCGCATCGAAGCGGCTATGAACGAATTGAATCGAGGCTGCATGGACTAAACCGAAGGTAAAGGCATGCAGCAGTTGGCTAAAACCAAGCCAGATAACACTGTCGACCAAGTAGGCCATTAACAACCAGCGGATCCCGGTAACACCTAAACTGATCACTAACAATCGTTTGACTCCAAACCGCCCCAATAGCTTCGGCGCTATGATAAACATCAATATTTCGGCCAGTACACCCAGTGCCACATACATACCCGCGACGGCTTCTGTGTACCCCGCTTGCTTAAGATAGAGCACGAAGAATCCATAAAATGGCCCCGCACTCATCTGCAATAATATCGCCGAGATTAAAAACCAGACAATCCCTTTATCTAAGGTGAGCTTAGGCGTATCGCCTTTCGCCTTCACCACGGCACGATCCGAAGGTAAAGGCAGCGCACTGAGCAGTAAGCCGATGAATAATACCATGCCAACATAGGGTAAGATCTCAGTGCCCCAAAGGGAAATGCCAAAGCCCACCCCCACCACAAAGACCAAATATCCCAGGCTGCCAAAGCTGCGAATAGCGCCGTAACGCGCAGTATTCTCGCCTAATGTTTCTAAGGTGATCACCTCGAGCTGAGCCAAGATAGCATTCCAGAAAAAGGTATAGACACACAGACTGATGGCCAGATAGGTGAAGCTGCCATCATAGAAAAAAGTGACATAGCTTGCTGCTGCCGCAGCCGCTCCCCACTTGACGAGCTGGGCACGCATGCCCGTCCTGTCGGCCACCATGGCCCAAACATTGGGTGCTATGATGCGGGTGGCCATTAAAATCGCCAGCAAAGAGCCTATCTCCTGAGGATTAAAGCCTCGATTTTCGAAGAAGACCCCGAGATATGGCACCATCACGCCCAAGATGGCAAAGAAGAAGAAATAACAGGCGCTGATCCAGCGCAGTTGCATACTGACTTGAGATGTCTGATCCATGATGTCGCTTCTTATATAAAACAGCCGCCTGCGTATTTATCGCCGCAACAAGATAAGAGAAAAGGGCTAGCCCCAACCTAGTTGGGATAAGGTTAAAAATGACAACAACAAAAAAGGCGCCTCCGAATAAAAAGAGGCACCTGCGAATTCATTTAGCACACATCAATGTTAATTAACGCATACCTATCTGAGGTGTGCTGCTGTGCACATCCATATTTTGCGCCCTGTGCCTAAGCAGATGATCCATCAATACGATGGCAAGCATAGCCTCGGCAATCGGCACGGCGCGAATGCCGACACAAGGATCATGGCGACCTTTAGTCACAACTTCAGCGGTCTCCCCTTGAGCATTGATGCTCTCCCCTGGGATGCTGATGCTCGATGTGGGCTTCATGGCGATATGAGCAATAATGGGCTGACCCGATGAGATCCCCCCCAGAATGCCGCCGGCATGGTTTGAAGCAAAGCCTTCGGGGGACATCAAGTCTCTATGCTCCGAGCCTTTTTGATTGACCACCTCGAAACCATCGCCAATTTCGACACCTTTAACCGCGTTGATCCCCATTAAGGCATGAGCAATCTCGGCATCGAGTCTATCGAAGACCGGCTCACCTAAACCAACAGGGACACCTGTGGCAACCACAGATACCTTGGCACCGATAGAATCGCCACTCTTCTTCAGGTCCCGCATGTACTCATCGAGCGCCTCGAGTTTTGACGCATCGGGGAAGAAGAAGGCATTTTGTTCAATCTGACTGAAATCTATGGTGTCGGCCTTGATGGGACCAAGCTGAGATAAGTAACCCTTGATCTCGATACCATGAACTTGTTTCAGGTATTTTTTAGCCACGGCGCCTGCAGCCACACGCATGGCAGTTTCCCGTGCTGATGCACGTCCACCGCCGCGGTAATCACGTAAACCGTATTTCTGCTGGTAGGTATAATCTGCATGTCCCGGACGGAACAGGTCTTTAATGTTGGAGTAATCTTTACTGCGCTGATCGGTATTTTCAATCATCAAACCTATCGAGGTACCTGTAGTTTTACCCTCGAATACGCCGGATAAAATACGCACCTCATCGGCCTCACGTCTTGCAGTGGTATAGCGAGAAGTCCCAGGACGACGTCGGTCAAGGTCATGTTGCATATCTGCTTCATTGAGCTCGAGTCCCGGTGGGACGCCATCGATAATACAACCTAATGCGACACCATGGCTCTCACCAAATGTTGTCACTACAAAATTTTGTCCAATACTGTTTCCCGACATCCGCTCTATTAACCTCTAACTAGTTTTAAGATACTCTGAATTTGTACACAAGCCGAGATTAGCTTAAATGAGCAACAGGTGACAAGCTTAAATACACTAACTCATGCGTTAGCCTTTTTTATCACCAGCGCTCATTGAGACTTGTTGAGCCTGTAATTATTACTTGTCTTTGAAGATGGCGAACAGAGATTCATTTTCGACTAGCTGATCACGGGTCAAGACAAACACACCGTCACCGCCATTTTCGAATGTCACCCAAGTGAACGGCACGTCGGGGAACTGCTCCATCAGGTGCACCATGGAATTACCCACTTCGACGATCAATAAACCCTCTGTCGTCATGTAGTCGGCTGCATTTGCCAGAATACGTTTCGTCAAATCTAGCCCGTCACGCCCTGATGCCAGACCGATCTCAGGCTCGTGCTGATATTCATCGGGCATGTCACCGATATCTTCCACGTCCACATAAGGCGGGTTCGACACGATAAGATCGTAGTGTGGACCTTTTGGTATCGCAGAGAAAATATCTGATTCGATAGGAAAGACCCTATCCATCACGCCTAAACTCTCTATATTGATTTGCGCGACATCGAGGGCATCGGTACTGATATCCAGTGCATCCACTTCTGCTTCGTCAAATTCATAAGCACATGCGATAGCGATACAAGCGCTGCCTGTACATAGGTCCAGTACACGGTTAACTTGCTTATTATACAACCAAGGGCTGAAACGATTAGCAATCATCTCGGCAATGGGAGAGCGCGGCACCAGCACACGTTCATCGACAAAAAACTCAAGCCCGGCAAACATGGCCTTGTTGGTCAAGTAAGGAACCGGTAGGCGTTCCGTTACACGACGAACAATAAGCTCGACGATTTTATGCTTCTCACTGCTGGTGAGATTAGAGTGGATAACTTGCTGACCTAGCGCTTCAGGCAGATGAAGGGCATGAAAAACTAAGGCTATGGCTTCATCCCAAGCATTATCGGTTCCGTGGCCATAATAAATATTGGCATCATTAAAACGGCTCACGCCCCAACGCAACATATCACCTATGGTACGTAGCTCAGTTACGGCTTCATCTACAAAAATCTTATCCAAAACTCACTCCAGCATAAATATTCCGTTTCATTGTAACTGAACTCTATTCATAAGGCATCGGATTCAATAAAATAGCAGTATGATTAACGCCGATCATCACTATAATTTAGCTTTTATGTTGGTTTATACCTAAACGACCTCGAAATGCAGTATTGAGCATGTCGAGAACTGGCTTGGGTTGATTAGCATCTACCGCGGCTGCAAACGATTTTAAGGTTACAAAATAGACACATGAAGAATAAAGACACCTCTGAAGACCAAGATCTATTTTCATCTATGACTAAAGGCATTAAACCCTTCAAGCAAGATAAGCGTCACTTCAGATCCGAGCCAAAAGATAAGAAAGTGATCGAAGAGAAAACCCAGCAGCTCCATGCCGACAGCTATTTCTCAGATACCTATCAACCTCACCTGCCCAGTGAAGGACCGATGCGCTGGTCACGAGATGATATTGATAGTTTCGAGCTAAAACGACTTCGCCGGGGAGATTATCAACCGGATCTACTCTTGGATCTGCATGGTATGCGTCAGTCGGAAGCAAAACTTGAGCTTGCGGCGTTAATTCAAGCCTGTATTAAACAGCAGTCTCATTGCTGCTGTGTCATGCACGGCCACGGTACGGGGATCCTCAAACAGAATATTCCCATGTGGTTGGCCCAGCATCCACATGTGAAGGCTTTCCATAAGGCGCCCAAAGAATGGGGAG
>NZ_JABSSM010000029.1 GCF_013214165.1 Shewanella sp. | reverse complement strand
CTAACGGCATCAGGAACTGTGAGCCCGTGGGCCCAGTAATGTTGAATCCAGATAAAGAGCCTGAAACGGATGTAAGAAATGTAGCGTAAAATTAAGTAAAGAGTGCCAACTACCTTGAAAAACACCGCCTGCAGAAAAGCGGAGGCTAGGGTGTAGGACTGGCTTTAGCCGGGAGAGAATCTCGGGGCTAAATACCAAAAAATAGGACCTAGATATTGAATCATAAGGCCATTAATTGTATATCTTCCTTCAATGCAGACAGTTTTCTTAATTACATTAAATTTAGGCTAAAAAAACGGCCACTCAAAGTGGCCGTTTCTAAGTACAAATTTAATTAGAATTTGTAATGTGCAGATAATTGAACGTAACGTGGAGTTTGATAAGCGGTAGGCTTTAAGTAGCCCGGGTTAGTAGCGTCACTGCCTTGATCTTGATCTTTTTGTTGATCAAGAACGGTAGCATCTTGTGTGTTCAATACATTAAACACTGAAGCTTTTAAGGTTAAGCCTTCAGCAAATGCAGGTGAGTAAGATAGACCAAGGTCTAGATTAAACAACCAATCAGTGCGGCCTTCAGAACCTCGCGAAGTTAACGTTTGCTCACCAGCTTCATTTTTACAATAGAAGCTAGAAGCACCATAACGCTTAAAGTTTGGTGCATCGTAAGCTGTTGAACCATCGCCTTGTTCCATACCATCAAGACTTACAAAACCTTGACAGCTTAATGGTATACCTGAAACTAGCGATGCATTAGCTGAAACAAATAGCTCATCAGTGATTTCATATAGTCCATAAACTTTAAACTGGTGTCTTCTATCTGTTGGTAGATTACCATCAGCACCGTGCATGAAGTTAGCGTGGTCAAAGTCTTGCGTTGCACCTGCATCTTCTTGAGCTAAAGATGAGTTGACATACCCTTCAGCATTTCCCCAAGTTTTTGATAACACGTACGACATGTTTATCTTCCAGCTATCACTGAATTGCTTATCTAGCGTTAACTCTAAACCAGTATACTTACGGTCATATTCAGGTAGGTTATGGTAAGAATTAGGCGTAGTTGTGTTTGTTAAATTGCCATCATTGTTCAGATCCATCGCAATCGTAATATCTTTACCTGGATTGATCAATATGCAACCAGCAAGTGATTTTGGATCAAAATTATCATAACCATTATCGGCAGCCCAACGAGTGAATCCATCATTAGCACAGAAATCATCCATACCACTTTGGATCATTTTACCTGTAACTTTCGCTCCAATAGTCCAATCATCGCTAATAAACTGCTGATAACCGATGATTAACTCATCTTGGTGCATAGGCTCAAGGTTGACATCTGCAATACGTTCAGGTTTAGGTATCTGATTATCATAGACACCAGTTCCAATTTCAGGACCTTGAGAGACTGGCGAGCCATCCGCATTCCATCCATCAGGAACCGTATACCAATTCTCAGTAAATAGCTCTTCACGAGTAGCACGAATGTTGGTATTTGATGCTACCGGAATATAATTTCGGCCTAGAGTTGCGAACAGTTTTGCTGATGAGTCACCGTTAACATCCCATGAAAAACCAAAGCGAGGAGCAATTAGAGTATCAGACTCAACAAATACTTCTCCATTACCAGCATAGTTGGAGAATTGCTCAGCACGAACACCAGCGTATAACAATAAGTCATCTGAGAACTGCCAGTTGTCTTCTAGATAATAGGCTGTATTTTCAGTCTTAAAGGTTGCTGTTTGTGTAAATGATGTTCTATGACGTAATGTTTCAGTGCCACATGCAAGGTCTACCCCATTTATTTTACAGCCATTTTCATCTGTATCAGCAGTAACATAACGGTAGTAGTTATCACCTGAATACTTCTCACCAGGAGATGTTGAATCATATTGCTCACTATTGTAGCCAAAACGAATTAAGTGATCACCAACAGCCCAGTCAATATCCAATTTTATGCTGGTTCTTTCATCTTTATCATCAACTTGATCAATTACTGTCGATTGAACAGGTGCATTCCAGCAGCCTATAGCAGTTCTTCCACCATAACCAACACCGCCGGTTGTATCCCATGCGTAAGCACAATCGTCACCTGGTAAGTTAGGTACTTTGGCATATAAAGACTCTAATTCACCGTACATTGCATTTAAGGTGATGTTATCTGTTAAGTAACCGGTATATGCAAAGATATTAACCGTGCCACCTGTTGTATAGCTGTATTCAGAAGTTAGATTACCATGAGCTCCTGTATATGGTAGAGCATCTGGGTTGTCAGGATCAGGACTATTAGGATCATCCGGATTATCGTAGTTTTTGTAATCCCTAGTTGTTTCATTG
The DNA here is from genome assembly GCF_013214165.1 of Shewanella sp. Lineage (GTDB taxonomy): Bacteria > Pseudomonadota > Gammaproteobacteria > Enterobacterales > Shewanellaceae > Shewanella. The sequence goes on along the minus strand of NZ_JABSSM010000029.1, from coordinate 58,353 downwards.
TTTATATGGGTGAATCGAACGGAATGGTCATCGGTAATAAACCAGTTTATTTTTGCTAGGTAGTTTGGGTTAGTAATCCCATATTCGTAACTGGAGTTTTTAGAATAGTTATTGCGCTGTTTCTTCTGCCCTTCGACATTAACAAAAAAGAACAGTTCATCTTCGATAATTGCACCACTAGCAAATGCGTTATACTGTAACGAATCGTATGTGTCTTCAGCTTTATAAATGCTAATATCATCGTCTTTATTTACATATTCGGTAGTGTTTTTTGCAGAACCGCGTAGATATTCAGGAGTGTAATAAACTGAGCCACCAAATTCAAAATTATTTGAACCAGAACGGGTGATGGTATTGATTATACCACCTAATGAACGACCATATTCTGCGCCGTAACCACCACTTTTTACTTCAGTTTGGGCAATAGCATCTTGAGGTAGCGTTGCAAACTCGAGCATAGTACGTAAGTTGGTCACATCCATACCGTCGATGTAATAACCATTTTCAGCAATAGAAGCACCACCAAATGATGGAAGGTTAAGGTCAAAAGCTCCGCCCCCTTGTATTGCACCTGGTGCTAATAATGCAATAGAAACAGCATCACGGCCCAATGGGAGTTTATCTACTTCTTCAGCCGTAAATACATACGAAGATGCAGCTGTTGAGGTATCAATTGAAGTAATACGTGAGCCAGTTACCGAAAGTACTTCAATATCGTTGAAGGAAACAAGCGTACCAGTACCTAGGTTTACTCTCACTTCCCTTTGATTTCCACTAGAGTCAGTGACTTCGTAAGTACCAGGCTGAATACTTTGAATGTTAAAGCGCCCATTATTACCAATCGTGATTGTACGGCTAACCCCAGTTTGAGTATTACGGTAGGTGATCTGCTCCCCTACACTCGCTTTACCATATATTGAGCCAGTAGCGCTGTTTGCTAATACAGGTGTACTTATTGCCAACAGTGCCGAAATCGACGCCGCTAGCAATGATCGTTTAAAATTCATTCTCATATTCATCTTCAGTCCTTGATTTTACACTCTTATTTTTTTGTGGTTGCAATGTTAGTGTTGTTAATCGTTGCATGCTCAATATTACATATCCGCAACAAATTATTCAATATTACAAATAGAAATATTTATAAATATGTAGCAGCACAATTGTTTTTTCGTAAGCCTTACTTTACGCATTGTTTTTGTTGGTTGTTTTTTTGTTTTGGTGTCTGTGTTATTTGTGGTGGTTGGTTTTTTGTTTTGGCAGGTTCTTAGTTTTAAGTAGCGTGTTTTATTTTGGCTGCAGTGTATTACTCTGCCCTGGTTTTTTCACGCGATTGTAAAGGTATGTATACGCTGAGGGTGTGTATGAATAGTAATTTTTTACTAAGAGGGAGGCAGTTTGAAAGGGGAATGTAGCAAAAGGTCCTAGATTCTAGGACCTTTTGTTATCTAGTTCCTGACTAAATCTAACTCGGCTATCAAGTTATCCGCATGGTCCACTTCATCCATCATCCAGAGGATATAGCGGAAATCTACATGTATGGCGCGGGTGATGGTGGGGTTGAAGAACCAGTCCTTGGTTATCGCTTCATAGGTGGAATCGAAGTTTAGGCCAACTAATTCTCCCTTGCCGTTAAACACGGGTGAACCAGAGTTTCCGCCTGTGGTGTCGACACTGGAGAGGAAGTTTACCGGTACCGAGTTAAACGCTGCGGGTTTATCTAAGCAAGAAAACAGTCGACACAACCAGGTGCTGGGATCTTTTATGACCGAGGCGACCTTGTGGCTGCCATATCTCTGCTCTTTAATGGCATCTAGGACTTTCTGTGGCGCGTTGAAGGGCGCTACGCCAGTATGCTTGGCTGTTATGCCTTCTAGGCGAGTGAAAGGCTGTTTATATAAGGCATCTTTCGACTGATATCCGTCGACCATGCCATAGGTGATTCTCAGTGTGCCATTCGCATCGGGATAGACTGGCCAGTCGTTGGCTTGGTAATAGGCAATGATGGCTTTCATGTAACCGGGGCGAGCCTTAGATAGCTGACCGGCTAAGGTCTTTTGGTCTTTTTCCTGGGCCATATTGGTATCATACAGTGCTACCGCAAGACGAATAAAGGGATCGGCACTGGTCTCGAACGCGTCGGCCTCGGCGTCCATCCAGGCTAGTCGTTTATCTTGATTTGTCAGTGAGGTAAGCGAGTAAAGGCCATCTAGTTTTTCAGATAGAGAGGTGGACGCTTGGTTATCGATAAGCATAGCGTCCAGAGCGGCCACTCGGTTGTCTTGAGCCTTGTAAGCGTGTAAATCCTGTAGCCATAGGGCTTTATCTACTGAAGTATCGAAGCTGGCATCGATGCGTTTGAGACGAGCCTTGAACATCTTCATGTCTCGTTCTTGATAACCTTCTTCACGCTCCGCATCGGGCTTAGTCTTCTCTTTCGACAGCCTATATAGCTTGTTGGCCGCAGCCAGAAGCGTACTAGACTGGGCATTTTCATAATAGTATCGTGTCTGGCTATCGATACGCTTCTTGCTGAGTAGGCGCTCGAGTTGGGTGAACTGGGTTTGATAAGTCTGGTAGGTCTTATCGGTTGCCAGCCATTGCTTGAAGTCATCTTCACGGCTCTGCTTGATGCCTGCTATGTCGGTGGCCTTAAAACCATCGAGTAGGCCGTTATATTTTTTCATGCGGTTGGCCATAGAGGCCAAGGTACCGGCATATTTGATTTCAATTTCACTACTCTCGTCTCCCATGGCTTCTATGGTGTCGATACGCAGTTGATATCGAGACGCTAAGGTGGGGTAGAGCCAGTCACTGGCAAATTTAAGTTCGCTGGTTAAACGATAGCGGCTGGTCGAACCTGGGTACCCGGCGACAAATACGCCATCGCCAGCCTTTACACCGTCGGCATTTATCTTCAGATAACTCTTAGGCTCGAACGGCACATTGTCTTCGGCATATGCCGCAGGCTGTCCATCTGTGCCTACATAGGCGCGCAAGAAGGTGAAATCTCCTGCGTGGCGTGGATATTCATAGTTGTCGATATCACCACCGAAGGCACCGACACTCTTAGGTGGTGCATATACCAGACGCACATCACGGATAATCAGCTGCTTGATAAGGTAATATTCGAGGCCGTTATGGAAGCTTCTGACCGAGCAGCGATAGTTGTCATCACTCTCACAGCTTTTTATCAAAGACTTTCTATTTGCTTGGATCTCTTCATAACGCACCAGAGGATCTTGGCTCAAGTCTTGGGTTACTTGCTCGGAGACATCGGTCACAGCTTCGGTAATATATAATCTTTCGTTAGGACCCGCGCTCGGCTCATCGATTTTACTTGTTGCCAGGAAACCATCGGCAATATAATTGTGCTCTTTTTTACTGTTGTATTGTATGGCTCTATAGGCGCAGTGATGGTTTGTGACAACTAACCCTTGGGGGGAGACGAAACTGGCTGTACAATAGCCGAGTCCGACAACCGCATTCATTGGATATTGAGTGAGGTCGGCTAACTGTTTTGCCGGTATGTCGATTCCTCTTTCGCTAAGTTTGTCTGCAATCGATGGCATTTGATAAGGCTGCCATTGTCCCTCATCTGCATGGGTCTCGAGAGAGATTAATGCGACTCCAGATGACAGCACAAATGCTGAGATCAATGCATTGCGCATAGTGATTCCTTATTTTAATCGTTGTATGGATAGGAAGTTGTTTATTTCCTGTTGTTGTTGAGTCAGTTTTATATCATATTTTGTGTAATCGTTGGGAATTTGGAGATTAAATGTCACAGCAAGGTCAAGGTGCCTTCAAGGCCAAACATAAGCCTAGAGATATCCAGATGGATGCTCTCAAGATGCCACCACATTCGTTAGAGGCAGAGCAATCTGTTCTCGGTGGTCTAATGCTGGATTCCGATGCCTGGGATAGGGTGTCTGAAGCTGTGGTTGCAGAAGACTTCTATTCTCGCTCTCATAAGATGATTTTCAATGCGATGGCGACCTTAATCGGTGCCAGTCATCCTATCGATCTCATCACCGTCTCTGAGCAATTAGAGATTGAAGATCAGCTAGAAGATGCTGGCGGCTTCGCCTATCTTGGTGAGATAGCCAAGAATACTCCCAGCGCGGGCAACATACTCTCTTATGCGGGTATTGTGCGTGAGCGTGCCGTGGTACGTGACATGATCAAGGTTGCCAACGAGATTGCCGATGCAGGTTTTAATCCCGAAGGGCGTAACTCCAGTGAATTACTGGATTTTGCAGAGACTAAGGTGTTTAAGATTGCCGAGTCTCGCACTAATGACAACGATGGTCCGAAAGGCATCAAGGCGATTCTAGAGAAAACAGTCGATAAGATTGAGGAACTCTATAATAACCCTACGGGTGGTGTGACCGGCATTTCCAGTGGTTTTCACGATCTCGATAAGATGACGGCGGGTTTCCAGTCCGGTGACTTGATTATTGTCGCCGCGCGTCCATCTATGGGTAAGACGACCTTTGCGATGAACTTGTGTGAGCAGGCGGCGCTCAATGAAGATAAACCTGTGCTGATTTTCAGCCTGGAGATGCCAGCTGAGCAGATCATGATGCGTATGTTGGCCTCATTGGGCCGAGTGGATCAGACCAAGATACGTACCGGACAGCTGGATGATGATGATTGGGCGCGTGTCTCATCAACCATGGGGATCATGCTGGAGCAAGGTAAGATGTACATCGATGACGGCTCAGGTCTGACTCCGACCGATGTTCGAAGCAGGGCCAGACGAATCGCCCGTGAACACGGCGGCCTGTCGATGATCATGATCGATTACCTTCAGTTGATGCAGGTGCCCGCTCTGAAAGATAATCGTACCTTAGAAATTTCTGAAATATCCCGCTCACTCAAGGCATTAGCCAAAGAGTTAATGATCCCAGTCATTGCGCTGTCACAGCTCAACCGTTCATTGGAGCAACGTGCCGATAAGCGTCCTGTTAACTCAGATTTACGTGAATCGGGCGCGATCGAGCAAGATGCCGACTTAATCATGTTTATCTATCGTGATGAGGTGTATAACCACGATACTGAGCATAAAGGTGTCGCAGAAATTATCATAGGTAAGCAACGTAACGGGCCCATTGGCCGTGTTCCTTTGACCTTTCAGGGGCAATTCTCTCGTTTCGATAATTATGCCGGCCCTAAGTTTGATGAAGACTAGTCGTTAGCACTTTCCAATAGGCAAGGCGCAAGGATGAGGTTGCGCTTAAGCCGAGGTTAATCTTGCTTCACATACAGTGCAGATAATTGATCATTGGCATCACTCTATATAGATTCAATGCTCATTTTAATATCACAGCGGGATCGGGCCTAAGGTTCTGATCCATCGATAAGGTCAATTTTTGAAGCCATTCCCACGTGCAGAGATCAGCTGTAAAGCGCTGAAAAATAATCTAGCTCGCCTGCGTCAGATCGCGCCATCGAGTAAAATCATGGCGGTCGTTAAGGCGAATGGTTATGGCCACGGCTTGTTGAACGTGGCTCAATGCATCGAAGATGCCGATGGGTTCGGTGTGGCCCGTTTAGAGGAGGCTATAGCATTAAGAGATGGCGGCGTGACGGCTAAACTCATCTTGCTGGAAGGCTTCTTTAGGCCGGTAGACTTAACCACCTTAGTGATGAAAGACATAGAGACAGTGGTGCATAATGAGCAACAGCTGGAGATGCTAGAGCAGGCAAGCCTGTCTAAGCCCGCTAGCGTGTGGTTAAAGCTAGATACCGGCATGCACAGGTTAGGCTTCACTCCTGAGCAATTTGAGCAGGTTTATGCGCGACTTCAAGCATGTCCTCAGGTGGCTAAACCCATCAAGTTGATGTCTCATTTTGCCTGTGCCGATGAGCCAGATAACCCCTACACTCAAGAACAACTGAATACATTTAATCGCTTGGCAACCAATGCTCCGGGCGACACTACACTAGCCAACTCGGCAGGAACCTTATATTGGCCGGATAGCCATAAGGACTGGGTTCGCCCGGGTATCGCCCTCTATGGTATCTCCCCTGTGACGGGAGACCTGGGTAAGAATCATGGTCTGGAACCGGCGATGGAGCTGATATCTCAGCTGATTGCCATTCGTGAACATAAGGCAGGTGATCCTGTGGGGTACGGCAGCTATTGGCGAGCTAAAGCCGATACTAAACTAGGCGTTGTCGCAATCGGTTATGGTGACGGATATCCGAGAAATGCGCCAGAGGGAACCCCGGTGTGGGTGAATGGGCGTCTGGTACCCATAGTGGGACGGGTTTCTATGGATATGTTGACTGTCGACCTTGGGTTGGACTCAAGCGACTGCATAGGTGATGAAGCCATATTGTGGGGAAATGCCTTACCGGTTGAAGTCGTTGCCGAACACATAGGCACCATTGCCTATGAGCTGGTGACAAAATTAACGCCTCGTGTTGCCGTGTGCATGGAATAAACACCTAGGCCTATTTTTATTAGCTGTATCGATTCAATGAACCGGATGTTCGTAATCGAATGAGATAAATTTTGAAATACCACAATATCCTCCTTACTGCGCTGATGCTCTTTAGTGTCATTGCCATTTCTCCTGTTGCGGCAGAAAAACTCGCTAATCCTGGAATAAGTGTTACTGGCAGTGATGTTCATGATGACGGCAATGTCATTGAACCCGTTGCCAGTGTCTCTCCCGAGAGGGCAACAGATAAATTTGAGCCTGAATTTATCGCCGTACCCTTTATTTTTTCAACCGAAACCTTAAGCACTACTGTGGGTGGTGCCGCCGTGCTCAAGCACGCGGGGCAGGTACAAGCATCCATATTAGGTATCGGCCTCTATAGCAGCAACGATAGTTGGGTTAGCTACCTAGGCTTGAGTAATTATCAATTGCCTAAGCTAGATCAGTGGCTGTTTTCGGGTGAGTTCTATCGGGCCAGTTATAAACAGGGGATCTACTTCGTCCCGGAAGGATCCGGTGGGGGGAGTTTAGTCCCCAGCGCCACCGATTCGAGCCAAACAAATCGTATCGTGACACAGGGAGAAGAGACATATTCTAAGCTGCATATCAAGTATGTACTGCCTTGGGGCAAGGGGGCTAGTGGTGCCGCAAATAGCTTGATGCCCTCGAAGCCTAGTGACGATTTGAGTTGGGACCCGAGAGAATCGGGTGTTAGCAGCATAGAGTTTACGCCTTTCGTGAAAACTCAGGAATTAGTGGGCTATGAAGAGCTGCCCACTAAGGCTCAAGGGCTCGAAATAAAACTGGGTTGGGATAATCGCGATAATGGCAAAAATAGTACACGTGGAGGCCAAACTAGCCTGACCTTTACTGGTGATTTTGGCTCTAAGGGCTCGGCTGATGGAACCGGCAGTCGTGAACGCTGGTCCATGTGGGAGTTTGAGCAGAGTGCCTTCTTTTCTCTTGGGAGCAGTGCCTGGTTTCCACAGCAGATCTTGGCATTGAATTTCTATCTTGCCGATACGCCAACATGGAACGAATATGATTCAACCTCAAATAACTACCATCGTCCGCCTTCTTTTGCGGGCGTCAGTTTGGGCGGATTCGACCACTTAAGGGGTTACTCTAGCAGGCAGTTTGTCGGTCGTAGTGCCGTGCTTTATTCTGCCGAGTACCGAGTGCAACCTGAGTGGCAACCTCTGCAAAATCTGCCTTTGTTTAATCTTTATAATATACCTTGGTGGCAGTGGGTGATTTTTGCAGAAGCGGGACAGGTCGCCGACAACTTCAGTGCCAGTGAACTTCATGATGATATGAAATGGACCTTAGGTGTGGGCGTAAGATTCGAAGTTGAAAGTGTCGTGGTTAGAGCCGAATTTGCCCAAGGTGAGGGCTCCAGTCAATTTTGGGTGATGGTTAATCAACCCTTCTAATCTATTGGCTTCATTTTAATCTGTAGACTGCGGCTCGCCTAACATGTAAATACGCTTTTAGTCGTGTGGTGTTAAGGCGGGAACTTATTGCGTTAAGCGCGTCCATCGCGTTTAACGGGCGGCCTATTACACGTAGTGACGAGTATATCCCCTTAGAGTTACAAGATACGCCAACGGCGATAGCAATTTCTTGCTGTGCTAGATAAATACTCCCTCAACATGACATCACTAAGTGTAAACGACTTAGTTTGCATGGCAAATAATTCCTCGGCGGCAAAAACATCACTCGTATTCAGAAGTCATCTCACCGGCGTCGTAAAAACTGCACTGAATTAGCTAAGACTCATGGTCGCTGGGTTACTAATCCCGAACTTATGCTGCGCATTTGAGTGTTATGGTTCGCGGCCTGTAAAAATAACCGTGACAAATAACCACTTTTGTCATCTTTTCGGTAAAACTTACCCGTGCAATAGAATCTTGAGACACCCCTCACAAATTTAGAAATGGTTTGGATTTGCATGTGTGGGCCCTGTTGTCATGGTACCCATTTGGGAGTAGTTTGTTTTCAATGGCAAATTAGCATGACGATATAAATTGATAACTATATGTTAAATTTTAATGCTGGAAAAGAAAGAATCATTCAAGAATTTGTACCTGGTAAACAGGTAACGCTCTTACATTTAATTGCTAATCCAACCGAGGAGTTGTGTGAGCGTGTTGGTGTTGAGGGGTCTGGTGCCATCGGCATTCTGACGTTAACACCGGGTGAAACATCCATTATTGCTGGTGATATCGCAGTGAAGGCGGCCGACGTTAATATTGGTTTTCTTGACCGTTTTTCCGGCGCTCTTGTTATCACCGGCTCCGTTTCAGCTGTAGAAGAAGCATTAAATAGTGTCAATGAAACTTTAAATAGAGTCCTGTCTTACAATACCTGCACACTAACAAAAACCTAGCATGAAAAATAAAAACTTAGATAGCGTTGTTTTTGTTGGTGAGGTAGATGCGGGTAAATCTGCTCTGGTTGATCAATTAATTAGTCAAGACGCCAATACAGGGAAGACTCAAGCACCCATTTATTATCCCGGTAAAGTTATCGATACCCCGGGTGAATTCATTGTGAATCGTGCCTTGAATGGGGCATTACTCACAACGATATGCAACGTGAAAACCATAGTGTTAGTCCATCCGGCTAATGCGAAAAACTTCTCATCTTCAAGTGGGTTATTAAGAGTCTATTCAAACAAAAATATTGTTGGCGTCATCAGTAAAGTGGATGCGTCAGGTGCTGATGTAGACAGGGCGATTAAGTTATTACGCCAAAATGGGATACCCGAACCTTACTTTAAAACCTCCATTTTCGATCCAAAATCCATTGAGCAGCTATCGCACTATTTATTGTCACTCCAGCAACCTGTGCTGGCGTGATTTGTCTGAAAACCTACAAGGATTGAAGCTATGAAACAACTTATTTCAGCTGCGGATATACGACAGGCTAAGTCTGATAAAAAGACTTTTATTGTTGCCCCGGCTAAAGATTTTATTATTACTCCAGAAGCGCGTGAAGTTGCTAAGGCTGAAGGCATTGAACTGCTGGATTCAACGCCAGAGCCAGCTTGCGTTACGCCAGCTACCTTGCCTGCGACTACCTTGCCAGCTACGCCTGCGACTACCTTGCCTGTATCGACTCAAAATGTGGCTTCTATTCAAGCTGAAATCGAATCACATTTACCCCATGTTGATTCCGAGCAGAGCGCGAAAATTCAAAAATTAATAGCCAGAGCCATGGGAGATTTTAAGCAGAAAGCTCCGGAATCACCTCGTCAGATTAATGATGATGGGATTGTTTTGGTTCGAGGTAATGCCGTCAAACTCGAGACCTTCGATGGCGTCCCGGGTAAAAACATCGGCGTGACTGATGTGATTGGGGCCGAAGATGGTAGCAACATGGGGGTGGGCTATATGGGATGGGAGAATGCTTTTTTCCCATGGACACTTAACTATGATGAAGTCAACGTTGTGCTCGAAGGTGAATTACACGTTAAAACTGCATCGGGAACGACCATAGCTAAACCTGGCGAAGTCATATTCATCCCCAAAAATACTAGCGTAGAATTTGGCACGCCGACTCATGTTCGTTATGTCTATGTCACTTACCCTGTTGAATGGTCGTAAGTATGGATAAGCATGCCTTGCCTAAATATATTACTGAAGATTATCTGCTACAGCATTTTGGTATGCGTCACTGTGGTGAAATTCAATTAGAGCCTGGTACTCGCTTTACTCCAGCTGCCCAGCAGATGCTTAACGATAAAAATATCACAGTACGCTGGCGTGATGAAAAAGGTCAGGTGTTTGTCGACAAATCTCATTCGCCAGCTCAACCAGGGTCGAATGACGCAGCGCCTAAACTCGAAAGAGTACACCCGCTTAAAAGCAATAATGTGCGCCCAACGAATGCTTGCATGTTGTGCAGTTCTGATGTGTCCGATAAACCTGCCTTGATGACCCACCTTGACGACAAGATCTTGGTACCCAAGACACATCCGCGTATTTCCCTGCGTGGGAAATTGGATACTTGTATCAGTTATTGCGTATTGGTTCAGTGTGAAATGATCCAACAACCCGACTTGCTGAAAAATTTCATGGCCGATATTCGTTCCTATTTGGGGCAGGTTTTGCAAGCCGAGGTGACTGGGCAGCTGCTGCCAGAACCGAGTCTAGGTGAGTTCAGTGCCGCTGTGATACACCTGTGGTCGCATCATCCGCTCAAGCATTTGGGACACGATCATATGTTACCGGATATCGCTTATGGTGCATTGGTGGCACAGCTCAATTATCTGCGTGCGCTAGTGCGCGAATTAGAGCTAACGGCGACCAAGGTGTTTATAGACGACAGCATGCAGTTATCTAGCGGTGGCATTAACCGTGAAGATATCGTCGCTGGCTTGAATCGTTTATCGAGCGCCGTGTACGTGGTGATGGTCTTAGTGTGGCAGTGCCAGAACGGCCAGGAAATATCGTTACAAGGATTAACCAATGACACTGCTTGATAAGTGCCGAGAGGCATGTTTAAAGCAACCGAAACGCATTGTTTTTCCGGATGCTAATGACGTGCGATTGTTACACGCTGCAAATGAGCTAAAGATGGCTGGATTGGCCGAGCCCATTTTATTGGGCAGTCCGTTTCAGCTGCGCGATCACGCACATAGTAGCGGTATTGCTATGCCATGTTTAACGGTTTTAGCGCCTGAATTTGCAGGTTGTTTCGATGAAATGGTCGATAGCTATATGGCTAAACAGCGTAAACCTGTGGAGCGAGAAGAAGCCATTATCCGACTCAAGCAACCGCTGAATTTTGCCATGATGATGGTTGATCAAGGTTACGCAGATATCTGTATTGCAGGCAATATCTCATCGACGGGTGATGTTATTCGTGCCGCGTTACGTGGTGTTGGCGTAGCCCCTGAATCTAAGACCGTATCTAGCTTCTTCATGATGCTTTCTCCCGATGGAAACCAGACTTTTGCATTTTCAGATGCGGGTGTCATTCCTTTACCTACGGCTGAACAACTGGCCGATATCGCCATCGATACCGCGCGCAATTTTCAGAAATTAACGGGTGAAGAACCCCGTGTGGCCATGTTGTCATTTTCGACTAAAGGCAGCGCATCGCATGCGACGATCAATAGTGTCACCGAAGCGACCGAGTTGGTTCGTCAGCGTGAACCGAACCTGATCATCGATGGAGAAGTGCAGTTTGATGCGGCGATAGTGCCTGCAATTGCGGCGCAAAAAATGCCAGGCAGCCCACTCGAAGGGTCTGCCAACGTATTTATTTTCCCATCTCTTAACGCTGGCAACATCGCTTATAAAGTGGCGCAGCGCTTAGGTGGATATATGGCCCTAGGACCAATGCTACAAGGGCTTGCAGGCTCAGTGCATGACCTGTCTCGTGGATGTAGTGCCGATGATATTTTGGATATTTCAGTACTCGCATCCAACCTATAGTAAGTAAGTTAACCAACTGATATTTTAGAGGAATTTTTAATGGAAGCACTAGGAATTATTGAAACAAAAGGTCTTACGTCATTGATTGAAGCATCTGATGCTATGGTCAAAGCTGCACGCGTTGAGTTAGTCGGTTACAAGCAAATTGGCTCAGGTATCGTTTCTGCCATGGTGCGTGGCGACGTTGCAGCCTGTAAAGCGGCAACCGATGCAGGTGCCGCTGCCGCGCAACGTTTAGGTGAAGTCGTCGCTGTTCATGTTATCCCTCGTCCACATGCTGATTTAGAAGCCATTTTCCCCATTAAGTTTGCTGATAGTTCAGAAGAAAAGGCAGTAAACACGGCTAAGCCTGCACGTCCGAATAAATAATACATAACTCATATATAGAAGGAAATAAAAATGGATGCTTTAGGAATTTTAGAAACAAAAGGTTTGACTGCTCTGATCGAAGCTTCAGACGCTATGGTTAAAGCCGCACGTGTTGAGCTAGTTGGCTACCAGCAGATCGGTTCTGGTTATGTTTGTGCTTTGATTCGAGGCGATGTCGCCTCTTGTAAAGCGGCGACTGATGCGGGTTCTGTCGTTGCTCAACGTCTAGGTGAATTGGTGGCTGTGCACGTTATTCCGCGCCCATCTGCTGATTTAGAAAAAGTATTTCCAATTAAATTAAAGTAAAACAGCCTCCTTGGGGGTGTATACAACCAAGGAACAAAACTCAGGAATAAGAGGGAGATCTCATGCGAATTGCTCGCGTAATTGGTCATGTGATAGCTACGGTTCGCAGTCATAACATGCTGATGGATAAATTGTGTTTGGTCGAATTTATCAACCAGTGCGGCGAAGCCACCGGAGATATACATATCGCGATGGATCAGCTAGGTGCTGGTGAAGGGGAATGGGTGATGGTGGTGGCTGGAAGTTCAGCTCGTGCAGCATATGGTGACGCTGATGATGGATCTCCAATTGACCTTTGTATTGTCGGTATCATTGACGCCGTAACTGCAGCAAATGTTCGCTGTTATGGTAAATGACCCATTGAGCTGTTAGTAGACAAAGTGGAGAAGATAGAGCATGAATCAAAAGCAAATAGAAGAAATTGTTAAGAATGTGATATTGCAGATAAATAACAATCCTGCAATCGCATCTTCTGCCAATGCTTTGAATCAAAACACCTTGGCCGAGCAAGGCGATTACGGTGTGTTTGCTACCTTGGATGGTGCCGTTGCGGCAGCTAGCGCGGCGCAAAAACAGATAAGAACGATTGCTATGCGCGACGAAATTATCACTGCTATTCGTCGTATGGCGAAGAAACATGCGCGTGAACTCTCTGAAATGGCGGTAGAAGAAACCGGTTTTGGTCGAGTCGAAGATAAAATAAAGAAACACATCTTGGTCGCAGAGCGTACTCCCGGTACCGAAATTCTTTCTCCGCAAGCCGCTTCTGGCGATTTAGGCCTGAGCCTGATGGAAAATGCCCCTTGGGGAGTAATTGCATCGGTAACACCGAGTACTAACCCGACTTGTACTGTGATTAATAATGCGATTAGCATGATTGCAGCGGGTAATGCCGTGGTGTTTGCCCCACATCCCGCAGCAAAAAACGTCTCTCAGTACACGATTCAGTTAGTGAATAAAGCCAGTGAAAGTGTTGGCGGCCCGGCATATATTTGTACCACAGTCGCCAAACCATCACTGGAAAACGCTCAGGCATTATTTGTCTATCCAGGTATTCGTCTGTTAGTCGTTACCGGTGGTGATGCTGTTGTTGACGCAGCGCGTGCAGTGACGGATAAGCGTTTGATTGCAGCGGGCCCTGGTAATCCACCAGTAGTCGTTGACGAAACTGCCGATATTGAACGTGCAGCCATCTCTATCGTGCAAGGTGCATCATTCGATAACAATATTGTCTGCGCAACAGAAAAAGAAATCATCGCGGTTGACTCGATTGCTGATGAACTCAAAACAGCAATGTGCCGTAACGGTGCACACCTACTTACAGCCGAACAAGCCGAAGCCGTTGCGCGAGTGGTCTTGAAAGGGTACCCAGGCGACAAGCCATCAGCCAACCCTAAGTGGGTAGGTCGTGACGCGGCAAAACTTGCCGCTGCTGCGGGTATCGATGTTCCAGCTGAAACTCGTTTGCTCATTTTTGAAGCAGACAGATCCCATGTATTTGCCGTCATTGAACAAATGATGCCGATCTTGCCTTTGATTCGTGCCGCTAACGCCGATCAAGCAATCGATTGGGCGGTGGAGCTGGAAAACGAGAATCGTCATACCGCTGCCATTCACTCTAAGAATATCGATGTCCTTACACGTATGGCTTATGAAATGGATTGTAGTTTACTCGCTAAAAATGGTCCTGCGATTGCAGCCATTGGCGCGGGTGGTGAAGGCTGGACGACTATGACCATATCGACTCCCACTGGAGAAGGGGTAACTAATGCGTTGACCTTTACCCGTAAGCGTCGCTGTACCGTCGTTGATTCATTCAGGATTGTATAAGTTATGAAGACAGATTATCTGGCTCAGACCAACCAAAACTTGCTCATTATCGATGAGATTGTAAACGATGAGACACCGATTACAGCCCCGGAAAATGTGCATATTGGAATCGATTTGGGAACGGCAGATATTCAGACTGTGGTGATCGACGATCGAGGAGTCCCCATAGCGGCGTTCCTCGATTGGGCTGACGTCGTACGAGATGGGGTGGTGGTCGATTATGCCGGTGCCTGCCAAATCGTGCGCAGCCAGTTACAGAAAGTGCAGCTCAAATTAGGCATAGAACCGAAAGAGGCTATCACGTCATATCCGCCGGGTACTGACCCTAGGATTTCAATTAATGTGGTGGAATCGGCCGGTGTTGTGGTTAGCCATGTGATAGATGAGCCATGCAGTGTTGCTGCCTTACTTCATATTGACAGCGGTGCCGTGGTCGATGTCGGTGGTGGCACCACAGGGACGGCAGTCATCGAAAACGGCAGGTTAATACTGTCTCTCGATGAGCCTTCTGGCGGTCGACATGTCAGTTTAACCATTGCAGGTGGTTTAGGAATCGACATGGCTGAGGCGGAGCAGTGTAAACGCCGAAGTCATGAGGACCCTATGATCGCGGCAATGGCTAAACCTGTGATTGAAAAAATGTCTGATATTGTTGCTACCCATATCGCTGACCATCAACCGGACGCTATTTATTTGACTGGGGGTGGGACGCTAATTAAAGGATTCGCCGATATTTTTAGGCAGACCTTCCCCAACATTGAAATTGTAGAGCTATCACGAGCCTTGTATTTAACACCTCTTGCGATTGCGAGCTATGGCCTGACATTGGCAGGTGAGGAATAAATCATGACGAGTACTATTTCAGCAGGAGATATTGCCTGCATCGTTAGTCAAACATTGCAACAATATAATCCGAGCAAAGGTTTTACGTTTCGCTCTCCGGCAGTCACGGTTACCGGGCCATATTGTGTGAACCAGCTTGGTGAGATCCTCAAAGAATTTGGAGCTCGTCACGTGTTATTGGTTGCCGATAATATGGTGCATCAGCTCGGGCTGGTAGCGGGTTGTGAAACGGCTATCAAAATAGCAGGATTAGGACTTACCGTATTCAAGGATGTCGAGGGTGAGCCCGATACTGCAATGATTGCTAAAGGCGTCGCGGCACTCAAAACCAGTGGCGCCGATTTTGTATTAGGTGTTGGTGGCGGGTCTGCTTTAGATGCTGCGAAAGGCATTGCGGTGCTGGGCGACTATCAGGGCCCTCTGGCAGAATTTAAGGCTGGCGGCTTGGCTTCACGCAAAGTGGGCTTAGGGGCAATCCCAACAACTGCCGGTACCGGCTCTGAAGCGACAGATATCACAGTAATAAAAGATCTGGCGAATAGCATCAAGGTGCCCATAAAAGGTGCGTCCTTGGTGCCTGATTTTGCATTGTTAGATCCGGCGTTAATGCTGGGAGTGCCAAGCAGTATCACAGCCGCGACAGGTGTAGATACCTTGACACACGCCATTGAAGCTTATGTCTCAAGACAGACCAATCCTTTATCTCAAGCTTATGCCTATCACGCGCTGGAAATGCTGGTAAACGCATTACCCATAGCCGTCGGCTGTGGTGAAGATATGGATATGCGTTATGACATGTCTATTGCTGCCTATAAAGCCGGATTAGCTTTCAGTAATGCCGGTTTAGGTTTAGCCCATGCCATATCCCATCAAATAGGGGCCCTTTATCAAATTCCACATGGGGTCGCAAATGCCATTTTGTTGCCTTATGTGATGGCCTTTAATCGCCTGTGTTGTGAGTCTGCGTATGCCGAACTGGCTGGTGCATTAAATGTAAGTCGTGAGTCCATGACCCAACGTGAACGTTGTAATGCCGCCATTAAAGCGGTTCGTCAAATAGTGATTGATTTGGGATTACCGACGACCTTGGTTGAGTTCGATGTGGCGAAACGAGATTTTGCCGATATCGCCGAGCGAGCCATGCAAGATATTTGCTTGATTGGTAATCCTCGCCAAGTCTCTGTGAGACAGATAGTGGCATTGCTTGAGCAAGCGTCGAGCGGTGAATTACCTTTGGGAGATTGCTAATGGAACGCAAGGTTATACACAGTATTGGCATCGATATTGGTACCACAACGACCCAGGTGATTTTTTCAAATCTCACTGTGGTTAATCGAGCCCCAGCCTCTCAGGTGCCCGTGTATGAATTTGTAGACCGTGAAATAAGCTATCAGAGCCCAGTCGAATTTACCCCTATAGATCACCATGGCAGGATCGACGCGATAGCCTTGCGTCAGTTTATTGATCAGCAGATTGAGCTTGCGGGTTTTGCCTCCGAAGGCATAGAGACAGGGGCCATCATTATTACCGGTGAAACGGCCAAAGCCCATAATGCCCGTGAAGCTATTATGGACTTGTCACATGACTTAGGTGACTTTGTCGTGGCGACGGCGGGACCCAATCTGGAGTCGGTTATCGCCGGCCGGGGGAGTGGTGCCCAGGAGTTCTCCGAGCAGAATCACTTGAAAGTGATGAATGTTGATATTGGTGGTGGCACATCAAACTATGTCATTTTTGATTGTGGGCGTGTGGTTGATACCGCTTGCTTAAATATCGGTGGGCGCTTGATCGAGCTTAATCCTCAAGGTGAGATTAGCTATGTTCATAAGCCTGCAGTCGCAGTGGTGCAAGATCTCTTCGGTGAATCTCTATCACCGCGACAGATTAGTCAAGATCATCTTAACCGTATAGTGGTACGTATGGCCGATCTGATTGTCGAGTTGATCACTGGGAACTTGACTAAACTGTCTGCCCATTTGCTGCAAACCCCTGAGCTTAAAGCTATTGCTGATATTGATGCAATTTTTTTAAGCGGTGGTGTCGGTGAGTGCTTTTATCGCCAACAGCAAGAAGCAATGCAACCGACTCAGTTTGGAGATATTGGGCCCCTGTTGGCTCGAGCCTTATTGCGTCACAAAGATTTAGATCAGTACACGGTGAAAAAACCTAATCAAACCGTGCGGGCAACGGTTATTGGTGCCGGGGCTTATTCACTGACACTTTCCGGGTCAACGATTTGGCTTAATTGCAATGACTTACCTTTGAAAAATATACCTGTAGTGCATCCAGCCATCGACTGGCAACAGTCAAGCCCTGCAATTTGCTCCGAGATCATTATCGCAGCAGAGCGCATGGATCTGGCTTTAGGGTGTGATCTCTACGCTATTTCATTCGATGCCAATATGCCCATCCGTTACCACGCGGTACAGCATGTTGCACGTGAGTTGGCGCTGTTTTATCGCGACCATGGCAATCATCACGCAACGGCCTTGGTCATCATGCATAACGATATCGGCAAGGCGTTAGGCATGGAATTACAACCGTTACTCGGAGCCCAAGCACTGAGTGTGATAGATGAAGTAGCCACCCATGAGGGTGACTATATAGATATCGGTAAAAGTTATTTTGGCGGTGAAATTGTCCCTTTGACTGTTAAATCACTAGCCTTTCCGTCTTAAATGGAGTTGTTTTATGAAGTTGAAAACTAGCCTATTTGGTCAAAGTTACCAATTCGGGGATGTAAAAGAAGTCCTGGCGAAAGCCTCTGAACTGCGCTCAGGAGATGTATTAGCGGGAGTTGCGGCTGACACAGCTCAAGAACGTGTTGCGGCTAAACATGTTTTGTCTGAAATGACCTTGAATGACTTACGTGAAAACCCTGTGGTCAGCTATGAATCCGACATCATCACGCGGATTGACCAAGATAGCCTGAATCAATCGGTGTTTCAGGAGATCAAAAACTGGTCCGTCAGCGAGTTACGTGAATACATACTGTCTGATACTCCAAGTCATGAAGAGTTTGAGCGTCTGCGTAAGGGGTTAACGGCAGAGATGGTTTCCGCTGTTGCTAAGCTGAGCTCCAACAGCGATCTGATGTATGGTGGTAAGAAATTACCCGTGGTCACCAAGGCTAATGCAACCGTGGGTCTACCTGGTCATTTCAGCTGTCGACTACAGCCTAACGATACCCGCGATAACATCAGCTCTATGTTGGCTCAGATCTATGAAGGTTTATCATTTGGTTGTGGTGATGCCGTTATCGGTGTAAACCCGGTGACTGACAGCGTCGAAAATACCACACAAATGCTCAACGCGATTCAGGATGTTATCAATAAGTTTAACATTCCAACTCAGCCTTGCGTGTTATCTCATATCACTACCCAGATGGAGGCCGTGCGTAAAGGGGCTCCGGCTGGTTTGTTATTCCAAAGTATTGCAGGCTCTGAAAAGGGGTTGACTGAATTTGGAGTCACTGTCGAGATGCTGGATGAAGCTTACGAGATAGGTAAGCAGTACAGCAATATCGCCGGTGAGAACATGATGTACTTCGAAACAGGTCAAGGTTCAGCATTATCGGCCAACGCTCATAATGGTGCGGATCAGATGACGATGGAAGCTCGTTGTTATGCACTGGCTCGTCGTTATAAGCCGCACCTAGTGAATACCGTTGTCGGCTTCATTGGTCCTGAGTACCTATATAACCATCAGCAGATCATTCGTGCCGGTCTCGAAGACCACTTCATGGGGAAATTATCTGGTATGCCTATGGGGGTTGATGCTTGTTACACCAACCACGCAGATACTGATCAAAACTCCAACGAAAATTTATTGGTGTTATTGGCTGCTTCAGGAGTGAACTTCGTTATCGGTATGCCGATGGGCGATGACATCATGCTGAACTACCAGACTACCGCGTTCCATGATACAGCAACGGCCCGCCAGCTATTGAACTTGCGTCCTGCGCCAGAGTTTGAAGCCTGGATGGAAACTATGGGGCTGATGGAAAATGGTCGCCTAACGGCTAAAGCTGGCGATCCATCAATTTTCTTCAAGTAAGGGTGTGGTAATGAACGATCAAAGAATTCAGAATATTGTAGCGACTGTTTTAGCCCAACTTGGCGAAAACAATATCCAGGCATCGACTATCACCAAGGTGATCGATGCTGCTTCTAATGTGGCTGGTCAACCAGTCATCTCAGACGATTCACTTCCGGATCTGGGTGACTCGTGTTTCAAGAAGTGGAACGGCGTCAAAGATGCGAAAAATCCTAGCATAGTGGATGATCTGATGAGCCAAACCAATGCTCGTATGGGGACTGGTCGAACCGGTCCTCGTCCTCGCACCATTCCTTTATTGCGTTTTTTAGCCGACCATTCACGCTCGAAAGACACTGTTATCAAGAACATTGAATCATCTTGGTTACAAGAGCGTGGTTTAATGGAAGTGCAGAGCGCTGCGAGTGATAAGGATGAATACCTCACTCGTCCCGACTTAGGACGCAAGTTAAATGATGCCGCGAAAGTCTTAATCAAGGACAAGTGCAAACAAGCGCCTCAAGTACAAGTTGTCCTATCTGATGGCTTGAGTCTCGATGCCGTAACCGCCAATTATGATGAAATATTACCCGCATTGTTGAATGGTTTAAAAAATGCTGGATTGGATGTCGGCACCCCATTCTTCTTACGCTACGGTCGTGTAAAGGCACAGGATGAAATAGGTATGTTGCTTGATGCCGAGGTGAACATCTTACTCGTTGGTGAACGTCCTGGCTTAGGCCAGTCTGAATCATTGAGCTGCTATGCGATTTATAAACCCACCGAGAATACTGTCGAATCAGATAGAACTGTGATTTCAAATATTCATGCAGGTGGTACTCCACCGGTTGAAGCGGCTGCGGTTATCGTTGATTTGGTAAAAGATATGCTGAAGCACAAAACCAGCGGTATTAACTTAAAACGCTAATATAGGAGATGAACAATGGCTATCTTTGATAAAATCCAACCAGCGGTACTGGCAACTAGGGTCATAGCCTCGGTTGATCCAGTTTATAAGAAAAAATTAGGTCTTAAGCCACACCACAACAGCATAGGTATCATTACTGCCGATTGTGATGATGTGACATATTGTGCTCTTGATGAGGCAACGAAAGCGGCCAACGTAGATGTTGTCTACGCCAAGTCATTCTATGCTGGTGCAGGGTATTCTTCAGGCCCTACATCGGGTGAAGTTATCGGCATTATTGCTGCAACGAATCCTGCCGATGTTATTGCTGGCCTTGAACGTGTGAAATCCTTCGTTGAATTTGAAGCCGCATTTCAATGTGCCGATGACAGTGGTGAGCTGGCCTATTTTGCTCACCTAGTTTCATCAACCGGCAGCTTCTTATCTGAAGAAGCCGGTGTCAAGCAAGGTGAAGCCTTAGCTTACCTGATAGCCCCACCTTTGGAAGCCATGTATGCCTTAGATGCGGCCCTGAAAGCCGCGGATGTCAAACTCGTTAACTTGTTTGCTCCACCATCTGAAACTAACTTTGGTGGTGGCCACTTAACGGGTTCACAGGCAGCATGTCGTGCCGCTTGTGATGCGTTTGAGGCCGCTGTAATTGAGGTTGCCCGTTGTCCTATCGCTACCTAAGTTTGGAGAGCTAAAATGGATCCGTTTTTAAAACAGGTTCAGGACGGCGGCGTAATTGGCGCAGGTGGGGCTGGATTTCCCACCTACGTTAAGCTGGACTGTCAAGTAGACCTGGTACTGGCAAACGGTGCCGAATGTGAGCCATTATTGTATAAAGATCAGGTGCTGATGCAGTGCTGGGCCGATGAACTTGCTGCTGGCATGTTGCTTGCTATGAAGCAGGTCGGCGCTAGTCGTGGTGTGATTGGTATCAAAAAGAAAAATACTGACACCATAGCGGTATTACAAGCTTCATTGCCTGATCTCATCGAATTATACCTGATGGAAGACGTGTATCCAGCAGGTGATGAAGTCGAAATGGTGTATGAAGTTACCGGAAAAAGAATTCCATCAGGGGGCTTGCCGAAAGAGATCGGAGTAATGGTCAATAACATTGAATCCTTTATCAATGTGTTCCGAGCTTCTAAAGGCATTCCTGTCACTGAAACTATGGTAACTGTGCACGGTGAAGTCGTTAGGCCATACACAGCTTGGTTACCTGTGGGGATAACTTACCAACAGGCTATCGATTTAGCGGGTGGCATCACTTGTGATGAGTTTGTCGTGGTCGAAGGTGGACCCATGATGGGGTCGGTGACACAAGATTTGACTCAGCCTGTGACTAAGATATCGAGTGGTTTATTGGTGCTACCACGGGAGTCGCGGATTGCGCGTTTTAAAATGCGCAGTGAAGACGAACTGCTTCGTATCGGTAAGGCGGCATGTGATCAATGCAGCATGTGTAGTTCCATGTGTCCTCGTGGATTATTAGGTTATCCGATCCAGCCACATCTTGCTATGCGAGGGTTGCAAGCTTCTGGTGATAATCATTTATCGTACACATTAGCCGCGCAAGCGTGCAGTGGGTGTAATTTATGCACCATGTGGTCTTGCCCTGAAGGATTAGATCCTAGTCGAGTCTGTGGCATCACTAAGCGTGATTTGCGTGATAGCAATCAACTACTCAGCCCACAAGAGTTACAGGCGCAAACAACGGATGTACATCCGTTACGGGAATACCGTGGTGTGCCAACGAAGCGCTTGACCCGCCGACTCGAATTGACTGAGTATGCGCTTAAAAAAGCGAAATTTGTCGAATTTGATTATTTACTGCAACAGAGTCGTCAACAGAATCGTATTCAGCCCGTCGTAATCTCTCAAGTTAAAATCCCGCTATCGCAACACATAGGCAAGCCTGCCACGGCAGTGGTAAAAGTGGGTGATAGCGTGAAGAAAGGCCAATTGATCGGTCAGGCAGATGCAGAAGCTTTGAGTGTTTCGGTTCATGCCAGTATCGATGGGAAAGTGACGGCAGTAAGCAATGTTGTCGTTATTGAACGAACTTTAGAAAAGAGTTAATGATGATAAATTCAATAGGTTGTATTGAACTGAATTCGATAGCTCGTGGCTTTTTAGTCGCCGATGCTATGGTGAAAGCCGCGAATGTGGAGATTCTTTTTAATCGTACGATTTGTCCTGGCAAATTTATGATTATGGTGGCTGGTGATGTGGCGTCAATCAATGCCGCTGTTGAAACCGGATTACGTGTAGGTGGCGGTGAAGTCGTCGATGATTTAATCATCCCTAATGTTCATCCTGATGTGTTCCCTGCAATATCGGGCACTCGTGTTGTTGAACATACTGGGGCACTAGGCATTGTTGAAACCTTCTCGGTTGCAGCCATCATCGAAGCGGCCGATGCGGCTGTTAAAGCCGCCAATGTTGAACTGCTCGAAGTTCATATGGCAATGGCGATTGGTGGTAAAGGGTTTGTCACTTTAACTGGAGATGTTGCAGCTGTAGAGGCCGCGGTTGAAGCTGCTGCACAACAGATTAAGGGGAAAGGTGTCTTGGTCGATAAAGTTGTTATCGCTCAGCCGAGTAAGGCAATACTGCAAGGTAAAGTTTAAACTTGTTTTTTTACTGAAATTACGATGTGAATATTTATTATATGCTGGTCAACCATGGTCCCGCTTATTTTAAATGCGCACATCGATAATATTTCGATTGAAATAATATTATATTTACACTTATGTTTGGTGGCTTTAATTAATTTTCGGTTGTTAATTGTTGTTGAAGTCAAACTTATACTTGTCCACATATATTTAAGAGTCGCTGGCAGTTTTTGCTTGGCGTTATTCTATTGCAATAATAAAATAATTATCAGGAAGTAAAATATCATGAATGACATTATCATTTATATTATGGTGGGGTTTATGGTTCTTGGTGCAGTCGATAAAGCACTGGGTAACCGTTGGGGATATGGTCAACAATTTGATGAAGGCTTTATGGCAATGGGAGCGTTAGCTCTTGCCATGGTTGGTGTGGTGAGTCTCGCTCCTGTACTCGCAACGTTATTAAGCCCAATTGTTGTTCCTATTTATACGGCATTGGGCGCGGACCCAGCAATGTTTGCTGGTACCTTATTGGCAAATGATATGGGGGGCTATCCACTCGCTATGAGCATGGCTCAAACACCTGAAGCGGGAATTTTTTCCGGCTTGATCTTAGGTTCTATGATGGGGCCTACCTTAGTGTTTACCATTCCAGTGGCACTGGGGATTATCGATAAGAGTGATACCCAATTTCTTGCACGCGGTGTCTTAATTGGTTTAACGGCTATTCCTGTCGGTTCTCTAGTGGGTGGGTTAGTCGCAGGCTTCGATTTGATGATGATCTTAGCTAACTTGGTGCCAATCGTGATCGTTGCTGGCGCTATTGCGATAGGCTTATGGTTGCAACCCGCTGCTATGATCCGTGGTTTTGAAATATTTGGTAAAGGTGTTATTGCCATTATTACTCTCGCACTTGCCGCTATTGTGGTTGAAACATTAACCGGTTTTGTGGTCATTCCGGGCATGGCGCCAATTTCAGATGGTATCGAAATTGTAGGCTCAATCGCGATCGTACTTGCTGGTGCATTCCCTATGGTGCACTTCATTACTAAGCACTTTAATAAGCCATTGTTGAAGCTTGGCAAATCTATGGGAATGGGTGAGGTCGCCGCCGCGGGTCTAGTCGCTAGCCTAGCTAATAGTATCGCGATGTTAAATATTCTAAAAGACATGGATGACCGAGGTAAGGTCATCAATGTTGCTTTTGCCGTATGTGCCGCATTTGTATTTGGTGATCATTTAGGTTTCACCGCTGCGGTTAATAGCGAAATGATTTCAGCCGTTGTTGCTGGCAAATTAGTCGGTGGTGTAACAGCATTATTTATTGCTATCTATGTTACCCGTAATATGGCGGTAACTACTGAAGTGGAATCAAGCACTGAGACACTTAAAAATGATGTGACCTCATAGCTTAATAAGTTTAATTGCATAAAATAAAAATGGTGCACTTGAAGTACCTTCAATGTTCACCATTTTTATTTTTATTTTAAAAGTTAAGTAGGCTATATAAAAATAGAATAATAGTTAAAGTTAAAAATATACTGCCAGTTGTGATCATGACCACAGTCTATATATACCATAACTGCTATATTCAAGACACGTTAAGGTGTTAACATACTTAATCGGGAATGTGGTGAAAATCCACAGCTGTACCTGCAACTGTAAACAGAGCGAAACATTATCACCACTGGTAGTACCGGGAAGGAATGTTTTTAGATGCTGTAAGCCAGGAGACCGACCTTAATGTTACTTATTACTCAAGCGGGTTTCTTGAGAACAGTAGGCAATGAAGGTGTGCACGTAAATCTCTTATTGATGAATCGTTCTGACCAACTTTTTCTATTTTGCAAACCGCAATCGTAATATTTCTGGTTGTTTTCTGCACATTTACCCGCAAATTAAACTCAATTATCTTAAGGTGAAACCATGAGTTTTAAACTGCGACTATCTGTCTTATCAATGGCTATATGCCAATCTTTTTTCGCCTCTGCGGCGGTACCTGCCAATCCAGCCATTGAGGTCATCACTGTGACCGGGGACAGATTTGACAGGACTCCTGATCAACAGCTTTCAATTATCAATACCATCGAGAGGGAAGAGATCGCCAGACTCAATCCTAAGTCCGTTGTCGATATATTAGAAACCTTGCCAGGGGTGAGTGTTACCCGTACTGGTGGTGCTGGGCAATTGGCCTCTATCAGCATGCGCGGTACCAACTCTGGTCATGTGTTGGTCCTGGTCGATGGTATTCGTATCGGCTCTGCCACATCAAGTACAGTTAGTTTCAATACCCTATCGCCTGAAAATATTGAACGAATCGAAGTGGTAAAGGGCCCTAGAGCTGCTATCTGGGGAAGTGATGCTATCGGTGGCGTCATTCAAATTTTCACCCGTACATTAGAAGGCGGCGAATGGTTTGCATCGGCGGAGCATGGCAGTGATGCTTATATGCGTGCCAGTGCTGGCGCAGGTGTCAGTCATGGCGATGGGCACACCAGCATTAGTATTAACCGAGAAAAAAGTGATGGTTACGATATTAAAAATGATGCCGAAGATGACGATGATGGTTATGACCGTCTTGGTATCAGTATCAAGGGCCAGCAAAACTTCAGTCAACAATGGCTAGTATCATGGTCGGGTCAACTCGAAACCGGCAACTACGAATATGACAATAGTGAAGCCAACGAGGCCGACTATGACAACTATCTATGGAATCTCGCGGCACAATATAAAAACGATAAGCTAACGAGCAAGTTGTCGGTAGGGCAATCCCGCGATTTTAATGAAAACTTTCGCGCCGATGACCCCAGTCTGGGCATTTCCGTGTATGAAACGACTCGAGAGCAAATCAATTGGAGTAATCGCTATGGGGTAAGCGATGACTTGACCTTCATTGGTGGCGTCGACTGGTCACAAGAATCTATTGCGGGTGACTACGCCATCGATCAACGTTATCTAGTGGGGATCTATGCCTTGGCACGTTATCAATATGGCAAGCTGCTGCTCGAAGGCGTGATCCGCTATGATGATGTTGAAAATATCGATAGCGAAACCTCTTATAACGCAAGTCTGGCGTATCAGCTAAACGAACAATGGCGTGTCACTGCGAGTGCGGGATCTGGTTTTAAAGCGCCAAGCTTTAACGATCTCTATTGGCCTGGCTCAGGTAATGCGGATCTGGTATCTGAGACATCGGAAAATCTGGATTTCACCGTTAATTATACCGGCGACAAGCTTCGTGGTTACCTCAGCGTGTACCAAAACAAAATTGATAACCTGATCCAATGGGCGCCAACCGGAGAGAAAGATGATGATGGCTTCGACATTTTTCTACCCGATAATATCAAGGATGCCCGGATCACCGGAGTCGAACTCTCACTTAACTTCAGTACCTGGGGCATAGAGCATCAACTGGGCTATAGCTACATAGATGCCATTGACGGGGAAACTGACAGTCAGTTAGTGGGCCGCAGTGAACACGAATTTGATTACTCACTCAGTTATACCTGGTCTGAAATTGACGTGTTAGTCAGCTATCACTATCAGGGGGAGCGAAATGCCGGTGATTATAATTATGATGGCGTCGTCGACTATCTCGATGCTTACCATCAAGTGGACCTGAGTCTCGGCTATAAGTTCTCCGAGGCATGGCAACTTCGTCTCAAGGCAAACAACATACTCGATGAAGATATCATCTCAGACCGCAACTATTTTAGTCCTGGACGCCAGTTTTTCTTAAGCCTGAGCTACCAGGCTTTTTAAATTCTATTGTTACAAGCAAAGCGCCGACCCGCTTGGCGCATTATTGGATACAGAGCATAATGCCGATAACCATGGTTCAGCCCAGTTCCCATATGAGAGTGAATAACTTGAGTTGGGCGACCCCGGATAAACAAGTCCTCGACGGCATATCCTTCACCATAGAACGAGGTGATTTTTTGGGTATCTTGGGACCCAATGGTGTCGGAAAATCGTCATTATTAAGGTGTATGTATAAATACATGTGTCCAGATAGCGGGGAGGTTTATCTCAATGGTAAAAACATTCAACAGCTTTCTCAGCAAGAGTTTGCCTCGAAAGTCGCGGTGGTGCTACAGCACACGCCGGTAGGCTTTTCGATGACAACAAGACAACTGCTGGCAACCGGACTGATTAACCAACAAAAATGGTGGCAAGCCATTAATCATGCCCAAGAGCGAATAGAGATAGATAGGGTATTAGACCTAGTAGGCTTATCCGATAAAGGCCAGCAATTATTCGAATCTCTTTCTGGTGGAGAGCAACAACGACTCCTCATCGCCCGGGCGTTATTACAAAAGCCTGAAATACTCTTACTGGATGAGCCAACCAACCACCTCGATGTAGGTTATCAAGTCGAAATACTAAAACTCATAAAATGTTTAGGCATCACAGTCGTTGCCACTATCCACGATCTTAATCTTGCCAGCGCATTTTGCGATAAACTCTTGTTACTTAGGCAGGGTCGACTCGTCAAGAGTGGCACTCCGGCACAAGTACTCACTCCCGAGAGCATAGAGAATATTTACGGCATCAAAACTGATGTAGACAGGCATCCTAAAGGTGTTCATCCCAGGGTGACCTATCATTTTGATGGGGTTCGTCATGGGGCCATTTAACCCAAGACACTTCCTTGCGGTCTTGATCCCGGTTGCCGTCATCTCTCCCTTAATCGCTATCGCACTAGGCACTGCCAATATTAGCCTAGTCGATGTGCTAGGCGCCGTATGGCGCGGCTTAAATGCGTTCATTGAACCGACCGCTACGGCAAGTATGTCCGACCGTATTATCGTAGAACTTAGGATGCCACGCGTCCTCATGGCCATGGTGTGTGGAGCTGGGCTGGCGTTATCGGGCTCGGTACTCCAAAGCGTGACTCGAAATCCTCTTGCCGATCCCTATCTTTTTGGTATTTCTGCGGGTGCATCACTCGGCGCTATATTAGCGTTAACGGGGGGGATTTCTCTGCTCCCCTTGCCTTTCTGTGCATTTTTAGGGTCCTTGATTGCCGTTGCGGTAGTGATGGTGATGGCTCGGGATGGACAAGTTGAAACCTTAGTGTTATCCGGTGTCGCCATCTCTTTTCTATTATCGTCGGCGGCAAACCTTATTTTGTATTTCGGCGATCCTCAAGCGACTCAGATGGTGCTTTTTTGGTCTTTAGGTAGCTTCAGCCGAGCAACCTGGTCCTCTCTGATGCTGCCGGCATTCATCGTGATCACCTCCACCCTCATTATTTATCAATTTCATCGGCCGTTACAAGCTCTGGTAGCCGGTGACGAAAGTGCCCACACCCAAGGGGTTAGCGTATTGCCACTGCGCTTAGGGATGCTGATATTAACCGCTCTTATGACCTCATCTCTGGTTGCAACCTGTGGTGGAATAGGCTTCGTTGGCCTGATGGTACCCCATATTGTACGCATACTGGTCGGCTCGGCGAGCTCTAGTTCACTCATAGTGACGGCCTTACTCGGCGGGGTACTTATGGTGTGGGTTGATTTACTCGCTCGGCAGATATTGCCTTTTCAAGAGCTACCGGTAGGAGTGATGACGGCTATGTTGGGTAGCGTCTTCTTCATCGGTTTGCTGATTAAACGTAAACAAGGGCATAAATAAATGAAACAGTTAATCATAGGTGGTGCCCGTTCAGGAAAAAGCCGTCTTGCGCAACAATATGCCGTTAATTGGCAGGCGCGTACCTTAGGTGAGGTTATCGTTATCGCGACGGCAGAAGTCACAGAAGGGGAGATGGCAAAGCGTATCGCACACCATAAAATCAACCGCCCCCAAAATTGGGAACTGGTAGAAACCAGGCTAGATTTAACGGCGGCATTGAGCAAGTTTAGCCAAGCCGATAACTTGATTCTAGTTGACTGCTTGAGCCTATGGTTATCAAACATCCTATTGAGTGAACGGAGTTGGGCGCAGGCAAAACAAGGCTTAGTGGATATTGTCGGTCAACTTGCTGGTGAAGTGATCTTTATCAGCAATGAAGTCGGCCAGGGCGTGGTACCTCTGGGGCAGTTATCTCGAGAATTTGTCGATGAGTCGGGATGGTTGAATCAAAGCCTAGCGAGCGAGGTCGACCAAGTTACAACCGTTATTGCGGGGCTGCCGCTAGTGTTAAAGCAGCTTGCTGAGGGGGATAGATGAAAATAGTTTGGGGCATATTTCTCGGGCTGCTGAGTTACTGCGCAGTGGCTGCATCGCCACGTTTGGTGGTCTTGTCTCCCAATGCCGTAGAAATGCTGTTTGAAATAGGGGCTGGTGATAGCATCATAGGTACAGTTGCCTATGCTGACTATCCTGAAGCGGCAAAGCAGATCCCACGTATTGGTCGATATGACTTTATCGACTTTGAAGCCATGCTGTTGCTTAATCCTGATGCTGTGGTCATGGACTCAGGTTCAATCTCGCAAATGTTGATGAACCGCCTCGAACAGTTTGGTATTGCGCTGATTGATACCAAGGTTACTCAGATTGAAAAAATTCCAGAGCGCTTACTTCAGCTGGGGAGGGAGACGGGGCATGAGAGTCAAGCATCCCGCGCTGCCCAGGAGTTCAATCAGACACTAGAGGCGCTTAAACACCAATATCGAAACCGAGCCGTTATCGATGTGTTTTTACAGATCTGGCCCGAGCCGTTGACGACATCGGCCAGCAGTTGGATGAATGAGATCATCCAGGATTGTGGCGGCAGCAATGTATTTTCCAACAGTGTCAATGAATACCCTCAAGTGAGTGTCGAACAAGTTTTATTAGCCCTTCCTGAAGTGATTATCAAACCTGTTCATGGTGACAGAAGCCAAATGGATACTAAATGGCAAGCATGGCCGGAAATCCCCGCAGTCGCTAACCATCAAATCATCAATATAGATGGCGATTTAATATACCGTACCGGACCTCGAGTATTGCAAGGTATGATGCAAATTTGTGCAATCATCGACACTGCTCGTCAGCAGAAACTTCATCATGATTAGCTTATATATTGGCGGTGCCCGTAGCGGAAAGTCATATTTGGCTGAAAAAGAAATTGGCCAATTGCAGCAGGCGACAACCTATATAGCCACCGCGCTCAATAGTGCCAGCATGCAGGCAAGAATTGCCCTGCATCGGCATCAAAGGCCCAGCGCATGGACCACAAGAGAAACACCGATCGAACTAAGCGGTACGCTTCGGGATATTGATTGTGCTAATCGTTGCATTATTATCGATTGTCTAACGCTGTGGCTCACCAATCAACTCATGGAAGAGGCGTGTCTAGATACTGAGATAGACCGACTCTGCCAAACATTATTGGCCATGGAATCCCATGTGGTGCTGGTGGCTACCGAAGTCGGTCAAAGTCTTATTCCACTCGATGACATGAGCCAGGAGTTTGTCAGCGCGAGCGGTGAAATGCTGCAAAAAATTGCCACTATTGCCGACAGGGTGATCTTTTGTCAGGGAGCGCTTGCCTTGGTGCTTAAGAAACCAGTATTGAAAGACGGGACCGTGCGAACTGTGGCACTTAGTGACAGAAACACATGATCAATACTACTCATTTTTTGCAGCTTCGCCATGGCTTGCCAGAACAAGCCGGACATCTATTGGGGCGTAGCAATCCTGCGTTAACGGCACTAGGTTGGCAGCAGATGCAGCGCGGTACGGCAAGGTTACTCTAAATATTGGCACGACCCCTTCGAAGATACTCCGCCGGAAGGTGAAACAAGCGCCGCACTCTTGGCTCGTGTCACCAAGAGTATTAATCCAATCACCCAGGCTGTTTAGGTTATCCAAAGATGGCAGTAAACACATGCGGCCTCTTTTTTACTGAATGTTTTAGTGTCTCGATGTATAATTTCGGCGGATTCTTTGACGCGCACAGTATTTAGGTAACTAAACTCGCCGCCTGCCTTTGCGCGTTTCTCTATTGTAAAAGATGCCATATCAGTGAATTTTGCTAAATCGTCCTACCCCATCGTGGGGCCAATATGGGACACCATACAATGAAATTCAACGGAAATTACAGGCAATTCAGGACAGTTCGGAACAAATGACAGTATCAAGTAAATCAGGCGTGAAGCCAGTAACACCAATAAATTCAATCAATCGCACCTTCTCGATTGCGCCTATGCTGGATTGGACGTATTTTGTTTGTTTTAAAGAGCTGTAGAGGTGTGTGGATCTCTTATGGATCACTGCTGAATATTTTCAATCTAAATGGTACACCTTGGTGAACCTGTAAAAATGGGATCCCGGTGTGGTCCCCATTTTTGTATTGAAGATTTTTTATGGTCCTTGTGTCCATTAACTAGTTAGAGTGATCGCCCTAAGTCGCTTTTGCCCCAAAATGAGCTAAGGCTCGTCCTGTTACGTCAGATAATTTATTGGTTTTGATATACAAAAAGTAATGGGCACGCCCCCCCCCCCCAAGTAAGACCTGAACCAATTGGCTTTCAATGGATACTTCTAGGGCTTCTCTGTTTACATTATTAGCTACGTGAGTTATATCATATGGTTAAATCTTAATGGATGGAGTAAAGCAGTTGTTTGATGATGATAAAGTACTAAATCTTGGAAAGACATATACTTATACTGTTTCAGTAAGGGATATGGACAAGCTTTTTGCTGGTAAGCTTAGCCTTTCTCCTGATAGATGTACTTTGAGGGTAATGGGGGAGAGAAGGCCATCATACGATTTTAGTCAATCGACAAAGATTGAATGTAGTGCGTTTGATATGAACTTCCTTTTGTTTGAATTATCCAATCATTATCAGAGTAGTCAAAGTTTACAGTCTACTGTTGATGAGCAAGTAGGTTTTTTTGAGTATGAATTTGAGGTGGGTTTTGTAGTATGTTTCGAAGGTCACTGTCACTCATTTGATGACGCAATAGGCTTTTGTGTTAAATCTGAAATGACTAAAAACTGGGTCGGTTATACAGAACTACAGCAAGAGCTTGTTGAAAAGTTCCACACTCGCACACTTAACCCAATATCTGATTCCCTAGAGTTTAATCAAATACTGAAAGGCTATGGGCAACTTAGGTTATTTTATCATTTTCAAACCCACCATAATGTGCATGAGTTTAGTTCGGGATTGAACTTTCCACCTAAGCTTAGTATCCAATTTGATTCACTAGTATCGATAAGCGATTTGCATTTTGAGTATAAGAAGTTTTATCACTTAATGACTTTGCTTATCGGTTCGGACTTTAAAGTAAATGAAGTTACCGTAACATCTGGAAGTCAGACATTTTCATCTAACACAAGTGTTTACTTCCCAACGACTCATCGAACTCATGAGCGTGACTATCCTGTATTTCCTCTTGGCTTGAACTTGAGATTTAATGATCAAGGTCTTCCTGATTTTCCTCTGGAGGCTTTTAGTAATTACTACCTTCTAGAAGAAAAAGAGAGAATAATTTTTACTAGGTATCTTAGATATCAAAGAATGAAATCTGATGAGGAGAAGTTCTTAGGATTTTTCCGATTGCTAGAGAGCCTAACAACTAAATCTAGTTCTTACGTAGAACCTGAATCTTTAGAGGTTTTTTTGAAAGAATCTAAAGCATGTATTCTGGAAAAATTAAAAGATAGAGGCACGAATAAGGACATCAAAAAGCTAATTTCTCGAATTGGTAGGTTAAACACGATGAAGTACAACACTTCCAAGTGTATAGAAGACTTCCTCAAAAAATTACCAGAAGATATTAGGAGATCAATGGTAGTTACGGATGAGGATGTTCAAGATATTATTAATCTAAGGAATAACATTACCCACGCCAATGCTTACACTATTAATGATAGAGAATTAGAGAAATACACGTCTTTCATTAACGTTCTTCTCTATCTAGCGTTGCTTGAAAGGATTGGTATCCACCCAGAAGTAGGATCTAAGGTCGTTTATAGACTAGATGGATACCACCATATTCAAAACCACAATTATTAAAGTGTAGTGGATGACTGAAACTGGTCATCAATTTGTAGGTGATCTATATAATTTGACGTAGCTGAGATTATCCGACTCTTCGTAGCTTCGTAACACGTTTCTGTCCAGATATGGCTTAGAATAATTGCTCTAAGCTGTTCTTGATAGAGTGAAACAATGATGGGTGTCTTTATGAGCCTTGATAAAAAGGGCACCGGTTGGTGCCCTTTTTTGTGGGTGCATTTTAACTGGGGGTGATGCCTAGTGACAGGATTAATGCCAGGTATGTGATCGCTTTGACTGTTAGCCATGCTTTGGGTGGGAGTATGGGTTTATTTATGTATCTGATCAGGTACGCGATTGCTAAGAACGCGAAGCCAGATAGTGGGTTGAAGAAAACCTGAATTTCTCCTATGCCTACAGAGAACACCAGAAACACGAATAGTGCCTGTAGATAGTGAAACTTGCTTCTGGATTGGCGAGGGCTAGGTACATCTATAGCGGGAGTTGTGGCTTTGGGCATAGTTACATCCTTGTAATTTATGGCTTGTCGCTAGAGTTTAGTTCCGGCTGTCGCAGTATTCAATTTTTCATTAAGGCAATTAACCATTGATCCTCTGAAATTATATGAACCTTGTGACCACTTTCTTTTAGCATTATGGCTTTTTCTATTTTTCGTCCATGATTTTCGTTTGCCCACTGTTCACTACCCAGACCACCGACGACTAAGTACTTAGTCTTTAGCGTAACCTCTTCATCAATAAAACCATTGAACATTCTGGTGAAGGCTTGAATTAAAGACCTTTCTCCAGACTTAAAATCACCAGTGAAACAAAAGTAGGAGTTTGAAACAGTAACCTCTGCGGGTTCTGTAAACTTAATGGAAGGATGTGTTAAGAGTTTAATTGAAGATTTAAGATTAGAAACAAGTGTAAATTTTAGGTCGTGCTCTGTATACCCTTGATAAAGAGATAAGTACTGCTCATCTTGTAATTTAGATATTTTTTCATTTCTACCGTTCAGGAGGTTACTTAACTTGTCAGCATCTGCACTAGATATCTCACCAGTTCTAACCAATTGAATGAAGCCTTCAGGTGACAGGATAACCGTACCATTAGCTTTGGCTGTGGCAACTTTTTTAGGGCCAGCATTACCACCTACGCACAGGATGTGAAGGTTTTTAGTCGCCGCTTTACGAACAATAAAACTACTTTCGGTTGCCAACTCTTCTAGGTCTTTTCTTTGCTGTTTTGCAAACCCTGTAAAACATATCTCTAATGCATCCATAAAACACTCCTTGTATTAAACGCTTTGTAAAATTGATACCACTTTGCCGTGGATCTTGGTTGTGTCCGTGTTAAACGGGTATTTGTCATGGCCGTCGATGAGGTAGACATTGCCATCGGGTAGCTGGCGGAGTTCGCCTATCTGATAGCTGTCGTTGATGGAAAATAAGTACTGGCCTTTAGTGACTGTTTTTATATCGGTATTGATAAAGTAAGTCGATGATTCTACTTTAACAACAAAGTCACTATTTATGGCTAAGCCACAGTCTTTTAAAAAGTCGTGACTTACTCTGTAGTCGCCAACCTGTATTTTATTACCGTGAGCAATCGAGAATTTTTTAAGTTTATATATATCAGCCGTTGCAGTGGGATTTTGCACATCAATAGTGGTCGGTTCGACTAATTTATTAGGTTCACGACTTGGGTATTCATGCTTGCCAAAACACAAAAAAAGCATAGGTATGCCAGTGGCTAAATGCACTCTGGCGAGGAGTTCAAAAGGGGTGACGTTGCGCGTTTGCCACGTTGCGATAGACCCCTCATTAACAGATGTTAGCTCTCTAAATTCAACCCTGCTCCTCAACCTAAACAAAGTGATCAAACGGTCAATAATAATTCTACCACCATCATAGTTTAGTGGCTGAGTAATACTGAACCTGAAACTTTTCAAGTTTTGGTTAATGGTGGCGTAGTCAGGGATTTGATTTGGAGGTGAACACAATTTTAATACGTTTTGCTTCTCTTCGTTCTTACCAAAAAGCAAAAAATCTAAATCTACACCTGTTGCTAAATGTATACGAATCAATAACTCAAATGGAGTTGTGTTGCGAGTTTGCCAGGTGGCTATAGAGCCAGTTGAAACACCGATTAGAGCCGATAGTTCAACTCTATTCCTGAGATTGAATAATCGAAGCAAACGTAAAATAACCGTTTTACCCCCATCGCACTCTAATGGTTTATTAAGAGTTAGTTCTTTTTCTTCGTCAATCAAATTGACAAGTCGATTTTTTTGATCAATCATTGTCTCACCAAATTTAAATGCCCGTAAATCCGCCAAGATTCAACACGGGCTAATAAGGAAAAGGTATCACAATGGTAAATATTACTCTACAGGTTACAACACCTTATCTCACCTATGCGGAATATGCCCGCGCATCAGGCCTGCCCTACAACACCGTCAAGAAGATGGTGTATGAAGGTCGCCTCCCCACTCGTCCTAAGAAAGACCCTCGCGACAAGCCTCTTATCAATGTTCAAGCCCTAGTGATTGAAGCGGCAGAACTTGAATTAGTCAGGCAACAAGCCCTTATCGAAGCCGCC
Source organism: Shewanella sp. (assembly GCF_013214165.1). Lineage (GTDB taxonomy): Bacteria > Pseudomonadota > Gammaproteobacteria > Enterobacterales > Shewanellaceae > Shewanella. The sequence goes on along the minus strand of NZ_JABSSM010000029.1, from coordinate 23,008 downwards.
CAACTCACAAGTTAATTGCTTATTTGATGAATAAAGAATAGCAAAATGGAGTTTTGCATCTATGTATACGACTAATACTAGTACACAAACGAATGCAGATAGCTGTCATTTGAATGGTGCGTTTCGCCAATTCGCTGCAGATGAGAATTTAAAAGCAGTGGCGGCGGAGGCTGATATCTCTAGCCCGCAGATATTGCGCAACAAGTTGTGCTTAGACCAGCCACATAAGTTATCGGTGATGGAGTTGGTCGCCATTACTCGCGCCAGTGGTAATCGCAGCATTATCGATGGTGTGCTGCTGGACTTAGATTGTGCAGCCTCTGTTTCGTTAGCTGAATTCGCTTCGGCCAATGATATGGATCTAACCGATAGGGCATTAGATATCACGGTCAACGCTGCTCAACTTGGGGCGCTGGCATTAGATGTGAAAATTACCAAGCGTGTGACAGAGCGTATGCGTCACGAAACCGTCAAACGTGCCACGTATGTCATGACAGAGCTTGCCATTTTTGTACATGACGTTGAACAGAAGTTTCAAGCCATCCCCGTGCTCGCTGTTGCTAGTGATGCATTGCAAGCAATGCCAATGCCAGGGCTGATGTAAGGAAAGAATATGAATACCTCATTTGCTTTATTGGCTCGATTCGAGTCACCGACTGTTGAACTTAAAGTTATCTGCCAAGAGTTCTTCGGCTATACACCGAAAACAGCAGAGCAAAAAGCCAAGGCGAAAGACTTGCCTGTCCCCACTTTCAAGTTGCGCGATTCAGAGCGTTCGCCGTCGTTGGTCAAGGTTTCTGACTTGGCTGCTCACGTTGATAAGTGTTACCTGGCATCAAAAGTTGATTGGGATGTTATTCAGCAGGCCAAGCACTGACTTAACATTTACCGATAGATGAGGGGAGCATTATGAATTCGGCATTAGTACAAACGATAAAACCAACGCAAATGTTAAGCGCTGCAAATAGCGATGAACATATTCCGGCGGGTGCCGCAGCCATTCGCGCTATGCGTTTGCAGCTGGGGCGCAATACTGCAGCCAGCCTTTACAGCAAACTCTCGAATCAGCAAAAAGCGATAATTCTATTTGGCGCCCGCCTTAAGCCTAGCTCTCATATTCACATACCCCTTGAAAGCATGAGCTTTGATGAGCAGGAGCAAGTTCGTTTATCAATAATCGCATTGCGAGATATGGCCAAAACATTTGTGTCGATTCCGCTTTCGCGTGACCAATTTGTCACGTCTAAAATATCCACACCTGATGAAACCAGCAACAAAGAGCTTGCGGCTCAATTAGCGCAAAGCATGACGGTCATGGACCGTATCGGACATTAACGGGCACAAAAAAGCCACTTCCGTTCGCAGCGGATGTGGCCGTGTCGACTCAATCAATAGACCTTCAAGGATTTAAATTATGAAACCGACAAAACAGAGTGTAACAACTGATGCCGCTATTCGCAATGAAGCGAACAGAGTGATCACCGCTTTAAACCATTCCCACTATCCAATCGACCCCGTAGTGGCCGAGTCGGTGATCGAGTCATTGCAGACTATTGCCGAGGCACTCGATCTGCCAGTCGCTAAAACCCTCCACGTTCGACTGATTGCAATCCGCAATAACATTCACGTTAACCAAGTGGTGGCTTAGATGAAGCTACTTAATGTTGATCCAACTGAAGTCGAAGTGTTATCCGTTTTCGTTATCAATTGTTTTATGTGTGCAAACACGCATTACGTATCGAGAGTAAAAACGGTAAGAGAGGCGATTGAGTACGCTGCTAAGGAAGGTTGGCACGGCTACGAAACAGATAGTGAGGTTTGTTCTACTGCTTGTCCTAAATGCATTCAAGAGGTGAAAGAAAACGAAGCGGAGGCACAAGCATGAGCATTAATTTTAAGTTGAGAGACCCCGACACTATTAACAGCCAAAACTTCAATATCCGCACTGCATTTTTGAATGTTACGCCTAGAGCGCCTGCGAAGGTGACTGCAGAGGATAGACGCGCTGCAGTTTGTCGCCGTCAGATAGAAGACATTCAAGCTGCCCGTATTTTAGGGATTTCAGTACACGAATTTTGCGGGGGTGTTCAATGAGCAGCACTCACGGAAATGTTAGAGCAAATGAACTTTACCCCACACCTGACGTTGTAGTAGATGCCTTACTGGCTCAGCTAGTTCTTAGAGGTTCAGAAAAGTTCTTAGAACCTTGTCGTGGTACCGATGCCATTTACAGCAAAATCGATTTACCTGAATCGCAAAAGAGTTGGGCTGAACTTGATCGTGGAGTGAATTACCTCACCACTGAATTTGAACGGCAAGATGTGATCATCACGAACCCACCGTTTTCACTCACGGTTGAGTTTTTGACTAAATCATTGAGTGAGCTCGCACCAGATGGAACGCTGGCTTATCTGCAACGAGTTAATTTCTTAGGCAGTAAGCTCCGGGTCCCATTTTGGGCAGAAGTTGGCTTTCCCAATAAGACGCCAATCATAGTGCCACGCCCGCGCTTTGTTGGTGGTGGCAGTGATAGCTGTGAATACAGCTGGTTCATCTACGACAGAGGTAATCGCTTCCCCAATATTCCCCAAGGCATAAGTCACATCATTAGTGCGGATCTCCCTAGAAAAACCAAAGGGAAAAAGGCTGCCTGATGGACTTATCCCAACTAGAACGCTTGGCCGAGATTAACATCTCGGCCATTTTTTGCACTGAGAATGCCCAAGCCGATCTGAAATGGTCACAAGCACAACTCAATGGCCTGCCCGATGACGTGGCGGCCAGCCTATTTAAAGAATACCTACGCCGGTGGCGTGGGCAGAGTTCTCGCGCCCATCGCAGCGCTAATATTTGGTTAAGACGCAGAGTCACCGCGCTTAAAGCCATGCTGCATAAATTCCCCATTCCTATTTGGCATATTGCTACCGAAGTTCGCCGCAGCGCCATAGCGCACGAATGGGCCGACCGCTGTGCCACGTTGCTACACAATGCCACTGAGTTTGGCAGCAAGCAGCTAGACGCGCTCGAACTGATCATCATAGTTAAACAGCCTGCCGGTCAGTGGGGGTTTTGCCCTGTTCTACCAAGCTTTAGAGAGTATGAAACGCGCAAGAATGAAGGCGAGTTTGATGCCGACCCGACCATGTACAACATGATAGCTGGCGCCATTGCGCGTTTGACTGATGAGGCTTGGTGGCTTAGAAAGTTAGAGCGCAGTTATCGCCAGTATCAAGAGCATGCCGCCATAGTTACAGGCAAAGTCCGCGCTGGCGTTTCGGCGTATGTGTCTCATCATTGCCTCAAAGATTATAAGCAGCGCAAACTCGCCGCGGCCGCTTGGCTAAAAGAGATGCAGGTGGTTAACGAGGAACTTGGTCTAGAGATGAGTCTGGCCGATGCGGTCGCCGCATCAGTTGCCAATCCAGAGAACCGCCGCGCCGAACTCATGGTGCGCATGCGCGGCTTCGAAGATGTAGCCGAGGAAACTGGCTTTGTCGGAGAGTTTTACACCTGGACTGCGCCAAGTCGTTTTCACTCATGGAAGAAAAGCAAAAAAGGCCCGAGTTACGCTAACGGCAAATATCAAGGGGCTAACCCTAAAGATACTCAAGCCTACCTCTGCGGCCAATGGGCCAAGGCTCGCGCCAAATTAGCTCGCGAGGAGATCGAGCTGTTTGGCTTTCGCGTGGTAGAGCCGCACCACGACGGCACACCCCACTGGCATCTATTGCTATTCATTCGCCCCGACCAACTTAGGCAAGCGCGCTCAATTATGCGCCGCTACGCACTGCAACATGACAAACATGATCTGGCACCGGCAAAAGGCAAGAAGCACCCTAAGCATACCGGTTACCGCCCTCGCTTCGACTTTAAAACTATTGATCCTGAAAAGGGCAGCGCCACTGGCTATATCGCTAAATACATAGCTAAGAACATTGATGGTGCCTATATCGATGATGATTTTGAGAGTGAGGAATCGGGTAAGCATGGTGCTCAAGGCGTTGCCGCTTGGTCGAGTACTTGGAATATCCGCCAGTTTCAACAAATTGGCGGGCCATCTGTCACGGTATGGCGCGAACTGCGCCGACTGCGTGAAGAGGTCGAAGGTGATGAAATACTCGAGCGCGCTCGCGCCGCATGTGATGGCAGTAACTGGCAACGCTATATCGAGATCATGGGCGGTGCATGTTGTAAACGTGCCGACCGCACTGTGATATTGGCCAAAGTAGTCAATGATGCCGCCAATCAGTATGGCGAGGATGTCAGTAAGATCATGGGCGTGATGTCACGCGAGAATCACACCCCATTCAATACCCGCATCGATGGCTGGGAGATACGCGCGCCTCGTGACAACTGCGAGCCAGATGCTTTTGATCTGGCTCTTGATTGTTCTTTTGATTCTAAAAGCGATGACAATCGCGCACCTTGGAGTTCTGACAATAACTGTACGGGGTTGATCAAAACCCCTGAGAAGGATCGAAAAGGGATCGATTTGAACGACCGACAGTTAATTGCAGAAGGTAAAAAACTGGGATTAGACAAGGCCAGTATCTCTCGCCTACGTGCGGGCGCTGTTATTGACAATTCTGTTGATGGTGCCAGGCAGTATGTGAGCCTGCGCAATGGCATGTTGATCACCAGCAAACAGCCGCCGATGTCAAAAGGCGCCAGGGCTGCCGAGCTAGATGGTTGGCACTACAACCACAGTGATCCGCTTATCGATTCAATCAAGCGCGAAGAAGATGCTGGCTGGAACAAGCTACTGCGCCAACAGGCCTGGGCACTTCTCGACAAGAAAAATAATGATAGACATGGCGATGTAGAGCTCTGGCTAGCCGATATCCCCGTCAATCACCAGCGCCGCGCCCTTAAGCAGTTGCAGGAAGTGATCGAGCTGCAAGAATTTGATAATTCTCTTGAAAAACACCGTTCAAGTCAGGCCCATGCCGACAGGCATGTTGAAACTGAGGAAGATGAATATGAGCTCTTTTAATCGCAACGAGCAACAAGCCGAACAAGCCAAAAAAGAAGAATGTCTTGCCAGGTACCTTAGGTGTAAACAGAAGCTCGATAGCTGTAATCGACCCATGGTACGAAATTGGTTAGAACGCCTGTCGGCAGACGAACGCCAACTGTGCCGTGTGGTATTGAATAATCTGGTTATGGTCCGTAAGCAAAAGCAAGAAAAAGGGAGGCGTTATGTTTAGAGGTGATAATCAGTTTTCGCTGAATATAGAGCAACACGAACTTATTGTAGATAATTTTGCTGGCGGTGGCGGTGCTTCTACTGGTATTGAGCTAGCGATTGGCCGACCGATAGATGATGCCATTAATCATGATCCTGCGGCGCTAGCGATGCACAAAACTAATCACCCATTAACCAATCATCATTGTGAATCAGTATGGGATGTTAACCCAGTTGAACTGTGTGCTGGACGGCCTGTTGGTTTGGCTTGGTTTAGCCCGGACTGTAAGCACTTTTCTAAAGCTGCAGGCGGTAAACCAGTAGAGAAGAAAATCCGGGGTTTGGCGTGGGTGACTCTGCGTTGGGCTGCTACCGTTCGCCCGCGTATTATCATGCTTGAGAATGTAGAAGAGTTTATCACCTGGGGGCCGCTTGATAATGGCAGACCTTGCCCGAAGAGAAAGGGGAAGACCTTCAACAGCTTCGTGCATCAGCTGCGCCAGCATGGTTATAAAGTAGAGTGGAAGCAATTAATCGCCAGTGACTACGCTTGCCCAACGATCCGTAAGCGTTTTTTTCTGGTTGCTCGATGTGACGGCCTGCCAATCACATGGCCAGCGCCCACACATGGCAATCCGAAAAAGCAGCCGGTTAACGGTAAAGTGCTTAAACCATGGCGAACCGCAGCGGAGGATGTGATCGATTGGTCTATTCCATGCAAATCAATATTTAATCGCAAAAGGCCTCTGGCTGAAAAAACCATGCAGCGTATTGCCAAAGGGATGCAGAAGTTTGTTATCGATGCTAGTGAACCATTCATTGCCCCTTCTGAAGCCAGAATTGTTCCTTTCATTACCGAGTTTGCTAATGCCAGCAGCCAACGCAACATGCCAGCGGATGAGCCTTTACGAACTATTTGCGCCCAGGTGAAAGGTGGTCATTTTGCTTTGGTTTCACCAGTTATCTGTCGCCAATTTGGTAATAGTGTGGGTCATTCAATTGACTCTCCATTGGGAACAGTCACAGCAGGTGGTGGCGGTAAGTCTCAATTAGTCACTAGCAGCATGGTGAAAATGCGTGGGACTAATATCGGTTTCCCTACTGATGAACCAGTTCATACCATCACAGCAGGTGGTAATCATATTGGCGAAGTGCGCGCGTTCTTAATGAAGTACTACGGCACAGGAGTTGGCCAAACACTTAACGAACCATTGCACACCATTCGCACCGGTGATTGCTTCGGCTTAGTCATGGTTAAAGGTGAGGCCTATCAAATCGTCGATATCGGTATGCGTATGCTGGAGCCCCATGAACTGTTTGCCGCTCAGTCTTTCCCGAGTGATTACATTATCGATGTTGACCACACTGGTAAGAAATATTCAAAAGCTAAACAGGTGGCCAGGTGCGGTAACTCGGTACCGCCTTTGTTAGCCAAGGCATTGGTTATGGCTAATTACTGTGAGTCTGTACAAATAGAAGAGGTGGCCTAGTGACAAAACAATTACCAACCTTAGTTCAGGGCCATGAAACTGCAGAGGGTGTTGCGGTGTTAATTAAATTAACCCGCATCACCAGTAAGGCCAAGGTTAATGCTCTACATGCACATTTAGTCGATGGCCTACCGGCTAAACGTGCATATTGGCGTTATCAGGTGACACAGCAACATTTCAGTGATGCGTTAGCCAGGTTAAATCGTGCGGCCGATCTTGCGATGCAATATACCGACTTTAAGAAACCACAAAATCAACACTAGTTAACTAGTGTTAAAAAGGGCAATTCTATGAAATCAATTAACTGGAACAAAATGTCTGAACTGGGGCTCATCGAGAGAATTAATCGAGAAATCATGCATCCATTAGGCCTGGCTATTTCTCGGAATCCTAAAACAGGAATGTCAGAACATATATTTGTTGCTGATGATGGTTTCTTTGAGTACGGAAATATTGAATCAACAGTAATAAGTGATGAGGAGGTAATACAAAATTTAAAGGTAACGCTCAGTAATCACACCGAAATAAAAATGTATTTCAGCGGCTATCAACCAAAAAGAACACTAACGAACTTAGATCCACCAGGTGACGATTAGTCACTCCGGCAGCATGGTTATAAAGTAGAGTGGAAGCAATTAATCGCCAGTGATCATGCTTGCGCTACAATCAGAAAACGATTTTTTTTAGTGGCTCGATGTGACGGCCTGCCAATCACATGGCCAGGTGTGGTAACTCGGTACCGCCTTTGCTAGCCAAAGCATTGGTTATGGCTAATTACTGTGAGTCTGTACAAATAGAAGAGGTGGCGTAACAGCGATCAATCTGGTAGCAGCTCACAGATTGCTTTTAAATGACTGCATATTTGCTGCTTCTCGGATTCACTCAGTGTTGATAATGACGAATTATCAGCACTGAGTAACTGCACAACATCGATATCTAGCGCTTCGGCTATCGCTAATAATACGCTGAGTTTCATATCATGACCCGCTTCTACTTTACGCAATGTTCTGTCGCTGACGCCGACCTTATCGGCGAGACTGAGTTGCGAGAATTTTTTCATCTTTCTTTGATCAACAATCCTTTGCCCGATCAGTGCCAGGCTGATACGCATAATCACACTTGTAAAATCGGAAAATATCTTCCGTTAATTTTAGCAAATATGTACAGATTATGCCTAAAAGCACTTTTGAAACCCAGTACCATTGCGATCTTACATGGATTTATATATATATTAAGGAGTTACACGGATGTGCATTTTGTTACAGCAAATGGAATTGGTGCTCAATGGAGTTGATACGAACAGACCAAGAGACGCAGATGTGGCACTATCGATAATCGCGATGATTATTCAGCAGGGTTGTGATGAGTTCCGTACTGTGTGTGCTACTCATTGCCCTACAACAGAGCCAGCTCTTGCTGCAACTGCTTGCGCTGAGTCGGGTCCATCGCTCTAGCTAGTTCGGTGACTAATGCGCTCGAGGTGCGGGCGCTAGGGCTTAAGGTGTGACTAAAACTCAAATTGGCCACGAAGGTGTGGCCGCATTCGGGCTCAGTACATGAACAATACAAATCGGCATGGGCCGGACTTAAACGATTAGTCTTACCAATAATCGCTTTTGAACCACAATCCGGACAAATTACTCGCATACCGATCTCCCAATCCCTATGAATGCTAATGCTTTAACTCCGGTAGTTTACGCGATAGCACTGTATTTTTAAACAGTGCAGAAAAGATTACAATATTTGCTTATTTTTCCAAATCAAACACCAACTCCAACTTCCCCCCAACTTCAGGATCTTGCGCTACGGCATTGATCATTTTCTTGATTAACGGCTTAGTCTCATTTTTAAAGTAAACCTCATCGTATTTGGCCGGGTCGCCAAGGCCTGCGGTGTTGGCGGGAATGATGCCAGCTAACCCAGGTGGGAAGCGGTGGGCGTTGAGTACGTCCTGGGCACTGACGTTCTTCACGTTCATAAACTCATCTTTAGATTCGAAGTTACCCACGGGGATGATCTGCAGCCCTTTTTCTTTACCGTTAGGAATATTGACAAATAGACTCTTGAAGTTACCCACGCCCTTGCTGTCTTGAATCTTCTCTTTGATCTCCTGTTCAACTTCGGGGTCCAGGTTCGGGTCGGTGGCATACATGATGAAACCCATGTGGGCGCCATTGAGAAAGTACTTACGGCGAAACAGGGTGGCATCTTCGTTAAGTAGTGCTGCCTGCAGTCCGCCGAGATAATCGGGGCAACCGTAAATCTGCTGTACAGGATCATACTGGCGCACCCAGATCACATCTTTGGCTTTGTAGCGTTTCACCTGCTGATTGCGCTCAAGTACTACCGCGCCACCGTCTTTGGCTGCCCGAGTGCGATAACTGGGCAGAGGAAACAATCGAACCACCTGGCGAAAACCGTTGCGGATCTTGAGCAAGGCCACATCGCCAAATTGTATCTGGTTCAAAAAGGCCGCTTCAACATCTTGTACACTCAAGCCGCCGGAGACATAACGGCTTGCGGCCATATTGGCGCGGCTCTGCACTATGCCGCCATGTTGGGCATTACGGCGGGTAAGGTTCGCCAACAGATGCCGATCGACAGGCGGCTCCCAATAATCATCCATCTGGTTGTAATACAGTGAGTCATAATCGGTGAGCCACATATTTGGCATCACGGTTTCGGGCAGGCTGAAAACCACAGGGGCATTAGTCTGCTCAGGAGTTTCATTACTTTCTGCATCATTGGCAGCTATTTCGGCTTCTATTTCGAGATTGCCCATGTGGATTTACCTTTATGTGCGTGGTTAAGTGGCTCGTTAATTACCGCGTGGGCAATCGCGAAGAATACATCAGCATGGCCAGTGGTTTGATCTCGGCCTGCTTTGAATGTCATGTTGTCGCCGCTGGCGGTATTGGTTTTACGAATCGATAAAAAGCTCATACCGATATCTTTGTGGCAGGCATCCCAGCTGATCCGGCGCGCCTGCACCACATCAATCATCTTGAGTACCAGTCGAATTTTACTGCTGACGCTGTAATGAATCGCCATGGCTTCGCGTGGGTAAAGGGTTTGTATTAGGTCAAATACTCCCGCGCCTATGCCCGTAGTGTCGACGCCAATGTAGGTCACGTGGTACCTGGCAAAAATCTTTTGTATCTCGGCAACGTGATGTTGAAAGTTCAGCCCACGCCAGGCATGTTTCTCCAGTACGCGGAATTTCTCCCCCTTTTTAATGGGCGGCGCTAGCACCACTAAGGTGGCATTGTCGCGCGTTCGTGACGGATCATAGCCTAGCCAAACCTCACGGCTGGCAAATGGCCTCGGGTTCTTGGGTTTAAAGTCGGTCCAATGATCGGCATCGCCCATGCATTTTTCTAAATCACTAAACTTAAATACCGAGTCGGCATCATCGACAAAGATGCACATAAACAAGTTATTAAAATCATCGTCGTTGTACTCGTCGCGCAGCTCATCGATATCGAACAGCTGACAGCCCCCGCGCACAGCGTCCTCGATGGTAACTACATAACGCCACTGCTTATCTGGGCACAAACGGCCATTGTCGCGACATTCATCGAAGCTGGGAAACTCAACATACTCACGATCGCTTTTACCTCTGCGCCAGTGATCTCCCGTCCAGAAGGTATAGGCGGGGTGAGCTTTGGTCGATGGGGTTGAAAAGTAAGTCTTGCGCCACTTCTTGTGGGTTGCCATGGCTGATGCAAGTTTGTTGAGCACATCGAACTTGCCTATCCAAAAGTATTCATCCACATACACATGGCCGTGGTAACTCTGCGCGGTTTTACTGTTGGTACTTAAGAAGCGCAGTTCTGCATCACCGTGGGCGGTATGCAATACAATCGGGTTACCGGTTAACTCAATCTCGAAAAACTCTTGAGCAATGCAGACAATATAAGTACGGAACACTTCGGCCTGAGCTCGTGATGCCGACAGGAATATTTGCGGATCTCCGGTCAACACTGCCTGTTCGAAGGCTTCCCCCGCAAAGTAATAGGTGGCACCAATCTGGCGAGACTTGAGAATATTACGAATACGCTGATGCAAATTCTCATGCATGGTCTTCTGGTATTCGAACAGGGTGGCGAACCAGGGGGCAAAATCATCGGCGGTGAGATGACTCACATCATTCTTACGTTTACGCCCTTTGCGCTTGCCTCTTTGCTGCGCTTCCTCGCTTGAGCCTTTATTGCCCGATCTATTACTAGAGCCGCCATTTTTAGATGAAGTGTTATCCTGTTCACCAGCCGCTGCTCGTTCGAGTGTTGCACGCTGCTTTTTCAGCTTCACATGCTTTTCGATAAGCATATCCAGCTCTTTGATCTGCATGCCCGACTTTTCAGAAATATCGGTTAACAGCACAATCCGGCGGGCTATCGCCTCGTCGACCTCCTCCTCGCGCAGCATATCGCGCCAGCTGTACTTATCTGCCCAGTAATAAACGATGCGGCTATTGGGGAATTCAAGTTCAAGGCGGATCTCTTCCGGGGTCCAGCGTCTTAAATAGAGCCGTTTTGCTGCTTCGCGTATTTCGGGAGAGTATTTAGCCAAGGGTTAATGATGCTCACACAAATGAAAACTGGCCCCAGTGTATTCATTAGTTTCAAGCCTATAACGGACTAAAGTTCGGCTTGTTTCGGATACGGGTAACTATCCGAATTGAGCAGAACTAAACCCAGTGCTTCCATCATTTCATCTGGCTATGCTGGCCACCTAAATCAGATATCACTATCGATTAACCAGCACAGATGGGCCAAATATGAGTCAGTTGAAAACAGATTGGTTGCGTATCGCCACCGAAGGGCAAACATACCGCAATGTACCAATGGAACGTCAATGGCTAGTCGACATTGCTGAAACCTATGACCCTAAAAATTATGGCGCACGTATCTGGCCGGATCATCGCCGCTGGTATGGTGCCTGGGGCGATGTGCTCGAAGTTAAAACCGAAGAACAAGACGGTAAGCTGCGTCTTTTCGCCAAATTAAAACCCAATACCCAACTGGTCTCTGCTAACGAGCAAGACCAAAAGGTATATACCTCTATCGAACTCGACCCCAATTTTGCCCAGTCGGGTAAAGCTTATCTCACAGGTTTGGGCGTAACTGATGAACCAGCCAGTTTAGGTACCGATCGCCTTAAGTTCTCCACTAAAGAACGCTTTGATACTCATCAATATGGCGCGCCTGAACAGCTGGTTATCGGTTATCCCGATGTTGAACACGCCGAAAGTGACGAACAGCCAAAGCAAGAAAAGCAGCTCTTCAGCATTTTGAAGAACTTCTTTAAATCTAATTCGCCAGATCTGGCACCCGAACCTTCTGAGGAAGAACCCATGAATAAAGAACAGTTTGAAGCCTTGATGGGCCAATTTACAGCATTTGGTACTCGTCTTGATGGGCTTGAATCCAAAGCAAAAGCCTTTGGTAAAAAGCCAGAAGGTGATAAAGGCGGCGACGATACGGGCAAGCCAGAAGGTGATAAAGGCGGCGACGATAAGGGTAAGCCAGAAGGCGGAGCGATTACGGCTGAGCAATTTGGCACATTAAACGAAAGCCTCACGGGACTGGTAGCCAAGTTTGAAAGTATGGAAACCAAGTTCAATGCATTAAGCCAAGAGGCTGGGAACCAAGAACCAGACCCTGCAGGTAAGGGTGAATCATTCACCGTTGTGTAGCCGCTGTAATCGATAGCTGACATTCATCACTAAAGAAGAGAGAGCAAAATGAATTTAACACCAGTCGCACTCGGCTGTTTGCTGGCCTATTGCGCCAACATGGCAACAAGCTACGGCGTTGATGATGTTCAACATCAATTCAGCGTTACAGGCCCAATGGAAAGCAAACTCAAAGCCGCCTTGCTTGATTCGGTCGAGTTTCTATCACTCATCACCACCATGGACGTTGACCAGATTAAAGGCCAGGTCGTTAAGGTGGGCAACTATGGTATCGCAACAGGCCGTAAGCGTGATGGGCGCTTCTTCACTGAAAATGGCCTCAATGGTCATGAATATGAATTAGCTGAAACCGATTCCTGTTCTACGGTGCCGTGGGCGACCCTTGCCGTGTGGGCTAATGCTGGCACCCAAGGCCAGTTTATGCAGCTGATGAGTCAAAACTCAACCTTGCGTTTTGCTCTCGATATGCTGCGTGTTGGCTTTAACGGTAAAACGGTCGCGGTTGATTCGGATCCTGAGGCTAACCCCATGGGTGAAGACGTCAACAAAGGCTGGCATCAAATCGTTAAAGAGAAAGCGCCTGCGCAAGTCATGACTGATCCTATCTACTTTAACCCTGACGCCACTGGTGTACTGAAAGATGGCGAGTACAAAACACTCGATGCCATTGTCACCGAAATTAAAAACACCTTGATCCATCCCTCTTTGCGGAATGACCCGCGTTTGGTTGTCTTGGTGGGTAGCGACTTAACCGCAACCGCCCAAACCAAGATGATGAATGAGGCCGACAAGCCGAGTGAGAAAGTGGCCGCGCAACAGATGGATAAATCGATTGGTGGGTTAAAAGCATACACGCCGCCGTTCTTCCCCGGTAAACGTATCACGGTCACTCTGTTGACTAACCTGCACATCTATACCCAGAAGGGCACCCGCTCGCGTAAGTCGGAGAATGTTGAAGATCGTAAGCAACATGAAGACAAGTATTGGCGTATGGAAGGTTATGCCATCGAAGAGTTCGAAGGTTATGCCGCAGTCGATGAGGCCGCAATGAACATAGGTCCCGCACCTGCTGCTTAACGCTTAGATATTTACCACTGCCTGGCTAATGGCTCAACTCATTAGCCAGGCCATTAAATTAGCCAGCGCATAACCATAACCATAACAATAACCAACAGAGGGACCATCATGAGCGTCTTTGCCAATTTCAAAAAACGCCACCAAGCCGAGAAGGCTAACAAAGCTGAACTCGAACGTTTTAGTCAGGGAGTGGCTAAGGCTGGTAAAAAGTTAGTTGATACTTTGCAGAACCTGTCGGAGCAAAGCAAACAGAAAACAGCATTAGAGCTTCTCGCCGCATTACTTGGTTGTGATGAACAAGACGCCATTGCCAAAGCGACTGAGCTAGTAGAGCAAAGGGCGCAGTTTGTTGAAATGACGATTGGTGTTGATCCTGCGTCCGGTGGTGACAAAACCGTTACCGCAGAAGTAACCAAAGATGATAACGGCAACATCACCGATATCAACTTACAAGATAGCGCCGATACGGCAACCATTGCCGCTAATGATTTAGCTGATTCCGCAGACACGGTAAATGAAACCGCCGGCACTCTGAATGATGCTGCCAACGATGCCGCAGGCTCTGCTTCTGAGTTATCGCATACCGCCGAAGATGTGGCTGACAGCGCCAACACTATTGCCGAAGCTGCAGTGGAGGCAAGCCAAGCCACAGCCGATCTTAAAGAAGTGACCGCAGAGCTAAAAAAGCCGTTGGCGGGGCCTCAATCCTCGCCTTCAGAGAAAAATGCCAAGCCAAAAAGCAGCTTGAACAGGTAGCGCATACCGGGAGCGCATCATACGCCCCCAGTTTGCATTTGCAGTTGATTGAACTCGATGCCGACCTGAAAAAGCTCAAGGGCTTCGCCAGACGGCAAGACAAGATAACTCACAAGCGCGAAGTGTTGCTGCCCAAGTGGCAACCCATAGTTGATAAGTATCTGGCCGATGTGGCCGTAAAGGAGATTGAACCCAGTGATCACCCTATATTTTCTCGTTGCATTATTTGGCTGTTCGATATTGCTGACTTTGGCCGAGCGCTTGAATTCGCCTTTAAGGCCATCGAACTGGGCCAACCGACAGGTATTCGCCGCAACTGGCCGAGCTTTATCTCAGATACGGTATTCGATTGGGCAGAAGAACAAGCCGAAAATGGCCACAGCATTGAGCCGTATTTCAGCCAGGTGTTTAACCGCGTGGTTAACGATTGGAAGCTGGCAGAACAGATCACCGCAAAATATTACAAGTTCGCGGGTTTGGCGCTACTGCGAGCAACAAATGGCGATGTTAAACCAACACAAGTGGGTGATATCAGCGCGTTACAGCAAGCTGATGGGCTACTTGAAAAAGCCGCCAGTTTGCATAAAAACGTAGGTGTTAAGACAGTAAGAAACAAGATTGATATGAGAATACGTGCATTAGAAGCTTATGGCTCACAGGAGCAAAGTTAATAGTGCTGGGACCGACTCCCAACCCTCCAGTGCGCTAGCCGAGTGTTTAACAGGTGACTGTTAATAACCACGTCGACGCTAACCGCACTGAACCCAATTAGCTGTTGCACAGCCATGAGCGCACTGAGTGCTTGTTATTGAGAGTGAGATGAATGATATGAGCGGATTCGGTTTTAACGCAGGTGAACAAACAAGCATTGCTATCGATTCTGGTGACGGGAGTGATAGCGGCTGGCCTGAACTGTCGACGGGCGAATTTCGTCAGCACCGCCGTATTCCTGAGTTTTACGAAGAGGCTGTGATCGCCGATTCACTCAATCGCAGCAGCGAAGAAGTTCAACAGCAACTTAGTAGTTTCATCATGAAACAGGGAACGGACGCTTCTTTTACCCTGAATGAAAATTCAATCCCTGTATTTACAGAGAAGCAGAGAAGCATTTATCGCGGAGCCGTTTATGCGCGTTCCCATGCCGATCTGCTGGGCTATTTTTCTGCTGTAGACCAAAAGGAATCGGGAGCCAATAAAGCCAGCGACCCCGAACAGCAAGATGCCATTTTAGCCCAAAGTAATCGAAGCGTTCGTCTGCTGCTTGGTCTTGGCCGTGCGGGAGTGCACAGCCTATGAGCCAGAAAACCCAACTGCAGCTTGTCACAGAGTTTTTACTGACCAGCCTTAAACCGCATATCAAAGCGAATAATATCGATGCATGGCAGGAACACGGCACACTAGTGATCTGCAATCAAGACTTAGGTCTCGAGGGGTACCGCATCGCCAAGTGGAAACACACGGCTGTTATCCATATACAGAGTTTTCCTCACCTCAAGGTGAACCCATACAACCTGCTTGCGCTCATAGCGACCTTTCTGATCGACAGTGGTTGGGATAGAGAGACCTATGACTTGGCCGATCCCGATATCGATATCGACGCCGAAAGCGACGACAACACCACAATATTGATTGAGCTGCAGCTGCTTGATGACATTGAGATTATCCCCGATGCAAATGGCGGTATTAAGTTCAATGCTCAGAACTATAGCTTAGATATTGCGCCGGTTAATGTGGCCGAAACCATAGATACCGTGGTCAGTATTGGTGGTGATACATGAGTTTAGTCATCACCCCAAATAAGCAACAGGCCTTAAGCCTTAAAAACCAATTATTGCTGTTATCGCTGCCAGCTAATAAACGTGTCCGAATCTTAAAAACGTTAGGGATATATGAACGTAAATTGGCCAGAGAACGAATTAAAAAACAGAAAGACGTAAACGGTAAACCGTTCAATCCGCGTAAAGGAAGTGGCAAGGGTAAATTATTAAAACGACTAGGCAAAACTCTTAAGCCATTTGTTTTTAATAAGAACAGATTAGAACTCAAGCATGAGAATCCATCAGTAGGTAAGGTTGCCGCTTTTCACTCAGAAGGTGGGGCTTTTACGATGAACAAAACAAGGGTGGACCGAAGGTTTGGAAAGCTTAACAAGAATCAACCATGCAGCCGTGGCATGGCAAAAGCACTATCAAAAAAAGGTTTTAAGGTTAGAAAAAACAAAGGTAAAGGCTATCGCAGAGCAACGATAAAAGAACTTATGTCAACTCTAACAATGACTCAAGCAGGTGCGATATTAAAAAGGCTTCGTAACAGAGAGGACAAATCAAGTTGGCAAACAAAAGCACCTCCGCGCTCATTCTTAGGCGATAGCACCGTCAACGTACAGCGTCAGCTAGCCCAAATTATTGAGCAAATTAACTAAATGAACCGTTCACAGATAGAGAGGATAACCCTATGTCATTAGGTGAAGTGACCGTCAACAATCAAAACCAAGGACAGGGCGAGGTGCAAGCAATCGAGCGCCACTTCCTGTTTATCGGTTTAGCGGGTAAATCGGAAGAGGAGAGTCAGCTTTTCTCTGTCAACGCCCAGAGTGATCTCAAAGTTATGTTTGTCGACAGTAACCTGCGTAAACAGCTTATTGCGGCACAGCTTAACGCAGGCCAGAACTGGACGGCGGCAGCGTATCCACTTGCTACAGACGAAACCATAGCCACGGCCATCGGTCACGCTAACGAAGTACAGAGCTTCGAAACGGTCGTTGTCTGTGACGCTCAAACCACAGCCCTAGCTATCAGCGGTATTTCAGATGCCGTATTAGCCCTGCAAGGCTCACACGGTCGTTGGTGTTCAGCCATCGTTGCACTACCTGGTATCGATAAAGACAGCGAAACGTGGGCCGTCTATGAAGCCAAGATGACGGCGCTGGTTGCGGGGTTAGCCCTGCCGTTAGTGGTGCCGGTACCTCAACTTAATGGCAATAACGCGGGTGTACTCGCTGGCCGTCTATGTAACCGCAGTGTCAGCATTGCAGATTCCCCCATGCGCGTGGCCACCGGCTCAGTTGCCGGATTGGGCGCTATGCCAACCGATTCAGCCGACGCCCCGCTAGCGCTGGCCAGCCTCAACACCTTAGCCAAGGCGCGACTCAGTGTGCCCCAGTGGTACCCAGATGTGGCCGGAATTTATTGGGGGGATGGTTCAACCTTGGAAGTAGACGGCGGCGATTTTCAGGTGATTGAAAACCTGCGCGTGGTACACAAGGCCAGTCGTGAAGTCCGCGTTCGCGGCATCTTGCGTGTAGCCAACCGCATCCTTAACTCAACGCCTGCCAGCATCGAGCTCAACAAGGCTTACTTTATCAAGCCGCTACGAATGATGAGTAAAACCACCACGGTAAATGGGGTGCCGTTCCCTGGTGACATCATGCCGCCACGCGAGGGCGATATATCAATTGTGTGGATGAGTAAAACCAAAGTCACTATCACAATGGTTGTGCGTCCATATAACAGCCCTAAGTCGATTACAGTCAACATCATGTTGGATCTTAGCGTTATCTAAACGCCGATTCTTATGCAACGACTAACGTAACGACTACACAACGAATTAGGAGCAAACAAGATGCGTTTATCAGGAATGAATTTTAGAACCCATCTGGGTGATACCGCAATACAAGTCGATTCTGCATCGGTAACGATTACTGATAACAGCGGGGTGTCACAAACAGGCGGTGTGCCCGACGGTGCCGTCGATGGCGATGTGGCGGGAAGTGGTGAACTAACCGTTAACGCGGCTAATTTTGCATTAATCAGCCAACAAGCTAAATCAGCGGGCTCTTGGCGAGCAATGCCTAATTTCGATATTCAGTTTTATGCCAAAACTTCACAAGACGAAATGAAGGTCGAGTGCTTCGGGTGCCGTATCAAACTGAGTGATCTGCTCGATATCGATCCGAAAGGCGGCAGTGCCAGCTTGTTTAAAATCCCGTTCGATATCACAAGTCCCGATTTTGTGCATATCGATGGTGTGCCGTACCTGCGCCCCGAAGAAATCGAAAACATAGTTCAGTAACCAAAGTTCAGTAACCAAAGTTCAATAAGGGCCAGTCAATGGATGATGCAGATTTAGCGGTAAAACATGAACAACGGGCAGAAGAGAGAGACAGGGCGCGGCGCATGTTAGCTAAACCTGCAAAACCCAGTGCCAGCCTTTGTATCGAATGTGATGAGGCTATCAGTCAAGCAAGGCAGCAAGCGGTGCCAGGTGTTGAACTGTGTATTGCGTGTCAGACGATAAGTGAGCGTAAATGATGAGCCAATTAAAAAACAGATTGATTGAAGAACTGATCGAACGCGAGGGCGGTTACGTCAATGACCCGACCGATCGCGGCGGTGAAACCATGTATGGCATCACGTTGAAAACGGCTCGTGCTCATGGGTATCAAGGTGAAATGAAGTTGCTGCCTTATGAGATGGCGTTTCATATCTACAAGAAAACCTATTGGGACCCGCTAAAGCTTGATGCGATAAGCCAGCACAGTGAAGCACTCACCGAGCAGTTGTTTGATTTTGGGGTGAACTCTGCGCCATTTCATGCCGCCAAGGCCTTACAAACCACGCTTAATGTGATGAACAAGCAGCAAACCCTTTATGCCGATTTAACCGCTGACGGCATCTTGGGCAGTCGCTCTATTTATGCGCTCAACGCGTTTTTACAGCACCGCAAGCGTAAAGGGTTAGCCGTATTAACCGAGGCTATACGCGGCTTAAGAATCGCGTTTTGTATCGATATTGCTGTAAACGATGAAAGCCAAGAGAAGTATCAGTTTGGCTGGATATCTCGAATAGTAGAGTTGTAGCTATGAACTTATTAAGCATTCTTGGAAGAGTTGGCACTTCAATACTAGCTGACGTGATCCCCGGTGGTAACGCTATTCTCAAGGTGATTAATGAGTTTCTTCCCGATGACAGCAAGTTAGGCGATAAGGCCACAGGCGCCGAAATACAAGATGCTGTTTCGTCACTGCCAGCCGAAGTGCAGGCCCAAGTGTTAACCAAAAAATTCGATGTCGAAATTACCGCCATTAAAGAGTACACCAATGTGATCCAAGCCTTGGGTGACGTGGATAAAACCGGTAATTCAACCCGACCGGCTATTGCCATGATGATGGCCCGAATAGTGGCGTTCTCTGTGGTAGTGCTTATCTCGTTTCTAGCCGTGGCCATGTTTAACAAAGATACCGAAATCATCACGGCCATTGGTGAAAGCTGGCCTTTGATTATTGCCATTTTAGGTACACCAACTGCGCTCTTACGTGCTTACTTTGGCATGCGAACCAAAGAGAAACAGCAGAAGTATCAGGCCGTGTCGAATGCCGCCCCTGAATCCATTTTTTCAGGTCTGATTAATCTGGTAGGGAAGAGAAAATGAATCAAGTCGCCACTTGGGTGATGGTTGCCATTGCCTTTATGAGTTTGATTTTAGGTGTGCTAGTGCCGGTGATCATCTCGCTATATAACGCCCACAAAACCACAGCTAAAGAACTGAGCGATCACAAAACCCATGTGGCCGAAACCTATGCCACAAAAGATGATATGAAAGACTTAGGTGACCGCATTGAGCGTCAGATGAAAGACGGCTTTAACAACCTCAAAGAACTATTAATTAATCGAAAAGATAAGGATGCAGCATGAAAAAGACAGTGACCCTGACCATAGGCAACACAGAGTTTAAATTTAACATGACCGTGAATGACCACTCAGATTTTGTCGATAGCGTATCTCGCGGTGGATCCGTGTGCAGTGCTTCGCACAACTTTGTGATGCGCGCCATCGATAAATCTCAGAAAGAAGAATTGAAAAATCTCCTCGCCGAGTCACCTGGCGCAGAAGTGCAGATAGCTGGGGCGCTGAAAGGTGAGTTCGCACCGGTGCTGGAAATCGCGGTAAAAAAATAACCGCGCTGGTTGAGTCAATAGATAACAACCAGCTGGAGCAAATGCTGATCATTCGTCGGCATCTGTTACCGCACGAAGACGACAGTGAGCAGTCGATAGCCCGAGCGCTTTGGCTGCATAAAAATCATTTAGAGAGCCTTGAAATAGTCACCGCCAACGGCGTGAACAAGGCCTTCTCTGGTTAATAGTCCAGTTAAGCCGGCTAGGTTATACAGCAACGAGGAGAGTGATCACCAATGAGCCTACCAAAACCGTTAATGTTCACCGTTGGTTTGGTTGATCAGATCACTAAACCGATTGCTAAAATCACTCAGCAATTTAGCGGCCTAGCATCTAACTACCAAGCCGGGACCATGCAGATGGCCACTGGCGTGGGCGGTATTGCTGCAGCGGGTTACGCACTGCAAAGCGCGTTAATGCCAGCAATCGAGATAGATAGAAAATTGGGCAATTTAAAAGGCCTTGGTGTAACTGATGAGGCTTTAAAAGCTGTTACTGCCACCGCCTTTGATTTTTCGCTACAGTACGGCAAAGCAGCAACAGATGTGCTGGACCACACCGCAAAATTGCGCGCGGCCATGGGAGATATGCCTGTCCACGTGATGCAGTCAGCCACAGCATCTAGCGCAACCCTTGCCATGGTGATGAAGTCTGACGCCGATACGGTAACTAAGTATTTCAAAACTCTGTACGGCAACAATAAAGGCCAAGCAGACGCGATGGGCCAAGATAAGTTTATCGAGAAAATAACGGGCATGACTGCCATGGCAAAGCAGCTGTTCGGCACATCTATGGCTGATATGGAGGGCATGGCTGACGGAATGCACTCCTTAACATCGACAATGGGTGTTTCCATGGAGGAGCAGTTTGCTGTGCTGGGCATGTTGAGTCAATCAATGGGACAGGGTGATGCCGTTACTCAATACACCAACTATCTAGAAGGTGTTGCCGGAGCCCAAGAAAAGCTGGGCGTAAAACTGACTGATAGCAAGGGCGACTTGCTGCCCATTATTGATGTTATAGAAAAAATCAAACCGATGATCGAGGGTATGTCTGGGCTTGATGCCCGCACCTTCCTTGATGATGCAGGACTTGGTGATGGTGCACTCGCTATCATTAATATGAGTAAAGACTTGGACAGTCTTAAAACCAATATCGACAGTTTTAAAAATATTAAAGGTATGGGGCCAGCTGAGAAGATGGCTAAAGATATGACAGACCAAAGCGAACGATTATCTCAGTCTTGGTTCGTTATCCGCGCTGCCTTTGGCTCTGCAGTACTACCGGCTTTCAATCAGTTTGTCGGTTGGATAGCAGACATGGGTAAACAAATAATCTGGTTTACCCAAACCTTCCCTAACTTAACCCGTGTTCTTGGTTATGGCGCCATAGCTATTCTCGGCCTAGTTGCCGCAGGTGGTGCGTTTACCGTGATGATGGGTGTCGGCAAGATGGCCATGACTGCCTATGGCGTTGCCGCTATGGCATGGGCGGGCATCAATGCGGTGCTAACCTCTGGTATGGCAGGCCTTCGCGGCATGATGCTAGCGGTGAACCTTGCTATGTATGCCAACCCGATAGGGCTGGTTGTTGCAGGTATTGCAGCTTTAATCGGCGTGATAGGGCTGGCCGTTTATTATTTTGACGACCTACGCAACATGATGTCAGGTACTGCGTGGGGTGAGCCAATTCTATTTGCAATAGATGCTATTGCTGATTTAGTTAAAACCTTAGGCGGCATTGCACTCAGCGTGTTTGGTAGCTTTTTCAGTATTGTTGCCACTGTATTCAATGCGCTAAAACCACTTGCGAGTTTCTTGCTTGATGTCGTTGTGTTTGCCCTCAAATTAATCGGCGGTGTTTGCTTGGCCGTGTTTGGTGCCATAGCCTATGGGATCGGTGCGCTCGTTAATGGGTTAACCTTGATTGTGGACGGGTTGGCATGGATTGGCACCGGTATTGGTGATGCTTTTACCGCGGCGTTTAATTTTGTGGGGGCAGGCTGGGCGGAACTTGTCGCGACCATGTCTGAATGGGGATGGGTACAAGGGCTAGTTAAGGTGTTCAAAGATGTGTGGGCATCGTTAAAAAGCATGGTCATTGATTTCCTTAATTTCATGATCGGCAATATTAATATGTTGCCAGGTATTGATATTGATTTAATCCCCAATGTAGATACCAGCGAAGCGACCAAAGCCATCGACAGCATACCAAAGCAAGTGATCCCAGAGTTTATTCAAAACCATAATCAACAAGCTGTGCCTGCTTGGATGCAGCAAACCGCTGCCAATGATGCAGCGAACGCGGCCCCCATGAATGGCCCTTGGCTAAATGCGCCTGCTATGACTAACCCGGTCGTGCAAGCAACAGGCGATAACGTCACCCGCTTACCGGTTGAGCAAAACCAGCTTTCGCCTATGGTGCCTGAGTCATTAATGCAAACCGTGGATCTGCAGGGTGGCCAACTGCCAACAGTGTCAACACAGCCAATGGTTCAGCCTGTTGAAATACAACGCGACCAGCTGCCATTGGTAGCCGCACCATCACTGATTCAAACAGTAGAGATGCAGCGAAGCGCCTTATCTCCTTATCAGCCCGAAGCCATGACCCAGCAACTCGATATCAAGCCTGTGGCAAACGAGTCTATGGCCAACGCCATTAAGCCGCGCATTAATCAACAAGCTGCAATGAGCGCCAAGGCTAGCAGAGCGGCCAGCCAATCAAACAGCAAGAGCCTGAGCTTTGGCGATGTGATCATTAAGCATCCACCAAAGAACTTTAGCCTTGCTGAAATCGCCGACCAACAGGAGTTAATGACCGGATGACCACTGACACGAATCAGAGCC
>NZ_JABSSM010000028.1 GCF_013214165.1 Shewanella sp. | reverse complement strand
AGTTACTAGGGCATAACGATCTGAATACGACTCAGATATACACACACGTTTTAGGCCAACACTATGCTGGAACAACTAGCCCAATGGATGATCTGCGTCATAGGTTCAGATTTTGAGTCTTGCCTGAAATAACAACCAAGACACCCAGGATTGTCAGATTAAGATCCCTTGACTACGCTTAAGTCAGAGTTGTTGAGGAGGGGTTATTATGCCTACACCAAGAAAAGCGTTAGTCAGCTTAGAGGATACGCTCTATTATCATTGCGTATCTCGTTGTGTTAGAAAGGCTTTTTTGTGCGGAGTTGATCATTACACAGGTCAATCCTATGAGCATAGACGGGATTGGGTTGAAAGTCGACTATTAGAACTTGCAGCTGTGTTTGCCATTGATATTTGTGCTTATGTAGTGATGAGTAACCATTTACATCTCGTATTACGTATTGATGTGGAGTTAGCTAAGCATTGGTCAGATATCGAAGTGGTCACTCAATGGCAAAAGCTGTTTAAAGGCGATAGCCTTAATCACGACTTTGTTAAAGGTGAACCACTTGAATCCTATCAACAAAGCATTATCAATAAACGAGTCAAAGAGTACCGCTTACGGCTGATGGATATCTCTTGGTTTATGCGGGCACTGAATGAACCTATTGCTCGTAGAGCCAATGCAGAGGACAAGTGTACTGGGCGCTTCTGGGAAGGACGATTTAAGTCCCAGGCCCTGCTTGATGAAGCGGCAGTACTGGCCTGTATGGCCTATGTAGATTTGAACCCAATCCGCGCTAAGATGGCTGCTACACCAGAAACTTCAGATTTCACTAGCATCAAACTGCGTATTAAGGCAGCGCTTAACGGTGAGCAGCCCAATACACTATTACCCTTTGTTGGCAACGAACATAAAGCAATGCCTAAGGGGCTCATGTTCAATGCTAAAGATTACCTGCAACTTGTTGATGATACAGGGCGTATAGTCAGAGATGGCAAGCGAGGCTCTATGAGTCAAGAGTCGGCCAAGATATTAAAGAGACTTAATATCCCGCAAGAAAACTGGATAAAACTAACCTCAGAATTTACCAAGATTTTCAAAGGGCCTGTGGGCAATACTCAAGAGTTAACAGCGTATTGTGAACACCTTGACCGTAAGCGCCGACAAGGAGCCGCCAACTGTCATCGATGGCTAGATGGCATTTAATCAAGACTGAGAGACATCCATTTTAAATTATTATATTCAAGCATAACCAAACGGCTGCTTGGTTATTTTTATGTCTGATTTTTAAGGGAATAGTCGAAATTTAGCTCATGACAGAATTATTGAGTATTGTATGGAGTATTAAAAGTGGGAGGATCGAATTTCTCTGGCAATCTGGCTCTAGCAGGTACAGGCCATCTAACAGAGAATAATATTGGGTGTCTTGGTTATTTCTTGGTTATTTGCCCTCAAGAGTTAACAGCGTATTGTGAACACCTTGACCGTAAGCGCCGACAAGGAGCCGCCAACTGTCATCGATGGCTAGATGGCATTTAATCAAGACTGAGAGACATCCATTTTAAATTATTATATTCAAGCATAACCAAACGGCTGCTTGGTTATTTTTATGTCTGATTTTTAAGGGAATAGTCGAAATTTAGCTCATGACAGAATTATTGAGTATTGTATGGAGTATTAAAAGTGGGAGGATCGAATTTCTCTGGCAATCTGGCTCTAGCAGGTACAGGCCATCTAACAGAGAATAATATTGGGTGTCTTGGTTATTGACCGCAATCTGGCTCTAGCAGGTACAGGCCATCTAACAGAGAATAATATTGGGTGTCTTGGTTATTGGCGATACGCTGCTGCCCGTGTTGTCATAAGCCAATGGACTTCTTGGGGATCCGCAGGTTCAATCGAACGACAAGCTTGATACTCACAGCCTAGCGCTGGAACTTATTGCGAGGAAATAGGGATGATGGGATCAACAAATGAAGGGGGTGTAAGAAGGTAACAAGCTGATATATAAATGATTACTTTAGTATTCTTGATGCTAATGGATAGTGCTGACTAAAGAAAAGTTACACTCTGATTTTTACCTCAAATAGATCAAATTTTCGATCTGCTATTTACTTAATAAAGAGTATTACCAAACCTCGGGCTTGTTCAACACTTGGGATAAGGACGCGGCTGCGCGCGGCCTATCCTTATTAGTTATGTGTTCTCTGTGCTACGGAGTACCACTTAGCATTCGGCAACCAGTTCTGCGAATAACTCTTTACCTTCCTGAGTTAGGTAATCATCTGTTTCAATGCTCTTCATGTATTTAGGCCAGTCAGGGCCATACAAAGCGTTTATAGCTCTTAGCCGAATATTTTCCAATTTCGGCTCTATGATTTCACAACATTCGAAGTAATCCCATGCTTTATGATCCGTTTCACCTTCGATGCAGGTTTGCAGAAGATCTGCGATATCTTGTGGCTCCCAGTGAACTGGCATTGAATTTTGTGCTCGAAACCTTTTAAAAAGGATAACGAGAGCAACAATGATAATTAATACGAACAGATATTGCATAATTAAGAACACATAACGCCCCAATAAGGGGCTGATAATAGTTTGCTAAAATGTGAAGCGAAGCGGAACCGAGCAAACTGTTAGCAGTCCCGTCTTAATTGGCTTGTTAGTTGTTGATTTGCAATAAAGGTAAATTACTTTCCCATACATAAAGTAAATCGTTGACTGTCTCATTACTGCCAGGCGGTTGCCATAAATTTGTTTCTTGGTGTTTTGCCCCAATCCTATGGTAGAAACTACGAGCATTTAAATTCCCTTCTAGAACCTCAAGGTATACACCTTTGTGATCAAATAATTGATCTGCCCATTCAGCAATTAAATACATTAACTGCTTACCAACACCTTTACCTTGGGCTGTTTTTGAAACGTGTAAATTATCGATGAAAGTTCCCCATTTGGGACTTTCATTTCCGAAAGCACAAACAAACCCACATATTTCATCATTGTCAGTAGCGATTAACACACGTTGATTATGCTTAGGTGAAGATAAACGACTACCCCAAGACTTTTCCCGCTCATCCCATACTTCATTATCAAGAAAATCATCGGGGAATATCCCTCTATAAGAATCTCGCCAACTCTCAGCATGTAATTTAGCCAAGTCTCTTATGTCATTAAAATTAGCAACTCTGTACTGCATATTACGGTGAACTCCAATGACAACTAACGCCCTAATAATGGGCAAAAAATTATTGGCTAAAATGTTGAGGAACGAAAACAGCCAACTGTTTTTTGTCCTTATTAATTAGCTTGTTAGGTTAAAATCCACGAGATTTCATGGAGACTTAAACCTGTACCTTTATTGAACTCCCACCTTGAACTAGTGATAACAAGATCAGAGTTTTTCCAATTGCTTTCAAATTCTCGCTCTGCTTTCTTACTTTCAAAGTAACAGTAAGCATCGGTTTTACCGTGAACAGGATCGACAGTTTTACCCATTAAGTATAAATGACCACCATCATGTCCAGTTCTCAAAATTTCTACATTTGATAATAAAACTTGGAGATTATCCATATTTAACCTAACGCCGTTTTAAGCGGCAAATTGCAGTTGGCTAAAATAAGTGAGGAACGAACAAAAAGCCAACTGTAATTTGTCCGACTTGAAAAACTTTGTTAGGTACACTTTACACAATACTTTTTGTCATAAACATACTATATGGATCTTCTTTATAATTACCAAAAGGTTCGCACTCTTCAAAACCGAATTGTTGATAAAGCCTCTGTGCTGGTAGAAAAGCATCCATAGTACCCGTTTCCAAGCTCAGTTTTTTATACGAACGAATATTCGCTTGATTAATAATATGTTCCAATAGCTTACGAGCAATACCTTTACGTAAGTGGTTAGTTGATGTGCGCATTGATTTTATTTCTCCATGCCCTTTCTCTAGCTCTTTTAAGGCACCAATGCCAGCTAATTCCTGATTTACCCAGAAACTCCAAAAAGTTACATCTGGTGATTCTAGGGCACTTAAATCTAATGCATGAACACTTTCAGGTGGAGAGTGTGAAAGCATATCCTCATGATGCTCTTTTAACAGAGTTATAACTTCTTCATTTCTTAATTCACCAATACGAATTTCCATTTAACACCTAAACTTGATTGTGTACATAACATTATAATATACGGCATGCGGGTTTCGCCAATGCCCTTTGGAAAAACGCGCGCTGAAATCAGACTTAAAAATGCATTAAAAACAACTCAATACCCTATGCAGTCGATAAGTTGTATCCAATACACTTTCAGCCAAAACGCGCATGCACGCTTTGCCTGTCCTATTATCTAATCCATTGAAGCGCGAACACTTGTACGTTACTGAATTTACACGATTATCTTACACACCACAATAGCAAAGTGTGCATCGGTTTAGGCACCCTCACTTGTTTTTTTATCAATACCGAATAATACTGTATATAAACACAGCTTTCTAGGTTGAGGAAAATGACAAATTCGAGCCCTTTTTTAGAGTCTGTCAGGCAAGATATTCGTTTGCGAGGTTATAGCCTGCGAACGGAGAAGGCCTATCTGTATTGAATTTATCGAGCCACCCATCATAAAAATGAAGCCATTGACCACATACCAGTGCTGACATTGTGAGTACTAAATGGCATGTAAGGCGATAATTTATTTTAACTTAAAGTATCAAGGCGATGATTTGGATGCACAATGATAAGGGCAATGATAAGTGGACACCCATAAGATTTTTGATACTTAAATTCCCCCAATTTCAACGTAGAGGATACATGGTGCGAGCCATGATTAAGCCTCTCAAATTAGCAATAACACACACTCTAAAATCGAGAGACCCCATTCTTGTAGAACAGCTAGGTGTAGATGCGGCTGCGAGCTTCGATTTCAGGGCGAGGCTTCACTCAGTGGAGCTCTTCGAGCGAGAGGCTGGGTGAATATGGCATAGCCATGAGCCTATGAACGAGAAGCATGGTGAATATGGTAAAGCCATGAGCCTATGAACGAGAAGCATGGATGCTGAACTGGCCTTTTTATAGGGACATAATTGGCTGAACTGGCCTTTTTATAGGGACATATTTTGCCGAACTGGCAGTTAAACAAGTACGTTATTGGAAATCGCAGAGCGTATAGGGATGACTCTTATAAAATCAAAAGCCGGCGCCTCGTAGAACCGTCTCAAAATAAAGAGTGCACGTAAGGTCGCTCTTAGGCATCTGACCTATAGGGATATAGGAAATGTCATTATGATGTCTGGAACATCTCTGACCATGTGATCACGACATTGGTGCATCTGACCTATAGGGAGACAGGAAATGTCTAATGTATGTCTGGAACATACAAGACCCGGCACCGCTGCAGGCG
The DNA here is from genome assembly GCF_013214165.1 of Shewanella sp. Taxonomy (GTDB): domain Bacteria; phylum Pseudomonadota; class Gammaproteobacteria; order Enterobacterales; family Shewanellaceae; genus Shewanella. The sequence goes on along the minus strand of NZ_JABSSM010000028.1, from coordinate 55,910 downwards.
ATAGATAACCATCAAGGGTCGACCTTCAAAATACTGGCCAACACCGAGCCAGCCGAACAAAACACCCAAACCAAGCAAATTTAAAAACAGCAATTTTTACAATTGCAAGATGATCTCTCGCTTATAAAAGGTTAAAATCCCTGCCACTTTTTATCGACATTTATCGTCAGATGAACGCATTGAGTCCTGATGAGACTTGCGATTCAGGCGCTAAACGTTCATGGCTAACCGTTTACTAAAAAAGACCCGCAGATGCATTCCCCAGAACATTGTTTTACCTCATTTAACGCGTCGACATCAGAATATTTTCTTCCAGAGCGGTTCACCTTTCCATTTTATTATGAGCCTCATCCTCTGTGTCTGTTGGCCGTCAGTGAATTACAGCAACATCTCGACACCCAGACTGACTGGCAACATGACTTTGGTTTACCTGCAGCTAAAAGCTCTGCTTTACCTGAAGTTAACGGCGCTAGTCTCAATGTCGATGGGAGTGATGCTTTAGGCAAGATGTTCGGTGTGCTGCTGGTGAAAAACCAGCAAGGTGAGCTAGGGTACCTGTCGGCGTTTTCCGGCAAGATTGCCGATCAAAACCTGCTGCCACACTTCGTTCCTCCCGTATTTGATATGTTGGCGAAAGACGGCTTCTTTATTCCCGAGCAAGACAAGATAAACTTGATAAACGCTGAGATCACAGCACTAAAACACGATCCAGAACTGGCGCGGTTACACGCTAGGCTAGCCGATGAAACTCGACTCGCCCAACAACAGATAGCCGCTCACCGCGTAACCATGATTGAGAATCGTAAACACAGAAAGGCCCAGCGTCTGGCGGGTGAGAGCCTAGATGCAGACGCCCATAAACTGCTCGGTATTCAGATGAGCCGGGAGAGCGTGCAAGATAAGCACCGCTTAAAAGAGCTAACCCTCTATTGGGATGAGCGACTAGCGAGTGCCAAGCAAGCCTATGAACAAGTGAATGGACACCTTTCAAGCTTAAAGCTTCAACGTAAAAACCTGTCCGGCGCCCTGCAACAGCGTCTGTTTGATGAGTATAGATTCTTAAACATTGAGGGTGAGCACAGAAGCTTAGGTGATATATTTACAGACACCATACACAAGGTTCCACCAGCAGGCTCAGGCGAGTGCGCCGCGCCGAAACTGTTGCATTTCGCCTTTAAGCATGGATTGATCCCAATCGCCATGGCCGAGTTTTGGTGGGGGGCAGCGCCAAAGTCTGAAATAAGGCAACATAAGAACTTCTATGGCGCCTGTCAGGGAAAGTGTCAGCCCATCTTGGGCCATATGCTTGAGGGCCTAGCCATCGATGAAAACCCACTACTGACCAATCCTGCCGAGGGTAAACAGCTCGAAATCATCTATCAAGATGACGACATGTTAGTGATCAACAAGCCCGCCGAGTTCTTGTCTGTTCCGGGTCGAAACATAGATGATTCTGTGTATTCACGAATTAAACAGCTTTACCCTGAAGCTACTGGCCCGCTTATCGTCCATAGACTCGACATGTCCACCTCAGGTTTGATGGTAATAGCCCTCAACAAGGCGGCCAATAAGAGCTTGCAGAAGCAATTTATCACTCGCACCGTTAACAAGCGTTATGTCGCTCTGCTAACCGGAGAACTCAGCCAAGATGAGGGCATCATCAGCTTACCGCTTCGCGGCGATTTCGATGATAGACCTAGGCAATTGGTATGTTTCGAACATGGCAAGCCAGCTGAAACTAGATGGCAGGTCATTTCTCGAATAAATGGACGCACTAAAGTGCACCTATATCCCAAAACAGGGCGCACCCATCAACTTAGGGTTCATAGCGCCCACCCCCAAGGCCTTAACATGCCAATAGTCGGTGACGACCTGTATGGCAAAAAGAGCCAACGATTACACTTACATGCCGAGCTATTGGAGCTCAATCACCCTAGGACACGTGAAGCTATGAGCTTTAGCGTCGAGGCAGATTTTTAATCGTATAGTTAGTTGCTTACGCGCACAAAAAAGGCTTCCCATGGAAGCCTTTTTTACGCTTTGCTATAACGAGCAAGCAGATATAATGCCGGTTGGTAAAAGAAGTATTAGACCTTAATCAAGTCTCTGGCAGCCTGACTCCAGTTGAGGTGATACTTCTCCCCCGCGGGCTTATCGGTGCGCTCAAACGTATGGGCACCGAAGAAGTCTCTCTGTCCCTGTAGCAGACTTGCTGGCAAGGTTTCACAGCGATAGCTATCATAATAGGCCAGCGCCGAGCTGATACAAGGCACGGGAATCCCCTTGAGTACCGCCGCCGATACTGCTTTACGCCAATCCAGTTGTTTGTCAGACAAGGCAATGCTGAAATCATCGGCCATCAACAAGTTAACCAACTCAGTGCCATCATTAGCGGCAGCCTGATAGGCTTGAGTGATAGATTGCAGGAACTTGGCGCGGATAATGCAGCCCGCACGCCATATTTTGGCAATCTCGGCGAAATTTAACGTCCAACCTCTGTCTTTCGACGCCATGGCCATCAGCTGGAAGCCTTGGGCATAACAGGCAATCTTGGCGCAATAGAGGGCATTTTCAAGCTGGTCAATAAAAGCATCACGCTCATCAGCTGTTGGTTTTTCAGCCACAGGACCTTTTAGCAGTTGACTCAATACCTGTCGCTGCATTTTTTGGGTACTAACGGCACGGGCATAGACGGCTTCGGCAATCGTTGGGGCCGGGCAACCTATCTGCAGACTGCTGACCGCAGTCCAGAGTCCTGTGCCCTTTTGCCCAGCCTTATCGAGGATCATCGAAACCAGTGGTTTACCCGTGATAGGATCGGCCTGCCTCAGTACTTGGGCACTGATCTCCATCAAATAGCTATTCAGGCTACCTTGGTTCCATTTATCAAATAGATCGGCAATCTCAGTCGTCGTCATGGCAAAGCCATCACTGAGTAACTGATAGGCTTCACAGATAAGCTGCATATCAGCATATTCGATGCCGTTATGTACCATCTTCACATAATGACCAGAACCTGCTGGGCCAATATAGGTCGTACATGGCTCGCCTTCTGTCACCGGATTACCCGGCTCCTGACGCTCTATGGGTAAGCCAGTGTCGGCATCGACCTTAGCCGCAATCGCTTCCCAGATAGGCTTAATTCTATCCCAGGCCTTGATGTCACCGCTCGGCATCAATGATGGGCCGAAACGCGCGCCCATCTCACCGCCGGATACGGCGCAGCTGAAGAAGACAAATTGCTTCGAGTAACGCGCTTCACGCTCGACCGTGTCGGTCCATAAGCTATTGCCCGTATCGATAACGATATCATCGGACTCGATACCCGCGTCGATGAGTGCATTACACACGCCATCGACTGGGGAGCCCGCTGGCACTGATAGCACCAATATACGTGGTTTTTCGAGGCTAGATAACATTTCAGAAAGATTATTACAGCCATTAATACGCAAGGGAACTTGGGTTTTCTGGCTGGCGGCGCGCTCAGATTTCTCTTGTTGCACAACACCTTGCACCTTGTTCGAATCGAGGTCAAACGCGGCGACCCTGTATTGGTTATCGGCAATGTTAAGTGCAAGATTCTTGCCCATAACACCCAGTCCGATCACGCCTATATCATGTAATTTGGTGTGGTTTTGCATTGATTAAATTCCGCAGGTCACAGAGATTATTTACCCTATCTTGTTATTGACTAAGACCATTCCAATCCAGAGGAAAGGCGAGGATATTAGCCGCTCTTTTATAAGAGGTAGCTCATCTAAGGAGCATAGACGATAGGTTATATTTTGGCGGAGATTATACAGACTTTGGTAAGTTAATTACTAGGCTTTACACTTGAATGACAAATTAGTTTCATGTTTATCTCTAATCCTGCAATGCTAGACACGTTAGCATGGCAGGATTTACCTTAAGGTTAGTAGGCTCACGCTCAAGCTGATCACACTAGGGGATCGGCGACCGTTTGACAAGCTATGGCGTCAGCAGCCACAGCGGTCTGCCAATAGCTATCTTGGCCAGCTACCATCTAGGCGCTATATTGGCTGTGGTTTAAAATGGCAGATACACAGATTCCTATTAGACCTAGAATAAGCCGATGTGAAATCAGTCGAGTTGCCGAGTTTATTTTTTAACCGCCCGATAAGAATAACGTACCGTTTGCTCGGTTTTAACGTCCGGGTTTTATAACAAGGAAACTATTCAAATATCAGACACTTAAATGTTTACCGCTTAACACTTCAGCCCTTAATCCTAGATCTTAACTCGCACCTCAAGCCTAGTCTCATAGCCGAGTGGCACATTTGCTTGACGTTCACCCGCACAAATCTGATTAAAAACTCAATGTTCAAAATGGCCATTAGCTTTACCTTTACGTAAACTTCATATATCGTTCTGGAAAAGTTAAATATTATGGTGTTTTTTATGAGTGAAAATCAGAGTCCCCAGACAACTTACTCTATTAGCGATCTCTCGAAAGAGTTTGATATTACCACACGTAGTATCCGTTTCTATGAAGATCAGGGCTTACTTAAGCCTAAGCGTCGTGGGCAAACTCGCATCTATGGGCTAAAAGATAGGGTGCGTCTTAAACTGATCCTCAGAGGGAAACGCCTGGGCTTTTCACTCGCCGAGACTCGCCGTCTATTCGAACTCTACGATGCCGATAAGAACAGCAGCTCACAACTTCAGACCATGTTAGATCTCGTCGAAGACAAGAAATCATCCCTGCAGCAGCAGATGGATGACATCAAGGTTGTCTTGATGGAGCTCAACTCTGCCGAGCAGCAATGCAGGACGGCACTGGCACTGCAAGAAGAAGAATAATCACCGGCAGCAATGACAAACCTAATTTATAAAGTTCAGTAACCAACCAAGGTTACTGAGCGAAATATCAACAATAATAAAAATCTATTCATCAAAGATTTATGAAATTGACAGGACACAAGCAATGACTCAACTCTACTCATCTCTTAATTTCGGCCTAGGCGAAGATGTCGACATGCTGCGTGATGCAGTGCAGAACTTTGCCGCCAATGAAATTGCCCCCATCGCAGCGAAGACAGATACGGACAACGCATTTCCTAATGATCTCTGGCCAGTGCTGGGTGATATGGGTCTGCTGGGTGTGACTGTATCTGAAGAATATGGCGGCGCTGAAATGGGCTATCTGGCTCACGTGGTTGCCATGGAAGAAATTTCCCGCGCCTCTGCCTCGATTGGTCTGAGCTACGGCGCTCACTCTAACCTGTGTGTTAACCAGATTAATCGCAACGGTAATGCCGAGCAAAAAGCCAAGTATTTGCCCAAATTGGTCAGCGGTGAGCACATAGGTGCTCTTGCCATGAGTGAGCCTAATGCGGGTTCGGATGTAGTATCCATGAAGTTACACGCTCGCAAAGAGGGTGACAGATACATCTTAAATGGCAACAAGATGTGGATCACCAACGGTCCCGATGCACAAACCTATGTCATCTATGCTAAGACAGATCTGGACAAGGGTGCCCACGGTATCACGGCGTTTATCGTCGACCGTGACTCTAAGGGCTTTAGCACGGCGCAGAAACTCGACAAACTCGGTATGCGTGGCTCTAACACCTGTGAGCTGGTTTTCCAGGATTGCGAAGTGCCGGCAGAAAATATACTCGGTGGCCTGAACAACGGCATCAAGGTATTGATGAGCGGCCTAGATTACGAACGTGTGGTGCTATCCGGTGGTCCCCTGGGAATAATGAACGCCTGTATGGATATCGTCATTCCTTATGTTCATGAGCGTGAGCAATTCGGTAAGTCCATCGGACAATTCCAGCTGGTACAGGGCAAGCTTGCCGACATGTATACCGGCATGAACGCGGCTAAGTCTTATGTCTACAATGTGGCCAAGTCTTGTGACCGAGGCGAAACCACACGTAAAGATGCCGCCGGTGCCATTCTCTTCTCCGCCGAGCTCGCGACTAAGATGGCACTGGATGCGATCCAGTTGCTCGGCGGTAACGGTTACGTCAACGATTATGCTACGGGTCGGCTCCTGCGTGATGCCAAGCTCTATGAAATTGGCGCCGGAACCTCGGAGATCCGCCGCATGTTAATCGGCCGCGAGCTGTTCAACGAATCTAAGTAGCTCCGCCAGACACAGAGGCGATATCAATATTCATTTGGCATCGTCATTTGACCTCAGTTTTGCTCAAAAGGATTGACACCGTGACGCAACTTAGCAGTCGTATAAATTCCCGTAGCGATGAATTCAAGGCAAAGCATGAAGACATGGCTGCCCTGGTTCAAGATCTTAAGTCCAAGCTGCAACAGATTGAACAAGGTGGCGGGATAGTTGCCCGTCAACGCCATCTATCCCGCGGTAAGATGCTGCCTAGGCAGAGGGTCGAGAAGCTGATCGATCCCGGCTCGCCGTTTCTTGAGCTTTCTCAGTTCGCCGCCTATGAATTATATGAAGATGTCATCCCTGCTGCCGGCGTTATTGCTGGAATAGGCCGTGTTAGCGGTGTCGAGTGTATGATCATCGCCAACGATGCCACGGTTAAGGGCGGCACCTACTATCCTGTCACGGTTAAGAAACACTTGCGGGCGCAGGAGATAGCCAGTCGCTGTCATCTGCCTTGTATCTATCTGGTCGATTCTGGCGGCGCCTACCTACCCCGCCAAGATGAAGTCTTCCCAGACAGAGACCATTTCGGTCGCATCTTCTACAACCAGGCACAAATGTCAGCCAAAGGCATTCCTCAAATTGCCGTGGTCATGGGCTTATGTACCGCAGGTGGCGCCTATGTGCCAGCCATGGCGGATGAATCCATTATCGTCAAAGAGCAAGGCACCATCTTCCTCGCCGGACCACCGCTGGTAAAGGCGGCAACCGGTGAAGAGGTCACGGCTGAGGAGCTTGGCGGCGCCGAGGTACACACTAAGATCTCTGGGGTCGCCGATCATTTGGCGCAAAATGATGACCATGCATTAGAGCTGGCACGGAAAGCGATTACTCGTTTGAACCATCAGAAGACGATTGCAGCCCAGCTCAGTCCGGTAAAACCGCCTAAGTTCGATATCAATGAGCTTTACGGCATAGTCGGCACAGATCTTAAGAAGCCATACGATATCAGGGAAGTGATTGCCCGTGTGGTCGATGACTCAGATTTCGATGAGTTTAAGGCCAACTACGGCAACACCTTAGTCTGTGGTTTCGCCCGTATTCACGGTTACCCAGTCGGCATCGTCGCCAACAACGGCATATTGTTTTCAGAGTCGGCCCAGAAAGGCGCCCACTTTATCGAGCTCTGTTGTCAGCGCAAGATCCCCCTCTTATTCCTGCAAAATATCACCGGCTTCATGGTGGGGAAAAAGTACGAACATGAAGGCATAGCTAAACACGGTGCCAAGATGGTTATGGCAGTGTCTTGTGCCAAGGTGCCTAAATTTACCGTCATCATAGGTGGCAGTTATGGCGCGGGTAACTACGGCATGTGTGGCCGTGCATTCGAGCCTACCATGATGTGGATGTGGCCCAACGCACGTATCTCAGTGATGGGCGGCGAGCAGGCTGCCGGTGTGTTAGCCACGGTGAAACGTGATGGTTTAGCCCGTAAGGGTGTCGAATGGTCAGATGATGAAGAGCAAAAGTTCCGCGCACCTATCGTCGAGCAATACGACAAAGAGGGTCACCCCTACCATGCCAGCGCCCGCTTGTGGGATGACGGCATTATCGACCCGGCACAAACCCGGGATGTGGTGGGTTTAGCTTTATCTGCCGCGCTCAATGCGCCGATAGAAGAGACCAAATTTGGTGTATTTCGTATGTAATGGCCTTGGCCATCCTGACCGATAAAGCGATATTGACTAAGCTGTGAGTGCTGAACCATGACGACACAATTGATAGAAAAATTTAAATACGTTTCATGCCAACTGAGTAATGGCGTGGGACAGATGATCCTCAACCGAGCCGATAAGCATAATGCCTTCGATGAGGTGATGATCACCGAGATGATCCACACCCTCGAGCATCTTGCTAGCAATGATGAATGCCAGGTACTGGTGCTCAAAGCCAATGGCAAAAACTTCAGTGCCGGCGCCGATCTCAATTGGATGCGCAAGCAGGCCAAGATGGATTTCGAGCAAAACTTGGCTGATGCCAATGAGCTTGCCAAGTTGATGTCGACCTTAGATAAATTCCCTAAACCCACGATAGCCTTAGTGCAGGGGGCCGCATTTGGTGGCGCATTAGGGCTTATCTGCTGTTGTGATATCGCCATCGCCAATGAGCGAGCCAGCTTTTGCTTGAGTGAAGTAAAACTCGGGCTCATCCCTGCGGTGATCAGCCCTTATGTGGTGCGCGCCATGGGACAACGAGCCTCGCGTCGCTACATGTTGACAGCCGAACGATTCACTGCCGAGAAGGCGCTGGAACTGCAAGTCATTCACGAGATTAATGACGATCTCGAAGCCGCCGCCGAGCCGATTATCCAAGCCCTGCTCGCTAACAGCCCGCAAGGCATGACCTGGGTGAAAACCTTGCTTTCTCGCCTCGAAGACGGCGTTATCGATGCCCAGACGCTGGATTATACCAGTGAACGTATCGCCAATATTCGGGTATCGAATGAAGGTCAGGAAGGCCTAAATGCCTTCTTCGACAAGCGCAAGCCAAACTGGAGCAGCGCTCAAAATGATGCAAAAAATATCAGCGCGCAAGGAGCCAAATAATGTTTAGCCAGTCCTTAATAAAAAAACTATTAATTGCTAACCGTGGCGAAATTGCCTGTCGTATCATCAAAACAGCCAAGGCCATGGGCGTTCGCACCGTGACTTTATACAGCGACGCCGATGTCAATGCCCGCCACGTGGCATTAGCCGATGAATCCTTCTACTTAGGCGGCAGCGCGCCGGCAGACTCTTATCTTAAAGCCGATCTGATCATCGACATCGCCAAGAAGTCCGGCGCTCAGGCCATACACCCAGGTTATGGTTTCCTGTCTGAAAATGCCGAGTTTGCCCGCAAGTGTGAGCAAGCTGGCATCATCTTCGTCGGCCCGACTGCCGATGCCATCGACTCCATGGGCAGCAAGAGCGCAGCGAAAGATATCATGGGCGCGGCAAATGTGCCCCTAGTGCCTGGTTATCATGGTGATGCCCAAGATGATGCCCTGCTCGTCAAGGAAGCCAACAAGATGGGCTTCCCCTTACTGATCAAGGCAACCTATGGCGGTGGCGGTAAGGGCATGCGTATCGTCGAGAATAGCGCCGAAGTATTGGAAAACATTCACTCTGCCAGACGTGAAGCCACCTCCTCTTTCGGTAACGACAAACTCCTGATGGAGCGTTACCTGCGCCAGCCTCGTCATGTGGAAGTACAAGTTTTCGCCGACAACTATGGCAACTGCATCTATTTGTCCGATCGTGACTGTTCAATTCAGCGTCGCCATCAAAAAGTCGTCGAAGAGGCGCCAGCCCCAGGCCTGAGTGACGCACTCAGAGTCGAGATGGGTGAAGCGGCAGTCGCGGCTGCCAAAGCCATCGACTATCGCGGCGCAGGCACCATAGAATTCCTGCTCGATACCGATAACAGCTTCTATTTCATGGAGATGAATACTCGTCTGCAGGTTGAGCATCCGGTGACTGAGATGGTTACAGGCCAAGACTTGGTAAAATGGCAGTTGATGATAGCCAGCGGTAGTCAGTTACCCCTGAAACAAGACGAAGTGCGTATTCACGGCCATTCATTCGAAGTGCGTATCTACGCCGAAGATCCGCAAAATGACTTCCTGCCCGCCAGCGGTAAGCTTAACTTCCTGCGTGAACCAGAGCAGAGTAAGTATGTACGGATCGACTCGGGCATTCGTGAAAACGATGTGATCAGTAACTTCTACGATCCTATGATCTCTAAGCTTATCGTGTGGGACGAGACTCGCCCACGAGCACTGCAACGCATGGTCCACTCCCTTGAGTCATACCAGATCAGCGGCTTGAAACACAATATCGAGTTTCTGGCTAACATCACCGCGCATAAAGCCTTCAGCGATGCCAATTTCAGCACCGACTTTATCGAGCGCTACGGCGATGAGCTTATCGGCCGTAGCCCTCTCCAGTCACAGGAGTCGGCGTCAAATGATGAGCAAAATGCCTTAGCACTGGCGGCGCTCTATCAGCTGTGCGCCCGAAAAGTGGCCGCGAAAGCATGTGCGGTGAACAGCCATGATCCCTATTCACCTTGGGGAACTGTGAGTGGATTTAGGCTCAATAGCAACAGTATCCACCAGATCTCACTGCTGGACGATAAGCATCAAGTTCAACATCTAGAAGTCAGTGAAATGATGATTGCCGGTCAGTCTGTCTATCAGGTTCAAATCGATGACAAGGCTTATGTGTTAAAGGGTGAGCTCATCGATGAGATGCTTCACGCCGAGATTGCCGTTAAAGACGAGCATGACAAAAATTCTGCCATCAAGGCATCCGGTCATAAAGTGAAAGTGCCTGTCAGCCAGGTCGAACAAGACTTCACCCTCTTTATCAATACCACCAGCTATCATTACCGTGCGATTCAGACTGAGCTAGTTGAAGAGCAAGCGTGTCTCAAAGATAATCTCAAGGCGCCGATGAACGGCACTATCGTGACTCATCTGGTCAACAAAGGTGATGCTGTGACAGCGGGTCAAGGCCTGATGGTGATGGAAGCGATGAAAATGGAATACACCATAGAGTCTCCCTTTGACGGCGTAGTAACCAGTTTCTTCTTCGAGCCAGGCGAGCTCGTCAGCGACGGCACCATATTAGTAGAAGTCGAGCCCCTAGAACCCGCTGCTACAGAAGGAAAAACATGAAGATGGCTCATGTAATAAACGCAACTGATGAGCGGAGAGCCTAATGACGTTCCCTAAACAGGTCAGCATATTTGAAGTTGGCGCCCGCGACGGCCTGCAAAATGAGCAGGCTGTCAGCACGCAAGATAAAATAGTCTTGATACAAGACTTAGCCAAAGCTGGCATTAAACGCATAGAAGCGGCGAGCTTCGTGTCACCCAAATGGGTGCCGCAGATGGCCGACTCGGGTGAAGTGTTACGCAATATTAAGCGTGAAGCCGATGTGATTTATAGCGCCCTGACCCCGAATATGAAGGGCCTGGAACTTGCGCTTGACGCAAGAGCCGATGAAGTTGCCATCTTTGGCGCGGCGTCAGAGAGCTTCTCTCAGCGTAATATTAACTGCTCAATCGAGGAGTCCATTGCACGCTTTAAGCCACTGATGGAGCGGGCTAAGGCCGAAAACATTCGGGTTAGAGGCTATGTTTCCTGCGTCCTAGGTTGCCCCTATGAAGGTGAGATTGACGTGAGTGAAGTGGCTCGCGTGTCTGAAATTTTTTACAAGATGGGCTGCTATGAGATCTCACTCGGTGACACCATAGGCGTTGGCACGCCAAATAATGCCCGTAAGATGGTGCAAGCCGTCAGCCAAGTCGTGCCGGTGGATAAACTCGCACTGCACTTTCATGATACCTATGGTCAGGCGTTGGCGAATATATTGGCCTGCCTTGAAACCGGCGTCAGTGTCGTCGACTCATCGGTAGCTGGACTCGGTGGATGCCCCTATGCCAAAGGCGCATCGGGTAACTTAGCTAGCGAAGATCTGGTTTACATGTTACATGGACTCGGAATAGACACAGGCGTAGATCTCACTCTACTTGCCCAGGCAGGTAAAAATATAAGCCAGGCCCTTGGCAGACAAACAGGCTCTAAAGTTGCCCAAGCCTTGATAAGTTAGAGCCTTCTGCGGATAAAGAGCCTTCAGCGAACAAAAAGCCTTCAGCGGATAAAGAGCTGAGCGCTTCGCTTCTCGTTCCTAGGGCGTGCTACGCACTTCGAGGACGCCAACAAGTTGGCTGCGAGAAACTATAAAATCAACAGCCAAGATGTTAGTGGTATAACCGATACAGCGTCTTAACGATGAGCTTACTAGCCTGAACTTGCTAATAACCCAGGTTCTCGGTAACGAATTAACACTCGACCCTTCTACAAGAGAGATAAGAATAATGGCAGGACTGAATAAAGTCGTACACAGTTATGAAGAAGCCTTAGCGGGCCTTTCCAATGACATGACTGTCATGGTAGGCGGATTTGGCCTTTGCGGTATCCCCGAAGGCTTGATCTCACACATGGTCAAAATCGGCGTAACAGGATTAACGGCCATCTCTAATAACGCCGGAGTCGATGATTTCGGCTTAGGCTTACTGCTCAAGAGCCGCCAAATCGATACCATGATAGCCTCCTATGTCGGTGAAAACGCGACCTTCGAGAAGCAGATGTTATCCGGTGAACTCAATGTGATCTTGACTCCCCAAGGCACACTCGCGGAAAAAATACGTGCCGGCGGTGCAGGCATCCCAGCCTTCTTCACCGCAACGGGTTACGGTACCCCCATTGCCGAAGGCAAAGAAACCCGTGAGATAGAGGGACGACATTACGTACTCGAGCCCTCACTCACCGCAGATTTCGCCCTAGTGCGCGCCTGGAAAGCCGATACCATGGGTAACCTGGTGTTTCGTAAGACCGCCGCTAACTTCAACCCCATGATGGCAACAGCCGGTAAGATTACCGTGGTCGAAGCCGAGTATATCGTTGAGCCCGGCGAACTAGATCCAGATCATATCCACACCCCGGGGATTTACGTTAATCGTGTCATCCAAGGCACATTCGAGAAACGCATCGAGCAACGTACCGTTAAGCCATCTTTAACAGCAGCATCAACATAAGCAGGAGGGAGACAATATGGCATTATCAAGAGATCAACTCGCACAACGTGTAGCGGCAGAGCTAAAAGATGGTTATTACGTCAACCTAGGCATTGGCATTCCCACCTTAGTGGCTAACTATATTCCAGAGGGAATTGATGTGATGCTGCAATCGGAAAATGGCCTGCTCGGCATGGGTGAATTCCCTACTGAAGAGACCATAGATGCCGATCTTATCAACGCCGGCAAGCAGACTGTCACCGCAGTCGATGGCGCCTCATTCTTCTCCTCGGCAGAGAGCTTTGCCATGATCCGTGGCGGTCATGTTGACCTGACCGTACTGGGCGCCTTCGAAGTTGATCAGCAAGGTTCTATCGCCTCCTGGATGATCCCAGGCAAGCTCATCAAGGGCATGGGCGGCGCTATGGACTTGGTCGCAGGCGCCGATAATATCATCGTCACCATGATGCATGCAGACAAGCGCGGTAACTCTAAACTGCTCGCCAAGTGTGAATTGCCGCTAACCGGCTTTGGCTGTATCAAGCGTGTACTGACCGATCTGGCCTTTATGGAGATTAAAGACGGTGCCTTCCACCTATTAGAGCGTGCTCCAGGCGTCTCTGTCGAAGAGATAGTTGAGAAAACAGCAGGAAAGTTAGTTGTTCCTGAGCATGTACCTGAAATGAGCTTGTAAGCTATCTTTGTTTATAAGCTAGACAATGAAATTGAGAAGATGCAGCCAACATTTCCGGAGAATAGAGAGCATATTTTCCACATAACCGCCGTCTTTAGCATGGTATTGGCGCTTGTGGGATTTAGCCACAACGTCTGGCGAATGGAGGTCACTGAATATAACTCAACGACTTAAACAAGAATGGTAGCCAGACTGGGATTCGATAGGCGATGACGAAACCAGTGTCGGCGAGGTGATAGCAAGAATTGATGATACGAGAGAGCAGGTAAGAAAGCTGCTCTCGAGATTAAACTAAAGCAAATAGATAAGGCCCTAGCACCTAGGAACTAAGACCTGATCTCTTTCTTAATCCCACAAAAACTCTCTAAAATGCTTGCGGCAAACTGATTCATAACGCTCGTTGCCACCGATGGCAACCTGCTCACCTTCACGCATAGGCTTGCCTTCATCGTCAAGTCTCACCACCATGTTCGCCTTGCGGCCGCAATGGCAGATGGTTTTGAGCTCGACCAATTTATCTGACCAGGCCAGCAGATATTGGCTACCGGTAAATAACTCTCCCTGAAAGTCTGTTTTCAGGCCATAACAGAGTACAGGTATGTCCAATATGTCGACGATATAGGTCAGCTGTTTGACCTGCTGTTTACTCAAAAATTGAGATTCATCGATAAGAATACAATGCAGTTTCTGCTCTGCATGAGCCGTGGCTATCATCTTGGCAATATCATCATCACTGGCAAAAACCTGCGCCTCGGTTTCTATGCCTAGTCGTGAAGACACCTTACCCACACCATAGCGGTCATCGATTGAGGCCGTCATCACTAAGGTGTGCATGCCACGTTCGCGATAATTATATGAGGACTGCAAGAGCGAAGTAGACTTTCCGGCATTCATCGCCGAATAATAAAAATAGAGCTGTGCCAAACCGATATCCCATATCCATGAATTCGGCTACAGCTTAACAATTTTTATCACGAAAATCATGTAGCGGTGCCATTCAAGCCAATACTCACTAATTCTGATAGACATCGATTGGATCACAGCCTAACTTTAGACAAAAAAATACCGCTCATTTGAGCGGTATTTCACTTGCTAGCTATGCCTTAGATGAGCAAAAACATTGACAGCTCGGCTAGCTGCTAGCCTGAGTAGATTTAAACTTCAAGACTAGGACACTAATTACAAATAAGATGCTACAGGTAGCCAGTCCAGCCATCAAAGACTCGGTGAATCCCAGTACTAGGTACCCACCCAAGCTGATCCCAGCCACAATTAAGGCGTAGGGCAATTGAGTGATCACATGATCGATATGATGACAGTTGGCTCCCGTGGAGGAGAGGATTGTCGTATCTGAGATTGGCGAACAATGGTCACCAAATACCGCACCAGCGAGCACAGCAGCAAGCATAGGCAACATCAGGCTGGTGTTGGTGCCCATTGCCATATCCGCAGCGATAGGTAGCATGATACCGAACGTGCCCCAGCTGGTGCCGGTTGAGAACGCTGTCAGGCCTGCAAGTACAAATAACACGGCGGGTAACATTGCAAACGGAATATTACCCGATGCCAGACTCGCCATGTACTTACCTGTCTCTAATTGACCAATCACACCGGCTATCGTCCATGCAAATAGCAAGATATAGATGGCTGGCAGCATAGAGCGAGCGCCGGCAACCAGACCTTTAATCAGGTACGACTTGTCCAATCCCTGTATCAAGACTAGGGCCAGAGTCGCAATAAAACCGACTAGGGCACCGAAGAACAGAGATGAGGCGACATCGGTATTTTCAAATGCACCGAGAATACTGAAAGGTTTTCCGTCGGCTGCTAATACGTCTCCGCCGCTGCTCACCATGAAATAGAAGGTCGCAAAGACCAGTACGATAATGGGCAGGAATAATCCCAAGATCTTACCGTTGTTGGCCTCTGGCAGATCTGAGTTAGCACCGGGTGGTAAGCCTTTAGCCTCATCATATAAGTTACCCTTCTGCGCATTGAGCTCATGCTGGCGCATTGGGCCTACATTGAGGTCCCAAAAAGCGACACAAAGCAGGAGTAACAGTGCAAAGATGGCATAGAAGTTCATCGGGATCATCTGGATGAAGACACTCAGATGTCCTGAATCGGTGAAACCATGGGCGGTGAGAATACCGCCGATCAAGGCGATGATATACGCCCCCCAACTCGACACGGGAGAGATCACGCAGATAGGCGCAGCTGTCGAGTCCAATATATAGGCGAGCTTGCTGCGGGAAATATAATATCTGTCGGTGAGAGGTCTGGCGACACTGCCAACCACTAGACTATTGAAATAATCGTCGATGAAGATCACACAACCTAAGAACATGGTCAGCAACTTGGCATCACGCTTACACTTGATGTGGTTCCTTGCCCAATCGGCAAAAGCACTCGCCGCGCCGCTCACGGTAATGAGGGCGGTGATCATCCCCAACAGTACCAGGAAGCCTAGCAGATACATATTCCAGGAATTGATGGCACCATCATCCCAGAATAAGCCAGCAACTTGCTCACCTAAATATTGGCCTGATGCTATAACAGAGAAATCGTTTATCAATACTGCGCCGAGTAATATACCCATCCCCAAAGAGAGCAATACACGACGAGTAACAATCGCCATCAGAATCGCGACCACAGGAGGCAGCAATGAAAGCGCCGAATCGGCATAACTTAAAATTGTCATTTAATTATAATCTTAGTGTTAAGTACGAATGGAGGCTGCTGAACTGGTGGGATATTGACGATATCTGAAAACACCTGTCCTATCAGTAGCGCTCCATAGTAATACCGTTAATTAAAAGGTATAAATTTTTCTTATCATCCGGATAAGAAATACTATGGCAGTGCCATATCTATTAGATACAGCCCCAGCAGTAAACCGTGATATGTATTACTGCTTCGGCATCAAAGCCTTTCATGATAGATAAGCGGTATCACCCTGGCTATCACTACTGATCTTTAATGCACCTCTACTTTTCAGGACGTTTACCATGTCATGTGATGATGAGCGCCTCAAAGGTGCCAAAATCAGTCATATATGGAAACGTAACCCTAATAAAAACACAGGCGGCTTCGAGGATTCTACCTCAAAACCGCCTGTTGTGATCAAGATCACGCTTAATGGGTGTAAATTAAAAGTGTTTCACTTTAAAATTACACTTAGGCAGCATCTAGTCGACAATTTATAGCAAATCAGTGAGTTCAGGAACCGCTTCAAACAGATCCGCTTCCAAACCATAATCGGCAATCTGGAAGATCGGCGCTTCGGGATCCTTGTTGATAGCGACGATCACTTTAGAGTCTTTCATCCCCGCAAGGTGCTGAATTGCACCCGAGATACCCACGGCGATATACAAGTCCGGTGCCACTATCTTACCGGTTTGGCCCACTTGCAGATCGTTAGACACAAAACCCGCATCGACCGCAGCACGTGAAGCACCGAGTGCACCACCTAGCTTATCCGCAAGCTTTTCTAAGATGGCGAAGTTCTCACCGCTTCCCAGACCACGACCACCCGATACCACAACAGATGCAGCACTAAGTTCGGGTCGCTCAGATTTTGATAGGCTCTGAGAAACAAATTGAGTCACAGAATCGAAAACCTTATCTAGGGCAACAACATCCGCAGCACCATCATTAGCGACCGCATCGAACGCACTCGCACGTACTGTGAGTACCTTCTTAGCATCATGGCTCTGAACCGTGGCTAATGCATTACCCGCATATATTGGACGCACGAAGGTATCGGCACTCACGACTTCTACCACTTCAGATAACTGAGCGACATCTAAAAGCGCAGATACACGTGGTAATGTGTCTTTACCTTGGCTAGTAGCTGCAGCCAAGATGTGTTCATAATCACCGGCAATATCGACGATAAGTTGCGCCACATTATCCGCAAAACCGTGAGCATATTGCGCCGACTGTGCGACTAAAACACGCCTGACACCCGTAAGTTGCTTGGCGGCATCGACCACGGCGGCGCATTCATGACCGGCAATCAAGACATCGATATCGCCGCCAATGGCTTGACCACAAGCGACAACTTTGGCGGTGTCCAGCTTCAAGCTGGCATTATCATGTTCTGCTAATACTAAAATTGCCATTAGATCACCTTCGCTTCATTCTTTAACTTATCGGCCAGTTCTGCAACACTAGCCACCATAATTCCAGCCTTACGCTCGGCAGGTGGAGTCACTTTCAATACTGTTTGATGCTGCTTCAGACTTACACCTAGATCATCGATAGAAAGGGTCTCTAATGGCTTACGCTTTGCCTTCATGATGTTAGGTAACTTAGCGTATCTAGGTTCATTTAAACGCAAATCAACCGTCACTACCGCTGGCAGCGAAACGGTGACACTCTGTAGGCCGCCATCGACTTCACGTGTCACGGCAAGAGAGTCGCCCTCGACTTTAACTTCAGAAGCAAATGTCGCCTGAGGCATATTAGCCAGTGCCGACAGCATCTGTCCGGTCTGGTTATTATCACCATCGATAGTTTGCTTGCCCAAAATAATCAGTTGTGCCTGCTCTTTTTCCTGAACGGCATTGAGCAGTTTAGCAATAGATAAAGGTACTAACGCCTCTTCAGTCTGGATATGAATACCACGATCGGCACCTAGAGCCATTGCCGTACGTAGCTGCTCCTGTGCGGCTTTAGGGCCCACGGTAACAACCACAATTTCAGAAGCCACACCGGCTTCTTTTAAGCGCACGGCTTCTTCTACGGCAATCTCACAAAAAGGGTTAATCGCCATTTTCAAGTTAGCGGTATCGACATCGGTATTGTCAGCATTCACTCTGACTTTAACATTGGCATCGACGACGCGCTTAACAGGCACCAATACTTTCATAGGGCTTCCTTCTTACGTCATTTTTAGAGGGTTGAGTATAGGTTAACACCTACACAAAGTAGAGCCACTCTACGTGCTGTTAACGTTAACGTCAACAATGGTTCAAACGACTGTTTGTATTTTTTTTGATACATAGCATATTATGGTTACTTTCAACCTACAAAAATAACAATATCTAGTAGATAAGATGCCTATATATATATATTCATCGATTAAATTCAAATAACATTTGAAACTTGTTCTAATAATTCCTATTATTAGTCTGATAATTTATTAACTCACTAAATATAATTGGACCTAAATAATTATGAGCGATTTTCTTGAAATACTAACTCATGGCCGCCGTTTTAAAGCCGCAGTAAAAGATCTATCAATCGAAGACTTAAAAGAATTCGCGGTAAAACTTGATAAAGTTATCTCGGAAAGAGACTCTCAAGCAGAAGCAGAAGCAGAAGCTACGGCAGAAAGAAACGCCAAGATAGATGAAATCCGCAAACAGATGGAAGCCGTCGGCTTATCAATTGATGACCTAGGTGCATCGGTAGTAAAACCAGCGCCTAAGAAACGCGCTCCACGTCCAGCTAAATATTCTATCGACGTGAATGGTGAAGCTGTCACTTGGACTGGTCAAGGACGTATGCCAACAGTATTTAAGACTGAGCTAGATAACGGCCGTTCTATGGACGACTTCCTCATCTAAATCACTTCTATCAAACAGAAGTAGTATATTAGACCGGCTTAGGCCGGTTTTTTTATACTTTTCATTTAACATTATCGATACGAATCATTACAATTACCACTTGGTATTTACAGTGAACTTCAGATAACATCTGCTTACGTTTCACGATTCACAGTTAATGGCTAAAATGCATCACAGAATAAAAACCATAACGATAGTCACGACATTATTTTCAATCAGTGTATTGCAGACACAGGCAAATGACCAACTCACTGATAATACTCCAAAATTAACTGCACTCACCCATGCTACCTTAATGATTGAGCCTGGAAAAAAAATAACTAATGCTAGTTTACTCATTAAAAACAATAAGATTATAAAAGTTATAAAAAATAATAAAGTGCCTGAAGATGCACTCATTATCGATCTGCATGGTTATACGATTTATCCGGGGTTTATCGATCCATTTACCGACTACGCCATCGAATTTGAATACCAAAAAAATGAAGTACTGCCTCCTATCTATGAGATACAACGAATAGGTGGAAATGCTGAAAATGGGGCAATTCACGCTGAAAAATATTGGTTTAATTATGTTCACCCTAATAAAGGTGATGCTGAGCCATGGATCAACAATGGATTTACCAGTGTTCAGAGCAGTAATTTAGATGGCATTTTTCGTGGCCGCGGGGTGACATTATCTTTGGCAGAAAAAAGTGCCAATGAAATTATATATCGAGCTCAATCCAGTCATTTTTTAGCATTCGATAAAGGCAGTTCACCCCAAGATTACCCCAGTTCCTTGATGGGTAGCATAGCGCTTATTAGACAAACGTTCGCCGATGCCAATTGGTATAAAGAAAATAAACACAAGTCGTTTTCAAGTTCTGAAACCCAATTGATTGAGTTTAATAGTGCACTCACGGCCATGGCCAACCTTGAAAATGAACACATTATTTTCGATACTAAAAATCTCAACAATCAACTCAGGGCTGCACGTTTATTAAATAAACATGAATTTAAAGCAAGTTTATTGGGTAATGGTAAAGAATACGCTCGACTAGATGAACTTCAAGCTTATGGTTATGGATTAATTCTGCCATTGAACTTCCCTGCCGCCCCCTTAGTTGGCGATGACGACAGTGAAAGAGAGATAAGCTTGGCCCAGATGCGACACTGGGAGCGAGCACCGGCTAACTTGATGGCCGTTGAAGCGTCTCAGCTGCCCTTCGCGTTAACTCAGCACGGCATCAAGGCCGAAGACTTCTGGCCTAGACTCAAGCAGGCGGTAAAATATGGCCTGAGTGAAGCGGCGGCATTGGCCGCACTCACCACTGAGGCCGCAGAAATTGTCGGCACCAGTGAATTTAGCGGTCGATTAAAGCCTGGGTTTATTGCAGATCTGGTGATCACTAAGGGCAACATCTTCGAAGATGGCGTCATTCACAGCATCTGGTTACAAGGCGATGAACACCAACTTATCGATAGGGACACTTATCTGTTGGATTTAAGCTACCAAATCCAGATAGGACAAGTCTCACTGGACCTGTCTATCTCTAAGGCCAATAAACAAGGTGACAAGATGTCAGGCACCTTGGCCAGCGGTGAGCAAGAGCTGGAACTGTCTCAGGTGACCTACCTCAATAAGCGCCTAACCTTTAATGTCGATATGACTGAGACAGGTTTCGAGGGCATCAACCGTTTCACCCTCTGGTTTGACGAACAAGGCATTCGTGGTCGCATGCTAGATAAGGATGGCGCGCTCACGCCTGTAGCCGGCGTCTTAAGAGACACCATTGAAACGCCAGATGCTGAAGAAGATGAAACACCAGTCGAGCTCATCTCTAAGTTAACTTTACCCAATGTCGCCTATGGCAGAGACAGCTTAGCTAAAACAGAGAAGCTACACATAAGTAACGCCACCATCTGGACCTCTGATGAACAAGGGCTACTTGAAAATAGCGACCTGCTCATATCGCGTGGCAAGATTGAGAAGATAGGCAAAAACTTGCAGACACCTTCGGGTTATCGCCATATCGACGCCACTGGCAAACATTTAACCGCAGGTATCATCGATGAGCATTCACATATCGCCATCAATGGCGGTACCAATGAAGGCACAGATGCCATCACCTCAGAAGTACGCATTGGCGATATCATCAATCCCAATGATATCGCTATTTACCGCGCCTTAGCCGGCGGCGTCACCACGGCGCAACTATTACACGGCAGTGCGAACCCTATCGGTGGTCAGGCCCAGGTGATCCAAATGCGCTGGGGCGAGAATGCCAACCAGCTTAAATATACTCAGGCGCCCCCCAGCATCAAGTTTGCCCTGGGCGAAAACGTAAAACAGAGTAACTGGGGTGATAATTTCGACAAGCGTTTCCCACAAAGCCGCATGGGGGTTAAATCTCTGTTCATCGAGGCGTTCAACGAAGCCAATGCCTACCAGAAATCCATTGATGACTATCGTCGCCTCAGAGGCAGTGAGAAGCGCAAACGTATCGCGCCTAAGCCCAACTATCGCTTAGCCGCTATCGCCGAAGTGCTAGAGCAAAAACGGCATATCCATATTCACTCTTATGTGCAATCTGAGATCTTGATGTTCCTGCGCCTAGCTGAAGCCTATAACTTCAAGGTCAACACCTTCACCCACATTTTGGAAGGCTATAAAGTCGCAGAAGAGCTGGCTCAACACGGCGCCTCGGCCTCAACCTTCTCTGATTGGTGGGCCTATAAATTTGAGGTCTATGATGCCATCCCGCAAAATACCTGCCTGATGCAGCGCAAGGGCGTACTCACCAGCATCAACTCAGATGACTATGAGATGCAGCGAAGATTAAATCAAGAAGCCGCCAAGTCTATGATGTATTGTGATATGTCGGCGGAAGATGCGTGGAAAATGGTCACCATCAATCCGGCGATTCAACTGGGCGTCGATGAATATATAGGCTCGATAACGAAAGGTAAGCAAGCGGATATCGTATTATGGGATCACTCGCCATTATCTGTTTACGCAAAAGTGGATGCCACCTGGATCGAAGGCAAACGCTATTTTGACCGTCAAACAGACAAAAAACTGCAAACTGATGTCGCTAAAGAGAGAGCGACACTCATTCAGAAGATACTGCTCAGTGAGTCCAAGCCCAGTGCACTTCCTCCCGGAGAGACTGTGATAGAGAGCAATGAACCAGAATGGCACTGCGACACTCAATACGATGTTTGGCATCGAGCACACAAGATGGGGGCTGCGTTATGAAGCCGGCAACTCGAGTAGCAAAAGCGCTAAATAACGCGCTGCAACATGTACAAATACAACAAATAGTGAGTAAGAAGATGTCTCTGGCTGCCAAGCGAGTGCTGCTTTATCTAGGCTTAGGCTGCATTGTCACCTTGCCCGTCCATGGCCACGATATGATCCCCGCCGAGGCACAGTCGACTGCAATATTGTTTACCAATGCCAGCTTACATACCGCCATAGATGGGCTGAAACTCAACACAGATCTCTTAATAGAAGATGGCAAGATTGTAGCCATAGGTCAAAACCTTATCGCTCCGCATGCCATACATTTAGATGCGACAGACAAGCACATCTATCCAGGGCTCATCGCCCTAGATACTAGCCTGGGCCTGGTCGAAGTGGAGATGATGCGCCCCAGTAATGACAGCTATGAAGTCGGCAAGTTCAACCCCCAACTCGAAGTCATCACGGCCTTCAATCCGGATTCGGAGATCATACCGACCATACGCGTTAATGGTATTACCCATGCCCAAATCGTGCCTCAGGGCGACAGTTTAGCCGGGCAGTCTTCATTGGTCTCTCTAGATAGCTGGACAGTGGAAGATGCGCTCGTGCCGACTCAAGCCGCTTTTCACCTCTATTGGCCCCGATTAGGTCGCCTTGCTCAAGATAAAGACAAACGCGACAAGCAGATAGATAAATATAATGCGCAAATCACCGATATCTCCCAGGCTATTTCTGACGGATATCGCTACTTTCTGGCAAGTAAGGCCAATAAAATCAACAAGGTTGATCTAAGATGGCAATCCTTGCTTCCCCTCTATGATGGAGAAGCCCAGCTGTTTGTACACGCCAACACCCAGAAACAGATAGAGGAGGCGGCATCTCTGGCCAAGCAATACCATTTCAAACTGGTTATCGTCGGGGGTTATGATGCCTGGCGCTTAGGTGTATTGCTCAACGAAATACAGGCAAAAGTGATCTATACCCGCACCTTAAGCCTGCCGATGAGAAAAGATGAGCCTATCGATCTGAGCTTTAAGATCCCCGCCCTACTCAAGCAAGCCGAGATCCCCTTCGCCTTAGGCTTCTCATCGGATTGGAACAGTCGTAACTTGCCTCTGGCAGCGGGTCAAACCGTGGCTTATGGTCTCACTAAACAAGCAGCACTGAAAAGTGTCAGTCTCGATGCCGCTAGAATACTGGGCCTAGATGATATGGGCGCGATAGCGATAGGCTATAAGGCTAACTTGGTGGTGTCTAAAGGCGACATCTTAGATCCCATGGAAGCCAAGATAGAAAAAGTCTATATCGATGGCCGCGAGATAGATCTCAATAATCGTCAACAACAGCTTTATCAAAAGTACCTAAAGCGCTAGAATTCCTATAGCTAGGGTAATAAAATATACCTTTTATTACCCTAGCTGTTTCAACTGTTTCGATTCTTAACTCTTTTAGCTAGGTGCATAAAGCCTTAGCTTATTTCAGTTAGGCGCCGAAAAGTAAATTCCAGAGTACATCAGTCACTCTACTAACAGGCCTGAATAATGAAGACCCTATTAATCTCTGCCCTAGTTTTACTGCTTAGCGCCTGCGCCGGCGAATATAAATTTAACAGTAACCTCAATGGTGAAGCCATCGACGATTATTTCAAGGCATCGGATATCACCGTCTATGATAATACTACAGCACCGAATCTTCCTTATGAGATCATAGGGTTAGTCGAAGGCGAAACATGCCAGGAGCAAGCCAATGATGCTCCGGCTGCGATCAGTGAAGCACGTACACTTGCCCGCAGAGCCGCGGCAGATAAAGGGGCTAACGGTCTAGTTATCAAGAATTGTCTGGTATTTGAAGAGCAAGATCAGGGCTGTATCAGCCGCGCCATCTGTATTGGCCAGGCAATCAAAACCCCAGTCACAGACAAGCAGTGATCTGCCTCTATTTAATCTCCACTTCAAAGTAGTCATCAATGAGTTTTAGCAGTCAAATTCAAGCCGTGGCGTACTGTCGTACGCCCTATAAACAAAAATTTGGGATCCCCAGACAACCGGGACTCGTCAAGGCCGCCCGCGGTTTTGTCGAACTCCAGGCCCCCTACAATGATATCGATACCGTCAGAGGGCTGGAACAATACTCGCATCTGTGGTTGGTATTTTGCTTCCATCAAAATCTTGCCCAGGGATGGAAAACCACGGTTCGCCCTCCCCGCCTTGGCGGCAACGAGAAGCTGGGTGTGTTCGCGACTCGCTCCACCTTCCGCCCCAACGGCTTAGGTCAGTCGGTGGTGAAACTACATAAAATCCACCAGCGCAAAGGCTACCTGGCTTTAGAGATCTCGGGAATGGATCTCCTCGATGGCACCCCCATCATAGATATCAAACCCTATATCCCCTTCTCGGACTCGGTGCCTGATGCGTTAGGCGGCATCGCCCATGAAGCGCCAAAACTGACCAAGGTAGAATTTAGTCCAGATGCTAAGCAGCAGCTGACACGCTATGAAGGATTGGAGCAATATCAACACCTCGAGGATCTCATCATAGGTGTCCTTGCCCAAGACCCGCGTCCCGCCTATAAGAAAGCTAAGGCTGACCCTAAGGTCTATCAAGTCGCCCTCTATGACTTAGATATTCTCTGGCGTGTGGTCGAAGTCGCTAATGCCAATAATACTGCAACTGATGGTAAAAACACCATCATAGTGCAAGAGATTAAGACCGGGATCAGTGTTTAATACCATTGCATATAAGTATCTGGTCAGTTCAGAGGCTCTCAGTTTTTTCAATTCAAGGCGCATTGATGAGGAAATGGTTATTCCCTTTTAATGGATGACACAAGACGCTATCGTCGATGGCGTCACCATAGGCGACTGCGCCGTGATAGCCATGAATGCCACGTCACCAAAGATGTTCCCGCTTATGTCATTGTTGCCGGAAATCCGGCAACGGTGATTGGCGATAGAACAGATAAGGGGTGGCATACACTCATTAGGTTACTTGTTGGAAAACACGTTGCCAGTATTAACGCTCAGCCTTCACCCATTTCAGCCGATGCCACAATCTCCCATCGATAGCAGACAAGCCCAGGGCAATCAGCAAGATCCCGACAAAATGAATCGCCTCCAAGGATTCATTCAAAAACAGTGAACCCAGCAAAATAGCCGAAACAGGAACCAAGAGGGTGACTAATAACACATTGGTCGCACCTGCCAGCTCCAGTATCTTGAAATAAAGGACATAGGCAATCGCAGTAGAGAGAACGGCGAGCCCTATCATTGCGGTCCAGGAGTTTAAGCTAACGCCAGCAACATCGAGTCCACCATCGACAAACAAAGTGATAGGAATCAATATGAGTGTCGACGCGGTAACTTGCCCTGCGGCAGTAATAATGGGGTTGATCCCCATAGCCTTGAACCGGCGGCCATAAACACCGGCAAAGGCGTAAGACAAGGCGGCAGCGATAATGGCCAGTTGCGCGACTAAATTGCCATTGCCACTTAAAGCGGGCAGTCCAATCATCACTGCCACACCAAGGAAACCGACCGCTACGCCCGCAAGTTTTAACGGCGTAATGCGTTCGTCAGCTAGCAAGATCCCAGCAACCACGACGGTGAAGATGGGGGTTGCTGCATTAAGCATAGATGCCAGCCCTGATGCGATTTGAGTTTGCCCCCATACAATAAGCGCAAACGGGATCACGTTATTGAGCAGCCCCATGCCTAGAAAAGCGAGCCATACCCGTAATGTCTTGGGTGGACGCAGGCCAATCATCAGAGCAATGGCCCATAACGTCATGGCAGCAATTGCCACTCTAAGCGTCACAATCGTCAAAGGAGCAAGCTCTGTCACTACCACACCGACGAAAAAAAACGAGCCTCCCCATAGCATAGAAAGCAGAATAAGCATCGCCCATACTCGTGCGTTCATAGAGGTATTAATAGTTGATGTCATACTGAGTCTCGATATGCCGTATCATGAATTTTGGACATGATATTTTGGACATGAATTTGAATAGTTTGCTAATGTAACATAGCACTATAATTACTCAAAAAAATCCTCTTAAACACGCCATATTTCGCCTATACAACATACAAGCACTCGCCTCGCCCCCAGTATTCACCGCGCAGCCCCTTGTAAAAGTAAGAGTGCACCTATGTGGTCGTGCAGGCGTTTAAATAACAAAAATAGGGTATCAGAGTTAGAGTTAGAAACGCCGTGAGCAGCATTCGGCTGGGGGGCATCTGTCAGTTTCAGCATTAAAAACTGGCGATATTGTAGGCAAATGTTGTTTATCTCATCATTGACCGTAATCGATTGAGGTTAAAGGAAATGAAAACAAAATGATTGCTGAGTAATCTTAAGCAGATAACAAAAACTTTTTTATCCCTATATCATTAGTGCTTTAGACTTCCTTGTTCCAATTTCAACCAATTTAAGGCTTCGTCACGATTAGTAAAAATTTTTAATTTCCATACTACTTTACGGGGAACCAAAGATGTTAAATATTCCGTACTGATTTTTGTAGAGCGAGTATATGACACAACGGCCATCGCATTAATCTCTTTTAATGTCGCTAAATTTACCTGTGCATCAAAATCATATGTGTAGGCATTTACTTTATTTATGAGTAGAGAAAAAGGGCTAACTAAATGTGAAAGTAGAAATTCATGGTATTGATTTACCATTGCTAACGTCATTTCCACATGCTCATTTATTATGACCTCGGCTATCGAGTCACTAAGAATGATTATTTTTGCGAATGGAAGCTCATGTAACTTGATAAGTTTCTCCCTAAACTTGATTAGTATTGCATATGTATATAATACTACTGTATAAAAAGTCAAATTTTTGCTTCTTGAGGTACTGCTAGTGATGCGTACATCTGCGCCCTTTCCCCCTTGGGATCTAAAGGAGTAATTATAGCCACTCATTACTGATCAACAACATATTCCCATGCGCACCTGTGATATTCCAGATATCACTCAGGCATTCCCCACGTCCTTGTGGGTCAGGTAGGAAATGTCTTATGTATGTCTGGAACATACAAGACCCTGCACGGCACCCACAGCAGGCGATAGATAACGATGAAGGTACGACCTTCAAAGCACTAGCCAATACCAACGCAGCCAAAAGCTAAACCACCTAAATGTGATCAGCCTTCATTCGAAGGCCCAATTACTGGGTAGACAGAAGCCGCACAGATGATAAAATGTCGGCCTATTTATTTCTGAACTGGATATCGGTAATGCGCGTAAGCAAGTACCTGCTTTCAACACAAAAAGAGACCCCTGCAGATGCAGAGGTGGTCAGTCATCAATTAATGTTACGTGCTGGCATGGTTCGCCGTAACGCTTCGGGCCTGTACAGCTGGTTACCGACGGGACTTAGAGTTCTGCGCAAGGTAGAGGCCATTGTCCGCGAAGAGATGAACAAGGCAGGTGCGGTAGAGATATTAATGCCTATGGTTCAGCCGGCAGACCTTTGGGTTGAGACCGGGCGCTGGGAGAAGTTCGGCCCCGAACTGCTGCGTTTCCAGGATCGTCATAACCGTGACTTCGTATTGGGTCCGACCCACGAAGAGGTCATCACCGACATCATACGTAAAGAGATAAACTCTTATAAGCAGCTGCCTCTGACCCTGTATCAGATCCAGACCAAGTTCCGCGATGAGGTTCGTCCTCGCTTCGGTGTGATGCGCTCTCGTGAATTCCTGATGAAAGATGCCTATTCTTTCCATCTGGATCAAGAGTCTATGGATGACACCTACGAGGCTATGTTCCAAGCTTATAACAAGATATTCGAGCGTATGGGCCTGTCTTTCCGCCCGGTTTTAGCTGATTCTGGCGCTATTGGTGGCAGCATGTCCCATGAGTTCCATGTCCTGGCCGATAGCGGTGAAGACTTGATAGCCTACTCGACCGAGAGCGATTACGCCGCCAACATAGAGAAGGCCGAAGCGCCTATGCCTACGGATCTCCGCGGGCCGGCGACCCAAGAGATGACCCTGGTCGATACGCCTAATGCCAAGACCATAGCGGAACTCGTCGAGCAACACGATATCGCCATCGAGAAGACAGTGAAGACCTTGATCGTCAAGGGCGCAACTGAAGAAGTGCCTCTAGTGGCTATCGTGGTTCGTGGCGACCATGAGCTCAACGAAGTTAAGGCTGAAAAGATTGCCGCGGTACAGGCTCCGTTTGAGTTTGCCGATGAAGCTGATATCCGCAAGGCAATTGGTGCAGGACCTGGCTCTATCGGCCCTGTCGGCCTGAACATTCCTGTGTATATCGATCACAGCGTGAATGTGATGAGCGATTTTGGCGCCGGGGCTAACCTAGACGACAAGCACTATTTCGGTATCAACTGGGCGCGCGATTTACCTCAGGCAGAAGCTTTCGATCTGCGTAACATCATCGAAGGTGAGCCTAGCCCTTGTGGTCAAGGCACCATCGCCCTGCTTCGCGGCATCGAAGTGGGTCATATTTTCCAGCTTGGAACTAACTATTCTGACGCTATGCATGCCAATGTGTTGGATAAAAACGGTAAGTCTAAGACTCTTCTTATGGGGTGTTATGGTGTGGGCGTGAGCCGCATCGTGGCTGCTGCGATTGAACAAAACCATGACGATCGCGGCATCATCTGGCCAAAAGCCATTGCGCCGTTCACCGTAGGTATCTTGCCGATGAACATGCATAAGTCTCATCGCGTTAAAGATATTGCCGAGCAGCTGTATCAAGATCTCAATGATGCGGGCATCGAAGTCCTGTTTGACGATCGTAAAGAGCGTCCGGGCGTGATGTTTGCTGACATGGAACTTGTGGGTCTGCCACATGTTGTCGTTATCGGCGATCGCAACATAGATAATGGCGTGTTTGAATATAAGAATCGTCGCACCGGTGAGAAGCTAGAGATCCCATTCGATCAATTGCTCGACTTCCTCAAGTCGGCCGAGTAATCGCCAGCGATTAAGCGACTAGCTTAACTTGTGTTGACACCAGACGCGCACTCCATCGGGGGGCGCGTTTTTTTATGGGCTATTTTTATACCAGGCTGGTGAACAATTTAAATCCATTAACTTGCTTGATTTTTTCCCTCATTAGCGGCTTTAATTAAACCAGTGACTTATGATGGATGATGGAGCAGACTTTGGCAGAAAAAACAGCAATTGTGCTCGGCGGCGGCGGTGCAAGGGCGGCATATCAGGTGGGTGTGCTCAAGGCCATCGTGCAGTTTTACCCACGCAATCACGGCATTCCCTTCAAGATAATCTGCGGCACCTCAGCTGGGGCCATCAATGGTACCTCTATCGCCACCCATGCTTCGTGCTTTCATCTGGGGGTGCGTAAACTCGAGTGGGTATGGCGTAATTTCCGCACCGAGAAGATATATAAGTCATCAATCAGGGGCATACTGGGGCACTTAAGCAAGATGTTACTCATGAGTCTGCAAGATGACATACTCAACACCCATGCAGGCAGCTTGTTTAACAGCGATCCCCTACGGGACATGCTCAATCAGCTTATCAACTTCATTCGCATCGACCGAAATATCTCCAGTGGTGCTCTCAACGCCTTGAGCATCGACGTATCTTGCTATAATACATCGAGATCGGTGACCTTCTTCCAAGGCAGCCATGATATTGCTGACTGGCATAGGGACAGGCGCAGCGGCCAACGCACTCAGCTCAACACCGACCATCTGCTCGCGAGCTCCGCAATCCCGCTAATCTTCCCCTCAATTAAACTCAATCAGGGCTATTTTGGCGATGGCTCAGTGCATCAACTCGCCCCCTTGAGCAGCCCAATTCATCTTGGGGCCAAGAAAATCTTGGTGATAAATTTAGAGAGCCCCCACAAGCAGCAGCCCCAAGAACTCACCCATCATCCAAAGACTGCGACCATTACTGGTCATCTGCTCGATACCATCTTCTCCGATACCTTAAATAGCGATCTTGAGCGTCTGGAACGAATCAACGCCACACTAGAATTAATCCCCAAGGAAAAGAGAGAATCACTGCCTCTGACAAAGATAGAAACCTTAGTCATCAAGCCCAGCGAAGACTTGAGTCAGCTGGCATCCTATTACTATAAGGAGATGCCAATAGCGGTAAAAGCCATGCTCAGGCCTATCGGCATAAAACAAGATACCGACTCGAGTATCGTGTCGTATCTACTGTTCGAGCAGGCGTACTGCAGTGCCCTTATTGACTTAGGTTATCAAGATGCCATGTGTCAGATAGATGAGCTTAGAGACTTCTTCGGCATAACTCAATAGAGAGCTAAAAAGCGATAAGCGGGTCACAGGAGCTAGTAGCTAAAGGAACTTTGCTAGGCTGTGGGCTCTTTATCAAGCTGAGGTTCCTATAACCCTGAAAACTTTGATCAGCCTGAGGGCTGTTAACGATTCAGAGGACTTTTAACTCGCTGAAGGCTCTCAATTCTCTTTTCGATGGCTGTAGCCGCCGTACCGCCCCAGAGTCGATAAATTTTTTCACTGGGATGAAAACCATCACTGGCCATATCGGATGCTATCGGCATAAGGGGGATGATGACCAGTTCACACTCACTTTCAAGCTCGATAAGCGACACTAGCTTGCGGTTAAACTCAGACGCTCTCAATCCCAGAAACCATCTCAATGGCTGGGGAAAGGCTGGGAAACAGTGCATAGGCGGCACGGCTGTCATCAAGATGTGTTTGGCGGAAAATTTTGATTTGAGTAATTTAATTAACCGCACTTGCTGGGTTATCCATTGACTCTCCCTTATCGGGCTCAAGAGATCGTTGACCCCAAGTGAGACCAAGACCACATCGATATCAGGTGCGCTGCTATTATCTAGCCAATTATCATCTGAGTTATTGCCAGCTGAACTATTATCATCTGGCTTATTATCATCTGGCTTATTATCATCTGGCTTATTGTCATCTGAACGATTATCACCTGAGTTATTGTCATCCAGCACCTTGGCTTGCAAGCGTTCCATTGATAAGGAGTCGGTTTGAAAAGGGCGCCCCTGTAATGTCTTGATAAGATCTTCCGTCGTATTACCTGATTTCGCCACCAGAGACCAATCCACGCAATATTTCTGTGCCAGCACCCGGGTTAAACAGCCACTGAGAGCATCATCTTGGGTCTCGACACCGACACCAGCCGCAGCAGAGTCACCAACCACCAGCAGAGTCAGGGGCCTGCCTTCGCCTAAGCGGCCACTGCGTCCTCCAGTAGCTTCAGCCAATATGGGGATGTTTTTACGCACTAGCCTGCCCTGGATGATCAACAAGGGTCCAAGTATCAGCAACACGAAATAGTAAAACATGGCTTCTCCTTGCCTGATAGGATTAACCCCACAATATATAACTTGGGGTCCCGTTTATCTTTCGATCTAGAAAGTTAAACGGACCCTATTAGCCTAGTCTAAATTGTTGCGACTATATAGCGATCGACGAGTCTCTCGAGTATGTCTAAGGGGACGGCGCCATTTTTCAACACTAGGTCGTGAAAGTCTCGTAAATCAAACTTATCACCCAAAGCCAGCTTAGCTTTTTCACGCAGAGATAAGATCTTCATCATGCCGATCTTATAAGAAGTTGCCTGACCAGGCATCACAATATAACGCTCAATCTCTGACACCACATCGCTGTCGGCCATGCCGGTATTGAGCTTCATATACGCTATGGCCTCCTCTCTGGTCCAACGCTTATGGTGTATGCCGGTATCCACCACCAGACGAACCCCGCGAAACAGCTCGGCTTGTAGCCTGCCAATATTATCGTAGGGATCGTCCTGAAAACCTAGCTCCCAAGCCACTTGCTCAGAGTAGAGTGCCCAACCTTCTATGTAGGCAGTAAAGGGAGCCATCTTGCGAATAAACGGCATATTTTCCAGCTCCATGGCTAGCGCGACTTGAAAATGATGTCCGGGTATTGCTTCATGATAGGCGAGGGTTCGCATGCTGTATTTAGGCGTCGCCTTAATATCATAGAGGTTGGCGAAGAAGCGGCCGGGACGGCTGCCATCGAGCGACGGCCGTTGATAATAAGCACCGGGAGCCGTTTTCTCTTTAAACTTTGGGATACGTAAGACTTCCATGCCCGCTTGAGGGCGAATTCTAAATGCATCATCCAGCCCCATATTTATCTCATCGAGGATCTGCTGATAATCGACTAAGATTTGCTCCCGACCTGCATCGCTGTCTTCATAGTAAAACTGAGGATCTGCCGCCAAGGTTTCAATCGCAGCAAAGAAGCCATCATCTACCCCATAGCCCTCAGATTGTAAGATGGCTAATATCTCAGTCTGAAGTCGAGCAACCTCTGAGAGACCCATGTTGTGGATCTCATCCGGGGTATAATCTGTGGTGGTAAAAAATTTAAGTGATAAACGATAAGCAGACTCGCCATCGGGGAGGTGCCAGATCCCGTCATCGGTTCCCGCCTTAGCCTCAAGCTTAGAAAAGTAATCGATAAACAGTCCATAAGCCGGATGAACATAATCTCGAATGCGTTGCTGCGCAGCTAGTAAGATACGCTCCTGCTCTTGAATAGGGATATCCTCCACTGCGGCTAACTTGCTCTGCAATGACGTGTAGAGAATATTTTCTTCGATAGGTGTATCGACAAACCCCTTCATCTCAGTCAGCACACGTTCGATAACGAAACGCGGTGGTATGATCCCATTGAGTTCTCTGATCCTTAATCCAAGCAGGTTTTGCTCAAATTTAAGCTTCACCTTCTGCAGGCGAGACAGGTAATGTTCGGCATCCTCAATTGAATTAACCTGATGCTGAGATTCCATGAAGCTTGGGTAGGCATTTTGCACACCGAAAAGCTGATTCACCGGGTAATTATGATAACGGAAGGCGTTCGCATCATCAGCAAAACTCAGCAAATATAGGGCAATTTCCTTAGTCAGTAGCTCATTCTCATCGAGGGAGGAATCATCATATGTCAGCAAGGTCCGCTGAATATCGTCGAGCTGAGCAAAGAGTTCATCGGCCTTCTCAGGCCTATCATCATCGAGCTCTGCATTATGGCCATTGATACCGACAGACTCGAGAAATCCTAAGGAGGTTAAGGTTTCCGGACGCTCGAAAGCTATTTTTATCAAGCTGCGGTCTAAGAAGGCTCGAAACATGACAGGTTTTTTAGCGAACCATTCGTGGGCCGCAAAAGCACCGGCTGATACCAAGATGATGACCAGGACTAGCCCGGTATATTTGAGGATCTTTTTGAACATAACATTCCCTGTTGTCTGATTATTGCCGACACAGGGTATCATTAGAGCGGGCGGGTTAACAAGATGGCAACTATAAGGCCAAACCTTGCAACATGAGTCCCTGGTACTCAGGCACTCATGTTTTCGTATCCTGTTAAATTTAGCCTTGTAATAGAAAAATTTCGGCTTTCTCGATGCGTCTGGGCTTACCCAGAATAATCAAGATATCGCCCGAATGTATGCTCCAATCCAGTGCAGGGCTTTCTACTTCAGCCCCACTGCGCCTCACTGCCCTTAGCTCGACTCTGAGTTTCTCCCAGGGAATATCGGCTAAGGTCAAGCCAACGGCGCTGGCGCCTTTAGGCAAAGCCACAGCATGGAGATGCTCCAGAGTAAAATCAGTCTCTGCGCCGGAGAAGAAGCCATGAAGATACTTGTAATGATTTCGGCGCTCATACTCTAACCGCTTCAATATACGCGTAAGTGGGACTCCGCACTGGTACAAGACCTGGGAGACCAACATTAAGCTGCCTTCTAAGGTTTCTGGGATCACCTGACTGGCCCCGGCTTTTTCGAGCTCTTCCATGCCGGTGTCGTCTCGGGTACGCACTAAAATTTTAGCCTCGGGTGCCAGTTGACGACAAAGCGGTAACACCTCTTCAAGAATACGGCTGTTACTGAAGGTTAATACAATTAACTTAGCCTCGCGGATTTTGGCCTGCTTGAGTATGCTCCGCTTACACACATCGCCGAAATACACAGGCTCACCGGCCTTTCGTGCCTCAGATACTCGGGTGGGGTCAAAATCGAGCACTAAGAAAGGCACAGCTTCTGTCTTCATAAAGCGCGCGATAGTCTGGCCAACCCGGCCATAACCTAATATCAACACCAGATCATTTTGATGCTCTATTTTGGGTTCTATCACTAAGCTTGTCTCTCCCTTAGACTTCACCCCTTGCAGCCTGCGAGCAATATCCGGACTATGACGCACCAGCCAGGGGGCAATGGCCATCGACAATACCGCCACCATCACCAACTTGGTACTGAGCTCGATATCGAGCAGCTCATAATTCACCGCCAGTGCCAGCACCACGAAACTGAACTCACCCACCTGAGCCAGGCTCAAAGCCGTTGATACCGAGATCCTAAAGGACTCTTTCGCCAGCCTGAGTAAGGCAAATACCACTAAGGCTTTGCCGACTATCACGGCGATCAGAATAATTAAAATCTGCCACCAGAACTGCAGTACCAAGGAGAAATCGATCAACATGCCGATAGAAATGAAGAATAACCCCATCAAGAGGTCCCTGAAGGGGCGAATATCCGCCTCTAATTGCCGCTTATATTGGCTTTCTCCTAGCAACATACCCGCCATAAAAGCGCCTAACGCCATAGACAAGCCAAGCCATTGGGTTATGGCGCCTGTCAGTAAGGCCACCACCAGGGTCGATAGCATAAACAGTTCATTAGAGCGGGAACGAGCCACCTCATCGAATAGCCTAGGCAAGCCCCACTTACCAAACGCCATCAGGGCGATAAAGGCGAGCACCCCCTCCACCAGAGCATAGCCTATGCTCTGTAACGATAAAGTCTCACCACCAGAGGCGAGTAAAGGCAGCAAGATGAGCAGAGGCACGACCGCGAGATCTTGAAATAACAGCACGCTGACCGAGAGTTCGCCATGGCGGCGTCTGAGCCAACCTTGCTCATTGAGTAGCTTAAGCACTATGGCGGTCGATGAGAGTGCAATTGCAGAGCCCACCACCAGTGACTCCACCAGGCTGAGGGAACTGAGCAAGGAAATACAGCCTGCCAGCAAGGTGGTCACCACCACTTGCGCACTGCCAAGTCCAAATACCGTTCGCCTCATGGCCCAGAGTCTTGGCAGTGAAAACTCTAAGCCCAGGCTAAACATCAGCAAGACAACGCCCAGCTCAGCCACCGATTGCATCTCATGCTGACTAAACCAATTGAAACCTGAAGGACCACTGATCACCCCAGTGACCAGATAGGCCAAGATTGCAGGTAAGCCTGCCCGCCTGAGTAGAGCTATTGAGATGATTGCGATGACAAGCATCGACAGCACTTGGATGAGAAAACTGTGTTCCATTCTAAATTCGAACTCCGAGTCAAAAAACTGGCATGGGTTTTATATCACTACCACTGAAAGATTAACTGAATGACAAATAAAGACAAATTTAATTAACATTATTTTAGGCACACTTTTTGCTAACAACTGTACAAGCGCGGGGAAATTGACCTCAGCAATAAAGCCATTGATGGAGCACTCGTGATGGACTCAGGACTAGCGACAAACTTTTATTCTGATGAAGCAAGATATCAACCTGAGTTACTTGCCTCTCAGGGCCAAGATCCAGATCTTGTACAGATCATTCAGCAGCTACATGAAAGTTTAGATCCCCGGACAGTTTTTGCCTGTTTCGGCAAGGTAATGGGTCAATACTTGCCTATCCTTGGCATAAAGATGAGATACAGTAAGTACCAGTTCACCTGGGGCTCACACCAAGGGCTTTCCATCGAGCAGCAACTGGTACACCAAGGCAATACGGCGCGTCTCGAATACAGCTTATCCGCTCCCTTGATGCCCTCACAAGCACAACAATTGCAGTTACTGCAAACCTTAGTCATACAGCCGTTATTTAATGCCACTCAATTTCAAGAGATGTCACAACAAGCCATGTATGACTCACTCACTCGACTAGGAAATCGTCATTACTATATCGAGAGTCTTAAGCAGGCCATCGCGACATCGACTCGATACGATAATGCCTTGTCGATTGTGATCTTAGATCTGGATAATTTTAAGACGCTAAATGATGTACATGGACACCAATTTGGCGACACTGTGCTTGCAGACTTTGGTCGCTTGCTCACCAAATCAATCAGAAATACGGATCAGGCATTTCGTGTGGGAGGTGATGAGTTTGTTGTCGTGGTCCGCGGTGATCTGGCTGCTGCCGAGATCTTATGTAGGCGGGTATTACACGCTATGTGCGGATTGCCACGGTTTGATAAGCATCAGGTGCAAACCAGCTTGGGCATCGCACAATGGAAGAGGGATGAAACAGCCTGTTCATTGTATGACAGAGCCGACAAGGCGCTATATCGAGCTAAAGCCGCGGGTCGCAGATGTTATAGAGCCGACTTGAGTTAATTCAATAGGGCTCCTAATATTAAGCCAATAGAGAAACTAGACAGATCTAATGCCCTTGGCACTGGATGTGTTAGATCTTATGTAAGCCGAACACTAGCCCGCGTTCATCCTGTTGACACAAAAAACCGCTTTCTATCCAATAACCCACGGCGCACACCAGTCGCTCGCCGTAGAAAATACAGGGCACTCTTGCTCTTTCCCATGGCGCAATGCCGTACTCCTGCCATAATTTTTTCAGCTCCCTGGCTTTATCTCTATTAGCAGGATGACATCGGGTACTTCCCTTCACCGAAAAGCGAATGCTAACCTGCTGTGAGCCATCGGGTAATCGCACTCTCTCTGAGAAACTGACTTTAGTGATCGACAGCCTGTTACGCTTGGATAGTGAGATACTCACCTGTGCATCTTTATCCAATAAGCTGCTGCTGTCGACCTGGATACACCTCTGCAAGGGTGACTCATTGTTTTCATCTGTTACCGAGCCCAGAAAAGCACGCTGCTGGTAACGTCTGATCAAGAGATCCCCAAGCCTAATCTCGACCTTAGCATCACGCCTTGCCGTCAATAATTGAGATAGAGCTTGAGCTAATTGACTCTGGGATAGTGGCGCAAAACCTGACTCCTCGATAAACCCTCTGAAGAGCAATGACTGCCAGTTAGCGTTCTGCGCCGCGAGCAGACCTAAGTCGAGAGAATATCCCTTTTCTCTGGGTGAGATAAGCGCGGGTAAACGCTCACTCACCTCAGCATCAATAACCGCTTGTTGCTGAGCGCATAACAAGGCGCTACGACTCGCCGTAGTCGCTATGGCCCCCCAACGGGCTTTGAGCCTGGGGATGATGTCTAAGCGTAAAAAGTTTCGGTCATATTTATCATCACTATTACTCTCATCGGTAATGTGAATGAGTCCAAGCGCCTTGGCTTTCGCCTCAATTAACTCACGGCTGATAGATAAAAGCGGTCGAATGAGATGCTTATCGCCATCGAACACTTGCGTGCTGCCCATGGCCGACAACCCCTTGGGACCTAGGCCTCGTTTTAATGCCAACAGCACAGTCTCAAGCTGGTCATCCAGGTGATGTCCTGTCAATAAGAGATCACCGGGCGCCATCAAAGATTTAATCGCATCATAGCGTGCATTTCTCGCCTCGGCCTCTAGGCTCTTACGCGGACCTGTGTCCACCACCACCCGTTCGATACTCATGGGTAAGCCATACACATAGGCCCTAGACTCACAATGGCTGACCCAGGCATCGGCATTATCACTCAGGCCATGATGAACATGAACCAGCAGGTAACGATACTCGTGGTGCTCACGGGCAAACTCAGACAAGCCTAGCGCCAATAACTCGGAATCCACGCCGCCACTGTAAGCGAGGACTAACTTAGCACCAGCAGTGCCTCCAGCTTGGGCGACAAGCTCACCAATCAAATCGCTTGGATTAAATCCACTGACTGCTGAGTCATCCATAAAAGACATATTAAAACAAGATCCTCACCTTGCCGGCTCCGGTCAAGGTTTCCAGCGCCAGCATGAGTTCGTCTGTCGGGTTCACTCGCCAGTCATCACCCAGCTTAAACTGAGCCTTAGTCTGTGGTTGAGCATAATTGACAATTATGGGCACTGCGCCACCTTTCCAGGGTTCAACGGCTTGCTTGAAGCTATCTAGCCAAGTTTCATCGACCGAGTCACTGGTGATATCCACCTCTAAAGCACTGGCAAAATGGTTTCGCGCCTCCCCCATGTCTATGATGCTTCTGGCTGTCATACGGTTGCCACCGGAGAAATCATCGAAACTCACCTCACCTTCGATGATCAAGATGCGATCTTTCTCCAGCAGATGGTTAAACTTCTCGAACGCCTCGGTAAATAGCATCACCTCCAGGCGGCCACTCTTATCATCCAGAGTCACCAGTCCCATCTTGGAGCCTCGCTTGGTCAGCACCACCCGCGTCGCAATGACCAGACCGGCGGCTTTCGCGGTCTTGCCGCGCTCGGTAGGATGCACATCCTTGAGTCGACCCGAGGTGTAATGCTTCAGCTCTTTTAAGTACTGATTGATCGGGTGACCAGTCAGGTAAAGGCCTAAGGTGTCGCGCTCACCTTCGAGCCAGACCTTATCCGGCCAGGGGGTACACTGAACAAAATTCTGCTTATTGTCTTCGGGATCGCTATTGAGCAAACCAAACATATCATGCTGGCCAATCGCTTCGGCCTTGGCATTTTGATCCGCGGCGCGTATGGCCTCGGGTAAGGTAGCCATCATAGCGGCGCGATGAGGCCCAAGGCTATCCAAGGCACCGGCGCAGATGAGTTTTTCCATGATGCGCTTGTTTAACTTTTTAAGATCGACCCGGGCACAGAAATCGAATAGGTCTTTGAATGGACCATCCTTACGCGCTGCCAGTATCGACTCCACGGGTCCATCACCGATCCCCTTGATGGCGCCAATACCATAGACTATGCTGCCCTCGTCATCGACATTGAATTTAAGCAAGCCCTTGTTAACATCTGGTGGCAGCAGAGACTGTTTCATGCGTTCACACTCATCCACCAGGATGACTATCTTGTCGGTATTATCCATATCGGCAGACATTACCGCCGCCATAAACTCGGCCGGATAATGGGTCTTGAGCCAGAGTGTCTGATAAGACACCAGCGCATAGGCGGCAGAGTGAGACTTGTTAAATCCGTAACCGGCAAATTTCTCCACCAGATCGAAAATTTGCATCGACAGATGACCATCGATACCGTTGTTGATGGCACCCTCTTTGAACGTACCACGCTGCTTGGCCATCTCTTCGGGTTTCTTCTTACCCATGGCTCGACGTAGCATATCCGCGCCACCGAGAGAATAACCGGCGAGCACCTGAGCTATCTGCATCACCTGCTCTTGATAGAGAATAATGCCATAGGTAGGTTCGAGTACCCATTTCAGCGAGTCATGTTGATACTCGGCATCTGGGTACGAGACCAGCTCTCGACCGTGCTTACGTTCGATAAAGTTATCGACCATGCCCGATTGCAGCGGACCCGGACGGAACAGGGCCACTAAGGCGATCATATCCTCGAAGCTATCCGGCTGCAGACGCTTGATCAAGTCTTTCATGCCGCGAGATTCCAGCTGGAATACCGCCGTGGTCTCATAACGCTGCAACAGTTTAAAACACTTAGGATCATCGAGGGGGATAGACTCGATTCGCACAGGATCTTTACCCAACTTCTTGCGTTTCGGGTTAATCATCTGCAGTGCCCAGTCGATGATCGTCAAGGTTCTCAGCCCCAGGAAGTCAAACTTGACCAGCCCCGCGGTCTCGACATCATTCTTATCGAATTGGGTAACCGGATTCTTCCCTTCCGAGTCACAGTAGATGGGTGCGAAATCAGTAATTGTGGTCGGGGATATCACCACGCCACCGGCATGCTTACCCGCGTTACGCGTCACACCTTCCAAGATCCGGCACATGTCGATAAGATCTTTGACCTCTTCATCGGCATCGTAAGATTCCTGCAGCGCAGGTTCTACCTCGAATGCCTTTGCCAGCGTCATGCCGGGCTCGGCTGGTACCATCTTAGAGAGACGTTCGACGAAACCATAGGGATGGCCTAATACCCGGCCCACGTCTCGAATAACAGCCTTAGCCGCCATGGTACCGAAGGTGATGATCTGCGAGACCGCATCACGACCATAGAGCTCGGCCACATGATCGATAACCTCATCGCGTCTGTCCATACAGAAATCGATATCGAAATCCGGCATGGAAACACGTTCTGGGTTGAGGAAACGTTCGAACAGTAAGTCATATTCCAGCGGGTCGAGATCGGTAATTTTAAGGGCATAGGCCACTAAGGACCCAGCTCCAGAGCCACGACCCGGACCAATGGGAATATCTTGATCCTTGCCCCACTGAATAAATTCCATCACGATAAGAAAGTAGCCGGGGAAACCCATCTGGTTGATCACCTTGAGTTCAATATCCAGACGTTCATCGTATGCCGGACGCTTCTGAGCCCTGATCTCAGGATCGGCAAATAGAAATTCTAAGCGGTTCTCCAAGCCCTCTTCTGACACCTTAACCAGGAAGTCTTCGATGCTGAGATCACCCGTAGGAAAATTAGGCAGGAAATACTCACCCAGGCGCACAGTGACATTACAGCGCTTGGCTATCTCTACTGTGTTGGCAATGGCCTCGGGGATGTCTTCGAACAGCTCACACATCTCCTCGCTGCTCTTCAAATACTGTTGTTCACTGTATTTTTTCGGTCGACGAGGATCCCCTAAGGTGAAACCGTCTGAGATGGCGACACGGATCTCGTGGGCGTCGAAGAATTCTGGGCTATTAAACACCACCTGGTTGGTGGCCACCACAGGCAAGCCTTTCTCTTGTGCCAGCGCCACAGCCAGATGCAGGTAATTCTCCTCATCGGGTCGGCCGGTACGTAACAGCTCCAGATAATAACGATCGGGGAAATGCGTCTGATAAAACTCAACCAGTGAATCGACTTGAACCTGGTTGCCCTTTATCAGCGCCCTGCCTACATCGCCATGACGTCCACCCGAGAGGAGTAATAACCCCTTGTTATACTTAGCCAACCACTCTTGATCGATAACGGCCCTATCGTTTATGTGTCCTCTCAGATAGGCATCACTGATCAACAAGGTTAAATTCAGATATCCTTCATTATCCATGGCCAGCACAGTCACAGAACACAGCTCTTTATCAAAACCTGGGACTCTGACCCACAGATCGGCACCTATGATGGGCTTGACCCCCGCAGCATGACAGGCACCATAAAATTTAACTAAACCACACAGGTTAGTCTGATCGGTTAACGCGATAGCCGGCATGCCAAGCTCACACACCTTAGCTAAAATAGGCTTCACTTTGGCCAGGCCATCGGACATGGAATAATCGCTGTGGACGCGCAGATGCACAAAACTGGGATCAGACATATTTTTGAGTACTTAAATTAATAAAAATGAGTAAAAAAGGGACGGCGAGAACCTGATGAAGATTAACAGAGTCAGCCAGAGCAAGCCAGAAGGGTCAATTAAAGGAACAAAATGTATGCCTAGCTTCTGGCTTCAAGATCCTTGGCTAATCTTTCTCTTACCGGGCGAAAGCTCTTCCTATGTTCAACCAGCACACCATGTTGCTCTAGGGCATGAAAATGAGCCTTGGTCGGATAGCCTTTATGTTTAGCGAAACCATATTGAGGATGCGCCATATCGAGCAGTTCCATCTCTCGGTCACGGATAACCTTAGCTATGATTGAAGCTGCGCTGATGCCGGCAATCAAGCCATCGCCCTTCACTATGGCATGAGCCTCGAGGGCAAGTTCTGTGTTGTCGCCATGATGAAAAATAGGCGTCCGATTTCCATCGACTAACACTTTCACCGGTTTAATCTCTAACCCGGCAACGGCCCTCTGCATGGCTAACATGGTGGCATGTAAAATATTGAGCTCATCTATCTCTTCAGGCGTGGCATGACCGACGCTGATGGACAGGGCTTTTTCATGGATCTCGGTGAACAGGGCCTCACGTTTCTTCTCGGTCAGCTTCTTAGAATCATTGAGCCCAAGAATTGGATTTTTGGGATCCAAAATTACCGCCGCCGTGACCACGTTGCCAACCAAGGGGCCGCGGCCGACTTCGTCGACGCCGGCGTATAACCCCACACTCAAGCTGTCTACCTGCTGGGGAGTAATGCCTTTAAATATTGCCATGCCTAATACCTGTTAACTGAGGGCTAAAACTGAAAATGTACACTAGTGAGAGATGAGCTTAACTACGGCCTCGGCGGCACGAGCACTGGCGTTACATCTCAACTGACTATGGAGTTCGGCAAACTTACTCTCGAGTGCGGTGAAGTCACCGTCGAGCTGCATAGAGACTGCCGTTGCAATCTTCTCTGGTGTGCAGTCCTCCTGAATGAGTTCGGTCACCAAATTCTCCCCCGCGAGTAGATTGGGCAGAGAATACTTGTCAATCAGCATCAAGGACTTGGCGATGCGATACGTGATTGGGCTAACGCGATAGGCGACGACCATGGGCCGCTTGACTAGCATAGCCTCCAGAGTCGCGGTGCCCGAAGCCAACAAGATGCAATCACTGGCGGCCATCACCTCTCTCGAGTGACCTTCTATGATATTAATTTCAAGATCTGGGGCATACGTTTTGAGGGCGGCTTCTAACTGAGCACGGCGCTGAGCATTCACCACCGGCGTCACGAAACGAATATCTGGATATTGCTGCTTGATTAGCATAGCCGCACGCACGAAAGGCTCGGCTAGCAGCTTAAGTTCACCGCCACGTGAACCGGGTAACACAGCGAGATACTCGGCGTGAAGCGCTAAACCCAAGGCCCTACGTGCCTCCAGCTTATCACTGATAAGCGGAATATCATCCGCCAAGGTATGACCCACAAATGTACATGGCACTTTATGTTCATCGTAAAACGCTTTTTCAAAAGGCAGCAATGACAACACCATATCTGTCGCCTTAGCAATTTTGAAAATGCGTTTCGGTCGCCAAGCCCATACCGAAGGACTGACATAATGCACCGTCTTGATCCCCCGCTGTTTAAGCTTGAGCTCGAGGCCAATATTGAAGTCCGGCGCATCGATACCGATAAAACAATCGGGCTTAATGGCGCTAATC
This sequence comes from Shewanella sp., assembly GCF_013214165.1. Lineage (GTDB taxonomy): Bacteria > Pseudomonadota > Gammaproteobacteria > Enterobacterales > Shewanellaceae > Shewanella. The sequence continues at coordinate 12,654 of NZ_JABSSM010000028.1, read as the reverse complement.
TCCGCGATCAAGGTCTTACGCACCTTCAATAATCGGGGCAGACGAGACAAGACCTCCACTATGCCCATCACGGCAAGCTCTTCATAAGAAAACAGAGATTCAAAACCTAAGGCTTCCATACGGGGGCCGCCAATACCGATAAATCGGGCATTGGGATAGCATTCGTGCAGCGCCTCGATTAAGCCTGCGCCTAAAATATCACCGGAGATCTCTCCGGCAACCATAGCAAATATCATCTGTCTGTTTTCGCTCATAGGATACGAGTCTTAAAATAGTAACCAAGGGAGAATAGAGAGCCTGTCTTAGCACAGGCTCAGGTAAGGATAATCTAGCGGATGATGCCACGATTGGAATTAGAGATAAAATCAATCATAAACGTAACTTGCTCATCATCTGACTCTGCTGATAATTCAGCGATAGCCTCATCGATTGTTAAGCCTTTACGGTAGAGTGTCTTATAGGCCCGTCTAACCGCTATCTGACTCTCTTTGGAGAAACCGCGGCGCTTCATGCCTTCGCTGTTCAATCCACGCGGAATACCAGGTTGCCCCGATGCCATCACGAAAGGTGGCACGTCTTGCAAGATCAATGAATAACCGGCGGTAAACGCATGGGCACCAATATGCACAAACTGATGCACACCTGTGAGTCCACCTAAAATGGCCCAATCTCCTACATGCACATGACCGGCTATAGAAGCATTGTTAGACATGATCACATTATCACCCACCACACAATCATGGGCGATATGTACATAAGCCATAAACAAGTTATTTGACCCTATGCGAGTTTCACCCTGATCTTGAGTGGTTCCCCTATGAATGGTCACAGATTCACGCACGATATTATTATCGCCCATGATGAGTCGCGTCGCTTCACCCGCATACTTCTTGTCTTGGCAATCTTCACCGACGGAGGCGAATTGAAAGATCTTATTGCCTTTGCCGATAACCGTTGGGCCTTTGACAACAACATGAGAGCTTAGCCAACAATCGTCACCAATCTCCACATCGGCGCCAATATAGGTCCAAGGACCTATGGTCACATTGTTACCAATTTTGGCATCGGGATGAATATACGCTAATTTATCGATCACTTTTTAATCTCTCTACGAGCACACATGATTTGTGCCGAGCATACTAGCTCACCATCAACTCGGACTTCACCGGTGAACACTCCAATCCCGCGGCGCTCTTTAATTAACTTAACCACAAAGTGTAGTTGGTCACCAGGCTCAACCACACGCTTAAAACGCGCCTTATCTATGCCGGCGAAGTAATAGAGAGACTCCTCTGCCGCAGCTTGCATAGATTTATAAGCCAACAAGCCAGTTGCTTGGGCCATGGCTTCTAGAATTAGCACACCTGGCATCACAGGTTGAACCGGGAAGTGTCCCTGAAAGAAAGGTTCATTGATTGTGACGTTCTTTATCGCGTGCAGAGACTCACCCGGAGTGTAATCCAAGACCCGATCGATCAATAAAAAAGGATATCTATGGGGAAGAGAATTCATGATCTCTTTGATATCCATCGTATTTAATTCATTTGACACACATTTTCCTTAGGCTGCCGCTCGGCAGTTAATTTCCTGTTTGATTCGATTTTTCAAGCTTTTTAACGCGTTGAAAAAGATCATCTAACTGTCTAAATCTTACCGTGTTCCTGCGCCATAACTTGTTATCCATGGCGACAGTTGTGGATGTATACACCCCAGGTTTACGAATAATACTGGTGACATTGGTGCCACCTGAGATATGCGTGCCATCGGCGATACTGATATGGCCAGCAACGGCACTGTTACCCCCTATGATGCAGTATTTACCAATCTGTGTGCTACCCGCAATCGTCGAGTTACCGGCAATGGCGGTGTTTTCACCTATGATATCGTTATGGGCTATCTGTACCTGATTATCCAGTATCACACCATCATGTATCTGGGTATGCTCGATAGCACCGCGATCCACCGTAGTGCTGGCACCGATCTCGACGCGATTGCCGATACGAACGCCACCGGTTTGAGGGATCTTGACCCATGCCCCACGCTCATTGGCGTAACCGAAGCCGTCCGAGCCAATCACAGCAGCCGAATGTATGATGCAGTCTTGCCCCAGATGTACATCATGATACAGGGTGACATTCGCCCACAGACGAGTACCTGAACCTAAGATGCAATCCTGGCCAATAACACAACCAGGGCCGACTTGAACGTTTTCAGAAAGGATAACGTTTTCACCAATCACCGCATTAGCGCCAATTGCAACACCTTCGGCTAACTTAACCGAAGGATGGATCACCGCAGAATCATGTATGCCAATGGCTGATTTTGGGGTGGTATCCAGCAGTTGAGCAACACGAGCGAAGCCTACATAAGGATCGTTTAATACCAGAGCATTACCGGTAAAACCTTCGACATCTTGAGCCGAAATGAGCACAGCGCTCGCCTGAGTGTTCTGCAGCTGAGCGCGATATTTAGCATTAGCTAAAAAAGAGAGCTGACCTTGAGTCGCATGCTCCAGGGTCGCGACACTGGATATCTCCAATGCCTCATCACCTCGAATCTCTGCGCCTAATATACTAGCCAGCTCTTTTAGGGTGTAGCTTTTCATTGATGGTTAGCCTTTACCATTAACCTTTACTGAGTGCTTCAACAACTTTATTGCTGATATCTGATGTTGGTTTAACATAGATCACCGCACCGCGCTGTAGCACCATGTCATAGCTTTCTTTCTCTGCGATAGCATTGATTGCCTGCTGAACTTTAACCAGTAACTTGTTCTGCTCTTCACCCTGACGACGACGCATATCTTCGTCCAGTGCCTTGCCCTTAAGTTGCAGTTCAGATTTCATCGACTCCATCTTGCGTACCATGTCAGTTTTCTGAGACTCGCTCATCAAAGCGCCATCTCTTTGTTGCTTCTCGAGCATGCCACGCAGCTCTTCTTGCATATTCTGCACGGCGGCGACACGATCACCAAATTCAGCCTTGAGTGTCTTACTCACCTGCTCGCGCTGAGGTAACTGCTCGAAAACGGCCTGCATATCGACCACAGCAATCTTCTCTGCCTGCGCCAGAGTCGGTGCACTAAGAAGAACCAATACCATCATCGCGCGATTAAATATCTTTTTCACAATAAACTCCTTTTTCAGCAAAACTTGCCGATTATTCTGTATGTAAACTATTTCATTTTTCAACGTATTAGTTTAGAAAGTTTTACCAATGTTGAACGAGAAGATTTCAGTTTCATCATCTTCGTATTCTTTAACAGGCCACGCCAAGCTGAACACCATAGGTCCCATTGGAGATAGCCACTGCACACTCATGCCCGCCGAAGCGCGAATTCTACCTGAATCAGAATAATCTGAAAGTTTATCAAATTCATGAACCGGAAGGTATCGATATGAATCATAATCAAACTCGGTATCCCACACGTTACCCGCATCGAAGAAGAAACTGGTACGCACCGAGTTAGAGTAGGCCTCATCCAAGAAGGGGGTCGGCACAATCACTTCAAAACTGGCAGTTGCAATCGCATTACCACCGATAGAGTTACCATCACTCACCTGGATCTTGTTTGGATCACCCGGTAGATAACACCCATCTCCCGAAACATCCGGAGAACAAGCTTCTAGATCACGACTCAAATAGAATGAACGTGGACCAACCGAGTTAGATTTAAAACCACGCAGCGAGGTGCTACCACCTGAATAGTAGTTTTCCCAGAAAGGTAAGATTTGGTCGTTATCGTTGAATTTCCCATAACCATTACCATAGCCGACACGTGCTTTGGCTAATAATACCCACTTATGACTGCGACTGAGTGGGAAATAGAAACTGGTATCGAAATCTGCCTTAAAATACTGCAGATCAGAACCTGGTATTGTCATCTTAGTACTCAAACGCTGAGATGAACCGGCCGACGGGAAGGTACCTCGGTTCAAGTTACTGCGAGACCAACCTAGATTAGCTTCGAAGTTATTGAAAGCCAGATCGGCATTAGGATCTGCGTCATCGCGGTAGATGTTGTAGAACCTGAGCGCCTGCTCATAAGCCGAAATTTCAGAGATGGTGTTATGGCGGTAGCCTATGCCACCATTAATACGGTTATATTCATTGATCGGAAATCCCGAGTTGAGTGCGATACCATAAGAGCTGTTCTTGTATCGCTCAAGGTTAGCCTCGTGGGCATCGAACTCATTCCAATAGATGCTGCCGCCTAAGCTGACACCATCTTTAGTAAAGTAAGGATCGGTGAAAGACAAGTTCACATTCTTAGAGTACTTGTTGGTATTGAGGTTCACACCAGCCTGGTTACCCGTGCCTAAGAAGTTACTCTGCTGCACACCAAACTGTAGGCTCATGCCTGACTCGGTACCATAACCCACACCGGCATTGAATGAACCCGAAGGCTGCTCTTTCACACTGAAATCAATGTCGACCAGATCGTCAGTACCGGGCACCTGTACCGTTTGGGTATCTACAGTCTCAAAATAGCCAAGGCGGTTAAGGTTAGACTTAGACAGCTCAACTTTCGCCGAGTTTAACCAGGCGCCTTCCATCTGACGTAATTGACGTCGTAAGACTTCGTCTTTAGTCACCTGATTACCGGAAAAATTAATGCTACGTACATAGACACGTTTACCCGGATTAATATTGACATTGAGGCTCACCTCTTTTGTCTCATCATTAATTTCAGGGTAGGTCTTAACTTCTGGGTAGGCGTAACCGAAACGACCTAGATACTTGCCGTACATTTCTTCGGCAAAGGTCACGTCGGCACCATTATACGTGTCGCCAACCTTGATAGGCAGAATGGCCTTCATCACCTTCTCGCGTCCCATCAGATCGCCGGTAAGGTTAACTTCGGTCACTGTGTACTGTTCACCCTCATCGACATTGATGGTGATATACAAACCTTTGCGATCTGGGGTCATGGCAACCTGAGTCGAGGTCACATCGAAACGAATATAGCCGCGGTTATGATAGAAGCTCTTGACGGTCTCAAGATCGGCTTGAAGCTTCTGCTTCTGATAACGGCGCTCACCGAACAAGTCCCACCAGGCGACATAATCTTTAAGTTCCAGCATGCCAATCAACTCGGCATCGGTGAAAACTTCGTTACCGACTATATTGATCTGTTTGATTTCGGCGGCCAAACCTTCGGTAAAGTTAAATTGCAATTCGACGCGATTACGCGGCAAATTAACCACTTCGGCTTCCACTTTAGCGCCGTATTTACCGACACCATAATAGAAATCTTGTAGGCTCTTTTCGATACCGGCCAGCATGGTTCTGTCAAGCGACTCACCCACCTTGACGCCTGAACCGTCTAAGCTCTCTTGCAGCTGCTCATCCTTGATGTCCTTGTTACCTTCGAAAGTAACCGAACTTATGGTCGGGCGCTCCTTGACGGTGACAATCAGCACGCCGCCATCTCGACTGACTTCGATATGTTCGAAGTTTGTCGAGGCATATAAGCTTTTAATCGCTTGTTGAAGTTTAAGTTCATCGACAGTATCCCCCACCTTGACTGGAATGGTCAGTAAGGCAGCACCAAGCGCTACGCGTTGTAGTCCTTGAACCTGAATATCTGTGACTTCAAATGGCTGGAATGTTTCTGCCCAACCGTTCCCTGATAAAGACGCACCGACGAATACCATCGAGGCAAAAAGTTTATTCAATCTCATAAAGTACTTCTAATTATATGTGTGTCCTTGCTCAGAGTCGGGAGAAATCGTTGAAAAGCGCGACGCTCATCAACATCAGCAGCATGACTGCCCCAAATCTGAATCCAATTTCCTGTACCTTCTCAGGCACAGGCCTCCCTGTGATCACTTCTATGAAGTAATACATCAAGTGTCCCCCATCTAGCACTGGCAAAGGCAGTAAATTGATAATACCTAAGTTAACGCTAATTAATGCGAGGAAACCTAAAAAGTAAACCAAGCCATAACTCGCACTGCTGCCTGCACCTTGTGCTATGGATATGGGTCCACTTAAATTTTTAACAGACAAATCGCCTGTGATCAGCTTGCCAATCATCTTAAAGCTGACAGAAATAAGTTGCCACGTTTTATCTGCTGCCACGCCAAATGAATCGATGAAACCGTACTCAAGCTGTAACTGCATATTTTCCGGCCAATCGGCCTGTGTCGGCGCAACACCGATAACACCTTCGATTTGACCTTGTGGCCCCTTACGCTCACTAGGGACCACTTTTAGCTTAAATTGCTCACCGGCACGTCTGACTGTAATAAACACAGTTTGATTAGCCGATGCTTTTATCTTACTGACAAAATCGTCCCATTCACCGTAGGGGATACCATCGACGGCAACTAGGGTATCTCCGACCTCAATGCCAGCTGCAGCCGCGGCGCCATCGGGACTCACTAATCCTAAGACAGGGGTTATTTCAGGTCTATAGAAATTGAGTCCTAATGAAGCGATTGGCGACTCTTTATCCGGATCGAACTGCCAAAACTCTGTGTTTAATCTATATTTAGTGCCTAGGCTCTCATCGGTACTGAATTTCAAAGGCGTTAAGGTGATATCGATATGTGGCTCACCAATCTCACTCACCAAGGCATAGGTCACCTCTTCCCAATTGTGAACCCGTTTACCTTCGACCGAAGTTATCAGCATAGGCTCATGAATTTGAATCTGCGCCGCTGGGCTATCCAGACGCGTAGCATCGATGACAGGCTTGAGTGCCGGTACGCCAATGAGATACATAAAATAGAGTGCAACAATGGCAAACATGAAGTTAGCCATGGGTCCTGCAGCCACAATCGCGATACGCTGCCACACTGTTTTTCGGTTAAACGCTTGATCTTTTAGTTCTTCCGGGACGTCATCCACACGCTCATCGAGCATCTTGACATAACCACCAAGGGGGATCATGGCTAAGACATATTCGGTGCCATCCTTACCGACTCTGCGCCATATCGCCTTACCGAAGCCGATAGAAAAACGCTCTACTTTTACCCCACAACGTCTGGCGACCCAAAAGTGACCATATTCATGTACAGTAATTAAGATGCCTAATGCAATAACGAAGGAACCTAGGTTCCATAAAAAATCGATCATTCCCTTCCTTTAAGCGAGTTAAACTTTCGCTACCAACTCTAAAGCATATCTACGTGTTTGGGTATCTAAGGCTACAATATCATCTAAACTTTTTAACAAGCTCGTCGACACCTTACTTAAACACGCCTCGGTAATTTTAGCTATATCAGTAAACGTTAATTTATTTTCCAAAAAAGCAGCAACCGATATTTCATTGGCTGCATTTAACACTGTCGTCGCTTCCTGACCTTGCTTACATGCCTCTATGGCAAGAGAAAGACAGGGGAATCGTTCATAATCCGGTTCAAGAAAGCTTAACTGTCCGACTTTGAAAAAGTCCAAAGGTTCAACTCCGGAGCTAATTCTTTGGGGATAAGACATACAATGAGCTATGGGTGTACGCATATCTGGGTTGCCCAACTGAGCTAAAACCGAGCCATCCCGATACTGAACCATTGAGTGGATCACGCTCTGAGGATGAATCACCACCTTGAGTTGCTCGGCAGTGGCATTAAACAACCAACGCGCCTCAATATATTCGAGACCCTTGTTCATCATGCTGGCCGAATCGACGGATATCTTTCGCCCCATGGACCAATTGGGATGTTTACACGCCTGGGCCGGTGTCATGGCGCTCAGGGAGTCCAGAGGAGAAGTAAGGAAAGGGCCACCAGAGCCGGTCAATAAAATATGCGATATTCCCCCACCTTCTAGATCACAATAACCAATATTGCGCTGAATCGACTCGGGTAAGGCTTGAAAAATCGCATTATGCTCACTGTCTACCGGCAGCACTTGCGCGCCAGAGGCCTGCATCGCTTCGATAAACAGCCTGCCAGACATCACCAGCGACTCTTTGTTAGCCAGTAGCACTCGTTTACCCGCTTTCACGGCGGCTAGAGTCGGCAGCAGGCCCGCGGCGCCAACAATCGCAGCCATGACGGTATCGACACAAGGTGCGCTGACAAGATCATCGAGTTCAGTCGCCCCCGTAGTCACTTCTACACTTGAGTCTGCAGGTAAACGCTGGCGTAAGAGCCTAGCGGCATCGCCATCTACCATATGAGCAATCGATGGCTGGTGCGCTATGCACAGGGCTAACATCTTATCCACATTGGTATTCGCCACCAAGGCATATATGCAATATGCCTCAGGGTTGTTGCCAATGACACTTAAGGTGCTAGCGCCTATCGATCCAGTTGCGCCAAGTATGACCATTTTTTGCATTGAGTTACATCCAAAATGCGATATAAAGAAGAGTAAATATCGGTAACGCAGCCGTCAGACTGTCTATTCGGTCGAGTATGCCACCATGCCCAGGCAAGAGGGTACCCGAATCTTTGATGTCAGCCACCCGCTTAAACATACTCTCAGACAAGTCTCCCACCGCCGAGACTAGGGCGATAAATAAGGTCACTGCAATGACCAAGCCTAGCTCCTGCTCTGGTGAAACCAGCATCACGCCTACCACAATAACCATGCTGGTAATCAAACCGCCAACCAGTCCTTCGATAGTCTTGGCCGGGCTCACGTTAGGCATCAATTTAGTACGCCCAAGGGCTTTGCCCGCAAAATAGGCTCCGCTATCGGTCGCCCACACCACCAGCATAACCAGGAAGACTAAGATCCCACCGTAATAAGGGTCGGCCTCAGAACTTAGCCCCTTGAGCGCAATCAAGGCTGCAAAACAAGGAATAAGGGTCAGCTGTCCAAACATAGACTTAAACATATGGCTCTTTTGCCACAGCGCCGAGCTCTTAGGAAAAGACAGCACCAATAACAGTGAGATAGCCCACCACAAGGCGCCAATCAAGATGATAGCCAGATAGACCGGATGCAGATGACCTTTAAACCAAAGTTCATCGCTAGGAACAAACAGGTTGAGTGCGATTAATAGCGCACCTATGGTGATGGTAAAGCTCCACTGGGTTATTTGACAGCGTTTATCGATGATCTGTCCCCACTCCTTGGCAGCAATCAAAAATACCGGCACTAATACCCAGGCAAAGAATGCTGTCGGGAGGAAAAAAACCGCTCCCAAAACCAAGGGAATTAACCAAGCTGCTGTTATTATTCGTTGTTTTAGCAAAAAAAAACCCTCAAAAAAAATTATAACTCGGACTGCATCGTCTCTATTTGGCAACCCGTCAGACCGAATCTTCGTTGACGAGATGCAAAAGTTGCAACTGCCTGTTTAAACGCATTTTCATCAAAATCAGGCCATAGCGTGTCAGTAAAAACCAACTCGGCATAGGCTGCCTGCCATAATATGAAATTACTGATACGATAGTCCCCACCCGTGCGTATCATTAAATCAACTTCGGCTTGGTTTTGCATGCATAAATGCTGACTTAGGGCCTCTTCGGTGAACTGACTGCTGTTAATTTCACCGGACTCGACTTTTTTAGCCAGTGCCTGTGCCGCCTGCATGATGTCCCAACGACCGCCATAGTTAGCCGCCACATTGAGTATCAGCTCGGTATTGCCAGCAGTTTTTGCTTCTGCAGCGGCAATTTGTTTCTGTAAACGTTCAGAAAAGCGACTGATGTCGCCGATAATATTGAGCCTGACCCCGTTTTTATGCAGCAGCTTTATTTCTCGTTGCAGTACAGTAAAGAAGAGTTCCATCAAGAGGGAAACTTCTTTATCGGGGCGGCGCCAGTTTTCACTGGAAAATGCAAATAAGGTTAACGAGCCGATCCCCATCTCTCTGGCGGTACTGACTGCTCGTCTGACGGTTTTTACACCCGCCTTGTGCCCCATTACCCTGGGTTTCCCCTGCGCCTGTGCCCAACGTCCGTTACCATCCATGATGATGGCGACGTGTTTAGGCTTGGACTGTTTAACAAGTTCTGCTATTTCCTCGGGAGAGAACTCAGAACCCGACTGGGAATCGATTGACATCTATTACAACCCTTAAAAAAGCAAACGCCGTGTAGTATACCGCTACACGGCGTCTGAACTCTAGTTTCTTAGCCCTAGATTAGACTGCCATCAACTCTGTTTCTTTTGCAGACAAAAGATCATCAATCTGCTTAATATGAGCATTAGTGAATTTTTGAATCTCATCTTCGGTGCGGTGTACGTCATCTTCGGTACACTCTTTCTCTTTCTCTAACGCTTTCACATCAGAGTTAGCATCACGACGCACGTTACGTACCGAAATCCGGCTATTTTCGGCTTCGGCGCGAACAACCTTAATAAGGTCTTTACGACGCTCTTCTGTCAATGCAGGCAATGGAATGCGTATAACTGCGCCGGCTGACATAGGGTTCAGACCAAGATCTGAGCTCATGATCGCTTTCTCTACCGCTTTGATCATAGACGCATCGAACACAGAAACTGCCAGAGTACGTGAATCTTCGATGGTAACGTTACCCACTTGCTTAAGGGGGGTCATTGAACCGTAATAAGAGACCTTAATCGAATCTAAAAGGCTAGGATGAGCACGACCCGTACGGACCTTAGCCATCTGAGTCTTAGTGGCTTCTATACATTTAGCCATACGTGTTTGAGCATCTGCTTTAATTTCGTTTATCACGTTAAATATCCTTTAAATGAGTCACTAAATTATTAGTCATAGAACTAGCCAGTCACACTAAGTCGATAACTTTTTGCTGACTGGACATTACAATAATTTTAGTTCTTTGTTGTCATTGATTTGATCATGGTACCTTCGCGCTCACCCATAATGACTCGACGTAGGGCACCAGGCTTATTCATGTTAAATACCAATATAGGCATGTTGTGATCTCTCGCCATGGTAAATGCGGCAAGATCCATCACTTTTAATTCTTTCTCCAGAATTTCATCGTAACCCATTTCATCATACATTACTGCATCAGGGTTCTTCACTGGATCATCTGAGTAGACGCCATCTACCTTAGTGCCCTTGATCACGACTTCGGCTTCGATTTCGATACCGCGCAGGCAAGCTGCTGAGTCGGTGGTGCAGAAAGGGTTGCCCGTACCGGCAGCAAAAATGACCACTCGACCGGACTTTAGCAAACTGATGGCTTCGGCCCAATTATAATCATCACACACACCCTTGAGCGGGATAGCAGACATCAAACGAGCATTGACATAAGCACGATGTAGGGCATCACGCATCGCCAAGCCATTCATGACTGTGGCTAGCATGCCCATATGGTCGCCAACGACGCGGTTCATGCCCGCTTGTGCAAGCCCTTCACCACGGAATAAGTTACCGCCACCAATAACGACGCCTACCTGAAGGCCGAGCTCAACCAGTTCTTTAATCTCTTGAGCCATACGGTCCAAGACTTTAGGGTCTATGCCAAAGCCTTCATCGCCCATTAAAGCTTCACCACTGAGTTTGAGAAGAATACGTCGAAATGCAGGTTTAGGATTCGTGCTCATTTTTATAGTCCCGATTGATGCCGATAGGTAAAATAATACAATAAGACCGCAGCAAGTGCCGCGGTCTTAGGAGTGCTTACAACAGGAGATTAAGCCTTAGTAGCGGCTATGGTAGCAGCAACTTCAGCAGCAAAATCTTCTTCTTTCTTCGCGATACCTTCGCCAACTTCTAAACGAATGAAGCCTGATACAGTAGCGCCTTTCTCTTTAAGAATTGCACCAACAGTTTTCTTAGGTTCCATGATGTAAGCTTGACCAGTAAGAGAGATCTCACCGGTGAACTTCTTCATTCTACCAAAAACCATTTTCTCTGCAATCTCTGCAGGCTTGCCTTCGTTCATCGCGATTTCGATCTGCAGTGCTTTTTCTTTTGCAACTAGATCCGCTGGAACATCTTCAGGGTTAACGAATTCAGGCTTGGAAGCCGCAACGTGCATTGCTACGTGCTTTAGCGTTTCTTCGTCAGCTTCACCGGCTACAACAACACCGATACGCTCACCGTGACGGTAAGTAGCAAGGGTTGCACCATCGATGTACTCAACGCGACGAACGTTGATGTTTTCACCGATTTTAGTCACTAGTGAAACACGAGTGTCTTCGAACTGAGCTTTCAACTCTTCGATAGTGACTTTAGATGCAGCAGCAACGTCTAATACCGAATTAGCGAATGCTAGGAAGCTGGCGTCTTTTGCCACGAAGTCTGTTTGACAGTTAACTTCTAAAAGCGCAGCGAAACCTTCGCCATTCTTAATAAGGATAGTACCTTCAGCAGCTATGTTACCCGCTTTTTTAGCAGCCTTTGCAGCACCGCTCTTACGCATGTTATCAATCGCTAGTTCGATGTCACCATCGGTTTCAACCAACGCTTTCTTACAATCCATCATGCCTGCGCCAGTGCGCTGACGAAGTTCTTTAACTTGGGCAGCAGTAATTGCCATTGTTAAATCCTCTATAGATAAGTCTACAAATTCACTAGATATAAAACAGGGGCCTTAAGGCCCCTGTTCACCAATCATGTATCTTGGTTAATAAGGGATGAAAATCATCGACCCTATTATTCGGCTTCTACGAAACCGTCTTGCTCCGCTTGAACAGCAAGATCTTGACCACGGCCAGCTTTAGCGGCAGAAGCAACAGACTCAGTGTACAAACGAATAGAACGCATAGCGTCATCATTACCAGGAATGATGTAGTTGATGCCGTCTGGTGAAG
>NZ_JABSSM010000027.1 GCF_013214165.1 Shewanella sp. | reverse complement strand
TCTGAACTGACCAGATATTTATATGGAATGGTATAATATCCATATTTATCAGAAGATCATCAATTGACTGACTAATTCAATTGGGACTCAGATTCAGGATAGTCTGATAATGCGCTATCCAATAAGCGCTGATCGATTTTTTTACTGGTCTCCACACCGAGTTGCTGCATCTGATGGGCTTGTCTGACTAAGTTGCCTTTACCACTGGCCAGCTTGCCCATGGCGTTGGTATAGCTTTTCTCGGCGCTTTCGATAGCCCTACCGAGTTTTTCCATATCTTCGATATAGCCGCACAGTTTATCGTATATCTTTCCTGCTTGTTTGGCGATACGTTGAGCGTTTTGATTTTGATATTCGTAGCGCCAAATGTTGTTAATTGTCCTTAGGGCAACCAAAAGGTTGGTAGGGCTTACCAGCATGATGTTGAGATCTAAGGCATAGTTTACCAGGCTAGGGTCATGTTCCAGTGCGAGTAAAAATGCCGGCTCCAAGGGGATAAACATGAGCACGTAATCCAGGCTGGTTAGCCCATGAAGTTTTTGATAGTCTTTTTGGCTCAGGCCCTTAATGTGCCCCCGGATAGAGAGGACATGATCTTTAAGTGCCTGTGCTTTGATATCTGCATCATCATTGTTGAAATACCGCTCATAAGCGACCAATGACATCTTAGCATCGATAACGACGTCTTTATTCTCAGGCAGGTGAACGATGACATCGGGCTTAAAGCGCTTACCAGCATCATTTTTAAGCTCAGTCTGGGTGTCATACTCATGACCCTCACGCAAACCACTCTCTTGTAATACACGTTCTAAAATGACCTCTCCCCAGTTACCTTGCTGTTTATTGTCACCCTTGAGTGCCTTGGTGAGGTTGACAGCGTCTTGACTCATCTGCTGGTTGAGGGCCTTGAGTGATTCCAGTTGGTGGCGGAATGCACTGCGCTCAGATTGCTCATTAGTATAAGACTCCTGAACTTGTTTTCTAAACCCCTCAAGCTGCTGTTTAAAAGGGGCTAACACAGCATCTAAATGCTGAGTGTTTTGGCTCTGTAACTTCTCACTGCGTTCTTCAAATATCTTGTTAGCGAGATTTTCAAATTGGGTTGTTAAACGGATTTCCGCACTCTCTAATAGAGAGATTTTATCCTCCAGCGCTTGTTGCTGGGTACTAAATTTGACGGTCAAGGTCTGTTGCATGGCATTGGATTTTGACAGGGCCAGTTGAGTATCCATCAGTTTTCGCTGGGATTCCTGCAGTTGGCTGTCTAATTGAGGAAGACGACTCGATTCGGCTTGAGCTTGTCCTAAGGCACTGAGATTTATCTCGACCTTGGCGTATAAGGTTTCTATCTGTGCTTCTTTATCTAATAACAATGAATCCCTGTGGCCGATCTCAATTTGGATTTCATCTAGCGCGCGTTGGTGCTGGTCTGCAAGTTGTTTTTTTACTTGTTGCCACCTCTGTCGCGTCAGACGTTGGTTCAACAAGGCACCGATAAGTAGAGACAGAAAAGCGACCGCGCTCAATACGATGATTTCGGGCAGAGACAGAGGTAGATTTGTTGGCATAAGAAAGGAGGTAATAAAGAATGAAGCGAATAGACTCTCATGCAAGATGACTATCTTCAAGTGGCATCTTGCAGTATTTAGCGTAAATGAATAACTCTTAATCATATGTTGATAATATGTTTGATCTTGGTTTGGGGGGAGATGAGTGCGTTGCAGGCGGTTCAGGAGGTGAATTGATAGCATCTGACCAATATTGATTAAGTTAACTGGGATTTTAGGAAATTTTTTGTTACTTCTTCCTGTCTAATACTAGTATGTGGTTTTTACCGCTTAACATTTAAAAGGGACTGTATAGATGAAATTTACCCAAGGTATCAGACAAAAAGCCCCATGGGAGCTTAAAGATTCAGATGTGACGCCGGAATCTGTGTTCAATGACCGCAGACGAATCATCAAGGCTTTGGGGCTTGGCGCCTTAGGTGCGAGTATTCCAGGCCAGGTTCAGGCCGGGATCTTCGATCTCTTTGGTGATAAGAAAATATCGCAATTTATAACTTCCCCGTTAACGTATACCTCTAACTTGAGTTTCACCGGCAATGGGGCGACAACGCCGTTCAATAAAATCACCACCCACAATAATTTCTATGAGTTTGGTACCAGTAAACAGGACCCATCCGAACATGCTCAAGGGCTAAGTGTCGATCCTTGGCAGCTTGTCATCGAAGGAGAAGTAGAGCGTCCCTTGACGTTAGATTTGGATGATTTAACTCAGATGCTAGCCTTGGAAGAGCGCACCTACCGTCTTCGTTGTGTCGAAGCCTGGTCTATGGTGGTGCCTTGGGTGGGATTTCCTCTTGCTAGCTTATTGAAAAAGGCCGGAGTGAAGAGCCATGCTACTCATGTGGCGTTCGAGACCTTGTTTGATCCCGAGCAGATGCCCGGTCAGAAGAGCCGCTTAATGGGCGGCGGGATCCATTACCCCTATGTCGAAGGCTTAACCATTAACGAA
This sequence comes from Shewanella sp., assembly GCF_013214165.1. GTDB lineage: Bacteria > Pseudomonadota > Gammaproteobacteria > Enterobacterales > Shewanellaceae > Shewanella. The sequence continues at coordinate 61,681 of NZ_JABSSM010000027.1, read as the reverse complement.
GCGATGAACCCATTATCCTTCATGGCGGTTGGCTTATATGGTAAAACCTTACCGCCTCAAAATGGCGCGCCAATACGTTTGGTTGTACCTTGGAAGTATGGCTTTAAGAGTATTAAGTCCATCGTCAGGATCCGCGTCATGAATAAACAGCCACCCACTAGCTGGAATCAGCTTGCGTCCCATGAATATGGCTTTTACGCCAATGTGAACCCAAATGTCGACCATCCACGTTGGTCTCAGGCAACCGAGAGGCGTATAGGTGAGGGAGGCTTGTTTTCGGCCCAGCGGATTAATACTCAAATGTTTAATGGCTATGGGGAGCAAGTGGCAGATTTATATCAGGGGTTAGATCTAAAAAGATATTTCTAGTTAGAAAATGAAGCAGATTATGGGTAATCGTGGCGATAGTCCCAGTGACACAGTTGGAGGAATAATGCGGTTAACTTCGAAACATCTTTTTTGGCTCAAAACCGTCATACATCTGGTCGCCTTATGGCCTGTCGGTTATCTGGTGATCTCTGTGCTGACAGGTGATGCCGGGGGAGATCCGGTGCAGTACATTATTCATTATACCGGAGTCGGCGCCCTCAATACCTTAGTGGTCCTACTGATGATCTCTCCTTTAGCGCGTCGCTTAAAGCAAGGGATATTGATACAGACTCGCCGTCTAATCGGCCTCTATGTATTTGCCTATGCCAGTTTACATATTATGGCCTTTATCAGTTTAGATCTCTTGTTCGAATGGTCACTCCTGTTGCAGGAGATCCTTAAGCGTCCCTACATATTAGTTGGGGCTGTGGCTTATCTAATTTTAATTGCCTTGTCTATTACCTCATTAAAAATCATCAGAAAAAAAATGGGCAGACGTTGGCAGCAATTACATAACTGGGTTTATCTGGTCGCCATCTTAGTGCCTATTCACTTCTATTGGTCGGTGAAATCTGAAATCATCGAGCCCAGTATTTATATCTTAATTGTCATTGGCTTATTGAGCTTAAGGTTCTCGATAGGTAAAAAACTGTCGCAGACATTGACTCGCTTAAGGCTAAGGTTGAGCAGCCAGTAATCTGAATATCCTCTGGCTTCATCGATACTCTACTTCGAAAGCATATGTAAGCAGCATTTTAAAATCTGGATCGCGAGCTTGATAAGTATATATCTTGGTTAGTGAGAAAGAGGTCAAGATATTTTCTCAGGCCAATGAGTGAGACTCGAATCAATGATATTTCAGTAGAAAATCAACAAAGAGGGGACAAATTAATGAGACGACAGAACAGTTCCTGCAAGGAACAACAGCATTAGATGGGCTCGTCTCCAGCTTTAAAGTGTTATTTTATCATCAATAAGCTTAAGGCTAAAATAAGTCTCAGTTGAAAACAGAACTAAAAACCAGACAGTTTAAATTGCCTGGTTTTTTAAATTAATCATGACTTGCACAACGTCATCATACGAGATGTTGAATTGTCTAGAAAGATTGATGACTTTAGTTTTATAAGTTTGTATGTTTTCTTGCTGGGTTAATTGATGCTTCTTCTTTGCAACCAAGTCTTCTACCGTATCTTGTAATATGAGCAAACGACGTAAACTATAATCAAGCGACTCAATATATTTAGTCATCTGCTGTTTGTTTCTAGCTTGAGATAAATCACTTGTATGTTTTTTATCGAAGCCGTATTCATCTAAAGCCGCAAGAGCTTTTTGTAAGTCATTGTTATCAAGCATTAAAGTTCACTTTTCTCGAGTAAGTAAGAAGGATAGTATTATTACGTTCCAATAATTAGCTAATTATAGACTTTTTGTTCCGGCTCTCAAAGGCATTTGATCATATAAAATCCAAGGCAAATGTTTCAAGATATTCTGGTTGTAGCAATAGTGAGCGAGTCATCCGTGATTTTATTTAATGGAGACCAATATGAAGGGGCTATTAGCTGATTTATTCGATGATGATTATTAATAATAAACTGCTATTGTTAACCACTCAATACAAATAATACCGCAAGCGTACAATATTTTGCGGTGAGCTTGTTACTGTTAAGTGTTGTTGAAGATGACTCAAAAGTAAAAGAGATCCTTAAAACAGCAGGGGGAAGCGACTCTTCACTATGGTGGTGCTTCGTTCAACAGGGCCATACTCGGTGACTTTGCCGCCTTGAGTGCAGTTGATATGGTTGGAAAGCTATCGTTATCTATGCTTGTGTCAGAGACGTTGGCGCGTTGAAACTGATGAGTATAGGCATAGGTACTCATCCGATAAAACACAAAAAAAGGCTAAAGGAAGTCAATGGTATGATTTCAAAGGATAACATTATATTCGCACCGACTATGGTGTTATATTCTGATGAAAATGGCATCGCCACTGTCGACCTCTCTCGCTTGCTATAATTTAAGCTCAGCTATTTGGATGGAACCTGTTATGAAAATTGTTAAATGGTTTTTTATTGTCTTATTGTTTATGTTCGCGAGTTTAGCGGCCTACTTGACCCTGATTTTTGATCCAAATGATTTTAAACCTGAAATAGTCAATGCGGTAAAGAAGCAAACAGGGCGCGATCTCATCATAGCAAAAGATCTTACATGGACATTTTTTCCAAGCATAGGCATAGAGCTTGGAGATATCACATTATCTAATCCTAAGGGATTCGATAATGTCTCCCTGTTAAAGGTGAACAAGATAGTTGCAGAAGTGGAGCTTTTGCCTTTGTTTAGCAAACAAGTAGAGATTGCTAAATTAAATCTCGATGGCTTAGTCGTCAATCTGGAAACCCGCAAAGATGGCCGCACCAGCTTCGATGGTTTACAGAGTTCATCCACGGAAGATAAACCGGCTCAAGTCAATGACACTAGCGCTCAACTGGGCAGTTTATCGAGCCTGGATATTGGGGGCATCTCGATCACCAATACACAAATTCGAATCTCAGATAAACAAGCCGGGACCGAACAAGTATTTAGCCTGGATAATTTAACCCTTGGGAAGTTCTCCTTGGGGGAATTTGCTAGTCTCGAGTATCGCTTCAGTGCTGAAATGCCAGATATGACACTCGTGAGTCAGGGTAAGGGCTCAATCAGAGTCGCCCAAGACATGACTCAGATTCAAGTTAAAGATTTTAAGATAACTAACGTGATAGCCGGTGAGGCAATCCCCAATAAGAAGTTATCTATCTCATTGTTAACCCAGCTGGAAATATTGCTAGAGGCCAAGCAAGTTCATCTCATCTTGGATGAATTAATGGCAGGCGACATCCAGGCCAAAGGTAAAGTGGATATCGCTTATGGTCATAAAGTGCCGAAAATTATGGCTAATCTGGATTTGGGTGATATCGATCTTGATAAACTCCTGCCAGCAACAGATAAAGCTGACAAGGCCAAGCAGAAGACCCAAGCTGAGGCGACTCAAGTTGAGCCTGATTTAAGTGCCATGAAGTCTCTCGACCTCACCTTAGCGCTGACGGCCAAGTCTATCAAGGCTGCAAATGTGATGACCAGCAATTGGGTTATGGACATGACGTTGAAGGATGGCATTCTCGATTTAAAGCAGCTTAATGCCGATCTCTATGGTGGGGAACTTGCCGTGACAGCTCGTCTAGATGGCCGACAAGCCGTACCCAGTTACAGTTTTGAAAAATTGATCACTGGAGTTCAGGTAAGAGAACTCTTGCAAGATGCCGCTGATGTCGATCTGTTGGCGGGCACGGCTAACTTCAGTGTTAAAGGCAAGGGCAGGAGTCTGCTTGCCGATAATATCAAGCACAATATTGCCGCTAAAGGTAAGTTTGAGATTGCGGACGGTGCCCTATATGGAGTGAATATTCCGCAAAAGATCAGAGAGGCCCAGTCAAAACTCAGTGGTGAATCATCATCTACAAGCTCATCTGAACAGAAAACCGACTTCACCTCATTGACCGGGTCATTTTCGGTCGTCAAGGGGCTCGTATCTAATCCAGATCTGCTGATGTCCTCACCGTTAATCAGGCTTTCGGGGGCTGGCACTGCCAACATCATCTCTGAGGCACTGGATTATCATTTAACCACAGCCGTGGTAGGTTCCCTCGACGGACAGGGTGGAGGAGATAAAGACCTACTCTATGGTATTGAAATTCCATTTTTAATCACCGGCACCATGTCGGACCCACAATTTTCTTTAGACACAGAGGAGCTGTTTGACGCTAAATTGAAACAAGAGGTAGAGAAGGTGCAAGATAAACTCAAAGATAGTCTGTTAAAGAAACTAGGTGGTTTTTAATGAATAAATCATTCTTTGTTTCTCTTGGGATTATCGCCTTATCTGCTTGCTCTCAAGAAATATCGCAAGTGGTTGCACCAACTCAAGTTAAACAGCAAGCCGTTGTTCAAGTGGAGTCGGCTAGAATCGATGGCTCTTCATTAACGTCTTCTGAGTCATATACACTGGCTAAGGAGTCTGAAATAAAGGCGGCCAAGATGGATAAAGGATTATTATCCGGACAGTTACAAGTCTCATTGAAAACGGCTTTTACTGTGACACTCATCATCACCAACAATCAGAGTTTCGCCGTGCCGATTCAGTATCGCTCGGGCATGACGGCTGATCTTCACTTATTGGACCCGCAAGGAAATAAAATCTGGGCTTGGTCTGATACCATGATGTTTACTCAGGCAATACGTGATGTGGTGATAGCCGCAGGTAAAGTGATTCCAGTGAAATTTACTCTGCCTAAAGATGCGTTAACTCAAGTTAAGGGAAAAGGGTATAGCTTAGTGGCGGTTTACGCTGGACATGCAACAGAATCGACGACAGTGGCGATGGGGGAAGTGCGTTTGTCTCTAGATGAATACGTAAACTCATTGGCAATATAGTATTGGGAAAATGCCAAGTCTTGTTACAGACTTGGCATTTTTTTATCGGTTGATTGCTTAGTATCAGGCTCTGACGTTCGTCATATCGACATATAGCTTTAGTTTTTGGCCTGGCTGAATGTACTTGGTTTTTTCTAATGCATTCCAACGAACCAGATCATTGATGCTGACTTTAAATTTTGAAGCGATACGGGCCAGAGAATCTCCGCTGCGAACCGTATAATTCACCTTGCGAGTGACGGAAGATGCATTGTTACTGCCTGTCCATATCGCTAACTTTTGTCCAATTTTCAATGTGTCTTTTGGCGCCATATTGTTCCATCGGGCTAATTGCGCCGTTTGTACTTTATGCGCTTTTGCTATTTTCCAAAATGAATCACCTGACTTAACGGTGTAATCGATTTTTTCGCTACCACGACTGATATTTTGTTTTGACTTTACTCTTTGAGTTAGGCTAAGAGCGTATTGTTCAGGATCGTTTGCCGCAACGGGGATGAGCAGATGACGTCCTGCTATGATGGTATTGCCTTTAATGTCATTGACAGCACGAAGCGCCGCAGGTGTGGTGCGATAACGCTGGGCTATCAGGCCCAAACTATCACCCGATTTAATCTGGTAGCGTTCCCAGTTCAACCTGTCATCAGCATTTGTATCTGCCATAGCCAATTTGAAATTTGCCACCTTGTCTACAGGCAATACTAAATTGTGAGGGCCATTGGGCGCCGTTGCCCAACGATTATATCCAGGATTGAGCTTATGTAATGCGGATGTGGTCATATCGGCAAATCCGGCAGCGAGAGCAAGATCTATCTGACTCCCCACATCGATCACTTGGATATTGGCTTGATTGTCTATCGGGTAGAGTTCTATGCCATACTTGTCTGCGTGCTTGATGACATCGGCTAATGCGAGCAGTTGAGGGACATAACGCTGTGTTTCTGTCGGTAGCGCTAATGACCAAAAGTCGCTAGGCTTTCCGTTACGTTTATTGTTTTTAACGGCATTTATCACTCGCCCCTCACCCGTGTTGTATGCCGCGATGGCATAAAGCCAGTTACCATCCGTCTTCTTATACAAGTATTCGAGCATATCTAAGGCGGCAATGGTTGCTGCGGGTACGTCTCTGCGACCGTCATACCACCAATTCATCTGCAAACCGAAATGTCTCGCCATGGGGGAGGTGAACTGCCACAAGCCTGATGCGGCGCCATGTGAATAGGCGAAAGGATCGAAGGAACTCTCCACTATGGGAAGCAGGGCCAGTTCGATAGGCAGATCACGCTTCTCAATTTCTTCGACGATCAAATAGAGGAAAGGGGTCGCACGTTCCGATACTGTCTTGAGGTGTTGTGGGTGCTTGATGTACCAGTCACGATATTGCTTGACTAGCTTTTGGTCTGGCACATCGAATGATAAACCCTGGCGGATCCTTTGCCAAACATCGGTGACTTCTGCAACTTCAATTTTTTCTGCAATGACTTCTTTAGGTAAGCTCACTGGTAGAACGGGTATGGCTTGAGTATGGTGTTCTTCAGAGACTGACGGGCCGAATGACTGACAGCCTGAGAGCAGAAAAATACTCCCTGCTAGGACAATTTTTTGTATGCGCATCGAAAAATAATTCCTTAATTCTCTGTCCCTCTATGTTGAAAAACTCGAAAAGGGGACTTATTTAGCGCTGCATTGTAAGCTGTTTTTTAGAAATTGTCTTTCCATTGCCTTAGAAGGGCGAAGGTGTCCACAGGATTTGACACATTTTGCATGAAATGTTGATTAACTGAGGCCTTAATCGTATTGACATTGCAACGCAGAAAAGGGTTGATGTTACGTTCTGTGGCTATGCTGGTTGGAATTGTTGCTACTTGCCTACTGCGTTTGTTTTGACAAAGCTTATGGTATTGGATTAGCTCTGGGTTAGTCGGTTCAACCGAGAGAGCAAAATCCAGATTGGCTAAAGTATATTCATGGGCGCAATAGACTCGGGTCTCTGCTGGAAGCCGGGATAATGTCATTAAAGAGTCGTGCATCTGCGAAGGAGTACCTTCGAAGAGTCTGCCACAGCCGCCACTGAACAGGGTATCGCCACAAAAAAGCTCACCCGCCATCAAATAGCTTATATGGCCTAATGTATGTCCGGGCAAAGGAATAATATCTACCCTTAACTTGAATTGTTTGAGTGTGATATGGCGCTGAATCTGACTATTGGTGCTGATAGGATTATTGAGATTGGCAATGTTCTCACTATCGGGCCCATATACTTCAATCTGATGCCCTGCATATGCTAATAGTTTAGCGATGCCGCCAGTGTGATCATGGTGGTGATGTGTTATTAAGATCCCTGCCAGTTGTAATTGCTCTGTGTGCAGATAATCTATGACGACTTGGGCATCGCCTGGGTCGACCACGTACACTGACCGATCACCATCTTGGGCAATAATCCAGATATAATTATCATTGAATGCGGCTAATGGGGTGATTTTTAATTTTGAAGATTCAATTGCTTGCATATGTATCTCATCTTATCTGGTGTTAATTTACACACTGAGGGCATAGCTTCAGTTAACCAAGTAATTTATTGCGAAGTTTACAGATTCACGTTTTAATGGGGTATAGCATATAATTATACCACTGCCGTTTAGCCAGGTATATTAAGTCGCTGCATCAATTAAGGGAGTACTGCTTGTTTAATGACATGAAAGTATTGGTACCTCGAACGTGGTCGCAATTGCCTAATGGAGAAAAAATCAAGGCAAGTGTAGAGCGAGAGCTTGAATCATGGTGGCCAAGAGTGTTTGGCTATCATATGTTAAGCCTCGGTCCCTTAAGCGCCGAATTAAAAATGCCTGGTTTGCCTGTCGGTCGCCAGTTTTCTCTGTTCGATGGCGATGGTGCATCTTTGCGCGCGGAGTTTAGTGCGCTGCCCATACAGAACGGGGTCATCGATGCCGTCGTCATGAACATGTTGCTCGAGTTTGAACATGATCCTTATAAGCTACTGCGTGAAACAGACAGGGTACTAATATCCGGTGGATATCTGTTTATTGTGGGGTTTAATCCCTTGAGTCCGGCTTTTATTGGTAAAGTTTTGCCTAAGTACCAAGATAAACTCCCCTGGTGTGGTCGGTTCTTTACACCATCTAGGGTCAAAGATTGGCTGGGATTATTGGGTTACCAAGTGGTGGCCGATGAGCGCATCATTCACCATCACCTGCTGAGTGAAATACGCCAACAAAGCATCTGGCAAAACGCACTCAAGGCCTGGTTGCCCGGAACCGGTAGCGTTTATCTGATCGTCGCTCGTAAGTTAGAGACGCCATTGACACGGATACATGCAAGGCAGAAAGTCCGTCAGCCTAATTGGACCGCGGCGCCCACGGCGGGGAGAACCTCTTTAAAAAATGACACAGTTAAACAGAAGTAATAGAGTTTAAATGCGAATAACACTGAAGCAATTATCAATATTTGAAGCCGTCGCCCGCAGTGGTCAAGTTGCCCGAGCCGCCGATATGATGAACTTATCGGCCCCGGCAACCTCCATGGCCCTGTCGGAATTAGAGAAGCAACTCGATGCTAAATTGTTTGAGCGGGTCGGTAACCGATTAAGGTTGAACTCTCAGGGGAGCCTCTTGCTACCATTGGCTACCGAGGCGTTACAGAAGCTAGAACAGATAGAGCATCTGTTCTCCTCTGCGGAAGCCGAACTCAGTGGCACGCTAAATGTTAGCGCTAGCTCCACAATCGGTAATTACTTGATGGCAAAAAGTACGGTGGCCTTCTGCCAGCAACATACCAGCGCCTACATAAATCTCGATATTGATAATACTCAAGCCGTCATAAAGTCGGTGTTGGAGTGCAGAGTTGAAGTCGGTTTTATTGAGGGACAGTGCCTCGACAGCCGCATTAACGTCGAGGCTTGGCATAGGGATAACTTGCTCGTTTTCTGTCACCCGGCGCATCCTCTTGCGGGAAAGCGGGTTAACCCCATGGCATTACGCGGGCAACCTTGGGTGATGAGGGAAGAGGGCTCAGGTACCCGAGATTATTTTATCGGTGCGGCCAATGCACTGGATATGCAGCCCATAGAAAGATTCAGCTTCAGTACGCCCGATGCGATAAAGCAAGCGGTCAAGCAAGGAGCTGGCCTGGCCGTGCTGTCTGAATTGACCCTTGAAAAAGAGCTGAGTCGCAAGGAGCTGGCTGTTATCGAGGTTGAAGGACTCGAATTAACCAGACAGTTTTATCGTATCCATCATAAGAGCCGAAACTTTACCCCATTATGCGATGCGTTTATCGCCTTCTGTACCAATTTTAATAACTTGTCGGCTTAGCAATAAGGTCTGGCTTAAACTGGGTAACCTATGTCTTCTTGAGTCGGCTTGGCTTCGGCAGCCACTCTGGCTAAGGTGTCGCAGCGTTCATTTTCTACATGACCTGTATGACCCTTAACCCAGCGCCACTCTATCTCATGGGAGGCTGTGGCGACATCTAAACGTTTCCAGAGATCCACATTCTTTACCGGTTGTTTCGCGGCCGTTAGCCAGCCTTTTTTTTTCCAGCCGTGGATCCATTGAGTGATGCCTTGCCGCATGTATTGACTGTCACTGGTGAGCACGATTTTGCAGGGCACTTTCAAGGCTTCCAATGCGATGATAGGCGCCAGTAACTCCATTCTGTTGTTGGTGGTTAACAGGAAACCGTCGGAGAGTTCTTTGACTTGTGACTTGTACTTCATCACCACCCCATACCCTCCGGGGCCAGGATTTCCTAAACAGGATCCATCGGTAAATATAGAGAGCGGTTTTAACATCAAGTTGTTACCATAGACATATTATCGGGCGAGTATACCCAAAAACTTAGGAAGTGTTAGAAAATTTATGAACATAGTGTCTAGTGCAAAACGTCAGATCATTCTCGATACCGAAACCACAGGTATGAACCAGGGCGTGGGTGCTATTTTTCTAGGACATAGAATCATAGAAATTGGTTGCGTTGAAGTGATTGACCGGCGCTTGACCGGTCGCCATTATCATGAATACATCAATCCACAACAGCTCATCGATGAAGAAGCCATCGGAGTTCACGGTATTTCCAACGAATATGTGGCTAAAAAGCCAAAATTTGCCGAGATAGCACAGAGCTTTATCGAGTTTATTGATGGCGCCGAAGTCGTGGCCCATAACGCGTCGTTCGATATCAGCTTCATGGATCATGAGTTTGGCTTATTGCAGCCCAAAGGGCCTAAGACTGCCGATATCTGCGGCATCTTGGATACTTTAGCGATAGCGAAATATCTGCATCCGGGTCAGAAAAACAATCTCGATGCCTTGTGTAAGCGTTATGGCATAGATAACTCACGGCGTGAACTCCACGGCGCATTATTAGATGCGGAGATCTTAGCCGATGTCTATCTGCTGATGACAGGTGGGCAGACCAAGTTTAATCTTTCAGGCGACAGCGGGGCCGAAGGTGCCAGTGACATAATACGATTAAGTCAAGAACGCACAAAACTTAAAGTGATCGCGGCATCGGCCGATGAACTAGCTAAGCACGAAGCGCGACTCGATATCGTGGCTAAAGGCGGACTCTGTGCCTGGCGTGATTGAGTCACTGGCACTGTGTGATATCAAATAAGGGCGTTTTCTTATCGGCGCCCTATAAATAGCATCTAGAGCATAGTATCCGACACTGTATATTTCAATTGCTAACTTCTTCGACGAGGACAGACGTCATCTTTATGAGCGCTAAACATTTTGTTTCGAGCAAAAAATCATTCGCTGCGTTAGTCATTATGCTAAGCACTGTGTTTTCTACATGGGTATTGGCCGATGTTGTGCCTTCGAGTGAAGCCAGTGTATTGAAGAATCGCTTCAGGATCGATCATATGGTCGATAGTCTCACCCTTTTCATTCAACGTGAATATGGTAGTGCACCTGTGGTCATCGTCTTACCCGATGGCAGTAAATGGTATGCGAGTCGACATCCCAAAGAGGTGCAATGGGTCGATGGCTTGAGTGGTGATATCGTGACCATACATAAGCCTATGCCTGGTCCATGGCAGCTCATAGGCAGAGTCGTAGAAGGCTCTAAGATTCAAAAGTTCTCAAAACTGGGCATCAAGGTCGACGCATTACCCCAACCCTTATTTCAAGGCGAACGCTTAAAAGTGACGGCTCAGCTATTGGGAGATGAACAGCGTTTAAGAATGCCTGGGCTGGATTACTTAGTCGAATGGACCGCTCGTTTCATCAGTGAGCACCTGCCTAGTGATGAAAATTTCGCTGCGGGTTCTCTGGTCGTTGGCTCATATAAAGATCATGGCGAAGGTTTAGATGAACGGCCAGATGACGGTATTTTTACCGGGGAAATCAACTTAAATCAGCCGTGGGGCCACTATACCTTTCAAGTCGAGGTGAGGAACAATGTGTTTTCTCGTGAAAAACAGTTTAAGTTCATGTTATCGCCTATCCCGATTGAAATAGATGTGCTTGAACCCGAAGACCCTTTAGAAGGACGCTGGAAGCTATATGTAAGAGTCGATGAAACTGAGGTGCAGTTATCCGAGACACATTTAGATTTTGAATTAGTCGGTCCAGCTGGACTTCAATTACCCATTTCATTAAGCGGATTAGTAGCATCACAGAGTGAGATCATTCTTCCGGAAGTATCAGATTTTGGTAGCTATAGAATTAAAGGGATGGCTGCAACGACAACATTAGGCGGACGAGAGATCGTATTAGCCTTACCTGAACGCTTCTTTAATTTGATCGAGCCTCCTAAGCCACCACCAACAAAGGAAGAGTTAGCGGCCAGAGCGGCAAAGCAAGCGGCCATCGAAGAAACGAAGGCCAAAGATGAAGCTATTTTCTGGATCATAACGGTTAATGTCACGATATTGGTCTTAGGTACACTGGGATTACTGATCTGGCGTAAGAGACGTAACTTGCAAGAGGCGTTAGCCGTGACTCAAAAAAGACTTGATGAAGAGAAAGGTAAAGAGAAAGAGCCAGACTTGGGTTCGACATTAGATGAAATTGATCTGACCATGCCTGAAGACCCTGCAGAAGAGGGAAAAGGCTAGTGAGTCGTTTTTCTACGCAGAAAAGCAGTAATTGATGCTTAATCGCTGCTTTTTTAACTGATCGGTTTGTCTGTTTAAAATAACTATTGACGCGCCATGCTCGCCTAAGTATTATCACCGCAACTTGATGTGGAGCGGTAGTTCAGTTGGTTAGAATACCGGCCTGTCACGCCGGGGGTCGCGGGTTCGAGTCCCGTCCGCTCCGCCAATCAAGTGACTAAGTTTAGCTTAGTTGTTAGTGACATAGCAGCTCAGCATAGTAAGACAGAAGAGTTTAGGAGCGGTAGTTCAGTTGGTTAGAATACCGGCCTGTCACGCCGGGGGTCGCGGGTTCGAGTCCCGTCCGCTCCGCCAAACAACGAAGCCCTTGTCGAAAGACGAGGGCTTTTTTGTGCCTGATCGCTTAGAGACCTCCCCATTTTTTAATATTAAATAATACCAAAAAATGCACGCATGTGTTGTTGGTATGCTCAGTACAATTCTTGAGTGTCAGAATAGAGTCCCGTCCGCTTAGCATAGTTAGACAGAAAAATTTAGGAGCGGTAGTTCAGTTGGTTAGGACTATTTGTAAACATGGGCGGCCTGTCACGCCGGGGGTCGCGGGTTCGTCTCCTGGTAAGAGCTAGTCCGCTCCGCCAAACAACGAAGCCCTTGTCGAAAGACGAGGGCTTTTTTGTGCCTGATACTAAAATGACTTTGGCCATAAACAGAAAAGCAGAGCCTTGGTGCACTGGTGTCAATAATGTTCCAGACATTGTTTGGGCGTAATCCTTGTGGCTAAATCGAAGACATAAAGAAGGAGGCTCACGCCTCCTTCTGTTATTGGTTCAATCTAAATCTTGTGACGCTAGGCGGCCTTTTCATGGCTTTGTTTGCCTATTACCATGGCTTTCAATTCATCGGGATCGAAGTCATCAACATTGATGGATTTCATCCGGCCAATCTCGGCACGTTCAAGCAGGGCAACTTCTTCATCTGTGAGTACACCTAAGGCCTTCCCCTGTGCGGCGATTTTATCTAGCCACATAAATGGAATACGCTTACCCGCAGCCTTAGAGACTTTGGCATGCAGTGGTTCACAGGCGATAATATCGATGAAGGTCTGCTCTTGTACTCCAACAGGGTTATTTGCACATGGGGTCCAAAATTGACCTTTACCTAAGCGATCACGACTGGCGCAAGGTGTCTGCATGATCTGGGCAACCTTATGATCTAACACATCGCTAGGTCGCTTGAGTGGGCGACCGAATGGGAAGATTATGCCTCGAAGGATAAAGCCCAATCCCATAGGGAAGTTGTTGAGTAGATCGTCGAGTGAGTCCTGTAATTTATACAATGAATCTTCGACCGCCCACTGAACTAGCGGTAAATCTTCAGTCTGACGCCCCTCATCTTGATAACGCTTCAGGGTGGCAGAGGTGAGATAAAGCTGGCTGAGTAGGTCGCCTAATCTTGCCGATATGCGTTCCTTACGTTTCAGTTCACCGCCTAATGTCGCCATCGCCAGATCCGAGAGCAGGGCTAGGTTAGCGCTGAAGCGGTTCATCTGTTGATAATAACGTTTGGTTTTATCTGAATAGGGCGCATTGGAGAACCTTGAAGATGTCACTCCGAGCCAGAAACTGCGCACCAGATTACTGATGGCAAAACCGATATGACCAAACAAGGCTGAATCGAAGGTATTGAGGCCGCGGTTAGCATCGGTATCGAATGCTGATTCCATCTCGGTGATCACATAAGGGTGACAACGAATAGCCCCTTGACCATAGATGATCATAGAGCGGGTGAGAATGTTTGCCCCTTCCACCGTAATGGCGATAGGGGCTGCCTGATAGCCTCGACCTAGGTAGTTATTCGGGCCTAAACAAACCCCTTTACCGCCGTGGATGTCCATGGCATCAATCACACACTTCTGCATTCTGTCGGTCAGGTGGAATTTCACGATGGCAGAAATAACCGAGGGCTTTTCACCTAAGTCTATGCCCGTTGTGGTTAGACTGGTCACAGCATCCATCAGGTAGGCGTTACCGCCAATACGTGCCATGGGCTCTTCGATGCCTTCAAGCTTGCCGATAGGCAGTTTAAACTGACGACGAATACGCGCATAAGCGCCCGTTGCCACCGCCGCAGTCTTGATGCCCCCCGCTGAGTTAGAAGGCAAGGTGATGCCGCGTCCCACAGACAGACATTCGACTAACATGCGCCAGCCTTGTCCAGCCATTTCCGGGCCGCCTATGATAAAGCTCAGAGGCACAAAGATTTCATTGCCTCTGGTGGGACCATTTTGGAACATACAGTTAAGCGGGAAGTGGCGACGCCCGGTTTCTACACCTTCCATATCGGTAGGGATCAGGGCGCAGGTTATTCCTAGCTCAGCCTTGTCACCCAGTAGTTGATCCGGGTCGCGTAACTTAAATGCCAGACCCAGTACGGTTGCGACTGGGGCTAGCGTAATGTAGCGCTTGTTCCAGGTTAACTTCATCCCTAGAATTTCTTCGCCTTGCCACTGGCCTTTACACACGATGCCAAAGTCAGGGATGGCACCTGCATCACTACCGGCTTCGGGACTGGTCAGGGCAAAACAGGGGACTTCCAGACCTTGAGCGAGTCTGGGTAAATAATGGTCTTTCTGCTCTGTGGTGCCATAGTGTTGTAACAGCTCGCCCGGGCCTAAGGAGTTAGGCACGCCGACGGTTGAGGCCAGTTCACTGCTGAGACCGGCAAGCTTTTGTAGCACGCGTGATTGTGCATAGGCTGAATACTCGAGGCCGCCATATTTTTTCTTGATGATCATGGCGAAGAAGCCATTATCTTTCAGGTATTGCCAGATCTCGACGGGAAGATCACCCAGTTGGTGTGAGACCTGATGCTGATTGAGCATCTTACAGACTTCTTCAACGGGGCCGTCTAAGAAGGCTTGCTCATCGGCACTCAATCTGGCTACCGGGTAGTTGTGGAGTTTCTTCCAATCTGGATTTCCGGCAAATAGATCGGCTTCCCACCAAGTGGTTCCGGCTTCAATCGCTTCTTTTTCGGTAGAAGACATCTCAGGCATGATGCCACGATAGATCTTTAATAATGGTTTAGTGAGGAAGTTTTTACGAAATGCACTGATGTTCAGTGGCAAGGCGATGGCTAAGAAGATGATCCACGATAGGGGACTCACGACTTCAGTTGCTGAACCGACAGCCATAACGGCTGCGGCAATGATGCTAGATGTTAGCAATGAAACTCTTAGGTAGGCGAGTGTGCCTAACACAAAAAGAAACGCGAGGATCCATAGTAAGCTTGTCACTGTTATTCTCCTTAAGGTGCGACCTGAATTTTGAACTTAGGTCAGAATTTTCTCTGATCATTATCACAATTATAGGTTGTGGTCTGACCTGTGTCGCATAAAATTTAAACCTATGTGTAATTTAATACAAGGTTTTTTTCAAACAAACGTTTAAATAATTTGTGAAAGTCGAGATTCCACTTTCTACTTCAAATCGTTAGAATGCGTTAGAATTGAAATATTATAGCTGTATTAAAGGGTTGAATTAATGTGTGAACTCCTTGCCATGAGCGCTAATGTGCCGACGGATATTGTATTTAGCTTTACCGGCCTAGCTCAGAGAGGTGGTGTCACCGGTCCCCATGTGGATGGCTGGGGGATCACCTTCTATGAAGGAAAAGGTAGCCGTACCTTTAAAGATGCTCGTCCAAGTAGTGAGTCCCACATCGCCGAGCTCATTCAGAGCTATCCTATCAAGAGTGAAGTCGTTGTCAGTCATATTCGTCAGGCTAATCGGGGCTGTGTGTCGTTAGAGAACACCCATCCTTTCACCCGTGAGCTTTGGGGGCGCTATTGGACCTATGCTCATAATGGCCAATTGAGCGATTATCAGGACAAGTTTACTGTCTCAAGGTTTCAGCCTGTGGGTGATACAGACAGTGAATTGGCATTTTGCTGGCTGTTAGAGAAGGTGGTCGACAAATTTGGTGAGCAAGAGCCTGAAGATATCAGCCTAGTGTATCGATTTATCGCTCAGCTAGCCGATGAGATTCGTTGCTTGGGGGTATTTAATATGATCTTGACCGATGGCGCACACCTGATGAGCTATTGTAGCAATAACCTGTGTTATATCACCCGCAAAGCGCCTTTCGGTAAGGCTAAGCTTATCGATACCGATGTGGTCATAGACTTTGATAAAGAGACAACTGCTGACGACATAGTCACAGTGATCGCCACCCGGCCTCTGACTAAGAACGAAGAGTGGCATGTTTTAGCGCCTGGTGATTGGAAGTTATTTCGTCAAGGTGTATTGATTATTGATTATTGATGAGACTGCTAAGGCATGAAATAATGTATATCGTTTTTCGCCGCTTGTTTATGGCTTTAGCGTTAACTCAGTATCAAGCTCGTCTGGTTTGACGGTTTGCTCAGGATAAAAATAATAGCTGAGCAATTTGATATCTAACTGCTTACTGCCTTTTTCGAAGTGAGTTAGACGCACGGGCAGGTAGCCTAGATCTGGTGCCATCCAGAAGAAGGTCTGACGTTTCTTACTGTCCCTGACAACTTCAATCTTGATGGTTTCGTAGCTGCCACTCTCGATATTCATTCTCTCTTTACCTATGACTCGAAAGTTATACTCATCGATCTCTCCCTCTTTGACCATGGCATAGTGGAGCGTTTTCTTTCCTTGGGCCATGTCGAGTCGAAATTGCAGCTGAACCATGAGGGGATCGTACAAGATATCGGTATAATCTAGCTTAGATCTTTCATCTTTATAGCGAGTGTGAACGACTTCTTGCTCTCTGGCAAAGGCGGCTTGTTCTTGAAAGCTAGGGCCTGTGCCTTTCCTGTTATGGGTATATCGCATGGGGGTGAGCTGGTCGCCTTCGCGGATGAAATCACTGCGGACATGACGCCTATCTGATAACACCAGTAAGCTGACGTCGCTGTCAAAACGGTAGTGGTAGAGATTGCCTTCGGGTTTAGGGAGCTGAAAGCGGGCCTTTCCGAGTTCGATACTGCCATAATTCACTTGATATTCTGCGGTTTGTGGGGATAGCGGGCTCGGGGCCGCAGCCACGTAGAGGCTCAAGAGGAACAAATTTGTTGCTAACACGATACGCTGACCCATCGACAATGACGTCTCCTTAAATTTTTCTATGGTAAGTTTTTACCTGGCTTGCAGGGTCCTGGCCCTTTATAGCGATTTCTTACTGGTTGTGACCTAGCCTTAAACTTTGCTGATTGTCCCGATGATCGTTTTTTCGTTAAAACGGCAGCTGTAACACCAAGGTCGCCATATCCGGTCGCCACTCAAATTTGGTTAAAGATATTCTCCCTCGGTTTACCTCTATGCCCTCTAACCTGAGTAACTGCATTTGAGTGCGGAATGCTTCAGTATCTGGTTTGAAAGAGATTTTTTCCATGGGGGATTTAGCCGCAGCGCAGGGCGTCGAAAAAGCGTCTGGTTTAGGAGGAAGTCCTGTCATATTAGCTCATGTCATCACTTACCATATACTGCATCATATCCTCTTCGTCCTTAACTCGCCAGTTCAAAGCGGGCTAAACCGAGATCTTGATTTGTGACTGCAATGTCTAAGCTTAATTTGTCATGGTTTATTTAACTCGCTGTAATCATTTGTTAAATAATTATAATGAGAGGTTATTCTTAATGACATTTTAGGTTTGCCAGAGGTGAGGTTTCTATAAGAGGCTTAGGATTTCAATCATAAAAAATCCCATAACACATGAATGAATTATGGGCTTTTTTGCTTACCATTATGTGGCCATTAACCAAGTGATAGGCGGGTTAAGCCACCTCGGCTTCACTCGTCAAAGGCTTATTCTCTGGCTGTATCATGACGCCAAACTTGTGGAACAAGACAAGACCTAGGGCTGTGATTAACCCGAAGGCACCTATGATGTACCACATCAGATCCGGTCTCTGTGCTTGTTTTGCCACTTCCGAATAGAGATAGCCTGACAAGGGACCCGCCAGTAAAAACCCAATGGCTGATGAGACGAAGTAGTAACCCATAAACATGGCTTTCTTGTCGTGTGGGGCAAAGCTGGCAACATATTCTTGACTCTTAGGTGAGGCGACCATCTCTCCAATAGAGAATACCAAGATAGATGTCAGCACCATGACGCCACCCATGATGGCGCCGTGGGCCACACCGCCTAACGCTGTGCCGAAGGCGATGATCACCGTTCCGGCGACCAGCACGGGTAAAGCCTGGAATTTCTCTGCAACACGGCTGACTAATAACTGCAAGACAACAATAGAGAGAAAGTTAAGGCCTATCATGTATTCAGGGTTTATCTGACGATACTCTGCTGACCAAGCATTAGCATAGCCTTCGGCTTGAGCAGGATCTGCTGCTATCGCATTTAACCCTAAGCTAATTTCAGACACAGGCACCATGACTTTATAATGAACCAGATCGAAGTAAGCAGCCTGAGCCGTGAGGTCCTGGTTAGCCAAGGCGGCAGACAGTCTGGTGAGCTCAGTTTGTAAGCTAGAAATATCGACCGGGGCCAGGAAGCTGAGAAGACCTGGATAAGATGCCATCATGGCGATAAGATCTGAGGTATCGACAAAATCACGGATATAGATAGGTAGCGTGATGAATATTTGCTGATAGACCATCCAAAAACCAGACAAGATCAACAGATAGATCACGAAAGGTTTATTGCCGATAGTGATTTTTTGCTTGTACCAGGGCGCGGTGAGATCGGACTTGCCTTGTAAGTTCCACAGGTAGTGTCCTAAGAACCAGGCTAGATAGACCAAGAGTGTAGTTTGTCCCGACAGCCACTTAGCACCATAAGACATGAGGATGATCAGCGTTCCGAAGAACAGCAGCGCGAAACGTAAGTTACCCAACACCTCCTGTATATCGGCGAAGACGGCCTTGAGTGGTTTGCCTTTCTGCGCTGTTTGATCTGTGGGCTCTTTATAGAATAACAGGGCCGGAATAAAATTAACCGCAATCCAGAATGACGACATGATAAACACCCAGTCCCAGCTTATTGCTCGGACATAGCCAGCGATGAAGGGGCCGAGAAAACCACCTATGTTGACCATCATGTAGAAAATGCCGAAACCTAGGCCGCGATTGGTATCATCGGTCGTTCGGGCGACAGTGCCTGTCACTACAGGTTTGAAACAGGCTGCACCGAGCGCCACACCCATGAAAGCAATGAAGAAACCTGCAAAAGAGTCCACTTGTCCCAGAATGAAGTAACTGGGACACATGATGGCATAGGATATCAGAAACATCTTACGGTAACCGTATCGGTCAGCCAATGCGCCTGTGATAACAGGAAATAAGTAGAGGAAGAAAGGGATCATGCCTTGGAGTAAGCCACGCTCCTGATCGCTGAACCCTAAGCCACCTTGCTGAGAAGGCGAGGTCATGTAGAGGGATGACAGGGTAAAAAAACCATACCAGGCAAGGCGTTCGAAGATCTCCATGGTGTTGGCAACGAAGAAAGTCTTGGGCAAGGGGGTTCGAGTCACTTGTGTCATACTGCTTCCTGTATATTTTATACGATTCGCCCATGCTATCCACATATATGCAGGAATTCAAGTTATGTGACAATAAGGTTAAAAATGAAAAGGTGACTGATGCAATTTTGACCTTTATTGAGTTGCCTTTAGCATTGATTGGGTCATAATGGCGCCAAATTTTTACTTTATGTGATTTCTCTATGGCCGTACTCGATATTTTAACCATTCCCGATGAACGTCTTAAACGCAAAGCCCGCGTAGTTGAAGATATAGACTCGGTTCAAGGCTTTATAGATGATCTGCTCGAGACCATGTATGACGCCGAAGATGGTATAGGACTGGCGGCGACACAAGTGGGTAGTCAGCACGCGATCTTAGTCATAGACCTGTCAGAGGAAAGAGATCAGCCACAGGTGTTGATCAATCCGGAAATTGTGGCGACTCAGGGTGACTTTATAGGCGAGGAGGGCTGTTTATCGATTCCCGGCTATCGAGCTAAGGTGGCCAGAAGTGAGCAGGTAACAGTTAAAGCGCTGGATCGTACCGGTAAACCCTTTGAAATCGAGACTGATACATTCTTGGCCATAGTACTACAGCACGAAATGGATCATCTACAAGGCATAGTATTTACCGACCACCTGTCGAAACTTAAACAACAAATAGCGCTAAAAAAAGTGAAAAAATACGGCTAAGCTGCTTTCATGGGGGGCAATGGTAAGCTAAAGCTGATACATAGCCCACCTCTAAGATGGTTTCTGGCACTCACTTCCCCTCCCAGCAATTTAAGGCTCTGTTTAACGATTGCGAGTCCCAGTCCGTATCCCCCCTGACTCGAGTGCCTGGCCTCATCCATTCGGGTGAAAGGGTTGAAGAGATTTTCTAATTTATCTTCCGGGATCCCTGGACCGTCGTCTTCGATATTAATGACCAGATTGCCGCCATCGATATGTGAACTAATGATGATGTTACAGTGTTCACCCGCATATTTAAGCGCATTTCTCAGCACATTATCCATGGCGCGAATGAGATAATTGGCGTCAGTCTGGATAATCAGGTCGTGGGTAAACTCAGTCCAGGTGATGGTTTGAGTGTCTTGTGCTTCAAATTGGATATCGGACAAGACTCTCGAACGGATATGGCTTAGGGCAACTGCAGCATAGGTCAATTCCACATAGGCATTATTGAGTCGACTGTAATTTAAGATGCTATTGATAAGTGATGCCATCTGCTGATTTTCTTGGCCTAAGCGTTGGATAAACTTATGTTGCTCTTTACTGGCCTTCTTTGCCAACAGGTGTAGTGCGAGCTCCTGCCTGGCTAGGGGAGTCCTGAGTTCATGGGACACATCCCTCAATAAGCGCTTCTGATTTTGCATCGATTGCTGTACTTGCTCCGCCATATGATCGAATTCTGTGGCGAGGTGGTAAAATTCAGGTTCTTTAACGGAGAAATGCTGGGCGATTCTGGTGTCTAATTTACCACTGGCCAGGGCTTGTGTGCCTAATTTCAAGTGCTTAAGCGGCGTGATTAAGTATCGGCTTAAAATGGAAGTGAATACCAGTAATACAGATATACCTACCAGCACGCGAATAATCCACAGGCTTTGGCTGAGCCTTTGAGCCGGGTGGAGCTCGGACTTTAATTGCACCACTAAGGTTAATGGGCCATTGATATAGTGGGCATTAGGCAGAGGAATACCTATCAGAGGTTTTCTGACACTGTTACCCATGGGGAGATGCAGTTGGCGCATGTATTGTAACTTGAAGATGAAATGGGGATGCAATTGTGCTTGTGTGATGGACTTTAGGTCTTTGTCTAACACATAAACACGGAATGCCTGATTCTGTTCCCATCTTGCCAACGCTGTTAGCGCCTCTTGGT
Organism: Shewanella sp.; assembly: GCF_013214165.1. Taxonomy (GTDB): domain Bacteria; phylum Pseudomonadota; class Gammaproteobacteria; order Enterobacterales; family Shewanellaceae; genus Shewanella. The sequence goes on along the minus strand of NZ_JABSSM010000027.1, from coordinate 40,378 downwards.
TAATTAATTCACTCGCCTGATTTGCCAGGTGATTAATCTGATCCTGAGTAGATTGAGGTAGAGTTAATAATCGGTTGATCACCACCCTTTCAATCCCTGTAGCGATAAGTAAAATAGCCAATAAAGACAAGGCAAAATAACTGAAAAGTTTAATTTGCAGACCTGAAAATAGACCCGTTTTTGGTATGGACATATGAACCGCGGCTTATGGTGTGGGAATGAGAATCGTTATCGACGAATGTTATCCCACAGCGGGCTTTTTACCAAGCAGAAAATGGCTGACTTGTCTGGTTAAATGAAAACTTTGGATGAATGACGCTTATGTCTATTTCTTTGCATAAATAAGAGTTTAATAAGAGAGTAAACAGAGATGAAGCTGGTGTTGTTAACCCATGAACGAGAAGTATTGCGCCCGACCAATACCGGCGCGCTTGCTTTACACGCATTTCCACAGTGGTGCCGGAGGATCGTCTGGTCTAGGGTAAAACCGGATCCAGACCTGCTAGCATTAATTAGCAGCCATAAGGCCGCAGTGCTGTTTCCTAGGCTCATGGAGCCATCTGGCTCCGATAACGCGTGTGACTCTGATGCCGGCAAGGAGCTAGATGAAAACCATGAGCTGGCTGGTTTGAACAATCACCTTGAGCACATCTATCTCGAGTGTCTGCCTGAGACGCTCATTATATTAGATGCGACCTGGCAAGAGGCCCGAAAGATGATGCGGCAGAGCCCTTACCTCAAGGCTGCTGATAAGTTTGCCTTCACTGAGCAGGCGGATTCAGGTTTTACGCTCAGACGTAATCAAATAGAGGGGGGCTTATGCACCTTAGAGTGCATTATCGGTTTACTCGAGTTAAAGAATCGTCATCAAGAGGCCGAGCTGTTAACACACGCCTTCATTGATTTTCAAGCCGGCTGACAATCTAGATAAATTTAAATCCTTGGGCTTATATCAGGGTTAAATATACACAGAGGAAGTGACTTACCGCACCGGCGAGCACAAATAAATGCCATATCGCGTGGTTAAAGGGAATGCGTTTACCGACATAAAATATCACCCCGAAGGTGTAAAACAACCCGCCCAAAATCAATAACTGAAAACCTAGCGCTGTCATCGAATCGATCAGTTCACTCATCACGGTAGCGCATAGCCAGCCCATCACTAGATATAGGGTAAGACTCAGCTTCTTGAATCGATTAATGAACAGGGTTTCGAATAATACTCCACCGAATGCCAGCGACCAGATGGCGATGAGAATAATATTAGCCTTGCTACCTTCCAGGGCGATGAGCATCAGAGGAGTATAGGTGCCAGCAATTAAAAAATAGATGGCGCAATGATCGGCAATCTTGAGTCTGTGCTTCCAAACTGGAGAGGAGATCGAATGATATAAGGTCGAGCAGGAGAAGAGTAAGATGATGCTGGCACAGTAGATAACCAGCCCGAATAATTGCACGCTATCGAGTGTTTGCTGGCCCTTTCCCAGAGAGAGTACCAGCCCGAAAATCCCCGCCACTATACCCAGACCATGGCTTATGCTGTTTGCCATCTCTTCTTTAGGGCTATAGCCACTGCTATCGACTGAGGCAATCGATGCTTGCTGGCCTAATGATTCTTCTAGTGGCATAATTTTCTCTTAAATCGTTTCGGTGGAGTCTAACAGTAAATTCAGCATAAAACCATACTTGAGCGTACACGTGTAAGCTAGGTTTTGACGCATCAAAATGAACTTTCTACCGCATTGATAATCAGAGTTTTATCGGTATGAGTTTCAGGCTGATATCTTGGTACTGGCTCAGTCACCGCACATGAAGTGATGAGAACTGAACTGACTATGATAAACCACAGGGATGATGTTATTGAAAGCGTTTCGCGTAGAGGAAGTTCTACTTAGTGAAAACAAGGAAGAACTGAAGGGGATAAAGGCGGATAGGTGTGCCGTTTATCTCGATATTCAGTTTGATACCTCCTTCGAGCGGCAAGAGCTGAACCATGAGCTTAGACCCTTTCTCTCATCTGCTCATGAGCATGTTAAGCCTGCTGCCAATAAGCGCAGAATCTCTTGGCTATTGGTGAGCGCTCTGGCTATTAGTTGTCATCTGGCCCTGGTGTTTACCTTAGATATCCTCTGGAGCTCCGCTCCCTTGTTATACCCGCAAGCTAAGAACGATGGCGCGAAATCTGAAGCCCCTCCAATAAAAGGCCCTCAATTAAAAGCCTATATGTATTATCAAGCCCCCGTGATAGAGAAAGGTAAGTCTGAATTAATCGACAATCTAGGGCTGGAGCCTAAGCTTACAGCGGCTGATTTGACTGAGAGTGACGTGTCTAAAGTTTTGCTTAAGCCGAAATAAAAGCAGGAGCTCCTTCTAGATCCCGTGGTAATAGAAGCTAAACAATCTCTGGCTAAGCAAGAAGATTTTTCCAAGTCAAAGAACGCTTCATCTATGAGTCAATCTTCCTATTTCTTCTCCCCAGAACAAGAGAACAATGACGGGAGCGACAGGCTTAATATGTCAAATTTCAGTGCCTCAACCCAAAAATACCTTTCCCGTCAGAGAGAGGCGGCTCTGGGTGAGCTTTTTGTCGCACAAGCTAATTAATACACCCGAACTAAAACGCTCATGGCGACTCAGTTGCGGCGGCGTTAACGCGAGCGATAGCAAAAGAGTGCGTAAAAGACCCATTAAGTCATAACACTTATGATGAAATAATTTAATGGTAAATAAGGTTAGTTCTATTTTTGTTATGTTTAATTTATCATTTCAGCTCTTATTCAATGGCTTATGGTTTTCCGTCCTGTGATATTTTTTGATTTTATATCTTTACAAAAGCCTTGTTAACTTTGATGTTTTAAGATTATACTGCTCGCATCTTGTCGGAGTGCCTAATTGGCTGAGACCGTTTATTCGGGATCCGTTGAACCTGATCAGGTTAAAACCTGCGAAGGAAACAAGCATGATAATGTTCATAAATCGTGTGAATTTCTGTATTCGTTGAATCATGATATCTTGATTTAATGATGGATAATTATTTTAGTGTCTGCGCCTCAAGTTGTTGCGCCGAAGACCTAGAGTGTTAGTCCGAATATATTCATTTATCGTCATTATCTGTGACATCGAGACGTGTTCTCGTGTCTGCTATTCAACTCTCCAGGCAAGCAACTTCATTTCAATTAAAGTGAGATTGCTTATGTCAAACCGCCGCGAAACCCGAGCTAAAGCTCAAGAGTTCATCGATACCCTCAAGCCGCTACAGCACCCTAATTCTGAGAAAATCTATCTAACCGGTAGTCGCGAAGATCTTCGTGTGGGTATGCGCCAAATTCTGCTGTCTGGTACCATGGTGGGTGGAACAGAAAAGGACCCCATCTTGGAGCCCAATGCGCCGCTAAGAGTCTATGACTGCGCCGGCCCCTATTCAGATCCCGACGCCGACATCAATGTCCGCAGGGGCCTGGATAAATTCAGAAACAATTGGATTGTAGAGCGCGATGATACCGAGCAACTTATCGGTGCCAGTTCAGGTTTTACCCAGAAAAGACTCGCCGATGATGGCTTAGATCACCTGAGGTTCGATTCTTTGCTTCCTCCCAGAAAGGCGAAGCCAGGTAAGTGTGTTACTCAGTTACATTATGCCAGACAAGGGATTATTACTCCTGAAATGGAATATATCGCCATTCGCGAGAACATGGCCCAGTCTGAGATCACCGACGAGGTATTGACCCGCAAGGCCGCGGGTGAAAGCTTCGGTGCCTCGATTTCAGAGCCTATCACCCCAGAGTTTGTCAGGAGTGAAATTGCTCGAGGCCGTGCGATTATTCCGTTGAATATCAACCATCCAGAAGCCGAGCCCATGATCATAGGCCGTAATTTTTTGGTCAAGGTCAATGCCAACATCGGTAATTCGGCGGTGACTTCATCTATCGAAGAGGAAGTCGAAAAGCTGGTCTGGTCTACTCGTTGGGGCGCGGATACCGTGATGGACTTGTCCACCGGCCGTTATATTCATGAAACCCGCGAGTGGATCATTCGTAACTCTCCGGTGCCTATCGGAACTGTGCCTATCTATCAGGCCTTAGAGAAGGTGAACGGTGTCGCCGAAGATCTGACCTGGGATGTGTTTAAGGATACCTTGATTGAACAGGCTGAGCAGGGCGTCGACTACTTCACCATTCATGCCGGGGTATTACTGCGTTACGTGCCAATGACGGCAAATCGTCTGACGGGGATCGTCTCTCGTGGCGGCGCCATCATGGCAAAGTGGTGTCTGTCCCATCATCAAGAAAATTTCCTCTATGAGCACTTCAGAGATATTTGTCAGCTTTGCGCCGCCTATGATGTGTCACTCTCTCTGGGTGACGGTATGCGTCCAGGTTCTATCGCCGATGCCAACGATGAGGCCCAGTTCGCCGAGCTCGAAACCTTGGGCGAGCTGGTCAAGATAGCCTGGGAGTACGATGTGCAGACCATCATCGAAGGTCCTGGTCACATTCCCATGAATCTTATCAAAGAGAACATGGAAAAACAGTTAGCCGTGTGTGATGAAGCCCCTTTCTATACCTTAGGCCCACAAACGACAGATATTGCACCTGGATATGATCACTTTACCTCAGGCATAGGCGCGGCGATGATCGCCTGGTTTGGTTGCTCCATGCTCTGTTATGTGACGCCTAAAGAGCACCTTGGATTGCCAAACAAGGAAGATGTGAAGCAAGGATTAATCGCCTATAAAATTGCGGCTCATGCCGGTGATGTGGCTAAAGGACATCCGACGGCGCAAATTCGCGATAATGCCTTATCCAAGGCGCGTTTCGAGTTCCGCTGGGAAGATCAATATAACCTGGGACTGGATCCACAAACCGCCAAAGCCTACCACGATGAATCTCTGCCGCAGGAATCGGCCAAGGTGGCGCATTTCTGCTCCATGTGTGGCCCCAAGTTCTGTTCGATGAAGATCAGTCAGGAGGTGCGAGAGTATGCCGCGGCCCAGAAGCTTGAAATGCAGACCAATGATGAGTTTAAGGCGAGAAGTACGGCAGATTTAAGCTCAAATGTGGACAGAGAGAAGGGGATGGCCATGATGTCGGCTGAGTTTAAGGCTAAGGGCGCCGCCCTCTATCATGTAGCCGGTGCGGCGAAACCTGTTCTCGATGAAGTTGAGGGCTGATCAAATGGCAAATGTAGAGCCGACTTTGTCGGCTTTAAAGCCTGTTGTTTGGTCAATAGCAGGCTCTGACAGCGGCGGCGGTGCAGGCATTCAGGCGGATCTCGCCACCATGAATGATCTCACCTGTCATGCTTGCACTGTGATAACTACGTTAACGGCTCAGAGCTCAGCTGCAGTCAATCTGGTTGAGCCGGTATCCGATGAGATGCTGCTGGCTCAATTGGGTACCTTGCTGCAAGACTTGCCACCCAAGGCGATAAAAATAGGTTTGTTGGCAAATCAGCAACAGATAGATATTCTGAGTCGCTGGCTTGCCCAGGACCTTGATGAACACCAGCAGCGCTGTGGTACTGAGGTCGCGGTTATCTTAGATCCTGTCATGATAGCCAGTTGCGGTGACAGGTTAGGTGGACTGGGAAATCGGCTCGATTTCACGCCATTTAAAGGTTTGCTCACCCTGATCACCCCCAATGCCCTTGAGCTGGGTGAGCTGGTGGGTCAACGCTTAGCTGACATGTCCCAGTATCATCTTGCGGCCCAAGACTTGGCGCAATCACTCGACACCAATGTACTGGCTACAGGCGGGGATGAAGGTCCTGCCTGGCACATGGACTCGGCCCAAGATATCTTCGTCTGTACTCACGCCGACGCTTGCTCTGAAATGCATCAAGGACGTAGTTTCTTATTATCGAGCCCGCGCATCGCATCAAATAATAATCATGGCAGCGGCTGCACCTTAAGCTCAGCCATCGCCAGTGTGATGGCCACAGGTTTTGTGCTCCATGATGCTATTGTCGTGGCTAAGGCCTATGTGTCTGCCGGAATTAAACACAGTTATCGTGTGGGTGAGGGACCCGGACCTTTGGCGCGCACCGCATGGCCTAGAGAACTGAGTCATTTTCCGACGATCAGTAGCTTAGACGAGGGGCCCTCTCTTCCCGTTGGCATCAAGTTTAAGACCATAGATGAGAGGTTAGGCCTCTATCCTGTGGTGTCTGACTTACCCCTGTTAGCCAGCTTACTCAGAGCCGGCGCGAAAACGATTCAACTTAGGATAAAGGACGAGAATGATCCTCAGCTTGAGGATAAAATAGCCCAGGCCATCGCCCTAGGCCGGGATTATCAGGCTAAGGTATTTATCAATGATTATTGGCAATTGGCAATCAAACATGATGCCTATGGCGTGCATCTAGGTCAGGAAGATCTCTATGATGCCGATCTTAACCGCATTGCTGACGCACAACTTGCCCTTGGCATATCGAGCCACAGCTATTTTGAGCTCCTACTCGCATCACAAATCACGCCTTCCTATATCGCACTGGGTCATATCTTTCCAACAACCACTAAGGTGATGCCGTCGGCGCCCCAGGGCCTGATGAAATTGCAACACTATGTGGACTTGTTTAAGGGGCATTATCCCTTGCTGGCCATTGGTGGCATAGATGCCAGCCGTATCGAAACTGTTAAGCGAACCGGGGTAGATGATGTTGCCATCGTCAGAGCCGTGACCGAATCACAGCACCCAGACGTCGCCTACCTAGCCTTATCCTCTGCCTGGGAGCAAGCCAATGTCGCTGAATAATGCCGATTTTTTGCGTTACTCCCGGCAAATTTTATTAGCCGATGTGGGTGAAGCAGGGCAGATTAGCTTGTCACAGGCCTGTGTGGCCATTGTCGGTGTTGGCGGTCTGGGGAATCTGCTCGCTCAATATCTGGCGGCTGGTGGTGTGGGCAAGCTAACACTGATAGATGATGACAAGGTGGAATTATCAAACTTGCCCAGGCAGCTGCTTTTTAGTGATAAGGATATAGGCGAGTATAAATCAGCGACTGCGGTCCATAAGCTCTCGAACGCTTACCCTGACTGTAACTTACAAGCCGTTACCGATAAATTAGCCGAGCACAATAGTCAGACATTACTGGCACACATGGATCTTGTGTTCGATTGCACCGATGATTTTTCCACGCGTCACTTGATTAACCTAACTTGTCTGCAAGTCAAGCTGCCATTAATAACGGCCGCGGTGGCTAATTTTAGTGGGCAGCTTTTTATGGTCGACATGGAGTCCGCTCCCGAATCGGGCTGTTATGCATGCCTGTTTCCTCAAGACTCTCATCTCAGTCAGACCTGCCAGAGTGTTGGGGTTTTAGGACCTATGGTTGGCGTGATGGCATCCATGCAGGCCCTGCTTGGGATGAATTTACTCTTGGGACTCCCGGTGCCGACGGGGACGTTACTCAGGTTCGATGGCCGAGCGATGCGGTGGCGTGAGGCGAGCTTGAGTCGCGATCTTGAATGTCATGTGTGTGGTGGACGAGTGGAGCCGCTCAGGAATCAATCCCGGCGCCCTGATCCAAGCTTACTGAGGGAAGGAGGTTATCAATGAACCACAAAATATCCGTGAGTAATACCAGCGAAACGTCAATCAAAGCCACGCTCAACGATGAGCAGATTTTCTTATCGAGTGGCTCGAACGTAGCTCAATTACTCCAGCTGCAAGATATTGCCGCCAGTTCTGTTGCACTGGTACGTAACGGGCAAGTATTGCCTAAGTCACGCTGGAAAGAGACCTTGTGCCGTGATGGCGATCAATTTGAAGTATTTGCCCTAGTGGCGGGAGGCTAAGATGTTAACCATTGCTGAGCATCAATTTTCATCTCGACTGTTTACCGGTACGGGAAAATTTTCAACATCTGCCCTCATGTTAGAGGCGATCACGTGCTCGGGCTCTGAACTTGTGACCCTAGCAATGAAGCGACTGGATCTTAAAACAGGCAGCGATGATATCTTGCAGCCCTTGTTAAGCAGTGGAGTTAAACTCCTGCCCAATACATCCGGGGCCAGAAATGCAAAGGAGGCGGTGTTTGCGGCCGAGCTCGCCAGAGAACTTTTGGCTACGAGCTGGATAAAACTTGAGATCCACCCCGATCCTAAGTATCTGATGCCGGATCCTATCGAAACCTTGGCAGCGGCTAAGATCCTCTGTGATAAAGGCTTCATTGTCTTGCCCTATGTCCATGCCGATCCGGTTTTGTGCCGTCGACTCGAAGAGGTGGGCTGCGCCGCTGTGATGCCATTAGCTAGCCCTATCGGCTCTAATCAAGGCTTAGTGACGGAGGCTTTTCTGAAAATGATCATCGAGCAAGCCAGGGTGCCGGTGATCGTGGATGCCGGAATAGGTGCGCCTTCTCAGGCGACACGAGCCATGGAGCTGGGCGCCGATGCTGTACTGGTCAATACTGCCATCGCCAGTAGCCGGGATCCTGTCGCCATGGGCCGATGTTTCGCCGCGGCGGTACGGACAGGCAGAAAGGCTTATCTCGCCGGCTTAGGTCATGTGAACTCGGTCGCGAGTGAAACCAGTCCATTGACGGGGTTTCTCAATGACACCATGTGAATTTATCGGGGGATGCCCATGAGTTTCCTATCCTATCTTCAGGGGCTCTCCCGGGAAAAATTGAAATTAGCCCTCTATTCGGCCACCAGTAGTGATGTCGAACGTGCGCTCAATTCGGCCGAGGGGGATCTCAATGGGCTACTCGCACTGTTATCGCCCGCCGCAGAACCTTATATCGAACAGATGGCTCAGCAGTCGGTTCGGCTGACAAGGCAGAGATTCGGGGCCAATATCGGCATGTTTTTACCCCTGTATCTATCCAATTTATGTGCCAATGAGTGTGATTACTGTGGTTTTAGCATGAGTAATAAGCTGAAACGCAAGACATTAAATCGCCCGGAACTCGAAGCCGAGATGGCGGTGATTAAAAAGCTGGGTTATGACTCCATCTTGTTAGTCTCGGGAGAACATGAGACCAAGGTCGGCATCGATTACTTTAAACAGGTATTGCCCCAGGTCAAGGAGCAGTTCAGTTATTTGGCCATGGAAGTGCAGCCATTGGCCGAGCATGAGTACAGTGAGCTGGTGGGTCTGGGTCTCGATGCCGTGATGATATATCAAGAGACTTATAATCCGCAGACCTATGCCAAGCACCACACCCGAGGTAAGAAAAAGGATTTTGCCTATCGCTTAGACACGCCTGAGCGTGTTGCCAAAGCCGGGGTGGATAAGGTTGGACTCGGGGTGTTGTTAGGCCTGGATGACTGGCGCTTGGATGCACTCTTGTTAGGCCACCACCTTGCTTATCTTGAGTCTAAGTACTGGCGTACCCGTTACAGTGTCTCATTGCCTAGATTGAGGCCTTGTACCGGTGGGATAACCCCTAAGGTTGAGCTGACCGATAAGGGCTTAGTGCAACTTATCTGTGCGTTCAGGCTGTTTAATCAGCAGCTGGACATTAGTTTGTCGACCCGCGAAGCGCCGCAACTCAGAGATAATCTGTTTTCACTGGGGATCACCAACTTAAGTGCCGGTAGCTCGACTCAACCCGGCGGTTATGTCAATCCTGATACCCAGTTAGATCAGTTTGAGATCAGTGATGATAGAAGCCCGGCTCAGGTGAGCCATGCAATGAAGCAAAGGGGATTAAATCCGGTGTGGAAAGATTGGGAGTCGGCCTGGATCGCGGATTAGAGATACCTTTAACTGTACTTTCATCTGATGCTGATTGATAATCGAGCTAACACCAAGTGAATGTTGGAGCTACAGATATGCAAATTCCTCCAAGTAATGTATCGGGTCTGAGCGGTTTACAAAGCGCTCAGTCCGGACTGACTCAAGCGACTATCGATGTCGCTACGCCTGCCACTGCAGATGTTAACACAGTCGACACTAGGCCTGTTGAAGCCGTCGAGCAAACACAAGCCCTAATCTCAGCTATAGAAGCAGAGCTGCAAGGCGAAGCCGCCGTGGAAGTGATAGAAACCTCATCGGAGACCTTAGGGACTATTATCAACCTAGAGGTGTAGTTGGCAGCGAGGGGGAGGTTTTCACCTGATGCAGCTGTCGCAGCGAGCCACGTCGATATCCCCATCGGTGAACTTGGCTGACGCAGGTGCCAATTCAAGCCATTGGATACTCCTGTTACCAAGGCACAGCTCGCAGATGTGTTTACTGTGCCCCCCTGTGTTGAAGATGTGTATCGATGATGATTTTCTCTAACAGTTCAGCAGCCGGGCCCTGAACATCTCGGTTAGGTATAACCAGACTCATCATCACTCTTTTGTGACTATTACCCTTTAAACTTAGCTGGCACAGCAGCCCTTGAGACAGCAAGGAATCGACTAAGTGTCTGGGGATCCAGCAAAAACCTATATTTCTATTTAAAATGACTAATGCTTCGTGAAATATGCATTGAATTAACGATGGCCTGAGTGTATTCAGGCCATGGGCCATGGTCATCACTTCTTAACCGATACTTGCTTGGGCATATACTTCTTGGTGGCCTTGAGCTCCGTAAAATATGGCCCTTTATGCAGCTTCTGTGGCCAATTAAGTAGCATCATGGCCAAGACATTTCTGTGCTCACCGAGCGCTAAATCAGGGTTGCCCATGGGTGAACGAATAAACTGCACACTTTCATCGAAGGCGCTGACAATATGAGCCTGAGTCTTGGCAACAACCGGATTATCAGACAGTCCCGCCAGGTGAAAGCTTATGCCCACTTCGGCAATGATATCGTCGGTGGCATCTGCTAATATTCGCTCGATATTGTCTGCAAAATAATCCAAAATCCAGGCGAATTCTTTAGGTGAGACATCGTGCTGGTAGTATTCACTCGCTGCAAAGATGAAGTGCGTCAGGCCATATAACTTGTTCTGATACTGTTTCTTATCGAGTTCACTGTCTTTGTCGTTTGGATACACGTCAATGAAGGCCTGTTTGTATTCATCGACATAGTCTCCAACTCCTAACTGTTTAGCCCAGTAGGCGTAATTGATTAATTGCGCCGCCCAGGACGTGATCATGGCCTTATCGGTTAGCCCAGTCTTTAAGTCGGTCTTCTTCAGCGCCGTGATCAATTTATCATGACAGGGGCCCGTTAAACCAAACTCATCGATACGGCTCGAAAATCTGAGTAATACATCGGTGTAAAATAGAAACTCAGGAAAGGGTTCTAAGGCCTTCTTTCTGGCCTTAGCCCTAGGACCTTTACCTAGCACAGAAATGGCTTTTTCAGCCTCAGTGGTGATAAATCCCGGTTTTTCGAGAGAGCAGGCATAGAAGGCTTGCGATTCGGTGACGGCGTAGAGGTCGACGAGTGCGGCATTGGCATACTTTTCATCACCCGTCATGCGGTAGAGACGGATGCCATAATGGCCCTGTACGCGAGGAGGCAGTTGGTACAGGTGCAGTTCGAGATTATTTTTTATGCCTTGATACACCTTGTCATTTGGTGTCTGGCTTGGCTCAATGACTGTGCTAGCCGCAGTTAGGCTAAATAGGGCAAGTGAAAGTGTACTGATCTTGAGGAGATTTTTCTGGAAAAGAAAAGCCATCTTGTATCCTTTTAATGAGAGATAGTGCATCGACAGGTTCACCGAGTAATATTCTTAGCCTTTGATTTATTGTTTTGGAATCTTCATTGACCACCAGGGTATTGTACACACTGGCTTGATTTTCACAGTGTTTTGTAAATTGGTAGAGGTATTGAGATAACGAGGCTTGCCAAAGCTTCTGATAGTACAGAGGACCGGAAGTGGCGATAGCGTAAAAATTATATGGATAATCTTCAGGGCGTGCCCATTCACCTGTGAATGACTCGATAAATTCAAGGTCGAGTCTCTGATAGGGTTTTAGGCTAGCATGGGAATAAAAATTTAACGCGACTTTAGCCCTGAACACCTTTAGCTGTCGGGCGAAGCGGGAAACGGTACTTTCGCGGCTTAGTGCGGTATAAGCTTCGATGATCCCTTCACCTAGATATAAGGCTAACCAAAGCTCACCAATATTACTGCTATCGAGCGTCTCACCTTTGGTGTTGACCAGGTAGTAATGACTGCTGGGGGACAGAGCCGCAAGGGCTGAGGCGTATGCCTTAACTAGGCCTTGCTGGTCTCTGATGCGACTCAGATCTTGCTTGATTGACAGTTGAACTTGACCAAACTGACGTCCTAGTACCGGCGATCTTAAGATATGTACCTTGCTTCGCTTGGCGGGTTCCATAAATATATCCCCTAGCAATCGACCTTGATACCAGACTCGCTGGATATTTTCAGTCACTGTCTCGACACTAAAACCTAATGTTTCGGCTCTTACCTGTATTTTCTCCATCAGCTCTGCGACTGCTATGTTTGCCGTGTGCATGCTTTTAGATTGGGACAAATGCTGACCTAGACCCCAGGGCGTAGTGGGGGCAAGTTCAGTTTGGCTGTCTAAAAATGTTTTGACTAATTCAGGTGTGGCAAGAAACTGCTTCGACACAGAGAAACGGGCATAGTCAGTAAATCCTTTATCATGTGCCTGCTGGGTCTTTAGTTGCAAAATGCGCTCGAGAGCCTGCTGGTTTTTCTGTTTTGCCCGTCCTTGGTAGGCTTGCCAAACACGCTGTTGACAGACAGGATCATCCTGTTTGATTAAATAGGCCGCAATGCTGAGGTTAAAAGCATTGCTCGATTGGCGATGCGCCCAATGAGTATTTTCACTATGACTGGTAACGTCATTTGTCAGCCCAGACTCGTTGTGAACTGGGTGTAATTGACAATCTGGCTGGATAAATTGCAATGTCAGTTGCTGGGTTCTTAATCCCTTTTTAATGCTGGCTTGAGCCGTGTGTAGCTGAGATTTCTGTGCCAGAGACAGGTAATTTCCCTCCAGTGCATCGAGTCTGTTTAACAGTTGGCTGAGCTCCTGATTATAGGCCACTCCTGCTAACTGCTTGGTCATTTGTGTCAACCAGGGTGAGTTGAGCGTTTGAGCCATCATATCGGCCAAGTGCAACTGACATTGCAGCAGACTTTCCTGATAGAGGGGAGGTTGCGGCACGCTACGATAATATTGCAACCTGTCTTTGATGTTAAACAGGCTTAGTAGCGAGGCTTCGAGGGCGTGACTCTGCTGGATAAGCGCTTCATCGGGTTGGCTTATTGTGGCTCGATTGATGTGTGAGAACTGTGAGTGTGAGAACTGCGAATCACCTGTAAACGAATCACCAGCGAACGAAGCGCTAGGCGACTGCAGTTGCAAGCATCGCTCTACGAGTAAAGGCAGAGGAGAAACGGCGGCCTTGGCCGCCGTAGTGACGATAAGACTAGAGCTGAGCGCTATGACAAAAATGCTTCTTAGCATATTCAACTCGTTCATCTACTGTCATATTATGCTTACCGAGTTTGTCCACATTATCCAAATAGGGCAAGATCCCGCGGTTATTGGCTATTTGTATGGCGAGACCTGGACGGGCATTGAGCTCAAGCAGCAAGGGTCCCTTGTCTCTATCGAGTACCATATCTGTGCCTAAATAGCCCATCTCACTCATCTCATAAGTTTTAGAAGCCGTGTGCAGCAAGAAGTCCCAATGAGGTACCTTGATATCGATAAGTTTCTTATTAGTATCGGGATGAAAATCGATGGGCTTATCAAACTGTACCGCATGCAGTCCCTTACCCGTGCCGATATCGACGCCAACTCCTACCGCTCCCTGATGCAAGTTCGCCTTGCCATCGGATGCCGCAGTCGACAGGCGCAACATGCCCATCACGGGGAAGCCTTTGTAAACGATGAGGCGAATGTCCGGCACCCCTTCATAGGAGTAGCCATCGAAAACCGGATCGAATTGGATAAGTCCTTCTACTATGGCCACATCGGGATTGCCGCCAAGAGAAAACAGGCCACTGAGTACATTCGATACATGGCGGTATACTTCAGAAGGCGTGACCTCGTGTCCGTTAGGTTTATAGTAACGACCCGCTTCTACCTTAGTGATCACTAAGATCCCTTTACCACCTGAGCCTTTCGACGGCTTGATAACGAAGCCATCTTCTGCGGCAACCATGGCCGGGATATCTTCAATCTCATGTTGCTCCCGCACCACGCCGATAAGGGAAGGCACGGCGATGTTATTGGCCAATGCCAGTTGCTTGGTGGTGAGTTTATCATCGACTCGTTTGTAGAATTTACGTGGATTACAGCGACCAATATAGTCGATGTTACGCTTATTCATGCCCAAGACACCCTTGTTATGTAACGCTGATGGCCAGGCTAATGAGAACTTCATGGTTATTCTCCAGCCAAGGGTTTAAAGCGTCTAAGTTCGAGTAGACGGTAACCGGTATACTGTCCCATAACGAGCACGATAGCCAAGATGACGAGATGTATGCCCAAGAAGTTAAATACCCAATGTTGTATCCAAGGTGCGCTCATGGCTAGGTACGCCAGAGTGGCGACAAACAGGCTGCCACCGCCTTGTATAAATACTTCCTTAGGGCCTTCCTCTTCCCATAGAATAGACATTCTTTCTATGGTCCAAGCAAGAATGATCATCGGGAAGAAGGTGATGGTCAATCCTTCACTGAGGCCAAACTTATATGACAATAAGGTAAACACGCCTATGATACCGATCACCACGATGATCACCGCCGATATTCGGGAGATAAGCAGCAAGTTCAGTTGTGACAGATAGGAGCGGATCATTAGGCCACAAGCGACAATCAGTATGAATCCAATCAGACCGGTTAACAATGTCGTTTGAATGAATGCCAATGCAATCAAGACTGGCATAAATGTGCCTGAAGTCTTAAGGCCCACAAGGACACGAAGGAAGACTACCATTAACACGCCGATGGGGATCAATAAGATGCCTTTAAACAGGCTCTGTTCTTCTAACGGCAGTTGATATAGGGAGAAATCTAGGGTGCCTTTATTGTTCATCATATCCAGAGAGGTGGCCAGTGCCGAGCGGGTATCCTGCAGCATTGAAAAATTCACTTGGGAATTGATGCCACCGATCACGTCCAGGGTCGATTTGCCCGATCTATCCCATAGGAGTAGATTATCAGGGCGCCCTTGGGTGCCATCCTTAGGATTGAAAAGGTGCCACTCGCCATCATTATAGACTTCTACGAAGCTGGCTAGCTGTTGTCTGCGTCGCTGATCTTCAAGATTCAAGCCGCTGACAACTTGAGCCGGGATCCCCTTGCTATTGAGCATGTGTACAAAAAGCTTGCTCGGGGAGTTGCTACTCAAGAGTAACTCGATATTTTGGCTGCGTTCTTCGGCGTTGAAGGCTTTATTGAGCTGCTGAGCGAAAGAGAGGTTGGTTGCACTCTTGGCCCAGACCTCTTCGATCGCTTGCTCTGCTGCGACTCTCTGTGTCGCCGGCCAGATAAATGTATTGGCAACATCTGGGGTACCAATTGCCTTGATCGTGGTGATCCCTGTGGGGATAAGGGTGACTTTATAATAAAGATCTTGTCGGCCTGTAGCCGAACGAATCGACCAGATGGCCCGCTTGTTTTGCGGGTCATCTGTGATTGATAATCCAAAGCCAGGAGAGCTGGCATTCTCAACTAAGATCTCGAATGCGGGATCGTTTGGCAGTGAAAATGACACTTCTGCGGGTTGCCCCGTACCTTGGAAGCTGACTTTTGCCTCCACTCCCCAACTTTGAACTTGTTGTCCGGGTAAGAAAGGCACCTTGTGTTCTATGCCTCGAAAAATACTGCTCGCTATGCCAGTAATGAATAGCAGGGCAACCAGTATGTAAAAGGGTTTCTTAGAATGCATTAACTCTATTCCTATCGATTAACGGCTGAATGAGGCAGTTTTTTGCCATGGATAAATGTCTGCCCCACATCGACGATGGCAATGTCTTGCATAAATTTACGCCCCAATAAGAGCGGGAAGTCGAGATGGCTACGATCGACTAAGTTAAGATCGGTCTCAGCCTTATATTTCCCAATCTGTAAATGTGCATGGATCACTGGGCGACGGTCACTTTTTTCAGCAGATTCTTGCTTGATACGTACAAAACGTTCGACTCTCGATTCAAACGTCTCTGCCGGGGCATCGCTGCCCTGAGTCAATACATCGAAACGAACCCATTGCTTACCATCACGTTCGAACAGGATGATATTGCGGGCATCGAGCGAAGAAGATTCGGCTCCGGTGTCGATACGTGTCTTAAAACTCGCTTTAATTTCATCGACATAGACATTTTCAGTCGCGCCAAGTAGGAACTTGTCACCTAAGGGCGAGGGAGGACATTCCAGCGCAATCGGAGCTTTGGTCTCTTTGGGATCAAGCTTGAGCTGAGCTATCTGTGTTTCTAGGGCTATCAGTTGTGTCGATAACAGGGCATAACTTGCTGCTTGTGCCTGAGTATTTTCATCTATAACAGCAACGAGATCGGTTTGTTGTTTCGCTAAGCTGGTTTCTAATGCTGCAGCATCAATCGGTTGTGGCAATTTTTTGATTTGATTTGTCGACGCGCAACCTGCCAAGGTTGTAATTGCAGCGATACAGAACATCTGCTTTAACATAATGCTTCCCATTACTATTGTTTAGTCCGGTGGATCATTTTCAAGCTGTTATCGCTTGAACTTAGAAATAGACCTAGGTTAAATTAAATCTTTATTAGGCTGGTTTTTTGTGGCGATAAATGTAGCACGTTTAGGCGCAGGGTGACCCTCTATCGTCAGATCGATATTGGTCGGGTCCAGGTAATCAACTAAAGATTCATTGGGCATCCAGTCGGTACTTCTCTGCTCGGCTAACGAGGTCACATCGATGTCGACACATCTCACATTGATAAAGTCGGCTTTCTTAAGCCAAGCTTCTAAAGCGGCAGCAGAAGGCAGGAACCATACATTATTCATCTTGCCATATCTATCACCAGGCACGAGAACTGTGTTTTCATCCCCATCTATGACTAATGTCTCTAAAACCAGTTCACCCCCAGTTCGCAGTTGATCTCTAAGTTGTAACAAATGATCGATTGGTGAGCGGCGATGATAGAGTACTCCCATAGAAAACACAGTATCGAAAGCGTCTAAGGGAGGGAGTTCCTCTATGCCTAGGGGCAATAAGTGAATAGGATGCTGTGGACCTGCCAATCGCTTGATGGCTTCGAATTGGCACAAGAAGAGGCTGGCCGGATCGATACCCACGACATGTTTGGCTCCTTCACCTAGCATACGCCACATATGATAACCACTGCCACAGCCCACATCGAGTATGGTTCGATTGTTTAAAGGCGATAGGTGAGGCAGCACGCGTTGCCACTTCCAGTCGGAGCGCCATTCGGTATCTATCTCTATGCCATGGACAGAGAAGGGACCCTTGCGCCAAGGCTGAAAAATACGTAATAAATTTTCGAGTTTCTCTTGTTCACCCGAGCTGAGTTGGTTACCTGAGCCAATGGTGACACTCTTTTTTAGATCTAAGCTGTCGGGCGCCGGATAGTGGAGCTTATTGAGGACCTTTTCCCATTTAGGTAAGGTGCCGTGGTTATGCTCTCTCTGCCATTGGCCTAATATTGCTGGCAATGTCTCTAACCAAGGCTGCAGGCTTGAATCTGCGATCTGTTTGTAGAAGGAGCTGAAACTAATCACTTGCTTATCACCTTTTGAAACTGCTGAGTTGAAATTATAAACGAAATATGTCGTTATTCTTGGCTTCTAAGACTTAATGGCGATCATAGAGGCGAAATTGAAGCATTGAAACCATATATTGAAATGCGTGAAACCCTGTTTTGTAAGTCTGTGCTCGTGTTGTGACAAGGTATCTGGCTTCATCACATTTTCCAGAGAACTGCGTTTTTGACTTATTTCCAGTTCGCTGTAGCCATTGGCTCGTTTAAAGTCCAGGTGAAGATCATATAAGAGTGTCTGTATCGCATCATCTGCAAAATTTAATTTTTCTGAAAGGATCAAGATACCACCCGGATTGAGTCCTAGATAGATCTTACTCAACAGCTGGTCTCTGTCTGCTGGGGCCAGAAACTGCATGGTGAAATTAAGCACCACCATGGAGGCATTTTCAATCTTGATATCTCTGATGTCGCCACAGACGAGATCGACAGGCGTGCTACTCACGTAAGCCGTTAAGTTCTCACTACAACGCTCAATCATAGACTGGCTATTGTCGACGGCTATGATACGACAATTTCGATTGTCGATCTGGCGTCTGATACTTAAGGTGGCGGCGCCAAGCGAGCAGCCTAGGTCATAGATATTGCTTTTTGGGGTGGCGAATTTTTGTGCGAAAGCGCCTAGGGTATTAATTATCTGGCTGTACCCAGGTACAGAACGTTTAATCATGTCGTTAAACACGCCCGCCACTTTTTCATCGAACTGAAAGTCACTTACGTTTTCGCATGCTTGAGCATATATATTATCTTGAGATGATGTCATTAGCTTTTAGTGTGTAAATTCAACATTTCATTCTATCGAAATAACACCATATGCGGCAAGCCTAGTACTGGATATTTCTGGTAAAATTTTGTCTAATGGCGGGTGTATAACAAGAATTTTACACTCGTTTAGCTTTTTGGATATGACACTTGAAATATTTAACCTTAGTTTTTGTCGTTTTTTTTCTGGTTTTATCGTCGGTTTCCCTTCGGGCTGACGAAGCTAAACCGCTTATTTTAGTCATGGGGGAAGACAGCTATCCATACCAATTCGTCGATGAGCAAGGTGAGCCCAGTGGTGTACTGGTGGACATGTGGAAGGAGTGGTCAACACAAACGGCAACGCCTGTCATCTTCGTTTCTCGTCATTGGACCGATACACTCGATCAATTAACTTATGGTGATGCTGACGTGCATATCGGTATGGCGGAGACTCAGAGCCGCAGTGAAACGTTTGCCTTTGCCAAAGCGCTCACTCATGTCAGCACTTACCTTTATATGCATAAAGATTTACCTCAGAGATTGACGTTTGAGGCGCTAGGGCCATATCAAGTCGGTATCGTCTCTGGGTCTTCACATGAGGCTGCACTGCTTAAACTGAGCTCGAAGATACGGTTTAAGCGTTATAAGAGCCGACAAGAGCTACTCGAGGGCGTGTTACACGGGGAGATAAAAGTATTCGCGGGAATGCAGGGGTATCTCAGAGATAAAAAAATTAACAAACAGGTCATCAGTTTATTTCCCCTTTCAGGTCGAATATTAATCCAACAAGTTCCCCTGAGACCTGCACTGAATAAGTCTGATACCCAGCTAATGGAACAAGTTAATGCCGGGTTTGCCGCAATCGATAAGGGACGCTTCGACGCTATCGAAGAGCAATGGATTGGCATAAAACGTCAACAAGATGGCTTAACCATAGCGACGGCGATAAATCTCGAGCCATTTATATCCCTTGGAGGAGATGGCATGCCCCATGGATTGTATGTCGACATCTGGCGTCTCTGGTCAGATAAAACCGGCATCCCTATCTCCTTCATTACATCCGATATGAATCAATCCCTGGATCAGGTTAAATCAGGTCAAGCAGACGTGCATATCGGTTACCCGGAGAGTGATAAATTTAACAGCGGATTATTGAGGAGTCAGCGGCTCTATCGGGTGAAAAGCAGGTTGCACAGCTATGGGAAACCGATAGATTCACTGCAGAGTCTGCAAGGGAGCAGAGTCGGCGCCGTGCCTACGGCACCTTATCTTGCACAGCTCAAGCAAGCACTGCCCGATGTCGAACTTAAACTGTATGATTCGGTGGCGGCCATGATCCAAGCAGCGAAACAGGGCCATATTGGTAGTTTTGTTGCCTCTTCCTCCTGGACACATCATTACCTAGTGTTACAGGGCGCATGGTCAGAGTTTTATCCGTTTCCTGAGCTGGAGTTCGTCACCGACATCTTTGTGTTAACCGCTCGCCACAATGTCGGTTTATCGAACCGGATAAAGGCGGGGTTTGAACTCATTGAAACTCAGGAACTGGCCGAAATTGAACGTAAATGGATCTTGGATAGCCAAGACCGCATGTTTAAATCTCGTCTTGAACCGCTACAATTATCGGGTCAACAGCTGCGGTATCTACAAGATTTGAAGTCGATAAGAGTGGGCTATCTCAAAGACTGGAAGCCGATGGAATTTACCGATGGAGATGACATTTTTTCCGGGATTAATCGAGGCGTTGTCGATGTGATCACCAAGCAACTTGGCGTCAGCGTCGAAGCCGTTGCCTTCGATGAGTGGCAATCTCTTATCAAGGCCCTTATGGAAGGGGATGTAGATATCGCAGGAAGTGTTGCTGCCAGCGACGATAGGAAAAAAGCCTTATTATTTAGCGATCCCTATTGGCCATCTCCATGGTCACTGGCGACGCCCATCGAAAGAGACGCTATCTTCAATGTCCAGCAACTTGCGGGGCAAAGGCTAGCGATAGTCGAAGGCTATCAACTGGTTAATCAATTGATGGGGGCCGATTACGGCATCGAACTTGTGTTAGTCGCCGATCCCCATAGCGGATTGACAGCGGTGAAGGAAGGCAAGGCCGATGCATTTGTCGATAAGGCAATCAATTTGGCATCTACACTCAAGCATGGCGACTATGGTCAGTTAAAAATGTCGGTGTTAGCCGATTTTTCCGAGCAACACAGTCATTTCGGTATTCATCCTTCTTTGGCACAATTTGTTCCGCTAATGAATCAAGCCATCAAGAATCTGGATCACACCAAGCGTCAAGCTATCTATCAGCATTGGATTCAACCTGTGGCGGTTGCCCCTCGAGGAGCTGACATCGTTAAATGGTGTGTGAGCGTCATGATTGCCTTGTCGATACTGATTACGATCATCTTAATATGTAGATCATTACTCGCAAAAGAGCGTCTGAAACGAACCCAGCTTGAGAGGCTGTTGCGTAAAATGACCCATTATGACCAGATGACAGGCTTGGCTAATCGCAGCCTGTTAGATGACAGATTGAAACAGGCGGTGTTATTACACAGTCGGGAGCAGGCTAGATTCTGCGTGCTTTTTATCGACGTTGGAGGATTGAAATCCGTCAATAAACAGATGGGTCATGATGTCGGTGATAAGTTACTCAAATTAGTGGCTCAAGAGATCAGCACTTGTATACGTCGCTCCGATACCTTAGCCCGATTTGGCAGTAATGAATTTGTGGTGGTATTGAATAAAACCAAAGATCTCGATCTCGTCTGTCAGGTCGCAGACACGATTATCACTAATTTGTCGAAATCTTTTGACTGTGATAACACAAAATTGAATGTTAGGACGAGTATTGGCATTGCAATGTTTCCGGCAGACGGCGACAATGTGGTGGAGTTACTCAAGTCTGCCGTTAAATTAATGTATCGAGCGAAACAAAGTGGTGGCAATTGCTACAAATCATCATGATAATGTTTTTCACTCGAGATGAAATCGCAGATTTCAGCAAAAGATGATTGATCCTTAGCCGACTAGAGGCTAAGTGGTTTTGTAAGCGGCAATATTTTACTATAATGCCGCTTTTGTGTTGATTAGAATATTCCTCAGCCTTAGGTTTGCGGATTAAAGGAAAGAGTTAGATGCGCAGTCAATATTGTGGGGACGTTAACAAGTCTCACGTTGGACAAGAAGTGACCCTAGTGGGTTGGGTAAATCGTAGTCGTGATCTTGGTGGAGTGGTTTTTCTCGACTTAAGAGACAGAGAAGGGATCGTACAGGTTGTTTATGATCCGGATTTACCTGAAGTGTTCGACGTTGCCAGTAGCCTGCGCAGTGAGTTCTGTGTCCAAATAAAAGGCGTGGTCTGTGCTCGTCCCGATAGTCAGATCAATGATCAGATGCGTACCGGTGAGATTGAGATCTTGGGCAAAGGGCTAACTATCTTAAATAGCTCGGCACCTCTGCCTATCAATATGGATAAGAATCAGCACAACACGGAAGAGCAGCGACTCAAGTATCGTTATCTTGATCTGCGTCGTCCTGAGATGGCCGAACGTATTATTTTTCGCGCTAAAGTCACCAGCGCCGTGCGTCGTTTCCTCGATGGCAATGGTTTCCTCGATATCGAAACGCCTATCTTGACCAAGGCGACGCCGGAAGGTGCACGAGATTATTTAGTGCCTAGCCGTACTTATAAGGGGCAATTCTTCGCGCTGCCTCAGTCTCCACAGCTGTTTAAGCAGTTATTAATGATGTCGGGGTTCGATCGCTACTATCAAATCGTTAAGTGTTTCCGTGATGAAGACTTACGTGCCGATCGTCAGCCTGAATTCACCCAAATCGATATCGAAACCTCGTTTATGTCTTCTGCGCAGGTCATGGATAAAACCGAAGAGATGATGCGTGGTCTCTTCAAAGAGTTACTCGATGTTGATCTCGGTGAGTTTCCTAAGATGACATTTGCCGAAGCCATGCGCCGCTTCGGTTCCGATAAGCCAGATCTGCGTAACCCGCTGGAACTTATCGATGTGGCCGATCTTCTTACCGACGTCGATTTTAAGGTGTTCCAGGGACCAGCCACGGATCCTGAGGGGCGTGTGGCGGTACTTTGTGTGCCAGGTGGTGCCAAGTTATCGCGCAAGCAATTAGACCAATATGCTAAGTATGTCACCATCTATGGGGCTAAAGGCTTAGCATGGATGAAGGTCAACGAGCTGGATAAAGGGCTCGAAGGCATTCAATCTCCGGTACTTAAGTTCCTTAATGAAGATGTTGTTAAGGCACTGCTTGAGCGTACCAAGGCAGAGTCTGGCGATCTGATTTTATTTGGCGCAGATAAAGCAAACATCGTTGCCGAAGCCATGGGCGCATTGCGCATAAAAGCGGGAGAAGACTTCGACCTGCTAAAGGGCGATTGGAAACCACTATGGGTCGTCGACTTCCCTATGTTCGAGCCTACTTCAGACGGTGGATTGCATGCCATGCATCATCCATTTACCGCGCCGAGCGGGATGACACCGGAGCAACTCGAAGCCGACCCGACTTCGGCTATCTCAGATGCCTATGATATGGTGTTAAATGGCTGTGAGCTTGGCGGTGGTTCAGTGCGTATTCATAACAGTGAGATGCAAACCGCCGTGTTCCGTATTCTGGGTATCGAAGAAGAAGAGGCCAATGAGAAGTTTGGCTTCCTACTAGAAGCATTGCGTTACGGTACACCACCTCATGCAGGTTTGGCTTTCGGCTTAGATAGAATCATCATGTTAATGACCGGGACATCCTCTATTCGTGATGTGATGGCATTCCCTAAAACCACTACAGCGGCTTGTCCTCTGACCAATGCACCTGGGTTTGCCAATCCTGAACAACTCGTCGAGTTAGGCATCGGCGTCATCGAAACCGAAACAGAAAAAGAAACACCTGAGTAATCGATAAGCAGCCGGGGCGACTCGGCTTTTTTATTCTAATCTTATTCGAGCCTCATTTAGCGTTAACATATTACACTTTCATCTTCTTCGCGAAAATTTCCCTCTTCGAAATCAAGGAGCGTTCACATGGCAGGTCACAGTAAATGGGACAACATCAAGCATCGTAAGGCGGCGCAAGATGCCAAACGTGGAAAGCTATTTACCAAGTTTATTCGTGAATTAACCGTCGCTGCCCGTGAAGGCGGCTCGGATGCCGATTCTAACCCCAGATTACGCGCTGCTATCGATAAGTCGCTGTCGAATAATATGACTCGCGATACTATCGAACGCGCCGTTAAGCGCGGGGCTGGTGAGCTAGATGGTCAGATACTAGAGACCATCATGTATGAAGGTTATGGACCCGGTGGCACGGCCGTCATGGTCGAAACCATGACGGATAATAAGAACCGTACGGTATCTGGCGTGCGTAATGCGTTCAGCAAGTCCGGCGGTAACTTAGGCACCGACGGTTCGGTGTCATATCTGTTCGATAAGAAAGGCATCATCTCTTATGGCGAAGGAACGGATGAAGATATCGTCATGGATGCGGCCTTAGAAGCGGGCGCCGATGATGTGGTCAGCCATGAAGATGGCGCCATCGATGTCTTTACTAGCCCGGAAGATTTTGGCGCAGTCAAAGATGCCTTGGATGCTGCGGGTCTTAGCTCTATCAACGCCGAGGTGACTATGGTGCCCTCGACTAAAGCCTGTCTCGATGCTAGCACAGCGGCTAAATTCCTGCGCTTGATTGATAATCTTGAAGATCATGATGATGTCCAAGAGGTGTATCATAACGCCGAGATCTCAGATGAAGTGATGGAGACACTAGAATAACCTATGTCAATAATTCTCGGGATCGATCCCGGCTCTCGGATCACCGGTTATGGAGTGATCAAACGAAATGGTAGGCACCCTATATACTTGGGAAGTGGCTGTATACGTACTAGTTCAGAAGATTTCCCTTATCGCCTTAAACAAATTTTCGATGGTGTTTCCGAAATAATACGCCAGTACCAACCCACTGAATTTGCCATAGAGCGCGTTTTTATGGCTAAAAATGCCGACTCGGCGCTTAAATTAGGCCAGGCCAGAGGCGCTGCCATCGTTGCCGCGACCAATGCCGATCTTCCTGTGGGTGAATATTCAGCGACCCAGATAAAAAGTGCCGTGGTCGGCACGGGTAAGGCGCAGAAATCACAAGTTCAGCACATGGTACAGCAAATTCTTAAATTGTCGGCTTGCCCACAAGCCGATGCTGCCGATGCATTAGGTGTCGCAATTTGTCATTTTCATACCAGCCAAAGCTTGTTGGCTTTAGGTGGAGTGGCAAGCAAAAGAACATATGGACGATATAGATGATAGGTCGACTGCGAGGTTTACTGCTTGAGAAACAAGCCCCCGAGATTTTGATAGAAGTGAGTGGCCTGGGTTACGAAGTCCAGATGCCCCTCACCAGTTTCTATGCACTCCCTGAGCTCAATCAAGAAGCGATAGTCTACACCCACTTTGTGGTTCGTGAAGATGCTCAGCTTCTCTATGGATTTATGACTAAGCAGGAACGGGCCCTGTTTCGTTTATTGATTAAAACCAATGGTGTCGGGCCTAAGCTGGCATTAACTATTCTGTCTGGTATGACATCGGCCGAGTTTGTTGCCTGCGTCGAACGGGACGATATTGCCACCCTAGTCAAGTTGCCTGGGGTCGGCAAGAAGACGGCCGAACGACTACTGGTAGAGATGCGTGATAAGCTCAAGAGTCTGATGGAAGCCTCGGCGGGATCCGAGCGAGAATTTATGCTCAAGAGCAACTATAGGCCGGCAAAGATAGTCAATACCGCCGAAGATGATGCGATTGCCGCTCTGTTGGCCTTAGGCTATAAACCTGCACAGGCGAGTAAGTCGGTGTCGGCGGCTTACCAGGACGGAATGAGTTCTCAAGAGCTGATAAAGTCCTCACTCAAGTCGATGTTGTAACATGCAAGATGTAATCTAAAGAGAGATAAATGATAGAAGCCGATCGTATTATTCATGCAGAGCCTCAAGGCGTTGAGCTGTATGAAGAGCAGGTAGATAGAGCCATGCGCCCTAAGTTACTCGATGAGTATACGGGACAGGATGCGACTCGCGCTCAACTCAAGGTATTTATTCAGGCGGCGCAGAATCGCGGCGAAGCACTGGATCATATGCTCATCTATGGCCCGCCTGGTTTAGGTAAAACGACCTTGGCTCTCATCGTAGCCAATGAAATGGGCGTCAATATCAAGTCGACCTCGGGCCCAGTGCTGGAAAAAGCGGGTGATTTAGCGGCGCTACTGACCAACCTTGAATCTGGTGACGTGCTCTTTATCGATGAGATCCACAGGCTGAGTCCTGTGGTCGAAGAGATCCTTTATCCCGCGATGGAAGACTATCAGCTGGATATCATGATAGGTGAGGGGCCTGCAGCTCGGTCAATTAAACTCGATTTGCCCCCCTTTACCCTGATTGGCGCGACAACCCGAGCGGGAGCGTTAACGTCTCCCTTACGGGCTAGATTTGGTATTCCCCTGAGGCTTGAGTTTTACAATGTTAAAGATCTCAGCACCATAGTGACCCGTTCGGCCAAAGTACTCGAGCTGCCTATCGACGATGAAGGTTCGCTGGAAATTGCGCGACGCTCTCGCGGCACGCCTCGAATCGCTAACCGTTTATTGCGACGTGTCAGAGATTACGCCGAGGTTAAACATGACGGTGAGATCGATAAGCGCGTTGCCGATCTCGCCTTAGACTTGCTGGATGTCGATGTCGAAGGTTTCGATTATATGGACAGAAAGCTCTTGCTGGCCATCATAGATAAATTTATGGGTGGGCCTGTGGGTCTGGATAATTTGGCTGCTGCGATTGGAGAGGAGCGGGAAACCATAGAGGATGTACTGGAGCCTTTCCTTATTCAACAAGGCTTTATTCAGCGAACGCCTCGTGGACGTATTGCCACTGGGCGTGCCTATCAGCACTTTAATATGATCCAGCCAGAAAAAAGCTAACAGGTTAGCTTGTGCCCGTTAGGACTATTGGAGGGCGATGATGCTTATCATTGCTCTTCAATCGTTAAGGTATATTGTGGGTATTTTTGTCCCGCAGTACTTTTTTTCCCCGCCACCACTTTAGCCCCTATGTCTAGATACTCGCCGTTGAGCCCAGGATTGTCTAAACCAGACACGGGCAAGCCCTTATAGGTCTTATTCTTGTATCTCACTCTGAGGGTTTTTAAATTGATCTTAGTTTCATTCGCGAGTTGAAAAAAATTTATGGTGATAGGTGCATTCGTATCTGAGGTCACCAGATAGCGTCCTTGGTGGTAATCATTATCGAGCAGAGTCGCATTGGTAGAATTACCTAATTTCCCCTTCCAATTGACCATTACCGTGGTACTTCTCGTCAGATTTTTGATCACAGCTGGGTATTTCAACGGCTGTATTTCTGTGATTGTGATGCTGGCGCTTACCGGCAAAGACAGCAAGATAAGACACATCATCGCTATGTGCTTCATTAGCTGAATTGATGGCTTGGTTAAATGACCACCTAGGTGTGTTTTCAACCTCTTTTTGATGTTGGGCATTGCTAATCTCTTTATTTTTGACAGCGATCAATGAGGCTGCGTTAGTGAAGAGTCTTGGTTCCTGACTGTAACTTATATTCACACACAAAAAGTAAGTGAATATATCTCTTTTAATCAATACGTTAGGTTCACACTCTCCCACGACCCCCTAATTGTGTCAAGCTTGTGTTAAAAGTGTTTCAAATGTAAATAAAGTGTTGCTAAATATTTCGTGTTTGATAACCTAATAACCAGGCGCTACTCAAAGTGCCTTTTAAACATCGACTTATGTGACTCACTCACTAGAAAAACACCTTGGGAAACCATTATGAAAAATCAAATACTCCTCTCGACCCTGATAGCCTCAACATTACTACTGTCTAGCCAAGCTGACGCCACCCAAACAACCGGCACCGCTAATTTTAATTTGGTTTACCCAATTACAGTGACAGAAGCCACTGCAATGGAATTTGGTGATATTGATATATCTGTCGATGGCACCTGTGCCCTCGATTATGCCAATGCCACAACGGGTGCAAGCTGTATCGCTGGCGGTGCAACTGCGGCCTCTGGTGACTTCACCATCACAGCGGCTAACGGGATCGTGAACATCACACTTTCTGGCCCCGATACTTCGGTAGCGGGTGTGACCTTTACCCCTACGGTTGCCAGCCCAACGGTGACAGTTGCAGCTAACACTGCAAGCTTAAAAGTCGGCGGTACACTTGCAGTCGTTGCTGCGTCTGCCAGTGCTGGTGCACATGCTTTAAGCTACACGGTAGATGTGATCTACTAAGATTGACTGCCCTTATTCAAACTCTCCTGATTGTGATCTTTACTGGATAGGGATGAGGGCAGCATTTTTGCTCGTAGTAAGCTAACCAAAAATCATGGGTAAGTGTTGCATATAATCTAGCTGGGCGATGTTATGAACAAAATTTCTATTGGCTGTATCGCAGCCTTATTTTGCAGTTTTAATCTAGATGCAAATCTGCTTGTCACACCAACCCGTGCAGAACTCGATGATGTCAGTCAACGTAGTAGCGTATTTTCTCTGGTGAACAAGGGCACGAGTACGGCTCGCTATAACATCTACTTTGAGGATAAGGTGCAACTCGCCGAAGGCGGTTATCGTGCTGTTGATGACAGCAAAGCCGTATTATCTCAGTTTGTTCGATATTCGCCAAGGCGAGTGACTCTCGAACCTGAGCAGGGGACGCGGGTAAGAATGGCGGTTAGAATACCTAAAAACACGCCGATCGCCGAGTATCGTAGCTATATCGTTTTTCATGAAATCCCGCTTACGCCCGTAATTTTGAATGAAACCAGTGATGATAATACTGACACATTTAGTCTCTCGGTTACGGCTTATATGCGGATCTCAATTCCTGTCATCTTAAGAGTCGGCGACCTCAATGGAGAGGTGACGATAGATGCAGTGACTGATGAGAAGGTCCAAACTAGCCTTAATGTCACTATCATGCGCCAGGGTCAACGCAGTACTTATGGGGATATTGAATTATTTGTCGAAAAAAATGCACACGGCATGATTCAACTTGAAAGTGTGGGAAGTGTAAAAAATGCGGCAATATACACTGAACTTGATAAGAGAAGCTTCTCGGTAACCTTATCCAGAGCGCTTAAGAAGGGCACCGAAGTTATCGTTCGCTATACGGAAAGTAAGACCCTTAAGGATGCAAAAATCGTCGAAAAACGTATCGTTATTTAATGTCGATAAATACGTCTCGATATGCATCAGCCAAGCCGAAGTCAACATAAACAGAAAAAACATGGTGTGTTCAGGACGATGTTATTGTCGTTTTCTATCTTGCTATTACTGGGTTGTCTGTTGTTGACAGAGCTTAGATCCAGTCTTGTCGATGATGTCACTAGTCACCAGCTTGCCTTCGATGAAACTGCAGCCAGTATGGCCTCGAACCTGACTAAGGCATCGTTAACACCAGATAGATATTTAGCCGCAAATAATAGATATTTAGCGGCAAATAATAGATATTTAGCGGCAAATAAGCCTAGCAGGCATGTTGACACAAGCGTTAGCAGTAACAAGGCAAAGCAAATGAGTGTTGTTGAGCACGATGTCCGAGCTGCTCGGTTCATCCCGCACCAAGCCGCTCTGCCTCCTTGGCAGAAACAGCCAACATTTATCCCAGAGCTAGACACAGTTCAAAGCAGAGTCATTCAAGGAGAAGTCATTGTTAAATCAGTGCCGACGCAAAAAAGTGTTATCCATGGAAATAAAAGACAGATAGAACAGGAGGACTTTCAAGAAGCCTCCCGTGACTCTATGCAGCAGAGAGTAGCAACTTGGGCTGGTCACTCGATACGCTGTGGTCGCCCCCTGTCTATTCCATATCAAGATGCCCCCGCCTCACAAGACCTCTTCATTATCAGTCAGCTTAAATATGGTAAGTTGCTCTTGAGTGATGAGCTATTTGCTTATCAAGAAGAAGGTAAGCAATACCTTCCTATGCAACTTCTTGCCGAATTACTCATGCTGCCCATTCAATTCGACGCTAACACCAGCAGTCTTAGTGGCTGGTATCTCTCTCCCGAAAAAACTATCGATGTTAGCAATAACTTGATGATATTTTGGGGAAATGGAACGAACTGTAATATAGAAAAAACCAGAGTGTTTTATGATGACTGGGATCTCTATGTCGAGCGCAGAGTCATCGAACTGATGTTTGGTATAGAGATAGTCTTTGAACCCTCTAGGCAAGGTTTCTCTATCGCTGAATCTGCCACTATCCCTCTGTCACAGATACAAGAGAGAAAGAGAAGGTATGAGCTTTTTACCGCTCAGCAGGATCTAAATAATAAGCTAAAGGTTAAAGAAATTAAAAGAGAAGATGCCATGATAGGGGATCTTGCTATGGGTTTAGATCTCGGTATTGTTTCCCAAAAAACACTCGATATACACAAAACACAGGTGGAAGGATTTATTCAAGCCCGCAGTGATATCGCTGGGCATAATGTATATGCAGGTTATTCCTGGTCTGAAACTGATGAAGTGATCAATGCCTATATAGAGAAGACGTTAGCCAATTCTTGGGTTAAACATTATCGTATCGGTAGCATAGAATCTCATTCCATGCCCTTGATATCCGAATCGAGTGAAGGCGTCGGCATCAGAGTCACCGCGGGTGAAGGCTTTACCGAGGATTTTCGTTATATCACGGTCGAGGGAGAGGTAGAGCCTGATTGGGACGTAGAGCTTTACCGCAACAATAGTTTGATATCAATACAGAGAGTCGGTTCAAATGCGCATTATCGATTTACTCAGGTTCCTTACTATATGGGTCTCAATCAATACCAATTACGATTCTTCGGCCCTAATGGTGAGACGAGAAGTGAATCTTTTAGCAAGATGTTGGATCATTCCGTATTAGACAAGGGCAGCCTAGGTGTTAGCTACGGAGCCATGCTGAGAGAGCAAGATGACTTGCAGCAACATTATGTCAATGTAAATTGGGCCGCAACGGATAGCCTGACGACAGGCGTCTCGATTGTTAAGCAGGAGATTGCAGCAGATGACTGGCTAATTATTCCTAAAATAAGTGTTAATTTTTTAGGTGAAAAAAATCTTATCCAGGTCAATTATGCCGATACTGGTGATGGTTTTGCCACCGGAGTCATAGTTCAGGGAAGTGGCGAAGATATTGACTGGTTAGCCGACTGGGAGTTCTTCGAAGATTTTTTGAGTTGGGAGAACCCGGATGACAGGCTTAACCAACAGGCACAGCTCAATTTAAGCGGTAGCTTTGCTGTGTCAGATCTTAGCTGGGCATTATCCGGTAATTGGAAAGATCATGGGGTGGCCAGTGATTTTCTGCAATTTAATGCCAGGGTCTCTGGCCAATATCACAGGTTCTCCTATAGCAATGAGTTCAGATGGCAATCTTCTCTGCATAAAAATAGAATTTATAATCGAATCGCGGCGTCGGGAAAAGTGCAAAATTGGTATTTAAGAAGTTATCTTGACCTGGCAGTTGCGCCAGAGCTCGAAGTCAATCAGTGGGTCTTGAATGCAAATTCATCGATAAGTGACAGGCTTAATTATCAGGTAGAATTGAATTATCACCCGCAAAGTGATGTTGCATTTAGCGTACGTAACTCCCTTGCTTATCTATTTGATCATAGTGCATTACGTCTGGTGGTAGACACGCATTCCGATGGCGACTGGCTCGCGCAGTTAAGGTGGAACAGTTCGCTGCTATGGCAGCCGGAGACGAATCTTTGGCTGCTGGACAGGATAAGCTATCTCAACACTGGCGCCGTAAAAATCATCGCATTTCAAGATGATAATGCGGACGGCGTGTTCAATGATAATGAACATGCGGTGAGTGGCTTGAGTTTTTCTGGCCATAGTCAGTCCGACAAGACGACAGATCATAATGGTGAGTTGTTGATAACCCATCTACAAACGACAAGGCCTCAACGTCTGTTACTCAAAGAGCTGAGCCTTGCGGATCCTTTTCTTGTCCCGGTGGCGATTGCTATCACAGTGAATGCACACCCAGGAAATATTCAAGAGATCTTGTATCCCGTCTTATACACTGCAGAACTCGAGGGTAACGTGATGAGACTCAATGCCGGTAAGCTCCAACCGGCAACGGGCATGTTAATCACAATAAGTAACCAGGCATTGAATCGCGAATACAAGACCCGAGTAGAATATGATGGTGTGTTTATATTTGACCGTGTGATCCCGGGGCGATATCAAATCTTTATCGAAGATAAACTAACGGCTGATCTAGTTCTCAAACCCGGTGATTATCTCGAGCTAGATACCATCACGCTAGAACACTAGCCATAGGCTGACTTTCTGAGTGCTTTACTGAAGTATCTTGGTATTTTTGAGCGGTTTCACCGCGGTATAAACATTTACTCCCTATAATCAAACCAGACTTAACCTAGCTGGTTTTATATGTTAACGACTTATCTTCTCGCATCAGCCATTGGTCAGGCAAGCTTTAGCCTAGTTGTGCCACTGCAGATAGCCGAAACACAAGGTATTAATTTTGGTGATATTGCTAACCTAGAGTCGGCGCGATGCCGAGTGGTTGCTAATCTAAGAACCGGTGACGCCTGTGTGGAGTCCGAATGGGCCACTGGCGTGATCCGTGTTTCTGGCGCTGCAGATGAGAGAGTAATGATAAACTTATTACCAGTGTTCGCTGATGATATCAGTTTCATCCCATTACTATCTAACGGCACTCAGTCTGATATGTATCTTGTACAAGATGGCGGGGTAGATATTACTATAGGTGGAGAATTAAGCTTGCATAAGCCTTTACCACTCGGACAATACCAAATCAGTTATATGGTCGAAGTCATTTATCAATAACGTAAATAAATATAACAAATAACGTGTTAAGCGTGGGTTTTAATATACTCGTATCAATCACCTCTTGGTGATATTAATAAAAATGTAACTCGCTAACCGATCGCGTCGATAAATATCTTCAATTGCACATACCATTGTGACAAGTTGTTGCCAGCTGTATCTTATTGTAATTACCCCCTGTGTTAATAATATTTTAAATGTTATTTAATACACGAAAGCATCCCTGAACCTAAGCTGACAAATAAGATAAACATACGTAACTATGATTGACCTTAGTCAAAAAAACATCATGGAATGGCGTGTTATATAATGCCATTCAGCAAGGAATGTGATCTAGATCACACTTTTGGTTATTTGATAGGTTGTAAAACTGTTAACTAATCGCTAGGTGTATTCTCTGCCTAATTGGCATTATTTAAGTTTATCATGCTGTTTGATAACGTCTCCCTGCTCTTTAGTTTTATAAATACATCGATTCAACACTAGCTAGCATCTTTAGCTTAACCTTTTCGTATCAGTAGTTAATTAAATTGGTGATTGACTCATTTATGGTGAAACTATAGTTTCAATTTCAACGCCATCAATATCGATTAACAAAGCCGTACACATTGGTAATAAATAAAGGTAGTTGGCGCAATATAAAAACAAATAGTGAGCAAATAATAAGTTAGGGAGTACATCTTAATGATAAGAACATCGCTGCATTCAAGTAGTAAGTTATCGCAAGCTATCAAGCTTGGGTTAATCGCATCGGTTTCAACGGCTACATTCACAGTATCAAACACGGCATACGCACAAGAAGAAACAGCTAAAGTAGAGCGGATTTCAGTAACGGGCTCCCGCATTCAACGTCAAGACATGGAAACGGCTTCACCGGTTACCATTATCGATGCGGCAACCATTAAAGCAGAAGGTTTTACGTCTGTAGACCAAATGCTACAAGCACAGACTTCAATGGCAGGTGCTGCTGTTGGCTCAAGCACCAACAATGGTGCTGACGGTGTTGCTCAGGTTGACCTTAGGGGGATGGGCTCTCAACGTACTCTGGTATTGCTCAATGGTCGTCGCATGGTGAATTCAGGTTCTGGTGCTAACAGCTCTGTGGATCTCAACTCTATCCCTATCGCCATGATTGCACGTGTTGAAATTCTAAAAGATGGTGCATCGGCTGTATATGGCTCAGATGCCATCGCCGGTGTCATTAACATCATCACTAAGCAAGACTTTGAAGGCTTCCAGATTGATGTGACTGGCGGTATGACCGATAAGAGCGACGGTGAAAACGGCGAAATCAGTGCACTTTACGGTTTTAACACAGATACCGGTAACTATACGTTCGGTGCAGCTTACTCAGAACGTCGCGGCGTGATTCAGTCGGATCGTGATTGGACAGATCCAGGTGCTAGCGCAACTATTCCTACTGGCTCACTTGATGGCATGGTTAAAGATGAAAATGGTAATTGGGTGGACCGTACAGAAGGTTACGATTATACCCAAGACAGTTTTTATCAGACGCCAAGTAAGCGCTACAGCTTGTTCGCCAACATGACCCAAGAGCTTGGCAGCGATATCGTGCTAACGGGTGATATTATTTACACCAAGCGTAAGTCACACCAGCAGATGGCAGCTCAGCCAGCTGACCTGGATCTGGATGTTTGTGCAGCCGGTGACGATCCAGGTACCTGTGTAGAACTTGACCAAGATATGCTCGATGCAGGCATAATGCCAAACGACAAAGGTCAAGTTAATTACAGAAAACGTATGAATGACGTGGGTCCACGTATTTATACTCAGGACACAGATACATTGCGCGTCTCTGCTGCTCTAGCAGGTTCAATCGATGTTAATACCGGTATGGACTGGGATATTTCCTACACTTACGGTAAAAACAAAGCTAAAACCGCGGTAGAAAACTCGATCAATGCATCAATCATGACGGATGCAATCTATGCAGATCAAGATGCTTGGTTTACTGGTCAGCCGATGACAGACCAAGACTTGCTCAATAGTGTCGCTTACACTGAAGAAGCTGATGGTGGTAACGAGCAGCATATTTTCTCTGCTGGTTTAACCGGTGAGCTATTTGACCTTGATGCAGGTGCTGTCGCCTATGCTATTGGTGCAGAATACCGCTATGAAAGTGGTTTCTACAATCCGGATCCAATTGTTGTCGCTGGTGAGAGCACGGCTGCTCAGCAAGACCCTACCGATGGTAGCTACAGCGTAGTTTCTGTGTTCCAGGAAGTTAGCGTTCCATTTACTGATAAGCTAACCGGTGAATTCGCACTTCGTTTCGACGATTATTCGACGTTCGGTAATGCATCTACATGGAAAATTGGTTTAACATATGCGGCGACAGATGACTTGATGATCCGTACCGTTGCAGCAACAGGCTTCCGTGCTCCTAGCGTTAGCGAGCTATACGCTGGAAACTCAGGTTCATACGATTTCCTGGACGATCCTTGGGGAAATGAGCAAGACAAACAGATCTTAGTTAATCGTACTTCGGATGATGATCTTAAACCTGAAGAGTCTGAGTCTTACACTGCTGGCCTAGTGTATTCGCCTAGCTATATCGAGGGTATGTCACTGACATTGGATTGGTGGCGCTTTAAAGTCACCAATGCGATTGCTCGCATGGATACGCAAAATGGCCTAAACAACTGTCATGCGGGTGATCAAGCAGCATGTGAAGCGTTTAACATCGGTCCAAATGGTGATCTAGAT
This sequence comes from Shewanella sp., assembly GCF_013214165.1. Lineage (GTDB taxonomy): Bacteria > Pseudomonadota > Gammaproteobacteria > Enterobacterales > Shewanellaceae > Shewanella. The sequence continues at coordinate 5,346 of NZ_JABSSM010000027.1, read as the reverse complement.
AACCTAACAAGCACATTGATGAACGTTGGTTACCAAGATACTAGCGGTATCGATTTTAACTTAGTGTATAGCTTTGAAGCGTTAAGCCTAGATTGGACCATCAGCAATGACACCACTTACTTGCTGAACTTTGAGCAAGATGGCGTCGATTACACTAACACCATCGATGGTAACTTCGGTGCCTATGCTCAAGTACGTAACAACTTCAGCATCAAAGCTGGCCAAGGCGACTGGAGTGTAATGTACTTCAACCGTTATATCGGCGAAATGGATGATCACTATAAAGATAGTGACGGTGTCGCTCAAATTGGTACTGCTGAATCAATGCTTTACCACAACATCTCTGCTAGCTACTTTATCAATGATACTTGGATGTTGAGTGCCGGTGTTAAGAACTTGACTGACGAAGAGCCATCAAGGGTTTCTAACGGCAGTGACGGTGGTACGGTACCAGAAGTTTATGACACCGTTGGTCGTCAGTATTATGCTGGTGTGACGGTGAAGTTCTAATCTTTAGTGTTTAATGCTTAAAATGTTTAATGCTAAAAAAAGCGCCTCGGGGCGCTTTTTTTATGCCAATAGAATGACCCTAAAAATATTAACCTAGGCCCTTAGATGCTGAACTCATCTGGATGAGTTCTATCTTGTAGCCATCAGGATCTTCTACAAAAGCTATCTCTGTCGTGCCTCCAGCCACGGGACCCGGCGCTCTGACTATGTTTCCCCCTGCGGCTGCTATCGCCTGACAACGGCCATAGATGTCTTGTTCACCTATGGCTAAGTGACCAAAGGCATTACCCATCTCATAGCTATCGTTATCCCAGTTGTGAGTCAGTTCTATAACGCCGGCACCGGCAGATTCGTCATCGAAGCCGACGAAGGCGAGGGTATATCTATATTCGGTATTCTCAGACGTTCGCAGTAGTTTCATACCCATAATTTGAGTGTAAAAGTGAATACTTTTTTCGAGATCGACGACACGGATCATGGTGTGTAAAAATTGAGACATTAAAACCTCGCTAGTGTTTAATTTATTAAAAAATGCAGCCTGCTTGTTAAAGATTATAACCCATTGGTTCTAAAATCTTCGGCACATTTATTTCATAACGTGTGTAGGAAATTAACCTAGGTGTAGATCACACTCTGATGCTTTTATGGTGTGAAATTCAGTTTTTTCTTACGATAATGCGTCATCTAGTTGATTGATACTGACATTGAATAGGAAAATGAATGAATACTGAATTAAAAATGGCATTGGGTTTGAGTGCGATCATTGGCGTATGTTTATCTATCTTCTTTTGGAGTATGTTTTAACGCTTATCCTCAAGTGTCATTTAGCTTAAAAAGCCACCGAGCGGCTTTTTAAGCGTTTGTAATACACGGGTTTAATCCTCTGGATAGACCTTGTCTTTAAACTCACATAAGTCTTCTATCAAGCAACTCCCACATCGCGGTTTTCTGGCTAGGCAAGTGTATCTGCCGTGAAGAATAAACCAATGGTGAACATCGACCATAAACTCTGACGGCACGACCTTTAACATCTTTTGCTCGACCTGATCGACATTTTTCCCCATGGCAAACTTGGTTCTGTTCGCGACTCTGAATATATGGGTGTCTATGGCGATGGTAGGCCAACCGAAGGCAGTATTGAGTACCACGTTAGCCGTTTTTCGTCCAACACCAGCAAGAGACTCCAAGGCCTCACGATCTTCAGGGACTTGCCCCTGATATTTCTCGATTAAGATCCCACAGGCTTTAATGACATTGACAGCCTTAGTATTATATAAACCAATGGTCTTGATAAAAGTCTTCAAGCCATCTACACCTAAGGCATAGATGGCCTCTGGGGTATTGGCGACAGGAAAAAGCTTATCGGTTGCCTTGTTAACGCTGACATCGGTAGCCTGCGCCGAAAGGGTAACCGCCACCAGTAATTCGAACGGGCTAGAGAAGTTTAGCTCAGTCTCTGGATGGGGATTATTTTCTCTGAGGATCTCTAATATCCGCTGACGTTTATCTTTATTCATATTTTTTCTTATACTTGCATCTAATGAGGTTCAAGATTTCCTGCATAGTGGGTAGAATTAGCTGACTTTAGTAATTCTTGCTCTCGTTACCGGCCCTTGTACCGCCACATCTGGCTGCTGGTCTGCGATTTTTTTATCGATTACATTTTTCAAGGCGATCAAGAATCCCATGCCGATGAAAGCGCCAGGTGGGAGCATAGCCAAGAGAAAACTGGTCTCAAAATGCCAGAGATGTATCGTGAGTCCTGCCGCCCAATCACCGAGTAACAGGTCGGCGCCATCAAACAAGGTCCCTTGTCCAAGGATTTCTCTGCAGGCGCCTAAGATGGCTAAGACAACTAAGAAGCCTAACCCCATCATAAAGCCATCGAACGCAGACCTTAGCACAGAATTACGCGATGCAAATGCTTCGGCGCGGCCAATAATCACGCAGTTGGTCACAATCAAGGGCAGGAAGATCCCCAAAGACAAATAGAGTCCATAAGCGTAGGCATTGATAAGCAGTTGCACACTCGTCACCAAGGCGGCGATGATCATCACAAACACAGGAATACGGATCTCTTTTGGTACATAATCTTTGACTAAAGAGACTAAAATATTAGAGCAAATCAACACCAACATGGTGGCTAAACCTAAGCCTAACGCATTGGTTAACGTGGCTGTCACTGCGAGTAAGGGGCACAGTCCTAAGAGTTGTACCAGGCCTGGATTGTTCTTCCATAAGCCTTGGAAGGCAATCTCTTTATATGCACTCATAGCACTGGGTTTTGCCTCTGCGGCTATATCCTGTACGGGCTCATCGACGGCTTCGCTATTAGATCCATTCATCGGTAATCAACCTCACAGTTTGCAGGGCGCTTGAGTAAAATATCACTGTTTTTATTGAAATAACTCAATGCGTTATGTACGGCTTTGACATAGGCCCTAGGGGTGATTGTTGCGCCGGTAAATTGGTCGAAGTCACCGCCATCTTTCTTAACCTTCCAGCGTTTATCTGTATCAGATTGAAGCATCTTCTGGTTGAAGCTCAGAACCCAATCAGATTTTCTCAGGTCTATTTTATCGCCGAGCCCAGGAGTTTCTGCATGGGAAAGCGTCCTGACTCCGAGCACTGTTCCGCTGCTGTCGATGCCAATGATCAACTTTATATTGCCATTATACCCATCCGGGGCAATGGCTTCCATGGCGATGGCGACGGGAATAGACTGACTCGTGGCGATATATGCGGGCAGCGGCATATCGATACCCATAGCATCTTCATCGTGGATCAAGATACAGTATTCGCTTAGTTCATTGTCATGCATGGCGTCGGGAATTAGCTGATGCAAGGTACGTTTTAATTGCAGCTGTTGTTGCTGTTTAATTTTATCGACAGTTTGATCGTTGACCACGGCCACAAAAGCGGTGCATAACAGAGCGAATAGTCCCAGCAATAAGCCGTTTTTTAAGATTGATTTCTTCATATGTAATTCTCTGTATTAGCTTCTGGATCTGTGACCATAAGTTCTGGGCTTCATATAATGATCGATAAAAGGTGCACACAGGTTGGCGAGTAAAATGGCAAAGGCATAAGCATCCGGGTAACCACCATAAGTACGTATGATATAGACTAAGACTCCGATCAGTGCGCCGAACAGCAATCGTCCTCTGACACTGGTCGCTGCGGTGACCGGATCGGTAGCAATGAAAAAAGCAGCCAGCATGGTTGCACCAGAGAACAGGTGAAATAGAGGACCCGCTTGGGTATCCGGATTGAGAATAAACCCTATGCTTGCACAGATGTAGAGCGCTCCTAGGAGTCCCGTACTGATATGCCAGCGGATTAACTTCATCTTTATCATGGCAAGTCCACCGGCGAGATAAGCCATATTGACCCAAAACCAGCCGACGCCATAGCCATCACTAAAAATAGATTTAGTCAGGCTTTCTGTACTGGTGAATCCCATGGCAAGATCCGTTTTTAAGGTATCTAGTGGGGTGGCCATAGCAATACCGTCGAAGCCCATCTTGTAAGCACTGATCTCCAGTGGGCTGCCGCCAATAAATATCATCTGCAAACTGGCTAATATATCCAGTGGTTGGTCTGCAATAACACTCGGCGCGACCCAGCTGGTCATCTGAACCGGGAAGGAGATCAGTAGCATGACGTACGCCGCCATTGCCGGGTTAAATATGTTATGCCCAAGTCCACCATAGAGATGTTTAACTATGATGATCGCAAACATGGCACCGATGAGGGTTAACCACCAAGGCGCAAGTGGAGGCACGGCTATGCCGATAAAGAGGGCTGTCAGTAAGGCGCTATTATCTTTTAGTGTGGCTAATACGGGTCTTTTTCTTAATGTTAACACGCTAGCTTCACAAAACAGCGCGACGCAGATGGCAAGCAGCAGTTGAATGATGGTGCCCCAACCAAAAAAATAGCATTGCACAGCTACGCCAGGTAAGGCGCACAGTAGCACTCTTTGCATCAAGGTACTGGTTTGGAATCGACGGCTCAAATGAGGCGAAGAGGCAATCTTAAATGCCATCAATTAATCCTTATCATGTTCTGTGTTGTTGCTGATTTTCAGGGCAGCCTTCTTGGCTTTAGCCTTGGCAACGGCGGCGGCAATTCTGGCCTTCTTGTCGTCGACAGGCGCATTTAGGGTATCAGTGTCCTCAGCGCTAATGCCAGTTGAAGAGTCTGCAGCGTCTTGTTTCACGCCTGCTTTCTTGGCTTTAGCTCTCGCGACAGCCGCTGCTATTTTTGCCTGCCTCTCGTCTGCAGGAGCGCTCGTTTCTGGCATTGAACTTGTTATGTTACTTGCGGTAACGTCTTGGGCTGCGGCGGATTTTTGTGCCGCTTTCTTAGCTTTGGCACGGGCCACCGCGGCGGAAATATCTTGGCGTTTATGGTCTGACCCAGTCTCAGTCTCAGTCTCAGTCTCAGCCCCAGCTCTTGTGCTTGTGGTACTTGTAGAGTCTGCTTGTGCGTTCGCGGCTGCTTTCTTTGCTTTAATTCTTGCCATGGCGAGGGCGACGGCATCTTTATCCGATGAGGACATGTTTGACTTGCGCCTCTGTGCAGATGCTTTTTGTTTCGCTTCCCTTGCCCGTTTTTCATCTTCTAGGCGTTGGGTACGAAGATCGAATCTTTGTTTTGCCAGTTCTGCCTGTTTTTTCTCTTCGGCTTCGGCTTTTATCGCAGCTTTAGCGATACGATAGTATTCAACTAAAGGGATTTCACTGGGACAAACGTAAGTACAGCAACCACATTCGATGCAGTCGGCCAAGTTAAAGCTAGTGGCTTTATCGTATTCTTGAGCCTTTGCATGCC
>NZ_JABSSM010000026.1 GCF_013214165.1 Shewanella sp. | reverse complement strand
GATACTTTCATGGCATTTCTCGGTTTGTGATGTTTGGCGATTGATCAGATCACTAAATGTCATGAAAGTTCAATTTTATTTTGTTATCCCTATGATTATTAATATGTATTTGTGGGGATAGGTCAGGCTACGACCCCTTTGATCAGTTGGACCTTAGACCCCGTAAGGACAAGAAGGCTCATGATAGGCTCTCAGCAAAAGAGAGTATAAAATCACAACAACATTATCAAATTGAAAAGCCCCCGCCCCCTTTTTTTTAAAGGTGTTTCAATTTGTATCGTGCTGGGGGTTTGCGTTTACTGGCTTTTATTTAAGATGTATCATATTTATCGCTAAGTAAATAGCCTTATTGAAGTTCTAGTTGGGGAGTCAGTTATTATTGGTTTCTTATTCGATCTGTGTATTTATTCTTGTAGGAATGTCATAACAAAAGGATGTGTAATGTTATTTAAAGTTTTCATTGTAGTCTCTCTTCTAATCTTCTCCAGCATAGCCACTGCATATTATCCAACCTATGTGTCTGGGACTAATCATTTGGTTGAAATAAGCAAAAAAAAATCAGGGGCATGGAATAGTATTGTTGTGATCAATAATACTTCCGTTGGAAAACCTATCCACGATGAAACAAAGGGAATATTAAAGTCAATAAATAAAGAGTTGTTTGATTCTATTGAGTCGGCAGCAAGGAAAGGTATTAACGGAATATCATGGATGAGTTTTCGAGAGTTGAAGTATGTGACTTTAGATGGCCCATTACAAACAAAGCTGATAACCCAATCAAACGGGGTTATCACTGCGGAGGTCGGTGGTTTTTCGCTTCGTTCAGAAGTTAAATTTGAGTTGTCTCTGTTTACCTTATACGGGAAGGTTAGAACATCTGAGCTTAGGTTTGCAGCTGATTACGACGTCATTACCGGCAGGGTTTACAATCTTAGAGATATTGGTAACACCCGCGTTGATATTGATGTTGATGGTAATGGTATTATCAATAGCTTGGTAGCAGAAGGGATTGAAGTATTAGAAGGAATTTTCTTTCCTACCTTTATTCAAGATGTTGTTGACGATGGTGTGAATGGCCTTGTTAATGATGAATATTATATAGCTGGGCTAGAGAGTGTTATTCCTACTGGCAAGTGGATGGTTGCTGGTGTTGATTTGGGTGTAAAAATAAAAGAAATGATTAGCGGTGTGAGTGCTGAGAAGTATGTATCGATAGGCATATCTGAGAAGAACCATCGATATTACACTGGGTGGTCTTATCGAACTTATTATATGAATCAAGTCGAACTTGATATCTCTGGAAATTACAAAGTTGAATATGGTAATACTCCCATATATTCCACAGGGAGTTGGATTAATCCATGCGCAGGCCCGGGTGGCGCGGGCAGTGGATGTTACGAGCCGTAGAGGAGCCGTTTATGAAAAAAGCTACAGTGTTGTTTATTTTCTTATTCTTTATGGGATGCTCATCTATGAGTGAAGTCCCATTGGGTGAGGTCTCTCTTTCTAAATATATAGGTGAGGATGTTATTGTCAAAACCTATTCTGGGGACGTTTTTGAATTTACCGTTGAAAGTGCTACCGAGTTAACTATATACGGTGATGGAATAACCATAAAAGCTATAGATATACAGAAAATGGAAGTGACTAGTTTCAGTTTAGTTAAAACAACAGGAATTACGGGAGGGGTTATGGCATCTATTGTCTTAGTTATGGGACTTGTGTTTTGGGGGGCTTTAGGTGCCTTTTAAAATAATCTAGACGTAAATCGAGACGCCCACAGTTAATAGACTTAAATAGAACCACCCAGAGTTAATTGTATATTTTCTATCCTCCTACTTCAGCAATACTTAAAGCTTAGTAAGAGGATGCTAAGTTCGCAATTAACCGTGGGTGGCTTGGTTTATCCTTTGGTTTATCTACATTTTCTTTTTTATGATGTCTAAAGCCATCTGCGCTAACGGTTCAACAAATGCGCCAACTTTACCTGCTTCCTTGTTTGAGGCATTACCTTGCACCGCTCGTTTAGCCACACCTTGGACAATTGCCGCTAATCTGAAAAAGCTAAAGGCTAAACAAAAGGTCCAGTTATCTATTTTATCTAACCCCATCCGCTGACAATATTTAGCGACATATTCTTCTTCAGTTGGGATCCCCAAATTAGCGCGGTCAATTCCTTGCAAACCATCAATACTACCCATCCCTTGCGGCAGACGAAGTTGCATACACTGATAGGCCAAGTCTGCGAATGGATGGCCTAAAGTCGAAAGTTCCCAGTCGAGCACGGCAATAATTTCTGGCTTTTGGGAATGAAACATCATGTTGTCTAAACGAAAATCACCGTGAACTAAAGATACACGTCCATCATCTTCTGGTTGATTTTCTTCCAGCCAGCGGCTCAACTCATCCATGGCGATATTCTGTTGTAGTTCCGACGCTCTATATTGGGCGGTCCAACGCGATAACTGGCGCTCAAAATAATTACCTGTCCTACCATAATCGCTTAAACCACAGGCCTTAATATCAAGGCTATGCAAAGCTACCAATGTCTTGTTCATCGCATCATACATAGCAGCTCGTCTTTCATTGCTATCAATTTTTTTTAAGGAAGCATCCCAATAAACCTGACCATCACAAAACTCCATCACATAAAACATGGAACCAATTATGTCTAAGTTTTCACAAAAATGAAAAACCTTTGCCACCGGCACACAGCTGTCTTTAAGTGCATCGATAACTCGGTACTCACGGTCGACAGCATGGGCTGATTTCAACAATTTTCCCGGTGGTTGTCGACGTAATACGTAAACGCCAGATTCGGCATTTACTTTAAAGGTGGGATTTGACTGGCCGCCCGTAAACTTGTGTACCTTCATTGGGCCTTTAAAGCCCGCAACATTAGCTTCTAAATAAACGGTTAACTTTTCAATATCGAGTGCATTGGCTTGTGACATTTTTTGTTTCTCTTACATTTAATGGCGCTTTAACTCGCTCAGTGATTGGAGAAGAACAAAGTTCTAATTAATTGCGGAGGCGTTCGTTGGATTCGACATAACGCTTCACTAAGTCACGACCTAGCTGCATCATATGCACCTGATCTGGGCCATCAGCTAAGCGTAATGAACGTTGCCCAGCATACATATGGGCCAAGAACGTATCCTGACTGACTCCCACTGCACCATGACATTGAATGGCACGGTCAATCACGTCAAGAGCCATGCTCGGCGCCACAATTTTAATCATTGCGATCAAATCTTTGGCCGCCCTATTACCTTGGCTATCCATTTTCTGGGCCGCTTTTAATGTCATCAATCGAGCTTGTTCAATTTGACATGCTGACTTAGCTATATCTTCACGAATCGATTGCTGCTTGATCAAGGGTCTACCGAAGACAACTCTTTCATTCACTCGCGCACACATCAAATCCAGTGCACGTTGCGCAGCGCCAATTGACCTCATGCAATGATGAATCCGACCTGGACCTAGACGACCTTGAGCTATTTCAAACCCTTTGCCTTCACCTAAAATAATATTTTCAACAGGCACTCTGACATTATCGAAAATAATTTCAGCATGCCCTTCAGGTGCATCCTCATAGCCAAAAACTGTCATCGCTCGAACAACTTTTACCCCCGGCGTATTCATGGGTACTAGCACTTGTGATTGTTGTATATAGCGATTTATATTATTTGGGTCAGTTTTTCCCATCACAATCAATAATTCACATTGCTTTCGGCAGGCGCCACTGATATAGAATTTCTTGCCGTTGATAACATACTCGTCACCATCGCGTTCGATACGGGTTTCTATATTGGTGGCATCGCTTGATGCGACATCAGGTTCAGTCATAGCAAAGGCTGAACGAATGCGCCCTTCTAACAGAGGCTCTAACCATCGCTTCTTCTGCTGTTCGTTACCATATTTGGCTAGTAATTCCATATTCCCCGTATCAGGTGCTGCACAGTTAAAGACTTCTGCGGCCCAAATCACTTTCCCCATTATTTCGGCTAAAGGGGCATATTCCAAGGTAGTCAGTCCTGCACTATAATGGCCATAACTTAATGGTAAAAATAAGTTCCATAAGCCTTGTGCTTTCGCTTTGGCTTTTAGCTCTTCCATTAGCGGCGGTGTTGACCATGGATCGCCTGCTAACTGTTGATGCATTTCAGCTTCAACTGGGAAAACATGTTCATCCATAAAACCTGTAATACGTTCCAAAAGACCATTAACTTTATCGCTGTATTCAAAATTCATATGTATCCCTTTAAAGGCTCTGAGAGTAACTATAAGTAGTTAATTATGTTCTAGTCCTTCTAATTAAGCAGCGTGACTAACCTTTTGGCTGAACTAATTAAAGCACCACTAATAACAGTAAAATAAAACTGATCATTGCTTAACCAACTAAATAGCCACCATCTACATTGATACACGTGCCAGTAGTATAACTAGCCGCATCAGAGACTAAATACAGTACCGCGGCCGCCATTTCATTCGGCTGAGCAACACGCTTCATCGGCACATGGGCCATGGCTTGTTTTAATATTTCGGGGGTATTCACTAACGTGGAGGCAAATTTAGTATCTGTTGCCCCTGGTAATAAGGCATTAACCCGAATATTAAATTGTGCACACTCTTTGGCAAAGGCTTTGGTCATAGAAATAACGGCTGATTTAGTTATTGAATAAATCCCTTGCATGTCGCCAGGAATAACACCATTGACTGAAGCAACATTAACAATAGCCCCCCCGCCATTAGTTTTCATTAACTTAGCTCCAGCGGTAGACATAAAGAAATAACCGCGAACATTCACATCAACTGTCTTTTGAAAGGCACTTAAGTCGGTATCTAAAATATGGCCAAAATATGGATTGGTCGCCGCATTATTGACTAAAATATCGAGCCTACCGTGCTGCTGATCTATTTCATCAAAAATGGCGCCTATCTGTTCCATTTCACCAATATGGCAAGCAATGGCTTGTGCGCTGCCGCCTTCGCGAACAATAGCGTCAACAACGGCTTGGCAACCTGCAATTTTCCGACTCGAGACGATGACGTGCGCACCACTTCTTGCCAGTAGTTTAGCGATGTGTTCACCAATACCACGGCTCGCACCAGTAACTAGCGCTACTTTTCCTGATAAATTAAATAGTTCGTTATTGCTCATGCTCTTATCCTCTATAATTTTTGTCATTGCTACCTAATTACCTGTAATTTTAAGCTATGCTATTCATCGATAAGTAAGCCAATCCGCACCAGCCTGTTCTAAATGACTATAATTATTTAAATAATCAATACTTAAGCGTGTTTCAGAAAACAATAACTTAGTCACGCCAGTATTACTCAGTTGCTGGTTAATCAATAAGCACTGTTCATCTGCTAGTGCCAGAATATGTTGAACGATCACTGAAATGGGTCCGCCAGACGTAAATATTAAAATGTTTTTTGCTGGCGATGATTGCTTATTGATTCTCTGATTAGCAAACGACACAGTGGGTAACTGCTGGCTAATAACCTCTTGTAATGCATGAAGACTGCGTTGTTTGAACTGTAACCAACTTTCTTGATATTGATCGTCATAATCACCGGATATCCAACGCAGCATCGCCCGAGTAAAATGTTGCTCGAAGGCTCGATTTGGAGCTGGCTGTTTGGCAATAAAGGTACTCATTTCACGAAGGTCTTGCCATTCAGGTTTGTAACGGGTTAATACCTCAACGTGATTAAATTCGTTAAAACCTGAATGGGTAATAACCGCTAGATCACTACTTTCATAACCTGATAAAAAATGCTCTGCGGTTTGTCTATGACGTAATAAATCACCTGAATAATACTTGTCAGGTGTCGTTAACTGGCGCCAATGTTCGCCTAAGATTTGTGCTTGCTTGGCACCTTTGTCAGATAATCGGTCGTAATCCGCCTTACCGAAGGATGCCTGCCCGTGACGAATTAAATATATTGCTGCCATTTACTTACCTTTAAGCGCATCAAAAACAATTGTTGTCAATTGCGGATTAGCCTTGTTCATGCCACGTACTAAAAATAATTAACTCATGCTATGCTTGCTCGCTAAATTAGGCAAATGAATAGTTCTAATGCACAACTATTCTAAATTCTGATAGTCAAGCTTCGCTGAGAGTAAGGAACACTGAAAAATAATAATTTTAGAGTCTACGATTGGGCGCGAGTTTCTATCTTTTATTTTAAGAGAATAGGTAGTATTTATGAAAATGGATTTAAACTTGTTTACCGTTTTTGATGCGATTTACAGTGAAGGTAATATCACCAAGGCCGCTAAAGTCCTAAACCTATCGCAACCGGCGGTTAGCCATGCACTAGCCAAACTTCGCACTCATTTTGATGATCCCCTATTTACTCGCCAAGGCAATAAAATGCGGCCGACTGCCGTGGCTAAAAATTTAATTGCAGATATTCGAGAGGCTTTGTACCAACTACAGGCTAGTTTGGTGCAATCGAGACAATTTGAACCGTTCACCAGCCAGAAGCACTGCACTATATCTCTACATGGTTCGTTAGAGCCTTCTTATTTACCTTTATTAATGACACTTTTAGCCAAAGCATCGCCGCATGTTAACCTCTCTAGTACCCGAGTGCTGCGCAATGACTTGGAAAATAAATTGGCAAGCGGTGATATTGATTTAGCCATAGATATTTTATTGCCAGTGAGTAAAAATATTTTGCATACTCAAATTGAACAAGATCAATTGGTTGTAGTTGCCAGTAATAAGCATCGGGCAATAAAAAATGTACTGGATTTAGCCAATTACCTTAATCAAAACCATGTATTAGTTTCATCCAGAACCTTAGGGCCCGGCCTTGAAGATTTTGAACTAGGCCGATTAGGACTACAGCGTCGAGTTGGTTTGAGGTGTCAGCACCTATATTCAGCCTGTTGCGTGGTAGCAAGTAGTGAAATGTTACTCACTTTACCTGAAACTGCAGCGAAGATGTTTAGTCAGGTATTGGATATTTCTATTTACCCTTTGCCTGTTAAGCTGCCAGGTATTGGTGTTCATCTATACTGGCACAGAAATGTTGATAAAGAACCCGCTAACAGATGGTTAAGAAATAAAGTGTTAATGGCGGCATCCGGCAGTTAACTTTCTAGCGAAGGTTGACCACGTCAACATGGTCAATAACAACAAAGCCCCCCACAATTATTGCCTGTATTTTCAATCCGATATAATTGACTACGCCCCTTTTTTGCTTAGCACATTTTTTCGTATAACGTATTTAACTAACTGTTTAATAAATACAACTAACCAGGATGTCATTCTAAATTTTAATCTGCCCAGACTCGTCTTTTAGACGAGTGGCCAAGAATGCAATATATGGTATTCGACGCCACGTTCGCCACTGACTGATTGATATAAATGCATCTGACTTGGGTTTAGTGTGACCCAAGCTAAACCCATCTGCAGTAGAGTCTGCTTGGGCAACAGCTTGGCTTTCCTGAGCAAGGTGATGTGGGGAGTGAAGTGTAGATGGGGTTTAGTAAGCCGCTCGGGGCCATTCTCTGCCGAACTGGTTAGTTGCGGTTTTGACTGTATCGAATCAATAATTGTCTGACAACGCTCCACGGCGGAGAACAACTTCGGGTTGAGTGACTCTTGAGTCAAGGAGGGCGCGGATAAGCACAGCACCTGAGGCTTACGCCATAAGGTTAACGTGTCTAAGCTGATGCTGAATTTTGTCCAGCCATGAGTGCCAGCTATGACATCGATAGCCTCAATTAACCGAGCAAGAGAGGCGTTATCGGTTTGACCGAGAAAGGCGAGGGTCATATGAAAATTGTTGCAATTGACCGGGCGACCATAGCCTTTGTGGCCTGCCGCCCCCAGCCGTGATTGAATATCGCTGAGCTGATTAACTTGCTGCTTTGTTGGCGAGACGCCTAAGAATAGTCGCTGCATATTACTTCCTTTAACTATGGCTAAGGGAAATAGCTCTTGTTTATATTATGGCGTGAAAATACCTGTATAGGCTAAGTTTTTATTTATACATGTATTTTTATTTTTTTGCCCATCTTATGAACGATTTTATCCCATCCTAGAGGCCGATGCCATCAGGGCTGCAATCATGTACACTGGGTCGCCTTTAGCCATAGAGACCTCACTCCCTTGGACCAGTTACCCATACACCAGCTGCTCTCGCCCTTAAGAGAGGCTTTTCGTGCCACCAATCAAGTTATTCTGGAAGCGCCCACAGGTGCCGGCAAGTCGACGGCTTTGCCGCTAGCCATGCTAGATTGGAGTGAGCTGAAGGGCAAAATATTGATGCTTGAACCCAGACGCGTGGCGACAAGGAGTGTGGCGCATTATATTGCCAGCCAGCGAGGCACTCAGATAGGTGATGAGGTCGGTTATAGAGTGAGGGGCGAGTCTCGTTGCAGTGCTTCGACTCGGTTAGAGATAGTCACCGAAGGTATTCTGACGCGCATGATCCAGCAAGAACCCGAGTTAAGCGGAATCGCGTTGATCATTTTCGATGAGATCCATGAGCGTCACCTCACGACCGACCTTGGCTTGGCATTGGCACTGGAGATCCAGGGATCATTTCGAGAAGATCTTAAGATCTTGGCCATGTCTGCCACACTTGCAGGCTTGCCGCTGTCGACTCTGATGCCGGATGCCTGCTCGTTGCGGAGTGAGGGCCGCAGCTTTCCCGTCGAGTTAGCTTATCGAAGCCTGGCAGAATCTAAGGGGCGGACTCAAGGGGCTAACCCTTATCAGAATCACACCCAAATCTGGTTAGAACATATGGGGAAATGCATCGTCGACTTACTCAATGGCGATGATAAGCATCTTGCTAGCTTAGATGCCAGTGTGGCGAGAAATATCGATTCTTCTGGTTCTCTGCTGGCCTTTCTTCCCGGTCAGGGGGAGATCATGCGCCTACATGATTATTTATCTCGGCGCTTGGATCTCAATCTATTTTCTCTGTGTCCCCTCTATGGCAGTCTGCCGGCTAAGGCCCAAGACAGGGCGATAGCGCCTGCCACAGACGGTAAGCGTAAAGTCGTGCTGTCTACCAATGTCGCCGAGTCGAGTCTGACCATAGATGGCATTACCATGGTGGTCGATTCCGGTTATAAACGCCATGCCAGCTTTAACCCTAAAACCGGGGTGACGCGTCTGACACTCAAACGCATCAGTCAGGCATCTGCGGCCCAGCGTGCTGGACGTGCGGGGCGTCTCTGTGCCGGTTATTGTCTGCGGCTCTGGAGTCAAGAGGAGCAAGGGCGACTGATAAAGGCGGATGAGCCAGAAATTTCACACAGCGATCTTATTCCTATGTCACTCGACGCCGCCTGTTGGGGCGTGAAGGCGCTTAATGACTTGCCTCTGCTGACTCAGCCTTCGAAGGCCAATGAGACAGTGGCCTGGCAGTTGCTGGCGCTGTTAGAGTTGGTCGATGCACAGAGGACGCTGACCCGCCATGGTAGTCAAGCTTATCAGCTGGGCTGTCATCCAAGATTAGCGCATATGTTACTCAGGGCAAAATCGCTGTCACAAACTGAGGGAGATGAGCATCTGGTGGGTTTGGCTTGCCTGCTCGCCGGGATTTTAGAGTCCCGATCCCTGGGTCGACATGGCGTCGATATCAGTCACTACCTCAGGGAGGCAATCCAGGGCGAAGCCGGAAAGCAGGTGCGTAGCTGGATGAAGAAACTCAAGGTTAATGTCGACCTGTCGCGGCTCGTCTCATCTGTGGGCTCGGGGGATATCGCCCTGCTACTCGCGCTGGCCTTCCCGGACAGAATAGCCAAGAGCCGCGGTGTGTCCGGCTATCTGTTGGCGAATGGTACCGGAGTCACACTACCGGAACATGATCCCTTAGCCCAGGCCGATTGGCTGGTGGTGGCGGATTTTCAGGAGAGTGAGGGGCGCACCAGTGGTCGAGTCTATTTGGCGGCCGAGATAGATGAAGATTTGTTTAAGCAGCGATTATCTTTTTTGGTCAAGCGCCAAGATTATTGTGGCTGGGATGAGGCGAAAGGGCGATTCTTTGCCGAGAGTCGACGGAAGATCGGTCAAATAGTCTTGAGTAAGGCAGCATCGAATAAGCCTGCACCCGAGCAGATAAAAACAGCCATATTTGAACAAATACGCAGTAAGGGGCTGGAATTACTTAATTTTAACCCTAAGGCATTACAGCTTCAAAGTCGAGTTAAGCTAGCCGCCGAGCTAGATACTGCTACCGGCTGGCCGGATATCGGCGAGCAACACCTATTAGACACCTTGGAAGAGTGGCTGGGGCCTTACATTAATGATGTAAGAAGCTTGTCACAACTGCGCGCGCTTGACTGCTATACTCAGCTGCTTAATCTGTTTGAGTGGGATAAACAGCAGCGCCTCGACACACTTTTTCCCTGTCATTGGCCCATGGCGACCGGGACCCGTGCGACCATCACCTATGATGATGTAGGCAGGGCTCGGCTCAGTGTCAGATTGCAAGAAGCATTAGGCATGGCTCAGAGTCCTATCTTAGCGAATGGCAAGCTAACGGTGACCATGGAGCTACTCTCTCCAGCGCGTAGACCTTTAGCTTTAACGGCCGATCTTGCCAGCTTCTGGCAGGGGCCATATATCGAGGTTAAGAAAGAAATGAAAGGCAGGTATCCCAAGCATTTGTGGCCAGACGATCCTGCCAATACCTTGCCGACCCGTTTTACCAAGAAAAAGACATTAAGTAAAAATGATCGCTAGCTCCTGAGCTTAACCCTAGGAGCTGAAACCTTTTTTCGGAATAAAGATGACAAACAAAGCCGTATCTAAACAAGGTGCTAAGAAAGCACCATCTAAAGCTAAGCCGCGTAAAAAGTCTTCGGCTAAAAAAGTATCCTCTGGCTGGGGCCGTAAAGTCTGGTCTATTATCTGGAAGCTTGGCGTTATTGTCATCGCCACTGTGTCTATTTACAGCATCTATCTGGATCAGGTTATAGCGCGAAAATTTGAAGGGCAAAAATGGCACCTTCCTGCTCAGGTATTCAGTCGTTCCATGGCCCTTTATCCCGGCGCTGCAGTCAGTCATGGCCAATTAATTTCAGAACTTAAACTACTCGGCTATCGTAAGGTCGCCAACCCCAGGCAGGTTGGTGAGTTTTCCGCATCTAAAACCAGAGTCGATCTCTGGCGTAGGCCTTTTCTGCATCCTCAAGGGGATCAGGCTGAGCTGAGGGTGATGATCAGCTTCGATTCTCAAGGTGTGAGCTCAGTTTCCCGCTCCCAAGATCATCGTCAACTGGCTGTCTTCCATCTCGAGCCGGTATTACTGGATCGAATCATCACCGGCGATGGCGAAGATAGGGTGTTTGTCAAAGCCGATAAGATGCCGTCATCGATTATAGAAGCCCTTATTTTGGTCGAAGACAGAAGCTTCTACCAACACTATGGTGTGAACCCTTTAGCCATTCTCCGCGCCTTGATGGTCAACATCAGCGCGGGAAGAACGGTGCAGGGGGGCTCGACACTGACTCAGCAGCTGGCTAAAAATTTCTTCTTGTCGAGTGAGCGTTCACTGGTGCGCAAAGCCCGTGAAGCCTTGATGGCCTTGATCATAGATTTCCGTTATGGCAAAGATGAGATCTTAGAAGCGTATCTCAATGAAGTGTACATGGGTCAAGATAAGGCCCGCGGCGTGCACGGAATGGGGCTGGCGTCTCAGTTTTATTTTGGTCGTCCTATCGCCGAATTGACTCTGTCTCAACAAGCTTTCTTAGTCGCCGTGATTAAAGGGCCTTCTTATTACAATCCCTGGCGTTCTCCCGAGCGTGCACTGGAGCGACGAGACCTAGTGCTTAGGCTCTTGATGGAAGGGCAGAAGATCTCTGTTGCCCAGTACAAGGCCGCCGTCGAGTCTCCTCTGGGGTTGAGAAAGTCAGATAGACCCGTGCATCAAAAGTTACCCGCCTTCTTTGCCGTGGTGAAACATGAACTGGCGAGACGCTTCGGCGATACCTTACTCAAGCAGTCGGGCATCAAGGTTTACACCACACTCGACCCTATGGCCCAGGAAGCGGCCGAGAAGTCGGTCAAGAAGGTGATGGCTCGATTGGGCAAGAATGATAAGCAGCTTCAGGTTGGCATGGTGTTGACCGATAAGGCTACGGCCGGTATTGCTGCCATGGTGGGAGATAAGTCTCCGGGCTACAAGGGCTACAACCGCGCGGTTGAAATACGTCGTCCCATAGGCTCCCTGATAAAACCTTTTGTCTATGCCACCGCGCTCAATCAAGCGGATAAGTATAATCTGGCGACGCCACTGAAAGACCAGCCCATCACCTTGAAAAATGGTCATGGTAAGACCTGGTCTCCACAGAATGTGACCAGGACGTTTAGCGGTGAGGTGCCCCTGCTCACGGGCTTCAAGAAGTCGATGAATGTGCCCACGGTGAACTTGGGCATGGCTATCGGAGTCAGCAGTGTGGCTACGACCTTAGACAAGGCGGGCTGGAGGGAGAAAATTTCTGAGTATCCTTCTATGCTGCTGGGAGCGGTGAATGGCTCACCCTTGATGGTGGCTCAGGTCTATCAAACCATTGCCGATAATGGACGTTATCGTCGACTATCGTCTATCACGGCCGTGTTAGACAAGGACAATAATCCACTGCCAGTATTACGTATTTCTCAGCGCCAGGCGATAGACCCTGCAACAGACTTCCTGGTGCAATATGCCATGATGCAAGTGGTGCAATCTGGCACGGCGGCTCGTTTAGGTAAGGCATTCCCAAGCACTAGCCTTGCGGGTAAGACTGGTACCAGTAACGATTCTCGCGACTCTTGGTTTGCTGGCTTCGATGAACGTAACGTCGCCGCGATCTGGGTTGGCCGCGACGATAACGGTAAGACTGGACTCTACGGCAGCAGCGGCGCCATGGCCGTCTACCAAGACTTCCTCAATAATCGTCCTCCTATCAGTTTAAGGCGCACGCCCATCAATGGCGTAGTTAATGGACACTTCGACCGTTTAACCGGTAAAGCGATGGAGGCAGGTTGTGACAACACCATAGCACTGCCAGCCTTGAGTGGCAGCTATCATCCGGCTAAAAACTGCGGCGACCCCTTGTCTTGGTGGCAGAAGTTCACTGGTGGTTAAAGTGGTCAGAGTAAGATAAGAGTATTTAGCTATATTCTTATCTTTATTCGCTAAACAAGCAGCTAAAGGTATTAAAACCTAAGAAGGATGTTTAAAAATGTTCTTCAGTGCTCAATAATGTCAAAAGATATAAAAAAATAGTAAATGTATTTCTGTCATCGCAACCTTTGGTAGGCGGGATCTGGAATTATAACAATATACTTTTTAAACTTAATTTTTGAGTATAATGATTCAGCTCTTGTATATACATATTTAGCCATGTTGTCTTTTGGAGCTGCGGTAAGTATATATAAAGTTATCACGAAAAATTATTTACCGTCCAAATGAGGGGGGATCTAGACTTCTAGTATTCTTTCATCTAATAACGCGAGTCTACTTATGAATAACAAGGCACAATCATGATTAATCTGCTACGAGTATTATGCGTCTCTGGCGTGCTGTTGCCGCTTTATATGCATGCAGCCCCGATGGATGCGGAGTTAAGCGTTTCTGTTCGAGTGATACAAGAGCAAAGAGCCACATTGGCTCTCAATACTCAGGGTAAAGGTTACGGTCCTCAATCACCACGGGATATTGACACCATCAAGGGCAATAACCCACGTATTTTTGCTGAGGCTCCTCCATACTCGAAAATGAACCTGTGTAACATACATTTTCATAAGAATGCAGAGCACAGAGGTGGTGAGTTTACCCAGTATGCCGGCCATGGAGATGGTCATGGTAATGGCAGTGGATATCAGTATTCGGGCCAATTATCTGCAGCCGAGTTAACTCCGCTCCCGCATACACTCGGTGATAGCAAGCACGGCAGCCTACATCCTGGGGATACGATAGAGGTGCACTATGTCCACTCGAGTGCTCAAGTGAGTCCTGGCCCAACTCTCGGTGCCTGCCTCAGTGAGGAAAATAGTAATCCTCAATTACGGGTAGAGACACAGGTGTATGTGCTGGTGCACGACGCAGAAGGTCGAGATTTTACCGAACTGACTCAATTAGGGGTGATCAACGGACTGCATCAGGCACTCAATATTCCTGCTAATACTGGCAAGCCGGTGCAATATGCAGGTTCAACGACTGGGCCTGGATATAACGAGAAAGCATCGCCTCTACAGGTAAGCTGGAGTGTGCGTCCTCTGGTCATGAAGCTAGATATTAATACTGTGGCTAGCTGGTTAAAAGGCAATGTCTTCAATGAAGATCATGCTCACGGCGTCAGAAATTTAGTCGTTAATCCAGATTTATTATCAGATAACACTGAAGAGTGAAGCTGGAGTTATAGCCCATTAATACATGCTCGCAATAAGAATGTAACTCTGCTTCATTCAGGCTTGCTTGTATTGATACTATCTGAGTTTATATTGAGTACAATCAAAGTTAACGTTAAAAATGCGCTTCAACTGTTAATGATGTTTGAGGCCTTGGTAATCTTTTGTTATTCTCTCGACTTGCAGAGGAATAAACCAAGGAAGATTAAATACTAGATGAAATACAATGTACTCGCATCGGCGCTAGTAGCCGCTATATTTGCCCCGTCAGTAGCGGCAATCGAAATTTTTAAAGATGACAAGAACGCAGTGGAGATTGGTGGATTCATTGACGCACGTGTGATCAATACCCAAGGTGCCACCGAAGTGGTTAACGGCGCATCGCGAATTAACTTCGGTTTCACTCGTGTAATGAGCGATGGTTGGAAAGCGTTCACTAAGTTGGAGTGGGGCGTTAACCCATTTGGTACCAGTGAAATCGTTTATAGCAGTGAGAGTAACTTCGAGTCTCAGAGCGGAGACTTCTTACATAATCGTCTAGGTTACGTCGGTATTGGCCATGATACCTACGGTACATTAAGTATAGGTAAGCAGTGGGGCGCTTGGTACGACGTCGTTTATAACACTAACTATAGCTTCTTGTGGGATGGTAACGCCGCGGGTGTTTATACCTACAATAAGGCTGATGGTGCGGTAAATGGCACTGGTCGTGGTGATAAGGTAGTTCAATACCGTAATAGTTTCGGTGATGTTAGCTTCGCACTTCAAGTTCAGCTAAAACACGATACCTTCTATACCTGTGAATCCGCACTCAACTTAAGCACTGATTGTGAAGCACGTTGGAACGCTGATAAGGATCCACAAAAGGATAAAGAAGAGTCACAAGAGGTCAATTATGATCAGACCTACGGCGGTGCGATCACTTATCTGGCTACGGATATGCTCACGTTAACTGCAGGTGTTAACCGCGGCGAGTTTGAAGTGGATTTTCATACCGGTGAAACGCTCACCGCGATCGATCTTATTTATGGTGTCGGTGCTACCTGGGGAAGTTTCGATGATGAGGGCTTCTATGCCGCCGCCAATTTTAACAAGAATGAAAATCACGATACCGATAACCTAGGCCGTCTAATTAATGACTCTTATGGTATCGAATCTTTGTTCTCATATACGTTTGATAACGGCCTACGTCCATTTATCTCTTATAACATCTTAGATGCGGGCAGCGATTACGTTATTCAGCCAAACAGTGCCGATCCAAACGACGTGTTTAAACGTCAATTCGTCGTTGCAGGCCTGCACTATGTTTGGGATGTGAGCACTGTGCTCTATGTGGAAGCCCGTAAAGACTACAGTGATTTTACCAGTGCAGACAAGGAGCAAGAGGCGAGAATGTCTATCTCTGAAGATGACGGTGTAGCCATAGGTATCAGATATACGCTCTAACTCATTAATTACACTGGTTTAGATGCGATTGTAAGCATAAAAACGCCGAAAATGTTTGCTACATTTTCGGCGTTTTTTTATCTGGAGATGGTCTAAAAGTCCCAGCTACGAGTGCCTAGAAAGTCGAGCCTTCTTTTTTGGACGGACTTGCTGCCATAGATATATCCCCGATATGGCCATGATGATCAAAGACAAGGCCACTAGATCCATAAACCAGGGGCCGAGTGAGCCGAAGAAGCGTCCGCTATGAATATCTAATATTACTCTCTCCCAGGTGAGGTGACTCGATCGGGCCAGTAAGGAGATAGTATCCGATTCTGCTTGAGCGGTTTGCGTATCTAGGACCTGTGACCAGGAGATGGGGGCAAACGGCATGGCTGGTGTCCATTCGATAAGCTCATCATCTGCCATGAAGTATCCAGCCTGAGTCTTTAGCCAGACTTGGCCATCGAAACCTATGGCTTCTATGCCTCTGGGGAAGCCCATGGAAGCATCTTGTTTCTCCATCAGCTCGCCATCCTGTGACACCATGTAGAGATTATTCGAGTCGACGGCGAGTATCATCTTGCCTAAAGTGAGCATACCTTTAATGGGAGAGTCGGCTTCGACGGCTAGCCGATGTTGTACCCAGACTAAATTATCTGAGCTGGCAAGACTGAGGGGCTGGGTCTGATAGATAGCAAGCTTGTTGGGTGGAGTGATGCCGTAATGATCCAGTAGCCAGGCTTGTTGCACGGGAGCCGAATCTATGGATAGATGATTGCTATGGTTGATAACCACGCCGCTAATGGCCATTAGCATGATGAACAGGGCGCTGAATATACCGAGACGGCGATGCCAGCAACGGAATTGCTTGGCTAAGGTATTTCTTAGCTGCTTGGTGCGACTTCGTCGTCTTTGACTATTAATTCGAGTTCTATGATGCTTTTGAGTCATTGTTCCAGTCTTAATCGTTCGTGGTTGCCCTGCCTCCTGCATCATAGCCAAACTTTAGCTTAACTTTTGGTGACATGGGCATCTAACCATAATGCGATGCGAGACAGTTTAGTCAAGGCTCTGACTGACAGGGTTGCACCTGTGATGCCATCTATGTGACGATCTAATTTTAGATCATCCTTTAGTTTGACCGATTTAAATTGATCAGTAAAGAAATCATGCCTGACTTCATCGCCGCGGCTCTCTCTATAAACCAGTACCTTAGTCTGGGCGATCGCCTGATCTTTAATATGGATACCGACGGTGATCGGCGACTCTTTACCTATCTCTTCTAATATCCAAACGGTTTCAGATTCTTGTTGCCAATATCTTAGGCGCATCTTTTTGAATCTATGTGACAATATCTCTTCGATAACATCCTGTGCCTCATCGTCTATCCAGAAGACTCTTGCCTTGGGCGTTGGGGCATTGAAGGCGTGACTAATGAAGTCATCTGGTTGCTGATAAACGCCGCGAGCGAGCACAGATTGACTCAAGGCTAAGCTAAAAATGAATGAGAAAGCTAACAGGTAAACAGAGGTAAACTTCATATTAGACTCGGATGCGGGAGAAAAAATCGTTAAAACTAGTTAAAATATAGATGAGTGCCCGATAAAGGGCACTCATTTTCGCACTCATTACTCATGGGCGCTTAGCTTAAGGCTAATTAGAACTGGTAGCCGATACCTAGGTTGAAACCGTCAGAATCTTTAGCGCCGCCAACTTTCTCGTAGTCAGCCTTGAACACGACGTTTTCGTGCAACCAGTAGTTCACACCAACATTAGTCTGAGTGATATTGGTGTCATCGCCGTTGCCAGCCTCGTTATCATACTCGTTGTAACGTGCGAAGACGCCGAAGCTGTCGTTGAAACGATAAGCAGGCTCTATGTACCAACCATTTTGCTGGTCACGACCTAAATTTTCAGCTTCTTTACCGTCGATATCCCACTGTGCATAAAGGGCCTTAACCGTGAATCCCTGGATGCTATAGATGACGTGTGCAGTCAACAGGGTCGCAGATGCCGTGTCGACACCGCCAGCGCTCTGAGTCAGATCTGACTGGTATTGAGCGGTAGCAGCAAGCTCTAGGCCTGCAATAGCGGTGTATTTTACCCGTGCGGTGTAAGCGAGATCTTCAGCTTTCGCCTTAGAGACTTTTTGACGTCCACCTCGGATGCTATATGTCTCATCGACATATAGACCAGAAGTGATAGCACCATCGAAGGCTAAGCCTGGAGCTGCCTTAATGTTTAAGTTTATACCGGCTTCCCACCAAGTGGCAGGGATGATGTTCTTCTCGACCGGATTACGCTCGACACCGTAGAAGGCTGGTGGCTCGTGAGTCTCGTTGATGATACCCACTGGTATCAAGAATAGACCCGCTTTACCCGTTAGCATCTGGTTGAAATCGTGCTCGATATAGGCCTGCTCTAGCTCAACTTCACCTTTCTTGCCATCACCCGAGATCGAGTGTTCAACTTCAAGCTCGGAGAAGAAGCGGGTGCTCTCTGTGAATTCATGGCCGACGAAGAGCACGAAGCGGTGGAAATCGACTTCTTTCTTATCTTTGCCAGTCTGGTTATTAGAGATGTTGTTGTAGTGAAGCTCACCATAACCACCGAGTGTAGTGGCACTCTTAGACTCGGCTGTCGCTTCTACTACGTCGGCAGTCTTTTCGACGCGTTTCTCGGTCTCATCGAGGCGGCGCTCAAGATCTTGTAACACTTGCTGCTGTTGTTCGATCACTTTTCTTAGCTCTTGAGTCTCATCCGATGCAAATGCTGCTTGAGATGCGAAGATGCTAAACAAAACGCTAGCAATTATAGTTTTCTTCATCATTCTTTTCCCTATTGTAAATGGAGGGTTATTAAATTTAGGGGGATTCTATTCAAATGATTTGAGTAATGCAAACTATTATCATTTGGGTTTTGGTTAAGAATCACAAAAGTAAACTAACAGTAAATAATACTTATGGGGGGTTAACATCTGATTGTTGTTGTATTCACGTTAATAATCAGTGTGATATTAATATCTAGGTACAGAAACGTTTCGGCAGAGGCTCTTTTTTTTTAGCGAGAATTTTTTTTCAGTGTCGAAAAATAAACGCACTATTTACATCATAAATTTACATATAAGCATTTCATCTAATATATATCCATACAAATCAGGTGGATATAGTCTTATCTATTATTGCTTCAACTTGCCTAAGACCCTAGGTGACAATCATAGGCTTAGTGGCAACATTTGATGCCTGACGTGTCAGCGGGACCAATGAAGTGGGATTGATATTAAGTCTTAATGGCTAACGAGTTACAGGGGATTGGTAATATAGCCGCACCAAGCTGGGCTAGCCTCGATATTAAGCTTGCGGGACTTGAGCTAATTTAAGTCATCGGGTGTGTGTTTTAGTGGATCTGATATAAGATGTGGCGCAATGTTTGTATACCAATAGATTTATAGAGTGACTATGTTCTTAACACCTTATTTTAAAAAAGAAAATCAAACCATTACAGTACTTGCAGAGCAGGCCAGTGATTTCGCCAAAGGCGTGGCTCAGGACTTCAATCCTATTCATAGTGTGGGGGCTAAGCGTTTCTGTGTGCCGGGAGATCTTCTTTTTTCATTGGTGTTAAACGAATATGGTTTGAGTCAGAAGATGACGTTTAACTTTGCTGGCATGGTCGGAGCAGGCGTTGAGCTGCAGTTTCCCGAAACTGCAGAGCAGCGAGTCGAGATCCGCGATGATAAGGACAAGTTGTATCTGAGCGTCGAACGTCTGGGAGATGTGAGACATTGCCAGACTCAGATAGAATCCTTTATTCGCAGCTATGTCGCCTTCTCCGGTCACAATTTTACCCATGTATTAGTGCCCATGATGGAACAGCATCAGATGATGATCAATCCGGCGCGCCCTTTAGTGATCTATGAGAGCATGTCTTTCGATTTGACTAGCTTGGATTTCGAACAAGTGAGCCTGTCTCTGGTTGGACAAGAGCTTAAGATTAACGGTAAGCGTGGAGATGTGACCCTTAAGTTTGAGCTGCACAGTGGTGATAAACTGGTAGGAACCGGCATTAAGACACTAGTGATGAGCGGCCTGCGCCCCTATGATGCCGATCTAGTCAAGGGCATGGTGGGCAATTATGAGAGTTATCGCACCGAGTTCGACAATAGATAACGGTGAATGTTTGATGAACCTCGGATGTTTCGGATGTTTCGGGGATTTCGGGGCTAAAGCCTCTCCTACAACATATCGGGGATTTCGGGGATTTCGGGGCTAAAGCCCCTCCTACAGGCAAGAAAATATATTGATTGAACCGATATATATCGACATAATGTCTGATTCCTTATAAATTATCACCCCTTCCCAATTCGTATTACTTCTGTTTGAAAACCGTTCATATAAGGATCTAGCATGGCTCAACAAGGCTATTCACTACTGCGTATTATTATTATAGACAGTTTCTGGAAGGGTCAGGTCAATGAGCTGGACTTATCGGGGCATACGCAACTTGAAGGGACTAATGGTGCGGGTAAAACCTCATTAATGCGACTACTACCATTATTTTATGGCATGCGTCCGAGCGATATCGTCAGTAAGGTCGATCAGGCGCGTAATTTTGTTGATTACTACCTGCCACGTACTTCAAGTATGTTGATCTATGAGTATCAGCGTCCCCATGGGCAAACTTGTATGGTTCTGGTTTGTAGCGATGGGCGTGGCGCGCAGTATAAGTTTATTGATGCACCCTATAACAGCGAGCACTTCATTGGCGACAACCACCAACGTCGTTCAATGAAAGAAATTGAAGGCTTCTATCGACAGCTAGGTTGCGACTCAAGTCGCTATCTAGCCGTTGAACAATACCGCCAAGTGATTCAAAATCTCCGTAGTGGCCGTAAATTAAAAGATGTCCGCCAATTGCAAAATCGCTACAGTTTCTGTGAGCAACCCAGCCCGCATATCGACAAGGTGATTAACGGCACTATAGAGAAAAATCTTGATTTTGAGGCGGTTAAGCGGATGTTGGTTGCTATCGCAAGCGACTACATAGCCCGAGGTTCAGTGGAAGGAAAAGAACAGATAAGCCTTAATAAAGAGGACATCAGCAACTGGCTAGCGGATATTCGAGCCAGCCGTGCGGTACAAAAAGTTGCGGATAAAATTGGCCTATGGCAGGGGGACTTCAATAGCCTAGACAGCTTATTGATCAAGCTGCAACATCTGCATTTTGAAATACTGGCTCACCAAGAAAGCCTCAATGAGCAGCAAGCATTAGGCGCCGAAAAGAAACAGCAAGCCCAACTTCAGCTATCAAGCTTGATCAACGAGCTAGAAACAACTAAGCAATCATTAAGTAAGCAGGTGTCTAACCTAAAAGCGGATATCGAAGGCGATCAGAGCCGTATTGATCGACTTGATACCGATAAAATGAAGTTTGACGATGATGATGCCGCTAGCTATCAGCTACAAGCCGACAAAGCGCCGCATTATCAAGACCAGCTTAATGAAATCAACGCCATTATTAATGCCTTCGAAGGCAATATTAGTAAGCTGCAGCAAAAGTTTGCCGACCTTATTCAAAAGCTTAAGTATCAACATCTGCAAGAACAAAGCAATAACCAAGCGAAAATGACCGACATTCGAGACATTGCCACTGGGCAACTGACTAAAATCACCGACACTGATAGGGTGCAAAACCGCGAATTAGAACAACAGCTGAATGCACGAAATATTGATCTTCAGCTGAAGAAACAACAGCTGGAAAGCGATCTTAAAACCGAGCAACAAAAGCTCTCTCAAGTTCAGCTCAATCAAGTTCAACTTGCGCCAGAACTACAGCAAAACATTGCTCTAAATACCGAAGCATTAAGTGAGGCTAAAGATAAGCAGAACAGCCTGTACCAAGCACAATCTCAAGCGTTAAAGCAGCACAGTGACCTAATAAAGCGTCGAGATAAGCAGTTAGAGCAATACACTCAAGAAAAGCGTCAGCTCGAAGGGCTGTCTGCTGAGTATGAACAAGTTAGATCGCAACTTATTCCAGCTGAAGGCTCATTGCAGTATTTTCTTGATAATGAAGCGCAAGCAAAAAACTGGAAGAACAACATTGGACGCCTGCTCACCAGTGAGCAACTTACTCGTTGTGATTTGGCCCCCACATGGGTTGGCGGTGACAGCCTTTATGGGCTTTTACTCGATTTAGAACCATTACAGAGTAATGATTCACTGTTTCTCGATGAGATCCAGCTGCGTGAGAAATACGAAGCGCTAGGGGACAAAATCAATCTACAGGCTGAGAAGATTAAGCAGCTTGATGAGCATATAGGCTTATTAACTAAAGACATTTCAGCCGCAGACGCCGAATGCTCAGCCGCAACGCAGCAACTTGCTATAAATGACCTTAATTTACAGCAGCTAAATACGCAAAAACAGAATTTTGAAGTTAAAAAACGCATCGCAATTAAAGAGTACACCGATGCGGTTAATCAACAGCTTAAAACCCTAGAATCAGCACAAAGGCGCCTAACCAAACAGCAGCAAGAGTACACCCAAGATGCTGAAGAGCAGCGCCATGAGTTGCACAACCAACTACTTGAAAAGCGCATGGTGGTTGAAGGTGACCGGGACTGCCAGTTGTCACTGTTGAAGGCAGAAAGTGCCGAGCTAGAAGCCAGCTACAAGCAACGTTTAAAAGATTTGAGAAAGCAGCAAAATACTGACTTGGCCAAACTGGATCCAGACGGTGAAGTGGATAAGCGCACCACCGAGCGTAAGGTGATAGAGCAGGCATTGAAGCAATGCCTAGTGTTTGAACAAAAAGCTCATCGTTACCAGCACTTTATGACGGATCAATACTGCCATCGTGATGGCCTAGTCGAGCAGAACCAGAGTAGGTTAGTACGGCAGCGGGGGATTGAGACTCAGCTTGAAGATACCAGCATCAGCCTAAATAGTGATATCACGGCACTGCGCAGTGATATCAAGAAATTAAACCATAAGAAAACCTATGTTGAGGATCTACTCAATCAACTAAGCGACAGCCAGCGTCAGTGTGAAAACCTGGGTATTGAAGCGTTAGGGTCGGCAGAACAGCCGCATAACCAAGCGGATCTGAGTGTCAGTTTTTGCGCCGATTGGCTCAATCAATTTAAAGTGATTCAAAAACGTTTAGGCGAGCAGCTTAATAAGTTTAACGACGGCTTTAAAAAGGTGCATTCTAACAGTGACTTGTACGATAACTGGCAAAAACTGGTGGCCGAACATGATAATTTTAGTACTGCTAAAAGCCTGTTTAAGTATCGTGAGCCCATTGTTGAGCTATTAAGCAGTGCAGAGCAAAAACAGAAGAATACCTATCAGTTGGTGTCCGTTAACGCCACCATGATTAACGAGTTTTATCAGCATGTAGAAAACTTTGCTCGGCAAATTAAAACGATAGGTAAAAAGTTGTCGAGTAAGGTGACTGGCTTAGCCCATTTTGATGCCTTAGCGGAGATCAGCGTCACTACGGTAATGAAGCAAGAAGAGTTGGAATACTGGGGCTCGCTAAAAGAATTCTCCAAGGCTTATGAGCTATGTCGCGACCAATTAAGCGATGGTGTTGGAGAGATCCCTGACGATCTTGTTTATGCGATGCAAAAGCTAGCGACATACCTGCCAAGCGAAGGTTTTGTCTTGAACCATTGCAATCTCTTTGATATTGAATTTACTATCATAGAAAAAGGCCAAGTTAAGCATGCTCGTAATGCTCGTCAACTCAAAAAAGTGAGTTCGACGGGTTTGTCATATCTGGCTATGTTGTCATTGTTTGCTGGCTTGCTTGGTATGTTGCGCGGCGAGAGTCAATATGGCAGCAAGATTATTTTACCCGTCGATGAGCTAGGTGAATTAGCGGCTGAAAATATTGATCTACTATTGAAAATGTTTAGCGATAACGACATCAACATTTTGTCAGCATCACCGTCTACCGACAGGCATATTCTGTCTCTGTACGACAGACACTATAAGTTGAAAGATAATAAAATTTACCATGCTGAGATCCCGCAGTCGCGCCTCGATGAGTTACTTGCGAACCGTGCCAATCAGCAACAGGCGGCTATCGCTAAGCAGGAGTTATAATGTTTAAACAGACTATCCAAAAGCTATTAACTGGGGCGGTGATTTGTGAAACCGCCTTTGCTGAAGAGTTTACCTATCTAAAAGTGGACAGTGAGTTTGAGCGAGTCAGCGATTTTTTGTCGAACTTAGATCGCAATATTACCTACCTAGATAACGCCGATGCTTTTTTCTGTACCTATAAGCAGGTGGACCAAAGTAATTCAGCTGAGTTGTCAGCTCTGTTTAACGAAATGCGCAGTGTATTTAGGCCGTTAGTCGAATTCTTAGACCTATTACTTACCGCTACGCAAGCTGATTTACCCTTGCATGGCAAATCAGTGGTTAATATCAATTCCTTGTTTGAACCGTTCGAGCAAGATCAAACCTTGCGTGATCAACTAAGACGATTAACGTCTATTAAGCCGTTTAAAACCAATAAAGAAGAAACCAGAGAGCAGCTTGCGACCTTATTTAATAAGCTCGAAGAGATGCAATACTTCGTCCGTAAAAACCCAGGTAGTAGCCGTTATTTTGCCACGGCGCGGTTTGACCTTATCTACAGTTTAATTGAGTTTTTAAATGACTCTGAACAGGTCGATTTGCCCGATGAGCAGGCCGAAAAACAAGATGAGTTATTGTTCTAATGGCCGGTTTTGATGCAGGGCAGGTATCAGCGCTACTCAGAAAAATTGGCGCCAATGACGATCTACTGGCTAACGCTTATGTGTATGGTTCAATAGCGGCAGATAGCCAAGACAGTAAAACCATTTCAACGCTACATAAGGCGGGTTTACTGCGGCCAGATGATGAAGCGGGCGAGTTTAGGGTCACGACTGATTTTAAGCGTATGCTCAACCGCTTGATGCGAAAGCAGAGCAGTTACCGCCAGTTGACCGATATGGGCAAGGTGATTGAAGCCCTTGACGAAACGGTTAAAGACTATCAACTTTCGGTACAGGCAGAACAGTCGGAAGATGCGGATCTTTTTTTAGAACAGCTGGATGACCTTTTGTATGAGACCAAAGACGGCTTAAACAACAACCTCGATAATATGCATTATGGCATTGTGAGTCAGTTTGGTTTTGTCAGTAGTTTAGCGAATAAGATAAGGCAGAATGAGCGTTATCTTAACCATGCGCAAAACCTACTGACAGAGCTACAACAAATTGACCCTGAAGCCTGTTATGAGTGGATAAACTGGGCCTGTCCCAATGAGTTTGCGCGTAAGATTACCGGCTTTGTCTATTGGTTTAACCAAGTGCTGCCAAGGCTACGATTTATCATCGACAATATGCGTTTGAGTTTGTTCCGCTTGCGCCGTGATGAGAAAAAAGCCAACCAACTTCGCAGCATGGCACGTTTTTTACGTCAGCACCCTGAGTTTGAGTTAAGTGATAACTTGTATGAGCACCCATCACTGCCAGAGGGGTTAAAGTTAGCCCCATCGATGCCGCTTAGATCTTATGTAGATACGCGAAATACCGAGCTAGAAACACCGCTTGTTCAATTAGTACAGGCTTTACGCAAGCAGTCGATTGCTCAGGATGTAAAAGAGCGAGAAACGGCCGAGATTGAGGTTAATCCGATAGAGCGGATCAGCTATCAAAGTGACTTCTTCGATCTTCAAACAGAATCTTTATTTGAGCAAGCGATTACCTCAGATTCCCCTATCTCAGCGTTAGCGTTTTGGCGACAGTCTCAAGATGACTGGCTCGCGAATGAGCATTGCATTAACCCAAAAGCTTGGATTGAATTAGTGTTTAGCTGTTATTGCAAGCTAACCAATGAGCAGCAAGCAGCCTTCAGTATTAATATGAAGGGCCTGCAAGTGCAGGGGACATCGGATAACTTCAGTTATCATGATGTGGTGATAGGCTTACATTAGTATTTTAGCTGATGATAACTTAGACCAGAGTGGATAAGTTGCACTCGAGGCTTAGAACCTACTGAGCGAGTGCTTAAGGATAAGGTATTTGTGTGAAAGAAGGTTTATTTAACAAAACAAAGGACCTCTTGCTGACATCCTCAACGGGCGACAAGATCCCTACTAAAGAGTATTTAAAGCAGCTAAAAGAGGACTTTGATTTTGGTTCGTTTTCTGGTTCATCTTTTAGTTACAGCCTGACCGATAAAATTCACCTAATAGCAGAAGTTAAGCAGCAATTAGGTGTACAGATTGAATTTGATTCCTACCCAGAACAAAAAAGTCGATATGACAACTCAAAGACGAATAGAGCTGAGAAGCTAAATAGTTACCCTGTTAGCCGTGACTTTATTCTTATCAACAGCATTAACGAGCTTAAAATTAACCAGGGAGTGATCGCTAAGTCGCCACTATCATCATTAGGGCAGTCGGTGAGGGCTGATGAAATCGACAGCATTGAACATTCATACATAGTGCTGGTGGAGAACCTAACCTTAATGGCGAACTTAGCAGCTCTCAATTTGCCAGAATCATTAAGGGATGCGTTGTGGGTATACCGTGGTGATGTAAAACCCAGTCAGCAAACCGGTATGGCCTATCAATTTTTTAGGCGTTGGAAAGATAACCCTTGCTATAAATTAGTGTGTTTTAGCGATTTAGATCCCAAAGGCATTGAGATTGCTTACACCTGCGAAGCGGATTACTGGCTGTCGCCTGCTGATTGTGAAGCTGCGATAGCAATCGAGTTGCAAGGAATTGAACAAGAGTGGCATAAGCAAACACAATCGCGCCTTTATTTGCACCGTCAGCAGCAGTTACCAGCACAATGTCAGTTAGCTTTTTCCCTAATGAATGAGCAACATATAACATTGAAGCAGGAGCATATGCTGAGCCATAATTTGAAGTTGCAATTATTTTCTTTGAAGAAGAAAGGAAGCGTATTATAAATCAATTGCTGAGGTCTTTTGTCAATACCTACAAATGTACGCGAGATCGCCACTCGGGTAGAAAATCTACCGTTAGTCACTTTATATAAAACGGCTTAATACAATTGAGCAGTTATTTGATTCGATATTTTCTAGCATCACGACTATCTATACTTCTGCGGCATGGCTTTATTGGCTGGAACTACTCATCCGTGATGTCGAGCTAGGTTTCGCTTAGTCAGGTTTCTCTAGCGATTAATATCTGGCTTGAAAAATATAATTAGCAAATAACAGGCGTATAGCGGAAGCGTTAACGGCTGTTATTCTGACCTGAGTCAGATGCCAATCCACTTTTAGCTTGCACCTATTTAGTGCTTAATGCTTATGGATGCTTACTTTGTAGTTTTAACTTTGGTTTTACGTTTTTTTGTGGATTTTTACTCCGTCATTGTGTCGGTGGCGCCTTTCCTGGTGTTGCTAATTTGATAAGGATGTAAATTTTATCGTTACTACCTTCTGCGCGCTTTCCTCTAGAACGCAGCGCTAATGGCCGCTAAGTCAGATGTTGCTGTTATGTGGTTTTTCATCTCGACCTTAATTCGGTTGAAATTGTATCCAGCATGATTCACTATCAGTCCCCACAAGTGGGATAGAACCCCAAAATATGAGCATCGGCATAAGTGCAAATTAATAAAGGCATACATAAAAGATATGCTGAATCGAAGGCAGGTATATGACTAAATCACTTTCATCACGGATCTTTATCGGTCTGTTTTCTGGATTAATTTTCGGTTCAATCATTCAATATCTTCTTGGGGATGTGAGTTTCTTCTCTGGCACTGTGGTCGAGATATCTTCTGGCGTGGGAACCATGTTCGTCAGCATGATCATGATGCTGGTCGTGCCTCTGGTGTTCGTCAGCATAGTATGTGGCGTCCTCGAGCTTAAAGATCTGAAAAGCTTCGGCCGTTTGGGCGGTAAGACATTCGGTTTCTATATCATCAATACCTTAGTGGCTATTTTTGCCGCCTTAGCCGTGGCGCTACTGATACAGCCTGGCTTAGGTGTCGACATGTCCGGTGGTACTGGCGCGACAATCACAGCCACCGAATTGCCAAATCTAGTCCAGTTGATCGTGAATATCGTGCCGAGTAATCCGGTGGCCGCGTTTAGCTCGGGTAACATGTTACAAGTGATCTTCATGGCCCTGCTTGTGGGCGGCGTACTCAAGTCTTTAGGTAATGCGGCTCCCTTATTGGTTCAAGGTTTCCAGGAAGGCAACAAGTTGATGATGAAGCTGATCACTGTGGTGATGCAGCTGGCTCCAATCGGTGTCTTTGCCTTGATGCTTAAACTTGGCGCAACTTTAGAGGCTGGGGTATTTGTCAGTGTTGCCGAGTATCTGGTCGTCATCGTCAGCTTATTATTACTGTGGATTTTTGTGGTATATCCGATGGCAGTGGGGGCGTTCACCTCTGTTTCGGCTAAAGAGTTTCGCGCTAAGACCCGTGAGCAGATCTTGTTCTCACTCTCTACGGCGAGTTCGAATGCCACTATTCCTGTGACCATGCGTACCTTGACCGAGAAGCTAGGTGTTAAACCTTCCATCGCTGGTTTTGGTGTGCCGCTCGGCGCCACCATGAACATGGGTGGTGTGTCTATCTATATCACCATAGCAATCTTCTTCGTGGCGAATGCTTTTGGTGCGCCAATTGCGATGGAGCAGCTACCTGCATTGTTATTCAGTATATTTCTGCTCTCTGTTGGCGCCGGCGGCGTTCCAGGCGGCGGTATGGTGATGATAGGTGTGCTTATCCACCAGATGGGCTTGCCGGTAGAAGCTTTCGCCATCGTCGCCGCATTAGACCGTTTAATCGACATGGTGCTGACCTCGTGTAACGTAGTGGGAGATGCCGCGGTATTGACCATAGTCGATGCGACTGAGCAGGGTTACGAAACAGCAGAGCAAGCGCCAAACGGCGCTGCAGCGCAAACCAAAGAGAGTTAGTCTTAGGACAATAGCTTGGTAAAATATGCCCATAGACCCGCCTTACTCGGGGGACTATGGGCTTTTTTATGGGTCTCAATTAGCATCGATTCAACAGCCAAGGTAGCGCTCAGCCTCCTTAAGGGGGAATGCGAGTCCGAAAGGGTGATGGATCGCTTGCCTGAATGAATTATTAATACACCTTAGGTACGATTTATGGGCGGTGATTGTGGTATGTTGGTGGATTGGGTTACTTGTATGTAGCGGGATGCGTTACTTATATATTAAGGATGATGACGAGTGAAAATTTTTGTATTGTTAATCTGTGTAGCTCTACTCACAGCATGCTCTTCCAATGACCTAGCTCATGTCAGTTGCGATTTTATTTCCGGGGCCGTAGAAAACGAGCAACAGCGTGAACAGAGTCTGGCTAGTCCTGGGGCGCGGAATATTCAGCATGATAGCAATAAACGAGCTCAAGATACGACCGTAGGTATTTTAAACGTCCTTGTAGGGGCTCTGAGTAGAGCATTATCGAGTGACGACGCCGATACTCGGTGTTTATAACTCTGCCGTAATTCAATTTTTACGCTCAGCGGTGAAGCTAGGTAAGCTCAGGCTGTTTGTATGAACGTGTGCGCAGCGAGAGGCAATGATACCCATTGGTATTATCCCCCTAGAGTTTGCCCCATCATCAAATACCGTTACCCGATAAGGTTGCGGTATTTTTTTGCCTCACTTTTAGCGAAATCCAATCTCGTAAAACAGACGATAAAAATAGCTCATAAAAAAAGCCGCTTAAAGCGACTTTTAATATGTTGCTAGAGCCTAGCGTCTAGCGTCTAGCGCCTTCAGTTAAACCTCTGGCTCTTCGCTATAATCGATTTCATGGTACTCGAGACAAGCATCGACTTCGTTAGCCGAGCCTAAGATAACGGCTACGCGCTGGTGAATTTCACTAGGCTCGATATCCATGATGGTTTCATAGCCGGTAGAGGCCTTGCCACCCGCTTGTTCGACTAAGAATGCCATAGGGTTGGCTTCATACATCAATCTGAGCTTGTAGGGCTTCTCAGGGTTCTTGTTGTCGCTAGGGTAAGTGAAGATACCACCGCGAGACAGGACGCGATGAACATCGCCGACCATGGCTGCTATCCAGCGCATGTTGAAGGCTTTCTCTCTCGGCCCTATGGTGCCAAGCAAAAGATCGGCAATATAGGTCTGCATCGGGGCTTCCCAGAAACGCTGGTTAGACATGTTGATGGCAAACTCAGTCGTGTCTTTACTGATAGACATGGCTGCTGTGGTTAACAGGTATTGGTTGGTTTCTGGGTTTAGGGTAAATAACTGCACCCCTTGACCTGTGGTGAGAGCCAACATAGTCGAAGGACCATATAAGACATAACCGGCTGCGACTTGCTTGCGACCCGCTTGTAGGAAGCTTTGTTCACTGAGTTCGCCTTCTGGAGCGGGAAGAATCGAGAAGATGGTACCCACTAGCGAATTAATGTCGATATTCGATGAGCCATCTAATGGATCGAAACAGACCAGATAGTCACCCTTGGTGCCCACTTCGACGATAAAGTCTTCCTCTTCTGATGCCAGCCCACGGACGGTATCGTCTTTATCCAGCGCATCTTTGAGCATATCGTTGGTAATAACATCCAGCTTCTTCTGGGTTTCACCCTGAACATTTTCTTGCTCTGTGGTGCCGAGTACACCGGCAAGCGCACCGTGGCGTACGGCATGGCTTATCTCTTTAGAGGTGTTCGCTAAGGTGTGAATAAGCTGAGTCAGAGAGGCATTTATGCCTTGTGAAGTCAGATTTTGGGCCAAGGTCTGCATGTTATTTCCTATTACAAGTTCGAGCGATACTCGAGATTGGGGTCGGGTCAAATGTGAGTGTTCTTATTTGGCGCGATCATACCTGAGATTGAACTTTTTTTCAGCGTAGCATGGCGGCAAATTATAACTTGGGCAGCGTGTTGCAGTTTTTGCCGATTTTAGTGCACAATGTCAGTGATATTTATGCCGTTTGTTAATTAATGTAGGCCTTGCCTACAGCGCTTTGAACTCCCGCTGAAAAACCAGGTTATTTAGTGGGGTTGCTAATTAGTCGGCATGGGGTAATTACATTCAGATCCAGGACATAATAATGACAATAAAATGGATGACATCAGCGCTATTGGCGGTTCCTATGATTTTATCAAACACAGCTTGCTCGACAATCACGAGTACGACTAATGCAGAAACAGACCGCTCACTCGAAGGAGGTGTTACACCTCTGAGTATCGAAAGGCTATACGCTTCTCCCGGATTGGCAGGCACGAGTCCCAGGGGACTTAAGCTTTCACCCGACGGTAAAACAGTGACCTACCTCGCCGGACGTAAAGACGATCAGTATTTTTATGACCTGTGGCAGATGGATGTGGCCAGTGGTAAGCAGTCGATACTACTCGATGCGGATAAACTCACCATAGGCGAGCTTTCTGATGAAGAGAAGGCCAGGCGAGAGCGGCAACGAATATATGGTCAGGGGATCATGGAGTATTTCTGGTCTGATGATAGCCAGGCCATGCTCATTCCTGCCTCTGGCGTGCTTTACTACTTTTCGGTTGATGATGGCGAAGTAAGCTTGTTACCTACGGGGGACGGCTTTGTCACCGATGCTCGTTTATCTCCCAAGGGAAATTATGTCTCTTTTGTACGCGATCAAAATCTGTTCGTCTTAGCGCTGAAAACCAGCAAGCTAACCGCCATGACGACTGATGGCGGCGGGGCGATAAAAAATGCCATGGCCGAGTTTGTCGCGCAAGAAGAGATGGGCCGCATGACTGGCTACTGGTGGTCACCGGATGAGTCGGCCATCGCCTATACCCGTATCGATGAGTCCGGCGTTGAGTTGGTGACCCGCAATGAGATCTATGCCGATGGTATCAAGTTAACCGAGCAAAGGTATCCCTATGCGGGTAAGAATAATGTCACGATTAAATTAGCCGTGGTGACACTCGCCGACCAGAAGAAAAGCTGGGTCGACCTTGGTAAAGAACAAGATATTTATCTGCCCAGAGTCAACTGGTTGCCGGGTAGTAAGCAATTATCTTATCAATGGCAGAGCCGAGATCAGCAAAGCTTAGAGCTCAGAGTCGTTGCCCTTGCTCAGATCGATAAATCTAGGGTCTTAGTCGAAGAGCGCAGTGATGCTTGGGTGAATCTAAATAACGACCTGCATTTCTTAAAGCAGCAAGACAGCTTCATTTGGGCCTCGGAGCGTGATGGTTTCAATCATCTGTATCTGATTGGTCTGGATGGCAAGGTGAAAAAACAGCTGACATCGGGAGACTGGACCGTCGATGAGGTCGAGCTGGTGGATGAGGCAACGGGGTGGATCTACTTTACCGGCCGCAAGACTCTGGTCACCGAAAAACATCTATATCGCGTGCCGTTAAAGGGCGGCGAAGTCGAGACTATCAGTCAGAGAAACGGTATGCACTCACCAGTGTTTGCCGAGAATGAAGCCGTTTATCTGGACTATTTTAGCAGCTTGTCACAACCGCCGCAGATCAGCCTACACGGTGATAAGGGGCAGCAACTCGCTTGGGTAGAGCAGAACGAGGTGAATAAGAGTCATCCTCTTTATCCCTTCTTTGGATTGTGGCAGCTACCAGAGTTTGGTCAGGTCAAAGCAGAAGATGGCCAAGCGCTGCAATATCGTCTGTTTAAGCCGACTAATTTTAGCGCCGACAAGCAGTACCCTGTAGTTGTGCGTGTCTACGGTGGACCCCATGCTCAGCTAGTGGTCAACAGTTGGAGCGAGCAGGATTACTTTACTCAGTATCTACTCCAGCAAGGCTACATCGTGTTTCAGCTCGATAACAGGGGCTCGGGACACCGTGGGACTCAATTTGAGCATGTGATCTATCAGCACTTAGGCGAAGCGGAAGTTAACGATCAGAAAGCCGGCGTCGATTATCTGCGTACACTTGCCTTCGTCGATGACGAAAACATAGCCTTGTACGGGCACAGCTATGGCGGATACATGGCCTTGATGGGTTTGTTTAAGGCGCCGGATTACTTTAAGGCTGCCATCTCAGGTGCACCAGTGACTGACTGGGCCTTGTATGACACCCATTACACCGAGCGTTATCTGGGGCATCCGCAACAGAATGCTGCAGGCTATGAGGCCAGCAGTGTACTGCCATATGTCAAAGGCTATCAATCTGGCTTGTTGATGTATCACGGCATGGCCGATGATAATGTACTGTTTGAAAACAGTACCAAGGTGTATAAGGCGCTGCAGGATGAGGGCAAACTATTTCAGATGATAGATTATCCAGGCTCTAAGCACTCGATGCGCGGCGAAAAAGTCAGAACGCACTTGTATCGCTCACTGGCCGATTTTCTCGAGAGAGAATTGAAATAAAGAGTTGAAATAAGGCTCTAGGTTCTAGCTATAAATTTCGAGCTAGAGCTAGAGATTGAGTCTAAGAGTCGTAGCGCTGAGGCGGGTTTTAGCGCTATCTCGAGCCTTACAGCTTTATTCCATATATAACGTCCTTCCTATACCATCCATGGTGTAAGGACATAAATGTTCCAGACATAACGTCCTTCCTATACCATCCATGGTGTAAGGACATAAATGTTCCAGACATAAACCCCCTCTTTGGCCGTCCGTGGCCACCGGGGATAGCTTTTAGTTATAGGAAGTCCATGTATAACGTCCTTCCTATACCATCCATGGTGTAAGGACATAAATGTTCCAGACATAAAAAAACCAGCCCTTGGGCTGGTTTTTATTTAACAAGTATAAAGCGCTAGCTTTATACTTCTTCTAAGTTACCGCAGAAACGATAACCTTCGCCGTGAATCGTGGCGATGATTTCTGGCGTATCTGGCAAGCTTTCGAAATGCTTACGGATACGACGAATCGTTACGTCAACGGTACGGTCATGTGGCTTAAGCTCGCGGCCTGTCA
Source organism: Shewanella sp. (assembly GCF_013214165.1). Classification (GTDB taxonomy): domain Bacteria; phylum Pseudomonadota; class Gammaproteobacteria; order Enterobacterales; family Shewanellaceae; genus Shewanella. The sequence goes on along the minus strand of NZ_JABSSM010000026.1, from coordinate 33,297 downwards.
TCTTCATAAGAAGGTCGGCACGGCTAAGGATCTTGCCTGGGTTCTCAACAAAATGCAGCATAGCGCGGAATTCACTACGTGGCAGCTTGTATGGCTCACCTTGAGGGCTAACCAAAGAACGGCTGTTGATTTCAAGGCTCCAACCGTTGAAACGGTAGAACTCAACACTGTTCTTATCTTCAGCTTCTGTACCTGTGCTATTGACACGGGTCAAAAGGTTGCGAGCACGAATAGTCAGTTCACGTGGGTTGAATGGCTTAGTGATATAATCATCTGCACCAATTTCAAGCCCTAAGATCTTGTCAACTTCGTTATCTCGGCCCGTTAGGAAGATTAGACCGATATTGTTTATTTCACGAAGTTCACGTGCTAACAGAAGACCGTTTTTACCAGGAAGGTTGATATCCATAACAACCAAGTTTATTTTATTTTCCTGCATGGCCTTATGCATTTCGGCGCCATCATTGGCTTCAGTTACCACATATCCTTCAGCTTCAAAAATACTTCTTAGCGTGTTACGGGTAACGGCTTCATCTTCAACAATCAGAATGTGCGGGTTTTGCATAATAGTTTACCTAATTTTGTTCAAATCTGTTCTAACCATGAGCGTGTGTCATCAGTGCCCAATACGCTCGATCTTGTCATGTTGACGCTTACTGATCTACGATAGGTGCTTTCAAACTGGCTGAAACAGCAACACACTTCCATGATTAGTAAAGTATGCGTATCTCATTAAATGGGAACGCGAACTGTATTCACTTCGAGTAACAATATTAGGGTTAGTTCCCTATTATTAATAAATATTTATGAAGTTAAAATGCAAAACTAAGCACTGGTCGCATTTTATACAGAAATCTGGCTGGCTGTAAGTTCTATGTCAGTTCCACTTGTAACAAAATGCATCGTATTAATCAGTGATGCAGAACCAACCGACTGGTCTATTGTACTCGTTTTAGGCAATTGTTAACAAATGAAATGTTAACAAATTTGCTTGTGGACTTGACCTAGGTCACACTTTATTTATTAACCTGTTGATATTTAAGTATGTTTTAAAACCCGCTTTAGTGATATAGATCTCGCTTATATGAAGATATACTAAATTTGCTATAATAATTTCAATCAAATTGAGGGAATTGGTCCAGATGATCGACTCGAGCAAGCAATTCTTGAACAAAAAACGGTGGCAGCATTACCAAGAAACTGAATTTCTATTTACCCAAACGTTATCTACTCAGTTATCTTTTGCGATCATCACGGCCCACAACCCCAGAGGCCAGATCCTCACCTCTTGTCAAAATCGACTCTTAGATAGACAATTACTGCTCGCGATAGAGACATTTAACAGACCCTATCGTGCCGTGATGGGCACATCCCGCGACCGAACTCATATGGAAAAAAGCTGGGCAGTCGCTATCGATAAGCTGAGCGCGGCATATCTGGGATTGAAATTTAAGCAAAATGCGATCTATTTTGTCGATAATAACCAGTTAATTTTAGTTCCCTGCCTATTCTCTCAAGCCGAGCATCAACAGGAGCTCATCATAGGCGACTTCTCTGAGCGGGTTAACTTGGTGAGTGAGCTGCCGGATTTTGATTATTAGCTTAAATCTTTCAGCAATAGTTGAGATTCTCCATTGCTTGGTTAGCCAAAATTTGATATTTTCTCTCCCCTCGCTCTCTTTTTGAACAATGACAAAAGAGTGCGAGGTACAGAAGAGGAGCGTTAGCTAGGTAGTAAGTCTGAAGAGTCCAAACTCTGATGATGACTTATGAGGGAGATTAGCGCCGAGATATCGAGTATTTGGAATCACTCTATGTCGGTCGAAAGGGCTGAATCCCTTAGGTTGTCACCTGTTTATTGGTGGAGAGCTTCTGGTGGTGATCGCTGTTTCCCGTCTCTGGGGTGCGTAATCTTTGCACCAGGCTCTTCGAACGAAGTCAGTTCGGAGTGTAATCATGTTTATTCTATATCCTTATATATCTTTAAATGAATCTTATCAGTGTCTGCAATCTGTGGAGGCTGTGTAATGGCCCTTATTGTCGCTAAGTTTGGCGGTACCTCATTGGCCGATTATGCCGCCATGAGCCGTTGTGCCGATATTATTCTCGCCAATCCTAATACCCGTGTTGTGGTGGTGAGTGCTTCGAGTGGTGTCACCAATTTGCTGGTGGAGCTGACCCAAGAGCACATAGGTGAAGAGCGAAGAATGCAGCTCGTTAAACAGATAGCCCACATTCAATATCAAATATTAGACTCCTTGGGGAGCCCACAAGAGGTCGCCGCAAGACTAGATACCGTATTGAGTCGTATCTCTGTTTTGAGTGAAGAACTGAGTAAAAACAGAAACAAGGCAAGGATGGATGAGCTGCTTGCTCAAGGTGAGCAATGTTCATCGGCCTTGTTTGCCGCCGTATTGAGGGAGAAAGGGGAGGCGGCCAGCGCATTCGATGTGCGTCAGGTGCTGCGCACCGATAGCCATTTTGGCCGCGCCGAACCACAAATAGAGACCATATCTCTGTTAGCTGCTGAGCATCTAGCTCCACTATTATCCTCCCAGCGTATTGTGACTCAGGGATTTATTGGCGCCGACGATGCTGGCGCTACGACGACTCTGGGTCGTGGGGGGAGTGATTACTCTGCCGCCTTGTTAGCCGAGGCTTTGAAGGCGACAGCCGTCGAGATCTGGACCGATGTGGCCGGCATCTATACCACTGACCCTCGCATCGCTCCTAAAGCCCGCCCTATTGCCGAGATTAGCTTCAATGAAGCCGCCGAAATGGCGACATTTGGTGCTAAGGTGCTGCATCCTGCCACCATTCTTCCTGCTGTGAGACAAAAAATTCAAGTATTTGTTGGCTCTAGCCGTGAGCCTGAGCGAGGTGGCACCTGGATCCGCCATGAAGTCGAAGATGCTCCGGTTTTTCGAGCGGTAACTGTGCGCCGGGATCAAACATTACTCAATCTTCACAGCTTACAGATGCTCCACGCCCAAGGTTTTCTGGCAGAAACCTTCGCTACGTTAGCCAGGCATAAGATCAGTGTCGACTTGATCACAACCTCTGAGGTGAATGTCTCACTGACCTTAGATAAGACGGGGTCCGATTCTGCAGGCAATGGCCTACTCAGTGAGTCTCTGCTGCAGGAGTTGTCTCAGCATTGCCGTGTACGAGTCGAAGACTCTCTGGCGCTGGTTGCCATAGTTGGCAATAAGATTGCGTCCACTCCAGGGGTATGTCGCCGCGTATTTGAAGTCCTTGAACCCCATAACGTGCGCATGATCTGTCAGGGAGCTAGCCCCCATAACCTGTGTGTTTTAGTCGCCGAGTCGGAAGCCGCACAGATAGTCAGGGCGCTGCACAAGAATTTGTTTGAGTGATAAAAGACTTGGACGCTAGATGATAAGTTCTTAGCATCTAGGTATTAGGGCTGTATGCCTTTGAAGGATGAAATATGCGTTTTACCCAATCATCATTGAAGATAGGTGAATTGGCCACAGGTCAAGATCTCACCATACCCATATTTAGCCATGAGTGCGAAAGCGCCACGGCGCCCAGCGTCTATATTCAGGCCAATGTACATGGCGCCGAAGTGCAGGGTAATGCTGTTATCTATCAGCTGATGAAATTGCTGGATAAATACACAATATGTGGCGACATCACACTGGTGCCTCTGGCTAATCCGCTGGGGATTAATCAAAAAAGTGGCGAGTTCACCCTGGGCCGCTTCGACCCAATTACCGGTGTGAATTGGAACCGGGAGTACTTCGGTCATGGAATCGATGTGGCAGCCTGGTATCAGGCGCATGATTCTCTGAGTGATGCAGACTTGATCGCTCAATTTAGGGCTATATTAGTTGAAGGCTGCTTTACACGTTTAAACAGCGAATGGGGTATCACTACCGGGCACCAGCAAGCGGTCAATTTACAAGTGATGGCACATCGAGCCGATATTGTGTTAGATCTCCACACCGGGCCTAAGTCTTGTAAACATCTCTATTGCCCTGAATATGATGCACAAGCGGCATCTTTCTTCTCTATCCCCTATACCTTGCTTATTCCCAATGATTTTGGTGGCGCCATGGATGAATCTATCTTCTGCCCTTGGTGGCAACTCACCGAGCATATGCAATCTGTGGGAAGGGATTTGCAGGTACCTATATCAGCCTTTACCTTAGAGCTAGGTTCTCAAGAGAAGATCAATCTCGACGATGCCCTGGTCGATGCCAAAGGGATTCTGGCGTATCTGAGCGAACGCGGCGTGATCGAACAGAAGCTTGTTCCAGCTACGATGAAAAGGTATGCCTGTTATCTGCAAGACTATAAGAAATACCATTCGCCTCTCGGTGGCATGGTCGAGTATCTGGCTGAGGTTGGCCAACCATTGGCTGCCGGAGAGTCACTGGCAAATATCTTAAGGCTAGATCTTTATGGGACCGATAAGGCCATAACCCCACTCAGTCTAAATCAAGCTTGTGTCCCCATCCTGCACTTTGCCTCGGCATCGGTTTATCAAGGCACAGAGCTGTATAAGGTGATGACTAATGTGTTTGAAATTTGATAAATCTCTTTGCTAGGAGGAATTACCTCTTTACAAGTGTTACGCTTGTGTTTGTTTTGTTAGGCATACCAATGAACGTAGGTGGATTATGAAAAAAATGATGTTGAGTACCTTATTAATACTTACTACTGCGTGTTCGAGCGATCAAGTTGACGACAATCAAAAGTCAAACAGTGCGTCTACAGAAAAAAGTATTGCAACCACTATCACTCAGCTTCCAGAGAGTGATAGCAAAAATATAGAGCTTAATACAGGTAAAAATAGCCTGACTTTTTCTAACACATATAGTTATGGATTAAATGAACGAAAATTTACCTCTAGTACTGATGTTTTAATGAAGGGGAGTCCTGTCTCTAGCCCTACTATGTCTGAATATGGGATCTTGAAAGGGGGCTTTATTGTTATTACAAAAAAAAATACAGAGCAATTATTTTCTGGTTACCAAGTTAAAAAAATAGCTAAAAATACCTATCGATTAACCCCCTTAAAAGCTCAAGAAAACTTATATGTTCTGTATCTAGACCTACTTAATAATGGTGATTTTTCACGAGTAGAAATTGAGATTGATTTTAGCCAGCCTTTTAATCCACAAAATTATTGAGTGTAATCTTAGCAGCGTAAGAAATTTAATTTACTAATAAAAAAGAGCCATAACTGAAAGGTTATGGCTCTTGTATTATTAACGTTTAGTTATTACTTACGGCGACGTAGAAGTGCCAATGGTAATAAGAGTAAAGTGAGGAACCCAGTTGAACCGCCTGAACTTTTAGATTTAGCAGGAACGACTTCAGGAATATCATTAACCTCGACACTAACAGTAGAAACGACATCTGCAGTTCCGTCATTTACTGTTAAGGTAAACTCTAAAGTTTCATTACCACTAACTTCTGGAGCTGTGAAGCTAACCTCGTTAGTATCTGCACCTGTCAGTGTCGCTTCTGTTCCTGATGTTTGTGTCCAAGCAAAGGTATGCGTATCAGTTGCATTAGCATCAACCGTTACTGAAGATATGGTTACAGTTTCACCTTCATTGACGCTTTCAGCGCTAGCAGTTGTAGTTACACTAGGTAAACGGTTATCACAAGCATTTACATCGCCGGCTATTTGTGTATGGAACACATTTGAAGTGATATTGTTGAAGGTTAAATTATCAACAATCCAACCAAATGAACTCGTATTCGTATCAGCTACGATACGGAAGCGGAACTGTACTTGGTTACCATTTAACGCTGTGCCAAAGTTCAGCGACTCAGTTTCACCTGGCCATGCAATGTTACCGGTAAATGCTTCTCTACCAGGAAGTAGATCCGCGAGTTCACCAGCATAACCTGCACCACCAAAGTTTCCACCCATCTCAGTGACGTCAGCCCAGTCACCACCATTAACGCGGATCTCAACAACACCGCCGTCATATGCTGCTTCGATTTCATAGTACTGGAACCAGCTAACAGTGAAATCGCCACCATATCCTACGGTGAAAGGCTTGGTTTCATATGCAACATCTGATGCGAAGCCATTGTTAGCTATGTATAGATACTGACTGTCTACAGGGAAGCTAGCTGCATAACGACCACTCAGTGATGCTGTATTCTCGGCAAGTTCGCCACCGCTAATGACAACTTCTGTCAAGTCAATAAGAGCTGAGTAATCTTCCATATCACTCATTGAGCTGTTCGCGTCAATATCTTTGCTGCTGAAGTCCATATTAACAATCGTTGAAAGACTGTAATCACTGACTTCTACTTCTTCATCTAACTCAGGGAATGAGAGCTCGAAAGTAACTTGCTCAGCGGTACCAGCTTCATTTAGCGTAAACTCGATTGGAGAGCTTGTTACTTCACCGAATATAGGCACTGCTGAGAAGGATACTTTACCTTCGTTAGCAAATGTCACATCGTGACCACTTGTAACTCTGATTTCAGCCTCGATACTGTCGAAAGCTGCGCTGCCTTTATTAGAGACTGTGAAAGAGACCGTACCTGTTTCGCCCATATCCACAATGCCATCTTTCGAGCAGTAACCAAGAGTCATACCTTCATAATCAGCATCAATAGAGTGGCCCGTTACACTAAAGGCAGCCAGTTTCGTTTCATAAGACTCAATCACGCCTATATGTTTGGTATCGAAACGCTCTGGAGACACAGCACCAAGGCCCAAACCGCGGCGAGCGAATGCAGTGAGCATAAGATCGTAATCGGCAACATCATTAGCGTATGCCGCCGCAAGTATTGCATCACGTGCTTCAGTATAAGTTGGCGCAATCGGCGTCATCTTATAGCCAGCCACTAGATAATCCATCATTAAGCTGCGGGCTTCTTCAAATGAATGACGCTCATCATTGATTAATGCTACGTAGCTATCCCATAGCATTGCTGCCCATGGTTCACCTGCATCATGCACTTCTGCATCGCCATATTTGTCAGCCCTAGTCCCCTTTCCTAGTTCAACATTCGCAAATGTTAGAGGGTTGACTGTCATGTCGGTACTGTACGGGTAATTACGAATACCGGTATAGAAAGAACCAACATAAGATACCGCAGCATAAGCCTTTTGGAACATGTCGTTACCGTCAAGGTTGACATCATCGGCTTCAGAAACGAGTAGTAATGCGTGGAAGTCACCCCAACCTTCACCCATTGAGCGACCCTGCTGGTTGATTAAACCTGAAGAGTTACCCACTAAACGGTTAGAGATATAATGTCCCCATTCGTGAGCGATGATAGCGTTGTCCCAAGAGCTCGCTTTAAATGGTTTGTGGTTGAACATAGATACAGCAACATTTTCACCAGCATCGAGTAAAGCGTAGATTTTAGCACTATCATTTAGTGATAGACCCATGCTAGGTATTTTCACTGTATCGTCGCTACCACCCATAGGTGTTGGTTCATCAGTACCTCTGTTATTAGCAATGAGTACTGCAATAGCACCCGCATCTTGAGCGTGTTTCACTTTTATGGTGAAGTCACAAGCACCACGATCTATTATGGCAATTTTACCAGCTATATCAGCTGCATTTATTGTTGTTTCACATCCATCGTAAATGGTGCCATCAATGATCTGACCATCTGGGCGGGTTGTGAGGATCGAGCCATCATCGATTTTAACGATTGAGCCAGCAACCTCGAACTGACCTTGGCCAAAGCTCGCACGTTGAGTTGATTCAAGAAGTCCTACCGCATCGTCTGATGTAACGGTTACACCAAAGTGCTCACCAACGATTGCGTCTTTACTGTCCCAAAGGTACATCTGCATACGTGGAGAATTACCATCGGCGGGAGTAGTCATGTTGGCATTGTTAAAGCCAGAGTTATCTTGAACTTCTGCTCGTATCGCATCGCCTTCAACACCACCGCGATCGTAGTTTAATGCCTGTGCGTTACCAGATGCTTCGTCGAAGCCGTGGTCATAGAAAGTATCGTGTAAATAGTTATTGATATAGAAAAGGTTAACAATTGCAGCTTTACGGTTCCCGACAGAGCTTTCTGGCTCTGAAGTAGTGTATTTGTAATCGAATGTATTACCACTAGTGACTTCTGCGGTGAAGTCGCCATTAGTAAAGCCGTCAGGAGCGATTGCATCAACATAAGCATTAACGTTATTGCCTGAAGTGGTGGTAGCATCTTCAGCCAGCCAAGCGTCTTTAGTGCTTATAGGGCCATGTGTCATGGTGACCATTGGTGCTTCAAGGTATTCAGTAGAATCAACCTGATCGGCACTTGTGGCTGGAATTACGTTTCCATGTGGACTATCCCAAGGCACACCAGTTTCATCAGCATAAACTCGATAGTCAAATGCTGAATCTTCAGAGGTTAAGTTGTGTTTAAAAAGAACTTCATTTGTATTGGCATCGATAACGAAACTATAAAACTCAGAGTCGACGCTTTCTGCGTCTGAAACTTCTAGTTCAACATAGTGCGCGGCAACAAGCTTACCTTTCTTGTCGAAATAAACTTGCTTAGCTCGAGGGGAGCCTACAATCTGCTTTGTACCAGAGGCGTTTGAGCTTAAATATGATTGATACTTATTGGATTTAGATGATGTAGATGTAAGCGTTACTGAACTGCCCCCCATGTTTGAGAATGCGGCACTAATCGCTGAAGTACCGTCGTCAAAGTTAGCTTGAAGCGCTTTAATGCTCTTACTTTGATTAGAAACATTCGCAAACTTTCCAGATGAAGCTACTAAATTGAACTCACGGTCCATCATGATATTTACTTCATGATTAAAGACTTCAATATTATTAATCTCTTGATTATACTTAGCAATTGTCGCACCGCGACCGTTATCGTGCATGCTAACTAATACTGCTTTTGCTGCACCTTTATTAGCCGTAGATATGCCTGTAACCTTGTTGAGGTAGAAGTCGGCTACTGTCGCGATTTTGTATTTTTGTTCTAGGGCGCCTAGCGAAGGGGCTATTTGACCTTTCTTAGCCCACTGGAACGTAGCTTGGCCTGTTTTAGAGTCGAACTGATCACTCATTCCACTGAGGCTGGTCGTTGTTGGGCTAGAGGCAACATTCTGTAAATCAGGAATTAATTGCTGCTGGCTGATGGTGGCTGGCTGCTGTGCTGAATATGCTGCTGATGAAATCAGTGCTGCTGTTATTGCTATCGATAGTTTTGTTTTCACAACTTCTTCCTTGTCAACTGAAGGCACAACACCCGAGTGCTGTACTAATTTATTTCATACTATTGTTTTTTTTATGTTGCTCTAACGAATGAGCTGCACATCTTGTAACACAAAAGTACCAAAACGTTAACCTTAAAGTGAAAAAAGTTGCAATTTACATTTTTTAGTCTACTGATATGGGCGAAGTCACTTATTTATATTCAACCTATGGCTTCACAGCCCTTGTAATGGGGTTTTGTAGGCTGATTAATGTTTCGGTAGATTGAATTTCATCTATGGATTGAATGCGATTAATGAGCACATGTTGTAATCCGTCGATAGATTGGCACATAACCTTTACAAAAACGCTGTAATTTCCTGTGGTGTAATAGGCTTCTACCACCTCTTCAAGTTCGTTTAACTTAGATATGGCAGCGGGGTAATCACCAGCACTCTTTAAGTTGATGCCGATAAAGCAGCAGACATCGTAGCCAAGCGCTTTAGGATTTACAGTTATCTGTGCGCCTGTGATGATCCCGGCTTGTTTCATCTTTTCGACGCGAACGTGAATGGTACCTGCGCTGACGTTGAAACGTTTAGCCAGCTCTGCAAATGGCGTTCTCGCCTCTTTCATCAATGCAGATAAGATTTGGTTATCGAGTTGATCTCTTTGAAATGATGTTTCCATAATAAAATTCTTAAAGTAATAACTAATGATAAGTAACTTACCTGTAATTATGATGAAATTCTATTAATAAGGTGTGATTGATATCAAATCAGCAAATATAGAGGTTGGTAATGAGTGACAATGGATTAAAAGTGAGTCAGCTACATCATTTGCTCACGTCACTTATCTACTGTAAGTGACGTATGTGATGCGAAACTCATAAGATAGGGGGGAGAGCTGCCGTTTTCTTTCTTGATGAGTTTTAGCAACTAGATTCTGGTCCATTTGAGGCTGATTAACAGTGGATTCACCTAGCTATTGCTCAACAATGCGCCTCAATTTAACTGGCCTGAGAGAGCTCTGAATTGCTCATAAATTTAATGGCATTGGTATTACGTCTCTACTGGTTATCTTCAGCAGCCATAAAAGGCACTTTGCAGTTAAAAGTAAGCTCTTTACCTGAATATGGCTGTTTGATAGTGAGCTCATGTGCGTGCAGTAGTAATCGACTCGCTAAGCGCTTAGCTAAGGGGTCTGCATAGAAGTTATCACCGAGTATAGGGTGGCCTATGGCCATCATATGTACTCTCAACTGATGTGAGCGACCCGTTATAGGGGTCAGTTTGACCAGTGTAGAGTGTTTTGCGTAGCTGATCACATCAAAATGAGTTAAGGATGGCTTGCCTATTTCATGATCTACTTTTTGTTTCGGTCGGTTGGGCCAGTCACAGATTAAGGGCAGATCTATACTGCCTGTGTGTTGCTTTATATGTCCCGCAACTCGCGCGTAATATATCTTCTTAGTTTCTCTTTCTCTGAACTGTCTCTTTAACTCTTTTTCAGCATTTCTCCTCAGCGCCACCACGATCACGCCCGATGTCGCCATATCTAAACGGTGGACTACTTGGGCATTGGGATACTCGGCTAAGACACGACTATAGACGCTATCATGATGCTCAGTTGCTCTACCTGGTACGGATAGAAGCCCAGAAGGTTTATTTACCACCAAAATGTCTTTGTCTTGATAAATTATTTCGAGCCAGGGATCGGTTGGTGGAGAGTAAATAAAGTCTGACATTGGAAGCGCCTAGGTGAGAAAACGAGGCCAAGATAACTGCAAGCGGATGGGCTAGACAAGTGAAAAGTTAAAATTGGAGTGATTTCTTTCAATCTAGCTTACGGATATTGTTTGATTAGTATTGATTTAGCTTGTTTATATTGTTCTAATCCCACTCTGAAATAACGCAATTATCTTACTAAAATCATTGATTAATTTACTGGGATGTAATGATAACTCAACCTCGATATCGTCTGGCTGATAGGATAATAGATCCTAGCCAATGTACCATTATAAAGGATGGCTCATTGCTCAAAGTTGAACTTAGAGCCATGCAGGTACTGGTGTGCTTGATCAAGCATGCGGGTGAACCTGTGAGTCGAGATATGCTGCTCGAGGAGGTATGGTCGGGAGGAGAGGTCTCTGACAATGCAATCAACAGAATCATAGGATTACTACGCAATCAGCTAGGAGATAATGCAAAGTCTCCCAGCTTTATAAAGACGCTCCCTAAGGTCGGTTATGTACTAATTGCCGAAATCACATTAGTTAAAGAAATTACTAAAGAGGAAAAGTTTACCGAGGAAGTAATAGCTGGCAGTCATATAGATGAGAGAGATGCTAAGGAGCGGGGCTCGGTTAAGAGAAAACTGTTCTCTGTTCTTTATGAGCACTCGAGTAAGTTTATTTTAGTTTTTATAAGCCTAGTTTCATTAGCTTCTTGGCTAGCATTTCAGTATTTTGGCAACAATCCCTTTGTGGCTCCTCTGCAGCATAGTACCGAACTTAAACGTTTAACTTTTTTGGATGGACAAGAGTTCAGTCCTGTACTTTCACCAGATGGAAAATACTTGGCATTTTCACAACGTGAACTAGGAGAAAAGAGCTGGCGAATAGGCATGATGGAGATTGATAGCCGCTCAATCGTTTATTTAGAAGACCCCATGGATAATCAAGGGTATCCAGCTTTTAGTCCCGATGGTTCTAAACTAGCTTATCTCTCTTTTGATCTGACTGGTCGCTGTAAAATCAACATGGTGGATTTAGCTAACGGAGAATTTGGACTGATAAGTACAATTACAGCCTGCAAGAGTCAGATGCAGGCAACGAGTATTGCCTGGAAGCTGTCTGGTAAAAGCCTGTTCTATATAGATGAGGATCATCAATATGATTATTTAACAGAGAAAAAAATATTTTCCATTGGAATCAATGGTGACAATAAACAACAGATAACTCAGCCATATTCAATTGGCAGAGGAGATTACTCTCTAAGTCTCTCACCTGACGGTCGGTACTTAGCAATGGTGAGAAATGTACGCTGGTATCAAACTCAGGTGATCTTACTTTCATTAGAGACTGGTATCTGGCAGGACCTTTTTACGGTAGATATTATTTTACATACAGTGGCTTGGACTAGGGATGGCAGCTCTTTGATTTATCGGTCTTTAACTGGCCATCTCACTAAATTCAACATAGAATCTCATTCTCATAGCCAGCTGACCAATATCATGCAGCCAATTATTTCTCCCATTTCAAATCAAAATGGTGAAATTGTTGCGGTTCTTGGAGATTTTTTTAGAACTGAAGTGTGGCGTCTTGAAGCTTCTCAGAAACCCAGTTTAGATAAGTGCTCTGCAACTAATAACATATGCTCAAATCGCTATATTTATTCAAATGGAAAGAATGATAGAGCAACTACTGACTTTAATGGGACTAAGGTCGCCTTTATCTCTGATAGAACAGGTGTCCCTGAAATTTGGTTAAAGAAAAATGATGGCGATGAAATAAAAATTAGCAACTTCGAGACTATTAATAATATAAAAGACCTTAGTTTCTCTTTGGATGGTGAGAAACTACTAGGAAGGCTAAATAGCAAACCATTCATTTTTTATGTTAAAGAACATAAAATCAAATTTATTGAAATAACGAATACGGATGAGGTTTATAGTGTCTCTTGGGGAAGGGATGCTAACTCCATAGTCGCCACAATTGATAATTTGGGGCAATCATCATTGAAACTCATTGATATCAATTCTGGTGAAATAATCAAGAATCTGGCTGGCGGTGGAGAATATGGGAAGTTTTCTGATGACGGTTTATTTTACTTTACTAAACGTGCAGATGGAGGCTTGTGGATGTTAGTGGATGGGAGTGAAAAGCTGATTGTAGATAATTTTAATATCAGAAGTAATTTATCTTGGAGCGTCATTAATGGATATTTATATAATTTGGTCAATAAATTTGGTTCATACAATTTGGAGCGTATAGATATTAAGACATTTGAAAAGATAGCTATAAAGCTGCCTTTTGAAGGTTTAAGGGGGCATTCCATCTCTGTCGATTCTAGTGGCGTTGTATATGTCGTCATATCAAAAGCAAAAGATATCGATGTGATAAGTATTGAGTATAACTAAACCCTGAGTCTATGCATGTTGTTGTTTTTTATGGTAATCACTTTTTAATCACCTTCTTATTATGGTACGTCCGTCATCGGGCAGTGTAGTTTAGTAGTCAGGCAGGTTAGCTCAGTTATTTTTAATGTTTAGTTTTAGCTTGATTAACTTTACCCTGGGTTACTTCATTAATATGAGTTCTTTCGACAATTATATAATGTTCCATCTGGCCCCAGAGTATCTGGTCCATACTGTGGGATTTCTACTTTTATTAGTAGTTATTAGTTGGTTTCATTTATTAGTCACTATGAACTGATGTTTTTAACTAAATTCACTGTAGTTAACCTGTCAACCTATTTGTTGAAAGTCACATCGGCTTTTATTTATGTTTTTTGAACACGATTTTTATTAACTAGTAAGTAAGGGTTTAAAATGAAAAATAAGATGTTAAATACCGTTCTACTCTTTGCTGTTTGTGGTTCTGTTTCTGTCTATGCAGCACAAAGTTACATTGATGATAATTACGACGTGGCACCTATTAATGTTAACGCAGCAATAGATAACAACGATGATGTTATTATTATCCCTATGGGACAGTGCACTCCGATGCCATACTGCCAACAGTTAGAACGATAGAAATATATTAATATTTTGAAGTAAAGTTTTGTCGATAAGATGCGATAAAATTATATTGTTTATTAGTGGCTCTAACAATATTTATGGTATTGGTTATTCACAAGGTATGTGTGTATTTAAAGAGTTACTTAATAGGATATAGTCATCTCCCCCTTTTAGACATAGGTGTTTTCATTTTGATTACACCTTTTTTTTGTCCTTTTTATAAGGGGGTTATTTACCAGGAGTACAATAGAGTCAGATTAACCGAAACAGTTTAATTTTTAGATTATTTCCTCAAGAGAAGCTGTTGCCGTTAACGTGCATTAATGAAAAAGTCCAAACCACGAATGAGAGTAGAGAGTGAATCAAGGCGTAGACGGCTTGATCTAGACGCTCCATTCCTCGAGCCTGCCATATCAAGTGTCCATGAAGCATCACAACCACTGGAAACAATAATAAGACGGGGTAGAAGCCGACGGCGCGACTGAGTGCAAAATGCGTGTCGCTGAAAAGGAGTTGGCTCAAGAGAGCCCACAAGACCATGAGTCCGGTAAGCATGGGCGGGGCGATATGCCGAGACTGCTCTGAATTTAGCACCATATTCTATCTTCCTTGTAATATTGAGCCTAGGTTTTCTGGCTGTTTATTCTTCTTGTCTTTTCTAGCCATATCTAATGGTTTAATTTCGATTCTAGCTTAACGCATATCTTACCTGTATTTTAGCTTAGCAATTAGGCTTGCGGGCGATCAATTGTGCCTTGTAACTCAGGTTTGAACCCTTTATCACCTCTCCTTCAAAATAATGCATAAGAGCCCATGTCTTAAATTCATTTTTGAGTTCATTGGATTTCAACAGAAACTTTGGGTTTCTTGGTCGCCCAATTTCTACTTGTTTCTCTATGAAGGTTTCATAAACGAGCAAGCCACCAGGTTTTACTGCGGCCGCGATCTGTGGAAAAAGCGGGCGGTGCAAGTAATTGAATACTAACACCAGATCATACTTGTTTTGCGTGAGCTCTGGCGCCGAACCATCTTCAAGATCCCATGCCAGATAGCTGTGCCTTGTTGGCATCGGATCCGTGTGTGGCTCTGAAGGTGCATTGAGATTAACCAGTGATTTGTCAATAAAGGTAACCCTATGGCCCTTATCGGCAAACCAGAGCCCATTGCGGCCACTGCCACAGGCGAGATCTAAGACCTCACTCTTATCTAGCAGGCTTAGCTCTAGGCTCTCGGTGATTAGCCTAGAGGCCGTTTCAGCCTTTAACTTCTTTTCTTGCATCGATTCTTCGCCCATGTATAACTGAAAAATGCCTTAAACCTGCCGGACCATGTGAGACGACGACAGAGAGGAGTAATACTGTGATTAACAGCTCAGGCTTGTAGCTTGCGAAAGGAATGAAAAGGCTCAAGAGTCCTAATTTTACTAAGGTGAGTACGCCTTTCAATTGAATTAACCAGCGCCAATCCCTGATTATTTCCCATAACATAAGCAGTGATCCTGTCGTCATGGCCATGCACCAATAGACGAGCCACTCTTCCTGGGCCACGCCCAACAGAATACCCCCGCCGGCTCCTGTTATTCCCAAAATGTGTATCGCTCTAAGAGCCGTTTTTCCAAGTCTTTGCACCCAAAATTGCTTTTCTGATAACTTAGTGTTTTTCATATGAGAGCGGATACTGGCTTGGTGTTGAAGGGCTATTAGCTTATCAGGAAATAACAGGTAGTGAAGTAATATGGGCCCTATTTAATCATTCCTGCCCGTGTGTGGGTACACAGTCAAATAACTTACACAGCTAAATGAAACCAGAAGTACCTAAATGTGATAACAAGGGGTAAACTTTGATGATTAAATATTGGAAGGCAAATGGAATGAAGATTGGATTTTTTAGTGCCAAGCACTACGACATGGAGCACTTCGATAAGACTAACCATGCTTTTGGTGCTTCCATAGAATATTTTGATTATCGGCTGTGCATGAAGTCAGTTAAGCTGGCCCATGGTTTCGAAGCCATCTGCGCTTTTGTAAATGACTCCCTCTGCGAGGAGGTGCTCGTCGAGCTGGCTAAGAATGGCACTAAGATCATCGCCATGCGCTGTGCAGGCTTTAATAATGTGGATTTGGTCGCGGCAGAAAGATTGGGACTCAAGGTCGTTAATGTGCCAGCTTATTCTCCCGAGTCTGTGGCCGAGCACACAGTGGCCTTGATGCTGACGCTGAACCGTAAGGTGCATAAGGCTTACCAACGAACCCGGGATGCCAATTTTTCCTTAGAAGGCTTGGTTGGTTTCAATATGCATGGCCGCACTGTCGGTGTGATTGGCACAGGTAAGATAGGTTTAGCGACAATTAAAATATTGCTGGGTTTCGGCTGTACTGTTATCGCCCATGACCCCTATCCCAATCAGTCAGTGCTAGATCTCGGTGTTGATTATGTGTCCCTGGATGAAATGTACCCTGTCAGTGACATCATCACGCTGCATTGCCCTCTTACGGATGAAAACCATCATCTATTATCTGAATCTAGCTTCAATAAGATGAAAATGGGGGTCATGGTGATCAATACCAGTCGAGGTGGGTTGCTCGATGCCTTAGATGCTATGGAGGCATTAAAAACCGGACAACTTGGTGCGTTAGGCCTAGATGTATATGAGAATGAGAAAGAGCTATTTTTTGAAGATAAATCGAATGAGATCATTCAGGACGATATTTTCAGGAGACTATCGGCCTGCCACAATGTCATCTTTACCGGACATCAGGCGTTCTTAACTGCAGAAGCCCTTGGAGCGATCGCATTGACCAGCCTCACCAATGTTCGCCAGTTACTCGATGGGAAACATTGTCCCAACGAACTATTTTAAGCTTCAACAATATTAATATCCCATGACAGCATGTTTATTGACTGATAATCATTGTCAATGATAGCAAAAGGAAACTAACACCATGATGGTAAAACAACAAGTTCATGATATTCCAACCAGTACAGGTTTGATGCGGACTTACCTTTATCGCCCTAAAGCGGAAGGGGTGTTTGCGACTATTATTTTTTATTCAGAAATTTTTCAGCAAACGGCTCCCATTGCCAGAGCTGCGACTATCATGGCCGGTCATGGCTTCGTAGTACTGGTGCCTGAGGTATTTCATGAGCTCAATCCTATCGGTACAGTGCTGGCTTATGATGATGCTGGTAAAGATAAAGGCAATGAAGACAAGTTTGCTAAGCCGCTTGAGTCCCATGACTCAGATGTCGACGCTCTGGTTCGCTTCGCCAGAAGTCAGGAGTTCTGCACCAGTCAGGTTGGCAGTATGGGGGTCTGTATCGGTGGACATTTGGCCTACCGCGCCGCGCTTAATCCTGATGTCTCGGCCGCATTCTGCCTCTATGCTACAGATATTCACTCCAACACCCTTGCTTGCCAGCCTGGGAATGACTCCCTGAGCCGCACTCAAGACATACAAGGCGAACTGGTGATGGTGTGGGGCAAGCAAGACCCCCATGTCTCCGGTGAAGGGCGTACGTTGATCTACGCTAAATTGGAAGAGAAAGGGCGAAACTTCACCTGGCTAGAGGTCAATGCCGAACACGCCTTCATGCGTGATGGTGCTGATAGACACGATCCGGCGCTTGCGATGCAGATGTATGGTCAAGCCGTCGACTTTTTTCACCGTTTATTAAGGTAATTCTACTTAGCGTTTGCTTCTCGCTTTCAATCGCTGCGTTAACGGGCACTTCATCTCCAATAACTGGGTGAAGTGCCGGCTCGATGACTTCCTTTCATGACCCGCAATTCGTATAATGCTCGGCCAATTCCTCTCCAAATCATAAATAGATGCAAGACGAACAGATTCTCCACCAAAGCCAAGATGAGCTAGGCCCACTCATTGTGTTAGATGATAAATATATGCGGGTGCTTTCATTCGGCGATAATGATGAGCAAAGTAAGTTACTCAAGTCTGAGCCACATATTCCTCAGCATACTTATATCCAGGCCATGCTATTAGTTCTGCTGTTTATCAAGCCAAAGCGGGTCATCATCTTAGGTTTAGGTGGTGGCGGGCTGATCCATGCCCTGCGTAGATTCGATACCGGCATTAAAGTGACAGCGGTTGAGCTAAGAGCACAAGTCATTGAGTTAGCGAGACGTTACTTTCAACTGCCAATCGGTAAAAAGCTGTCGATAATCCATCAAGATGCCAACGTGTTTCTCGAGCAAGGCGATCATAAGCAAGCCGATGTTATTTTTGCCGATATCTATGGTGCAGATGGTGTCGATGAGAATCAGTTATCAGCGACCTTTATTGCCAATGCAGCAGCCTTGATTAAAGCCGATGGTTATCTGGTATTGAACTGCTGGAAGGAACATAGCCAAAATCGAGCGCTATTGAGTCACCTGCAACAACATTTTAGCGAGGTTAGGGCCTGCCTGACCGGAGGCGGTAACTGGGTGGTGTTCGCTGGAAAAACCAAGCGAGAAATCACTAGTGCCGGATTGAAGTCCAAGGCTCACTCCTTATCGCAACAGCTCGATTTTACCCTTGGGCGTTCCCTGACGCGATTCGCCCTGTGGGAATAACCGCATTGAGTCATAGGGTTTGCTCTGGTTATCTGCTTATGATCTTCTGTTCTGAAAAAACGATTAGGATGATAGGTTTTACCCGTTATATTTAATGTTCCTGCTTGGTTAATATCATCACATCGAAAACGAACTGACGAATCACTTGAGCGTCATGACTCAGATTTTATTAGCATTTACGGAGCATTCAATGAACCAATCTATCATCAACACAGTCATCAAGCCTTTCTCTGCAACCGCTTTCCATAAGGGCGAGTTTGTACCCGTTACCGAGAAAGACCTATTGGGCAAGTGGTCAGTGTTATTCTTCTACCCAGCCGATTTCACCTTCGTCTGTCCAACAGAGCTGGGTGATATGGCAGACCATTACGCTAAGCTGCAGCAGATGGGCGTTGAGGTCTACTCAGTATCTACCGATACTCACTTTACCCACAAGGCATGGCACGATACTTCCGATACTATCAACAAGATCCAGTACCCAATGATCGGTGACCCAACCGGCGCTATCACACGTAACTTCGGTGTGATGATCGAAGCAGATGGCTTGGCACTACGTGGCACATTTGTCATCAACCCTGAAGGTCAAATCAAGGTTAGCGAAGTTCATGACCTGGGAATAGGCCGTAGTGCTGCCGAGCTGGTGCGTAAGATCCAAGCCGCTCAGTATGTCGCAACTCACGACGGTGAAGTATGTCCAGCTGCATGGCAGCCAGGTGCCGATACTCTTGCACCCTCTCTAGACCTAGTCGGTAAAATCTAAACTGACATAAATCCGCTGGTCTAGATTTTCCTCTAGGCTAGCGGGACTTAAGTGAAAGCTCGCTTAAGCCGAATTTTATCTCCTTTGCTGGTTCGAGCCACCCCCTTTCAGGTTCGGGCTAGCAAACTCTCAATTTTTATAAAACCAATTATTTATAAAACCAACTTTTTATATCACAAATGGTATTTTTCTAGGAGTCATCATGCTGGATACGGATCTTAAACAACAACTGAAAACCTATCTGCAAAACCTCAAGCGTCCAGTTGAACTTGTCGTGTCTGCAGATGATAGCCCTAAGGCACTGGAACTTAAGTCACTGGCGCAAGATATCACTAGCTTATCTGAATTAATCTCAGTGTCAGAAATTCAAGGTGAGCGTATGCCATCGATGAAGGTGACAAGTGCCGCAACGGAGACCAGTATTACGTTCGCCGGCTTGCCCATGGGTCATGAATTCACCTCGTTAGTATTGGCATTACTGCATACCGGCGGACACCCACTGAAGCTAGATGATGAGGTCATCGCGCAGATCAAAGCGCTACCAGGCGAATACCATTTCGAGACTTATGTTTCTCTAAGCTGTCAAAATTGTCCCGATGTGGTTCAGGCATTGAATATGATGGCTGCGATTAACGCTAATATTACCAATGTGATGATAGACGGCGCCCTGTTTCAGACAGAAGTGTTTGATCGAGACATTCTGGCGGTTCCTTCCGTGTACCTTAATGGCAAGCTTTTCTCCCAAGGGCGCATCAGTTTAGCTGAGATCTTAAATAAGTTAGACACAGGTGCGGCGAGTCGTCAGGCCGAGCAATTAGATCAGAAAGACGTGTTCGACATGTTGGTGGTTGGCGGCGGGCCTGCAGGTGCAGCTGCCGCGATCTACTCGGCGAGAAAAGGCCTCAATACTGGCGTCGTTGCCGATAAGTTTGGTGGCCAAGTGGCTGAAACTGTGGCGATTGAGAATTTTATCTCAGTCAAGGCGACCGAAGGGCCCAAGCTGGTTGCTAATCTTGAGTCCCATGTACGTGAGTACGATGTTGATGTGATGGACAATCAACTTGGCGTTAAGTTGACCCCAAGCCAAGGGCCAAACCCCTATCATGAATTAACCCTTGAAAATGGTGCGACACTAAAAAGCCAAACCTTGCTGCTCGCCACTGGTGCGCGCTGGCGTGAGATGAATGTCCCCGGCGAGCAAGAGTATCGTGGTAAAGGTGTGGCTTATTGTCCTCACTGTGATGGACCCTTGTTTAAAGGTAAACGTGTTGCCGTCATCGGCGGCGGTAATTCGGGAATAGAAGCGGCAATCGACTTGGCCAATATCGTTGAGCATGTAACTGTGCTGGAATTTGATATCAAGCTTAGAGCCGACGATGTGCTACAGCGCAAGGCGGCATCTATGAATAATATCAGCATAATTACTCAAGCCATGACGACCGAAGTACTCGGTGATGGGTCACGAGTCAAGGGGCTTAACTACACAGATAGAGCCACAGGTGAGCAACATAGTGTTGAGCTAGCCGGTATCTTCGTTCAAATTGGGCTAGTGCCTAATACCGAATGGCTTAAAGGTGTGGTAGAGCTGACACCGAGAGGCGAGATCATTGTTGATGAGCGTGGTCAAACATCGGTTGCTGGCATCTTTGCTGCGGGGGATGTAACTAACACTCCCTATAAGCAGATCATCATTGCCATGGGCAGTGGCGCTACTGCCTCATTAGGGGCATTCGATTACTTAATCCGACATAGCGTACCAGAGCAAGTTAATGCCGCTTAATTGTTTAATTTACATATAGTCTTAATGAGAGCAGTCAGCGTTAAATGCTGGCTGTTTTTTTTGACCGCTTATAATCTTATGATATAAAGACTGTAAGATCATATCTGAGCCTCATTTTAAACAAGACGAAGTTTTGATATGGATTTAAATATGCCTTCATCCGAAGTGCAATTGAAGAAAGAATGTCACTTATACCTCATCAAAGGTGGCAAGTGGGCGGCATTAATGTCTACTTTTATTTTGTTTGCCATGCTGGTAAATATTGTTTTACAAACTTCTAAAGTATTGCTCGCATCGAATATCATCTTATACATGCTGCCTGTTTTTATTACTATTATATTGGCAGCGCTAGTGATGCGGGTTTATGCAATCGACGAAATATCCAATAAAGCATTTTTAGCCTATCTCTTTTCTTTAGAGCTCAGTTGGTTATTTTTGATCTGGATGATTTTTGATAGCTCAGAAGCGAGCTTTAGCGGCAATGCCGCTCTGGCAGGTGTCGAGTCAATCGTAGATGTGCTGGTGTTAACTTTTGCCATTGCACTATTTGTTGATAGGAAAATTATGCTAATGGCTGTGTTGCCGTTAATGTTACTGAGTTTTTTTCTGCGGGTAACAGAGATCCCAGATAATTATTTTTTTCCTTTAACTAAGTTTCTCTGTTTTTTTGCCATTATAGTTTCAGGGCAGAGAGTGCTTTACACTTGGTTTAAGAAAGCCGTAGTGCGTGATGTGGAGAAGCAGCACCTGTTGAAACATTTTAGGCGAATGGCATTAATAGATGGGCTGACTAACATCAGTAATCGCCGTCATTTTGATGAGATTTTATCTCAAGAGATCAGGGCGTCTGAGCGTAATAACCACCCACTGTGTGTGATCATGATAGATGTCGATTTCTTTAAAAGGTTGAATGATAGTTTAGGGCATCAGGTTGGAGATGAGTGTTTAATTACCTTGGCTAAGTTGCTTAGCTCGGTAGCTAATAGACCCAGAGATCTTGCGGCACGCTATGGTGGCGAGGAGTTTGCTATTTTGCTACCGGATACCGATAGAAATGGTGCATATCTTATCGCTGATAAATTAAAATCTATCTTGACCAAAGTTAAAATTCCTCATCCAGATTCAGATGTGAGTGAATATATAACCGTTTCGCAGGGAGTGTGTCAGTGGCAAGAAGGGATGAAGCCAGACGAGCTAATATCTGACGCTGATCGGCTACTTTATCAAGCAAAATTAGCGGGTCGAGATCGTTTTTTTGGCGCTAAGGGATAGAAGTCACTTATATCAATTGGTATTACTATGGATGGTATAAGTTGCAGGGAAATAAATGACCCTCAATATTTATCGGTATCGAGGGCATTCTGAGCTAGCTGTTAGCGCTTGTTAAACCGTAACATTGATCTTGTGGCCGCTATTACCTACAGGAGCAGGATTAGCTGACTCAATCAATTGAAGTGCAATTTCTCCTTCAGCTTTTTGCTGTTCCTTCGCGAGTTGAGCTACTTTCACTATCATGCCGCCGCTACTTAACTGTGGCTCGAGATTCGCCGTACCCAAAGAAATTGCCATCGATATGCCTCGCCTTTGTTTTAGATTAGTTACCAATAAAGAACTATCGGCCCGCCTAAAAAAAAATTGAGCATTATTTTTGACTGAGTTTGGAGCGTATTTGAGCGAGAATTGGCCGTTGAATAACGGCCAATTCGTTTATTTTAAAGACTTGCGCACCATAGTTATGATTAAACTCAATAGAATAGAGCCTGCAATCAGCATCATAGCTACAAGGGGACTCTGCAGCAAAACGGGATCTATAGCGAGCATAGTGCCCATACCTATCATCATAATTCCTGACATCAACTTAAGTGTCTGACCTTCTTTCTCTGTGAGTTTTCGTTTCCCCATAGTGGCACTAAAGACGATGACAATAATGGCCAAAGGAATAACATAGACTAGGTTATAGAAAACGAGATACATATAGCGCTCTATGTCGGATAGATCATGCATAGAAAGTACACTGGTATAGATCATCGGGAAGCCTGCGGTACAAAGTAACTCATAGGCGTTAGCGACAATCGCTAGGATAACGGTACCGCCAATCATCGCAGCCATGGAGCTGGCATTGGTCAATTTTCCCATACGTTTAATCAAGCCTGTGCGGTTTTTAGCCGACATGGACAGTGTCACTTCCCCCTTGGTGAAGAAGTAATCCTTGATATTAATGACTCCTGCGATGAGCGCTAGAATACCGGCCCCTAAGATAATCAAACTACCATCACTGCCTGCGCCTAGAAGCGTAAAAATATTGAGCCAAGCTATCATAAACAGGAAGTAGATAAAGCCAGAGAAGAAGACAAAGATACCGCCAACTATCAGCATGCGTGTTTTTCTCTTAGCATTTACCATGATGGATAGCAGGAAGAGTAAAACAAAGAATGCGCAGGGATTAAAGGCGTCGATACCCGCAAGTACTATGGTCAGTAGGGGAGTGATAGCTTTTCAGGTGCTACGATTCCTATTAAAGGGATCTCTATGGGTTGAACCTGGCTTTGTTTAGCCATTTCACCTGTAGAAGCTAATTCGCAAGTTGCTTCATTCCCCGGGTTTTTGCTGGTATCGCTGCATGTACCAAAGAGAGACGAATGCCCCTGCTCATCTGTAGCTTGGAGCGGGTCGTTATCGATAACTGTGCCACCTAAGCTGCGATAGCAAGCTTTCAAGTTATCGAGTAGATACTTACCTGTGACAGCTTCACTGCTATAGCCAAAGGTTGCCAGTTCACAAGCCGCTATATAGGGAACGGAGCGAGCTTCAACTTGAGTCTTCTTAGCGATCCCTTGCCAAATATCCATGGTGTCAGGATCTGACACCAGATGGGTTTCAAGATCGATCCAAGGATAACGTTCAGGCAGTGAATCTATGAAAGGGTGGGCTTCAGCGCAGTGAGGACATGTCTTGGACCAGAAGAAATAGAGTTTAATTTTGAGCTCGCCATCTTGATTAACGTAATGCCAGCTCGAATCTTGACCGTTCTCTTGTGGTGTTATCACAGTATTGGCTAACGTTGAGAATGAGCTGAGGCAGAAAATCATAAGTACGAATAATGCTTTAACCATGTACCCTCCTATGGGATGCGCTAGATGTTATCGCGGATACTGATATCGCAACAAATATCTTACTTATCTTGATTGTGGGGGATACATCGCATGCAAATTTTGCAACAGAAATCTCGAATTATAAGAAAATGGGAACTGAGGCCGATTAACGATATAAGGTTTAAACCTATGGTCACGGGGAGACCATAGAGTGGGAATTTACATCTTATTGGTATCAACTAAATTATATAAGCCTTAACGGTGATAAGGCTTAATCATTGACCCAGTCTTGAAATTAGCTTATTAATTTCATTCACTAAGTTCGTTGCAGAAGTCAGTTCATCAAGGTCACTGGATAGTAAACCTCAACTTCTAGCGAGAACCAGAGAAAGTGCCTGCATGAGTATCACTTGAAGCACCATCTTCAGTGTTAATGGAGGGTAAGCTGATATCTTTAACTGGGAGTTGCTTATCAGCAGCTGCTGCTAGGGATACAGCTGCACTCGATTGAGCTGCATTACACCAACTGACACTGACATCTCTGATATCTTCGTTGCTGGCTGTTAAGATACGGCTGATAACCGGTGCCGAGTAATGTGAATTGGTCAGATATTTTTTTATTCTATTTATACGTCGATTTGCCAGCCACATATTGTACTTGCGGGCATCATCGTTTACTTGCTGCTTTAATATCTGAAACTCGAGCAGTAAATAGCCCGGTTTATTTGATGTAGTTTCAATTAGTTCATCCAACTGCTTGGCATACTTACTGGGGAAGTAAGAGCTGTTTTTAGCATAGGGGATTTCAGTGAGGTGTATATTAGATTCACACTCTGCTATTGCGCTTCCTGCAAATAGCAAACAGGTGATGGATATGATTGCTTTCATTTAGAACTCCTTCGAAGCAATGCCCAGTAGACCTTTTGGAGACAACAAATTTACGGTCTAGGTAGATAATTTAGGTGCAAATCTATGCCAATTAAGGATAAAAATCAATCCATTGCATCTTGATTTTTTTGTAGCTGAGGTTTTTTTAAGCTCAGATCTTATGTGTCATAATATCGACAGGCGCCGAAAGCGTTACCACCTCTGCTTTACTGGTATGTCGTCATACTTTTGATTTATTTTGGCAATAATTATCGGCGAAAATTAGTGTGGATAATTTACAATCCCGATCATCTGTTCTGCCTCTTTTATTAAAAAAGTCGATTTATACCCTATATGTAAGTATATTGCACACAATATAACAACTGTGGTTTTGCTAACATGCCTAACGTAAAAGATACCAATCCTCTGTCACTCGATAATCAAGTTTGTTTTTCCCTGTACAGTGCCAGCAATGCCATGGTGAGAGCATACCGTCCGTTATTGAATGAGTTGGACCTTACCTATCCTCAGTATTTATCCATGTTGGTATTGTGGCAGCATCCAGGTATTAGCGTGAAAACCTTAGGAGAGAAACTGCATCTGGATTCGGGCACCTTGACTCCTCTACTTAAGCGTTTGGAGGTGAAAGGTTTGGTTAGTCGTGGTCGCAGTGAGCAAGATGAGAGAGTTAGAGTGCTGCATATTACTCAATCCGGGAAGCAGTTAGAGGCACAGGCTACAAAAATTCCCGAGCAGATGCGCTGTAAACTTGGGGGAGAAGCGGCAGTATTTAATGAATTAAAACGCCTATGTGATCATGCCTACCAATTACTCACATCTGCTAAGTGAGGCGACTGTTATTGATATGAAAGTGAGGTCGAACTTTCGTTAAACATTTGTGCTATCTTGGTTTTATTCGAGTAAATAGGGAAAACCATGGATACAATAGATGTGGTCATCATAGGAGGTGGGATCAATGGGGCCGGTATCGCGCAATGTGCGGCGGCCGCAGGTTACAGCGTCTTATTACTCGAGAAGGGCGCTATCGGCGGGCAAACCTCCGCGAACTCAAGCAAACTCATTCATGGTGGTCTTCGTTACCTAGAGACCGGACAGATATCTCTAGTCAGAAACTCCCTATCTGAGCGCCGAGCCTTGCTTCGTTTGGCGCCTCACCTAGTAAAGGCCGTACCCTTCTACATCCCTGTCTATGACACGAGTCAGCGCAACCAATGGGCAATACGTGCCGGATTAACGGCGTATTCTGTACTGAGTGAATTCGATCCTTTAGGGCGTTTCACCAGTTTGCCTACTGTGGAGTGGTCGAAAATTGCCGGATTAAAGCTGCAGGGACTAAAAGCCGTGTTCAAGTATTGGGACGCGCAGACCGACGATAAAGCGCTGACCCAAGCTGTGATGAGAAGTGCCCAAGATCTGGGGACGCAAGTGCTCAGGTATGCGGAGTGTGACGCGATAGTCCATACGCCAGACTACTGTGAGGTGAGCTATCGTTATCAGGATAAACTCCTGGTACAAAGAGCATCCAGTGTCATCAATGCCGCCGGTCCTTGGGTCAATGATGTGATAGATAGTCTAGTTCCCCCCATGGCTAAAGAGTCTGTCGACCTAGTACAGGGCTCTCATCTCCTATTGGACATTCCTGCGCCCGATGGGATCTTGTATCTGGAATCTTGCTTCGATAAGAGGGTGGTGTTTGTGATGCCCTGGAAGGGAAAAACCTTACTCGGGACCACTGAAACCATTCTAGAGGAGCTAGATGGCAAACCTGAGTCGACGCGAGAAGAGATTTCTTACTTGCTTGGGATATATAAGCATTACTTCCCAGCCCAGGACAATATTGAACAGCTGGAGGCGTTAATCATAGACACGTTTTGCGGGGTAAGGGTGCTGCCTAAGCTCAATGGCAGTTCATTCGATCGTCCAAGAGAGATATTACTTAAAACCAGTATTACTCATCCCAGGCTGATGACCCTCTATGGGGGCAAGTTAACGACTTTCAGAACGACTGCTAGAGAGGTGGTCCAGTGGATGGAGTCTAGGATAGGCAAACGAGTCGCAGTAGCCGATCTAGATACCACTCCGATCGTATGACTATGACAATGATTATTATCGCCATTTAGTTCCTGATGACTGAGGTGTCATATTGGTGTAATCTTGGTGTCATATCATTCACGATAATTATTTCATTACCCAGTCAATAACGCTATGTGGCATATCTTTGTTCGTTTTCTCTCTTTGGGACTGGTCAGTTTCGGTGGTCCCGCCGCGCATATTGGTTATTTCAGGCAGACGTTTGTCGGTGATCTGCAATGGCTCGACGATAAACATTACGCGAGTCTGGTTGCATTGAGCCAATTTATGCCAGGGCCGGGTTCGAGTCAGGTCGGCTTCGCCATCGGCTATCACAGGGGTGGTTTACTCGGTGGCTTAGCCGCCTTTGTCGGCTTCACTCTGCCCTCATTTTGTTTACTCTTTCTGCTGGCTGTGACCAGTGCTCAATGGCTGGATAATGGCGTGTTTCTGGGGGCCATATATGGGCTGAAATTACTCGCCGTGGTCGTGGTTGCCGATGCTGTGTGGATCATGTTCAACCAGTTTTGTCGCAAACGTCTAGCCAAAATTCTGATGTTAACCTCTAGTGTGCTATTGATTTTGCATGGTTCACTGCTGAGTCAAATGTTGATTTTATTGGTGGCAGCTCTGGTGGGGGTTAAATATCTTTCTCCCATTGATGCGAGTGATGTATTTTCTGAGGCCGAGGCCGAGACCAAACCTATCAGGCTGGGCTATGTCTGGTTAGCCGTCTTTGCCATCTTGTTTATCGCTTCCTTGGCGTTAATAAAGATGGATGCCCACTTGGGTCAAGTATTTGGTCAGTTTTTCCAGGCGGGTAGCCTGGTATTTGGTGGTGGTCATGTGGTGTTGCCGTTATTGGAGACCTTAGTCGGCGATGCCATGACCAGCGATAGATTCATTACCGGTTATGCCTTAGCCCAAGCTGTGCCAGGCCCCATGTTCGCTTTGGCTGCTTTCCTAGGAGCCGAGCTGTGGAGTCAATCGCCTTTAGTTGGTGCCCTAGTGGCCACGATTGCGATCTTTCTTCCTGGCTTCCTATTGATGTTAGTGGCATTGAAGACTTGGGCTGCCCTGAGTGCTCGTCCTAAGGTTGTCGGAGCATTAGCCGGTATCAATGCCTGTGTGGTTGGTTTTCTGGTTGCGGCGCTCTATATGCCGGTGTTTACCAGTGCGGTGAAAGTGCCTTTGGACATGGCATTGGTGCTCTTGGGCTTTGGTTGTTTGAAGTTGTTTAAGCCGAATATCTTATTCTTGGTGGTGATCTTCGCATCGGCAGGGGTATTGGTTAAACTGCTAGCATAGGATTAGCTAAATATTAGGAGGGACAAGTCATTCCCTGTTTATGTTTGGCATTATTGCTGATTATCTTTTCCTAGAACTCTCACTCACCTCGTCATCTTCTTTACAAAAACCACCACGAACAGGGCAATGGTGAAACTGCCTGTGAAGGCTTCTACTGCCGCAATGGCTCTTGAAAAGCCTATGGGGGTAAAGTCGCCGTAACCTAAGGTTGTAAAGGTCACCACGGAATAATAGATACAGTTAAAAAAAAGAAACAGGTTGCTGCTGAAGTCATTGTCCGAATTGAACACGTGTATATGACTGTCGTAACTCAAGCCAGTGAAAAGGTATAGCATGGCGCAGACTAAGATCAGTCCCATAGAGAAGCCGATAACGCGCATCGGCGCCTCACCGTAGCCGCAGAAGATATCGATTGCCTTAGAGACAAAACGTTTGAAGCTATTTTTAGGCATCTGATAACGGCGCATGGTGAGCTCTTTGCGGATATACTCACCCGACATGGCAAATAAACCTTCGCGTTCGGCGGCTTTTCTCAGGTCTCGATAGATCTCTTCGGCTTGTTCGAAGTAATCTATGGCAATCTCCTGTTCGCCAACTTTGGCCGCTTCTAATGCGAGCTTCTCTTGTTTTATTCTCTTGCCAATCGAGATGTTCTCGATCTTGGCGCCATTCCACTTGATGCCAAGCAAGTTTGTGCCGACTAAATTGGCACAGTGGACGTTGGACTCCCTCAGATCGGCCTTCATCAGGCTGGCATTGTGCAGGTTTAGATTGAACAAGTGAGCCTCTTGCAGATCGGCACGGTAGAGTTCGGCATTGGTCATATCGAAGCCGGTCTTCTGATGATGACGAACCAGATCGATTCCATGGAGCTTGGCACGCTTGAGAGATATTCCTCTGAGCATGCCTCCATTACGGGCAAATTGCTCTAAATTGGCGATGTCTTCAGGCTTATCCTTGATGATTTTTGGGTCATGCCAGTAACATAATCCTGAAGGTTGGGCCGGTTCTGAGCAGGAGTAACCTTCATCTTCGTGGTAGCAACATATTGAGGTTTTATCTGTCATGATGAAAGTATAGACAGGAGATTTCTGCTTTGTATGAAGCTGAGATATTAAATATTTGATACGACATCAGTTTAGCTGAGTTTTCTATTCTGGCTGTAATTCTAGTTCCGCTCCCTGAGTGTTAGTTGATTATTGAAACACCCTGTCTTCAATCCTAGCGTATTAAGCTCGAAATAAGCACCATTCATCTCCCCGAACTACTAGTGGTATTGTTCCGATTAAGTTAAAGTAACGGGTTCGCAGTTACTGCCTAATCTATTTTGAGTTGAAGAGATATGTTTGAAGTAAATCCGGTAAAATTTAAAATCAAAGATCTTGCAGAACGTACCCTTAGCCTTCGGGGGTTTCTTTGACTACGATGCTAAGAAAGAGCGTCTGGAAGAAGTTAGCCGAGAGCTAGAGAGTAGTGATATTTGGAATGACCCGGATAACGCCCAAGCCTTAGGTAAAGAGCGTGCAGCATTAGAATTAATCGTTAAGACCATCGACGATATGGATACGGGTCTCGAAGATGTCGAAGGCCTGCTTGAACTGGCTATCGAAGAGGATGACGAAGAAACCTTTAACGATGCGAGCTCCGAGCTCGATGGGTTAGAGAAACGCCTCGAAGACCTTGAGTTTCGCCGCATGTTCTCGGGCCCCCATGATATTGCCAATAGTTATCTGGATATTCAGTCCGGCTCCGGCGGCACCGAGGCTCAAGATTGGGCCAACATGGTGCTACGTATGTATCTGCGTTGGGGCGAGGCACATGATTATAAGCCTGAACTTATCGAAGTGACCGCTGGCGATGTTGCCGGCATCAAGGGCGCAACCATCAAGTTTAACGGTGAATATGCATTTGGCTCCTTGAGAACCGAAACAGGTGTGCATCGTCTGGTACGTAAATCACCTTTCGATTCATCGGGTAAGCGCCATACCTCTTTCTGTTCGGTATTTGTCTATCCTGAAATAGATGATGCCATCGAGATCGATATCAATCCATCGGATCTGCGTATCGACACCTATCGCGCTTCCGGTGCCGGTGGTCAGCATATCAACAAGACTGAATCTGCGATCCGTATTACTCATCTACCCACCAATACTGTGGTGCAGTGCCAGAATGATAGATCTCAGCACAAGAACCGTGATGCCGCCATGAAACAGCTGAAGGCTAAGCTGTATGAGCTCGAGATGCTCAAACAAAATGAAGAGAAACAGGCGGCGGAAGATGCCAAGTCTGATATCGGTTGGGGCAGCCAGATCCGCTCATACGTGCTCGATGATGCGCGTATTAAAGATCTGCGTACTGGGGTTGAGAGCCGAAATACCCAGAGCGTCCTAGATGGCGGTCTCGATATGTTTATCGAAGCCAGTCTTAAATCTGGTTTGTAACACTGACGATTTTTTACCCGACTTATGTGTGACGGCTCAGGAGAACTGAGCCGATTGAACTAATTTATTTTAACGTGTGATCTGTAACATTTACGAGAGAAGAAGATGACTGAACAAGTACAAGACGAAAACAAATTAATTGCAGAGCGTCGTGCCAAGCTTGAGCACATACGCGCTAACTGCCCTGCAAACGGTCACCCAAACAACTTCGATCGTAAACATAAAGCGGCAGACATCCAGGCTGAATATGGTCAATATACCAAGGTAGATCTTGAAGGCATGGCGATCCAACGCAGTATCGCCGGTCGTGTCATGGCTAAACGAGGTCCATTCCTGGTTATTCAGGACGTCAGCGGTCGCATCCAGGCATACGCGGGTAAAGACGTGCAGAAAGATCTTAAGGCCAAATACCAGGGCTTAGATATCGGTGATATTATCGGTGTTACCGGTCAGCTGCATTTATCTGGCAAGGGCGATCTCTATGTGAACATGGAAGAGTATCAGTTGCTGACTAAGGCGCTGCGTCCACTGCCAGAGAAGTTTCACGGCCTGACGGATCAAGAGACTCGCTATCGCCAGCGTTATGTCGATCTGATCGTTAACGAAGAGTCTCGTAATGCCTTCATCATGCGTTCTAAGGTGGTTGCAGCCATTCGTAACTTCATGATCAAGAAAGAGTTCATGGAAGTTGAAACCCCTATGATGCACACCATCCCAGGCGGTGCTACGGCGCGTCCGTTTATCACCCATCACAACGCACTGGATATCGAGATGTATCTGCGTGTGGCACCAGAGCTTTATCTTAAGCGTCTGGTTGTCGGTGGCTTCGAGCGCGTGTTCGAGATCAACCGTAACTTCCGTAACGAAGGTCTATCTCCGCGTCATAACCCAGAATTCACTATGATGGAATTCTATATGGCCTATGCAGATTATGAAGATCTGATGGACTTGACCGAAGAGATGCTTAACTCTATTGCCACCGAACTTTGCGGCTCTCCAAAGCTGCCATATGGTGAACACACGGTAGATTTTGGCGGCCCATATGCGCGTTTGAGCATGTTAGATGCGATTAAGAAGTACAATCCAGGCAATGAGACGATTCAGTCTATGACCTATGAAGAGGTTAAAGACGTCGAGTTTATGCGTGATCTGGCCAAGAGCCTGGGCATGACAATCGAGAAGTTCTGGACCTGTGGTCAGTTACTCGAAGAGATCTTCGGTGAAACTGCCGAGCCTCAGTTGATGCAGCCTACTTTTATCACAGGTTATCCTGCGGATATCTCGCCATTGGCACGTCGTAATGATGAAAACCATTTCATCACCGACCGTTTCGAATTCTTCATCGGCGGCCGTGAAGTCGCCAACGGCTTCTCTGAGCTTAACGATGCCGAAGATCAAGATCAGCGTTTCAAGGCCCAGGTTGCCGCGAAAGACGCCGGTGATGACGAAGCCATGTTCTATGATGCGGATTACATCCGGGCTCTCGAGCACGGCTTGCCACCAACTGCCGGTCAAGGTATCGGCATAGATCGCCTGGTGATGCTATTTACCAATACCCATACGATCCGAGACGTGATCCTGTTCCCAGCCATGCGTCCTCAAGCTCAAGGCTAAACTTTTCAAAAAAGTGAATCTTTAATGAAAGCCGCTGAGTTAAATACTCAGCGGCTTTTTTATAGTTAAAGCAGGATAATTACCAATACTCCGCTCATATTAATTAGTGACTTGCTTCCACTCTTCATGATGTGCGAGAGGGTCAATTTGTGTGCATTAACAAAATAGACTTTTAGGTTATAGATAGAATTTACTTGAGTGCATAGTATACGGATTACGCATTTTTCGTTTAACGAATTTTTATTTGGCCTTGTGTATTTGTTGTTAGGGCATAATTAGGGAAGATTATGAAAACTAGAATAATTGTTATGATTACAGCTGCTGGATTTGGGTTTGGCTTAATGGCTGCCGTGAATGCGACACCAATGCAGGACGAGCAACGCTATTGTGCTGAGAATCCAATAGACTGCTATTGTGAGTATCGCCCTGGCGGGGCAAAAGTCTGCTTTATTTTGTAATATCGACTGGTATGAGTAATAATTAAAACCTATCAATTACTAGATATTGTTAGGTTTTTTTAATCGTTAGCTAGTAAGTCCTCCTCCGAGCTAAATTTTAGTTTATCTTATGAGTTCCACCCCATTAGCTAATAGACTAATACAGATTCGATAAGATCAAGCAGTAAGGATGATTCCTTTGATGGTGCTGGTATCACTTCTAGATAAACTTACTATCCAAATACACAATAACCTTAGGTCTATATCTACTTAGAACATCACTAAAAGTGTGTCTGTCGGTCCTACATTACCTTAGCTAGATCCACTATTGACTAATACTTTGTAATTATAGGTTGAAGTTTGTCGCTGATTTTTATAGTTTAAGCGTTAGATTAGAATATGTTGAATGAGATAACCTTGTTTGATG
>NZ_JABSSM010000025.1 GCF_013214165.1 Shewanella sp. | reverse complement strand
ACTCGAAGCTAGAGTCGGCATTTTTAAAGGGGTTCAGGGAGAGACTGAAATTAATCCCAGGATCTCCACCGAGCTGACTATCGCATCACGGGATGACAGCCAAGTTATTCATCTTCCCACCCAGCTCGAAGGTTTTGTTGGCATCAACACCTTGTCATCAGAGCTTGCTCTTTCACCGCAGCAAGCTTGCCTGGTATTGCGTCATATTTGGCACCGTGGCGAGGCGAGTGACACTCGCCGTGAGAGTCATTCAGAGTTTTCATCATCAGTATTAATATCGGCTAAGCTCGAACACATTGCCGAGGCGAGCATTATCAGTACACTGTCGGCAGTTTATCTACTGCAAGATAAGTGTCAATCCGTTTCACACGCTCAATCGTTAGCCGAGCAAGCCTGGAGAATGAGATGACTATTTTTACCTGTTTTACAGATCAACCTGATGAGCTGCATATCCATGATACTCACTGGCAAGTTACTAGCTTAACTAAGTTACAGGATATAGAGCGAGTCCCCCTTTGCAATGAACAAGATCTTCTCGTTTATGTTTGCTCAGAGATGATTGGCGTCGATCTTCAACTCTTGTTACGCCTGATGCAATTCTCTCCCATCCCGCTGGTGGTGAATGCTCAGTGCTGGCACAAAGAGGACCTGACGAGATTACTCGAATGTGGCAGGGTGACATTTGTACCCGGTGAGTTTGATCCCGCTAGACTAGAGCAAGTCATAGAACTGGCAAAGATGAGGTTCAGCCTGGCCAACGAGCAGCAAGAGAAGATCATTCAATTAGAATCAGCATTAGCGGCGCAAAAGTTGCTGGCCAAGGTGAAGGCGAGACTGCAGCAAAACGGATTGAGTGAATCTCAAGCCCATAAACTCTTACAAAAACAGGCGATGGACAGCGGCATCTCTGTTGAGCAGCTGGTTCAACAATTGCCGCTAAGCTAAGCTTTCATTTATCTATCGTCACTCTTCAATTCTCATCATTTCAAAGCCTCACTATTTCAAACCTATCCAGTCAAACTTAAGTATTTCATCTCCGCCCAAAATGGTGCAGAAGCGCCTTGATTGTGCGTTCACACATTGCCCTTCTTGCCAATGATCTTGTCAATCACATTATAATCAATAGCTTATTCTTGATGCTTTATTGGCATAATCACTGCAATAAGTAAATAAGTAAATAAGCTATAAGACAATAAGTAAAAAATTCGGATCTAATCGGCAATGGCGCCATGTTCTCATTTGAGAGCATGGCGCCTTTTTGTTAGACCCGCAGATTCAAAAATGAGATGGGGAGTGTGTTATGGAGTGTGCAGAAACAGATTTGGAGCCTAAACCTAGGTTACTCGTCGTGGGTAACGGCATGGTTGGCCATCATTTTATAGAGCAGCTTTGTAGTCAAGGGCTCAATGAACACTTTCAAGTAGAGGTATTTGGTAGTGAGCGAGTCGCAGCCTATGACAGGGTGCACTTGTCTAAATATTTCGACACCGGCAGTGCCGATAGCTTAATGCTGGCAGATGTCGATACCTATGCCAAGCAGGGAGTGAGGTTACACCTTGGCAAAGAGGTGACCTTGCTCGATACCGAGAATAAGTGCCTGCATACCCAAGATGGTGATGTTTGGTTTTATGACAAACTCATGTTGGCCACGGGATCTTATCCCTTCGTCCCCCCCATCGTGGGCAGAGACAGGCCCCAGTGTATGGTGTATCGCACCATAGATGATCTTGAGCAGATACAGCAAGCCGCCGAGAAATCCACATCCGCAGTGGTGATCGGTGGTGGCTTACTGGGATTAGAGGCCGCCAATGCCTTACTGACCTTAGACTTAGATACCCATGTGGTTGAGTTTGCATCTCAGCTGATGCCGGTACAGCTCAACGATAAGGCGGGTGATCTGCTGCGCGCCAAGATTGAGCAGTTAGGGGTGTCTGTGCATACCAGCAAGGCAACCACGGCGATAGTCGCCGGTGAGTCGGCGCTGCACCGGATGAATTTCAATGACGATACTTATCTTGAAACAGACATGATTGTCTTCTCCGCCGGTATTCGTCCCCAGGACAGTCTAGCCAGACAAAGCGGCATAGAAGTGGGTGAGCGTGGCGGCATTGTCATCAATGATTGCTGTTTAACATCGGCCGACGATGTGTACGCCATCGGTGAGTGCGCCCTGTGGCAGCAGAGAATATTTGGTCTGGTCGCGCCGGGTTATCAGATGGCGCGGGCGGCGGTATCCCATCTTAACGTCGCTGCTAACAAGGCTGGCACATCTTCGAGCTTAGTGAAGTTCGAAGGCGCGGATATGAGCACTAAGCTTAAGTTGCTTGGGGTGGACGTGGCGTCAATCGGTGAGAGTCGTGGGTTTGATAAGGCACAATTTGTCGAGCTTACCGATAATCAAGCCGGTACCTATAAGAAGCTCTGGTTAGATGAATCTGGCCGTTATCTCAAAGGCGCTGTCCTTGTAGGTGATGCCAGCGATTACAATCTGCTGTTGAATCAATACTTGTCTGGTGATGAGCTTGTTGGCCCCGCAGTTGACATGCTGCAGCGCGAAGAGGGCGCCAGCGTCGTGATGAAAGATGACGCGATCATCTGCTCCTGTCACCAGGTGACTAAGGCCGACATAGTTGCGAGCGTTCAGGCCGGCTCCCAGAGTCTGACTGAAGTGAAAGCCTGCACTAAAGCGGCGTCAGGTTGTGGCGGTTGTAGCGCCCTGGTTCAGAGCGTGATCACTCAGACCATGGAAGAGCAAGGTTTAGAGACTGAGAAGGGGATCTGTTGTCATTTTGAATACGACAGACAGGAGCTGTTTCATCTGTGTCAGCTTGAGGAGATAGGCGATTTCACCAGCCTAATTAAGACTCATGGCAAGGGGGAAGCTGCCGCTGTGGGCCTAGGTTGTGATATCTGTAAACCTGTTGCCGCCTCAATATTTGCCACCTTAGATAACGAATATGTACTCAAGGTTCAACATGCCAACCTGCAAGACACCAATGATGCCTATCTGGGCAATCTTCAGAAAGATGGTTCTTACTCTGTGGTGCCTCGTATCGCCGGCGGCGAAATTACTCCAGACAAGTTAATCGCCCTGGGCGAGATTGCTAAGCGTCACGATCTCTACACCAAGATCACCGGTGGTCAACGCATCGATCTCTTTGGGGCTCAGCTGTCTGACTTGCCGATGATCTGGCAAGAATTAATTGAACAGGGATTCGAGACAGGCCATGCCTACGGCAAGTCTTTAAGGACGGTTAAGTCTTGTGTCGGCAGCACCTGGTGCCGCTATGGCGTCCAAGATTCAATCAGTTTAGCCATAGATCTGGAACATCGCTACAAGGGACTACGTGCCCCACATAAGATCAAGTTTGCGGTATCGGGTTGTACCCGAGAATGTGCCGAGGCTCAGAGTAAAGATATCGGTGTCATTGCCAGTGACAAGGGCTGGAACCTGTTCGTGGGGGGGAACGGAGGCATGCGACCTCGTCATGGAGATCTGTTTGCAACCGACTTATCTACAGCAGATTTAGTGACCTATATCGACCGTATCTTGATCTTCTACGCCAAGACAGCCGCCCGTTTACAGCGCACTTCCGTGTGGCTCGAGTCCTTAGAGGGAGGTCTGGATTACCTTAAATCTGTGATCATAGATGATTGTCTTGGGGTGGCGGCAGAGTTGGAAGCTCAGATGAAAAAAGTCATCTCGACCTATCAGTGTGAGTGGCGAACCAGCCTTGAAAATCCTGAGTTCCTATCTCGATTCAGTGAATTTGTTAATCCAGAAAAAATGCCCCAAGTGAATGTGGAGCAATATCGCTATAGCCGTGGACAGCGTTTCCCTGCGGGCTCAGTAGGCACGATTGCCGTGACTAATTTGCCCAGTGACACATGCAAAAACGTCGAGCTAGTTGAATTATCTAAGTAAGGCCATTGGCTTAAAGGAGTGACAAGTATGAATTGGGTCAATATTTGTGAAGAAAAAGCATTGCCTGACTTTGGTGGGGTTGCGGCTTGGTTTGAGGACAGGGCCATCGCCATTTTTAACTTAGGCGAGCGAGGATTATTTGCTCTGGATAATACCGATCCCGCCACCGGCGTGAGTCTGTTATCCCGCGGGCTTATCTGTGATCTGCAAGGGGATATTTATGTCGCATCGCCTCTGCATAAGCAACATTACAGCTTGCATGATGGCTCTTGTATCGAAGATGAGTCGTTACGTGTCGAGGTGTACCAGATCAAGTGCGAAGCCGGCAAGGTGCTGGTGAAAAGCGCCGATGACAGTTCTGGTAATTATTCAGTTAGTATAAGGCGGTAATGATGAGTTCTGACAAATTTAATCTTTTCTCCTTCTCGGGAAAAATGAAAATAATGCACCTCAGCTGGATGGCCTTCTTCGTCAGTTTCATGGTCTGGTTTAACGCCGCGCCTCTGATGGGGGTGATTGCCCTGAGCTTAGGATTGACCAATGAGCAGATTAAGACACTGCTCATCCTCAATGTGGCGTTAACGATCCCCGCGAGGATTATCATAGGCATGGTGACCGATAAATTTGGTCCTAGGCTGACCTATTCGGCGCTGCTGATATTGTGTAGTTTTCCCTGTTTCATGTTCGCACTAGGAGAAACATTCGAACAGTTAGCGCTGGCGCGCTTCCTACTCGGCTTTATCGGTGCAGGGTTCGTTATCGGTATTCGTATGGTCAGCGAGTGGTTTCCGGCGAAAGAGCTCGGCACGGCCGAAGGGATCTATGGCGGTTGGGGCAATTTTGGCTCGGCTGCCGCCGCGTTCACCTTACCCGCTATAGCCATTGCCTTCGGTGGAGATAATGGCTGGAGATATGCCATTGGGTTAACAGGCGTGATGAGCTTTGTGTTCGCCTTTATTTATTACTTCAATGTATCCGATACCCCCAAGGGTTCAACCTACTTTAAACCTAAGAAGGCGGGCGCGCTGGAAGTGACCAGCAAGGGGGATTTAGCCCTGCTTATCCTGATGAAATTGCCCATGTACGCCACCTTGGCATTACTGGGCTGGAAGTTATCACCAGCGGGCGTCGCCATGTTCACTCAGATGGAGGTTTATGGGATCTATGGCATCTTGGTTGGTGTGTTAATGCTCGACTTGTATCAAACCTATCAGGTGAACAAGCATATCTTCGCGGGGCCGGTTCCCGAGTTTGAACGCTATCCCTTCAAGCAGGTTGCAGTATTGAATGTGCTGTATTTCTCGACCTTTGGTTCAGAGCTCGCAGTGGTCTCCATGTTGCCGCTGTATTTTGCTGAAACCTTCGAGCTTGGACTGACTCAGGCGGGGATGTTGGCATCCACTTATGCCTTCATGAATCTGGTCTCAAGACCGGGCGGCGGCTGGATAAGTGACAGGTTCGGTCGTAAGCCGACCTTAATGATTTTGACTGCTGGATTGGCATTGGGTTACCTTGGTATGGCACAAATAACCTCAGATTGGGCATTACCTTTGGCTGTGATTATGGTGATGACTTGTTCTTTCTTTGTTCAAGGCGGTGAAGGGGCGGTATTTGCAGCAGTTCCCTTGATTAAACGTCGATTGACCGGTCAGATTGCCGGCATGACCGGCGCCTATGGTAACGTTGGAGCTGTATTTTTCCTGACTGTCTACTCTATGGTGTCTACGCAAATCTTCTTCTATGTTATCGCCGCCAGTGCTGTGCTGGGTCTTGTGAGTCTGCTGTTTCTCACTGAGCCTAAGGGGCATATCGCCGAAGTGAATGAGGATGGTGAAGTGACCTTAATCAGTGTCAATTAATCAAGAATTAGAAGGGGAAAGGTATGTCAGCATCGGGCGCAGTGTCATTGAGTAAGAGTCTGGTTGAAGATGATTTAACATCTAAACCTGAGCCTGTCTTACATCAGGAGCCGACTTTAGTTGCAGACCCGTCTCTCAATGGAGAGCTGCCTTTGGATGGCGAGCTTGAGATCGGGGCGGGTCAGTGCTCCGCCCGAGGGGCCAAATCCACTAATGAAGATGCCATCGGCATACGTATCCCCGATGGCTTGATGTTGACCACTAAGGGCGCCGTGTCGGTAATCTGTGATGGGGTGAGCGCCGCAGAAGCGGCAGAGAAAGCCAGCGGCATCAGCATCAGTAATTTTATCTCAGATTACTATTCGACGCCGGATACCTGGAGCGTCGAGAAATCCAGCTCTCAGGTACTTACCGCACTGAATCGTTGGCTGTACGGCTTGGGTCAGGACTATCGAGAGGCGCAGCGGGGCTATGTATGCACCTTTACCGCCCTTATTTTTAAATCATGCAGTGCTTATTTGCTCCATGTCGGTGACTCCAGAGCCTATCGGTTCAGAGCGGGCAAGCTTGAGCGTCTGAGCCGGGATCATGTGACTGTGCTTGGCAAAGACAAGCGCTATCTGGCGAGGGCATTAGGGTTAGATGTGAAACTGGACGTGGATTACCGCAAGCTGGAGTTAGTGCAGGGTGATCTCTATCTGCTGACCACAGACGGCATTCATGACATTATTTGTGATCGAGATTTGGCTGTTAAATTGTCTGAGTTTATGCCTACTTCACGTTATAAACCAGAGTCTGAACCTGAGTCTAAAGCAGGACGTAAACTAAGCCTTAAACAAGAGACAGACTCCGCCATCGTTCACGATGAGTTTTGCAGGCAATTGTGTGCTCAGGCAATCGATGCGGGCAGTCTGGATAATGTCAGCTGTCAGCTGTTATCCATAGACACATTACCTAGGTTAACTATCGAGGATCTCTATCAGAAGCTGTCTAAGTTACCTTTTCCGCCGCCACTGTCTGAGGGGATGAAGCTAGACGGTTATCTGATAGAAGAGGTCTTACATCAGAGTCAACGCAGCCAGGTGTATCTTGCATCCGATACCGATGGCAATAAGCGTTGCATCAAGACGCCATCGGTTAATTATCTCGATGACGCGGCCTATATCGAACGTTTTATGCTGGAGAGTTGGATAGGCCACAGGATAAATAGCCCGCACGTGGTGAAGTTATTAGACAGGGAACGAATAAAAAGTGCGCTTTACTATGTCACTGAGCATCTGAACGGCATGTCCTTGAGTACCTGGATCACACGTAATCCTAAGGCGTCGGTGCAAGAGGTCTTGGTGCTGCTAAAACAGATAGAGTCAGGGGTGAGGGCGTTTCATCGTAAGGAAACCATACACCAAGATCTTAAACCCGATAATATCTTACTGACCTATGAAGGCCAGATTAAGCTTATCGATTTTGGCTCTTGTCATATCAAGGGAATAGCCGAGATTGCCACGCCTCTTCAACGGGACTGTATCTTAGGTACAGCTGACTATTCCGCCCCCGAGAGTGTATTGGGATATAGGGTAACCAACAAAGCCGATCTGTTTTCCATGGCGGTGATCACCTTCGAGATGCTTACCGGCCAGCTGCCCTTCAAAGGAAAGTTGGCACAATGTCGCACCAACCAAGATTATCTCAAGCTGGTTTACGTCCCTAGCTATGAACTCAATCCACTCATTCCCTTATGGATGGACCCACCACTGAAGCAAGCCTTAAGTTTCGACCCTAGCCGCCGTCAGAACGATACCAGTGAGCTGTTATATGAACTCAATCAACCACTGGCGAATTGGGACAAACCGGAAATGGGACGCTCATTGTTAGACAGGGATCCCGTGAGGTTCTGGCAAGGTGTCTCGGTATTGTTTGGTTTGAGTACATTACTCTTGCTGCTAAGTTACTAATTGGTATTAATCATCAATGATTTTTG
The DNA here is from genome assembly GCF_013214165.1 of Shewanella sp. GTDB lineage: Bacteria > Pseudomonadota > Gammaproteobacteria > Enterobacterales > Shewanellaceae > Shewanella. The sequence continues at coordinate 60,545 of NZ_JABSSM010000025.1, read as the reverse complement.
TAAGTGAGGCAGGCTATTTTTCATGAGATGTTCACTGGCTAGCCAGTACCTACTTATAGGTAGTGCAAAGGTATTATATTGCTAGTCAGAACAGGGTGTTTGCGGCATCTAGCTTCATACTTTTGGATGATTATATTGCCTGCTGTTAACGAAATAATAACAACAATAGTCTGACTAGTTGAAGCAGGATGCAAGATGTTGCCTATAAACATGGATAAAATGGGAAAAACCTTATTGAATCTTCTTAGCCTCTAACAGGTTTTATGCGGGTAATGATGTCGATGTCATCCAATATGAGAATAACCAGATGACTGATATCTATGTTGAAGCTGATACATAAATAATATTAAATAATATTAAATAATATTAAATAATAATAAATAATATTAAATAATAATAAATAATATTTATAGATACATCTATCGTACTAGTGTAATCTAATTGTTAAATCTAAGGCGTCCGGCACAGTAAATAATACGACATGGAGTCAGCTGTATGTTTAAAGTCATAAATTGGATTGTTGTTTCACGCTCTCAATTAATTGCCGATCTTCTGGATACACGTTGGCCCCAAGAGTTTTTGGTTAAGTTAGTCAAGGTGACGCCAGAGAAAGTGGAGCCGGAAATCAAGAAGGGAGGTGTTTCACTTATCGTTATTGACTTAGCCACGGTTGACGTACAAAAAGCGTATCAAATTCAGCGACACGTCGAGAAAGAACACGCCTCGAGAGTCGTATTCCTCCACTATCCCAGACAGATCGATGCTCGTTTTCTGATCCATCCAACAGTGACTGCCGGTATTTTCTATTGTGATGCTTCATTAGAAGACGTTGGACAAGGCTTAGCCAATATTTTGCGCGGTAAGTCTGTTATCCCGGCTCAGTTAATCCATAACAGTGGCGATGACCAATCGAATCAGGACGGAAGTGATAATCTGACCATTCGAGAAAGAGAAGTCCTTCAGGCGCTGCTTAGCGGTAGCACTAATGTCAATATCGCTATGCAGTTGTTTGTGAGCGAGAGCACCATTAAAACTCATCTCTATCGAGCGTTCAGAAAAATAGGTGTTTCCAGTCGTGGGCAAGCGATAGCGTGGGCACAGACTCATCTGCACGAGATCCATCTGTGATGCGTGTCGTTTGCTGGTAACTTTTGCTCAATACGGCCTATTTCATTTCGGCGGACGATTGATGTAACGCAGAAGTTAAATTTAAGCAAGCGCTCGAATTCCAACTTGGTTATAGCTCAAATGAGCCTATGGGGGGTTATTACTTTGTAGGCATATTATGTTGATTTAATTTTTTTGTAATGTATCCTGACAAAAAATTAATCGACATACATTAAATTGATGAAACATTTGTTATTTTTATTATCTATATTGCCTATGAGTCTATATGCGTCCGGACCATTTGGAATTAGCTGGGGACAGAGCCTTACTGATTTCGGATTGGTCATAAATGCCAGTAATTATCAATATGTTATTACAGATTACGTGCCTGATCCATACACTCAATCAACACAATATATCTTGATTGGGAATAGCGATGAAGGGATAACTGGCGTCAAATTAAAAACTAAATCTTTTAAGGCATTTTCTAGTGACTTAACTTTAGCCTATGATGAGGCAATAGCGTATTTAGAGGCGGCTGGTTATGGGCAAGTGGCTGTAACAGAAAGTAAATTAAGCTCTTACCATTGTATTATCCAGGCCATTTGTGTGGGGAAAACATGGACGGGTATCAATGCTGATGGGACTAAAGTCTTGTTGGAAAAGACTGGAGTGAGTCATTCTCATATTTTTATATCTATGTTTTTTAGCGTATCAAGCTGAAATCTCATCAGCTATATCAAATGGTATCAATACCAATCGATATAAAGCCTAAATAGAGCGGTTAAAAGCTACAATAGATGCCTGGTGATCGATATCTGGCTCATGTTTTACAGATTATTTTGCTTGCAACCTTTCAGCATGTAAGGTGTCAATTCCCTGGTGTACACATATGTGTCACTCGTTGTGAGTTTGTGTTTTTGGTGATTTTGTCGTCGGTTGTTTTTACTCCCATATCCTCACAAGTTATAAATTTATGGGTATACTGTGGCAACCTAAAGAAAAGAGGACGGTCAGATGGCTGAAGAAACCATTTTTAGCAAAATAATTCGACGTGAAATCCCCGCCGATATCCTATATCAAGACGATCTAGTCACGGCATTCAGAGACATAAATGCCAGAGCGCCGACCCATATATTGATCATCCCCAATCATTTGATCCCGACGACAAACGATGTAAAAGCATCGGATGAGAAGGCGCTTGGTCGTATGGTCACAGTCGCCGCAAAATTGGCTGCAGAGGCTGGGATTGCCGAAGATGGCTATCGCATCATAATGAATTGTAATAAGCACGGTGGGCAAGAGGTGTTTCACATACATATGCACTTACTGGGTGGTTGCTCCTTAGGTCCAATGTTGAGCATTGACAGCTAATAGAGAGCGAACAGGTATGCAGGTCAATTCAGATTTTTTCCCATTGACGCAAATCGCGACTCGCTTTGTCGATCTTTTGGTCGATTAATCTCATTTTATAAATCATCAGCTATAAAAGTAGGTGATGATTAGCCCTATTTATTGGCTAAATCAATTTGGAGCGAATGTAATGAAAAAAATCGTTTTGGTGTTAGCATCGGCCCTGATTTTCACGGCCTGCGCTCAGCACACTGCGGGCGTGATGGCCAGTTCTAGCGGTGAAGTCAGAGTCGATAACAGCAGTTTCGCTCGTGAAGTTGCAGTCGAGCAATTAAAGGCCCGTCATCAGGGGGATTTACTGCAAGGCTCTGGGGTGATCATGAGTAAGGTCGCCACTGACTTACGACTGCAATACAAGTTTACCTGGTATGACATAAATGGTTTTACCCTAGAAGATGAGGCCAGCCCATGGAAGTCATTAAAGTTACACGGCATGCAGCGTATGCAAGTCATGGCGATAGCGCCCAATGCCAACGCCGTTCGCTATGAGCTATATGTGAGAAAAGCCTTCTCTAATTAATCTTTTGTTGATTGAACGCGTACCGCGATAAAATAGGCAAACGTCGGCTTGGCCGACGTTTTTTGTGTCTCATGTGTATGTAAATTCACCACCCCATGGCATATCTTTGTCAATACCTTGTGTGATTCATGTATAATTGCGCCTGCCAAGGGGTGAGACTGTTTTTATATACCAGTTTCTGAGATGTCAGATGACAAACCCTTTGAACCTGATCCGGCTAATACCGGCGTAGGAATGGGCCAATAGGTTTGATGCTTTCGAGGTGTCTGTTAAGGACATCTGTAGTCGACCACAACATCCTTTCTCGCTTTTCCAGTTGCCGGATCTCAAAAATTATAATTTGGGGTCCTATGTTTATACTTAAATCTTTATGTTTTGATTCACCCGTCTTGCAGAGATTCTCTGTGCTATCGCTTGCGGTATCGACCGCACTAATCAGCCCAAACGCGTTCGCTGTTGAACCAACAGACACACCTTCCGATGAGATGGAAGTGATCGTGGTGACTGCTGATTTTCGCGGCTCGTCGCTCGATAAGATGCCGTCGAGCATTACGATTATCGATCAGCAGCAGATAGAAGACGAAGGCGCGCAGCACTTCGAAGATGTGCTTAACTCCATCGCAAACTTTAACTGGTCCGGCGGCAGTTCTCGTCCTAAATATTTCCAAATTCGTGGTGTCGGCGAGCAGGAGGAATACCAAGGTGCGCCAAATTCATCTGTTGGTTACATTATCGATGATATCGACATGTCTGGCCTGGGCATGATTGCCAGCATGTATGATCTGCAGCAAGTAGAAGTGCTGCGTGGTCCACAAGGTACGCGATACGGCGCCAATGCGTTAGCCGGCTTGATATACCTTAAGAGCAATGACCCAACCGATGTGTTTGAGCATGGGGCTGAAGTGTCAATGGGGGATGATAACCTGACGACGTTTAGCGGCTTTAGCTCAGGGCCGCTGACGGATTCGGGCAAATTACTCTACCGAGTCTCGATGCAGCAACATCAGCAGAATGGCTATCAAAACAACCTCTATCTAGATCGAGACGATACCAATGCCAGGAAGGAGTTTTCCGGTCGGGCGAAATTACGCTGGTATGCCAGCGACGATCTGCAGATTGACTTTACCTTGCTTCAAGCCGATTTTGATAATGGCTATGATGTATGGACCTTAGATAACAATGGCAAAAATACCTTCACCGATGCGCCGGGCGTCGATAAGCAACGCACCACAGGTAGCTCGCTTAAGTTTACTTATTCGGCTGCCGAGCAGTTCGAGCTCGTGTCCTTGACGTCATATGCCAAGTCTCGAACGCAGCATAACTATGATGGCGACTGGGCTAATTCTGATTACTGGGGGGGACTCGATTGTGACGGTGAGCCTTGTCAATACGATTATACCTGGGACAAACAGGGCGAGCGAAAAACCATTAGCCAAGAGTTTAGACTCAGCTCAACTCAAGCTGGACGTATCTTCGGCGGGAGCACCGATTGGTTACTGGGCGTTTATGGTATGCGCTTAACTGAAGACAACGACACAATTGAAGAATATAACGGTTGGATAGACACGCTTGCTGCCGAATATGAAGCGAATAATACTGCCGTGTTTGGCCAATTAGATTCAGATCTCGGTGCGGGTTATGCTTTGTCCTTCGGCCTGAGAGTCGAACGTCGAGACAGTGATTACAGCGACAGTGCTGGCGATGAATTTAGTCCAGGTGAAACCATGTGGGGCGGACATATTGCTCTGAGCAAGGCGTTAAACAGCAATCATGAAACCTATGCGCGTATCGCTCGTGGTTATAAGGCGGGAGGGTTTAACATGTCATTGCCAGCGGAACTGGCAGACAAGAAAGAGTATGATACCGAAACCTTATATAACTATGAGATAGGGCTTAAATCACGCTGGCTCGATGGCGCTGTGAGCACCAATTTATCGCTATTTTTTATGGACAGACGCGATCAGCAAGTTTCAGCATCTCAGCAGAGCTTCGACGATCCGCATAAATTTATCTTATATACCGAGAATGCAGGTAGCTCACACAACTATGGTGCCGAGCTAGATGCCAACTGGTATGCGACAGATAACCTCAAGCTATATGCCAGTCTTGGTTGGTTAGAGACGGCCTATGGCGATTATTCTTATCAGGATAAATACGGTGGGACGGTGGATCTAACCGGTCGTGAGCTAGCCCATTCACCTAACTTCACCTACAGTGCAGGAGCGACCTATCGCAGCGATTCTGGTTGGTTCGCGAACGTGACCACCAGTGGCAAGAGTGAGTTTTACTACTCAGACAGTAACGAATCTACGTCCGAAGCCTATATTATATTCAATGCCCGTGTCGGCTATGAAACCGAGGTCTGGTCGGCTTATCTATGGGGCAAGAACCTGTTTGATGAGCAATACGGCACACGGGGCTTTTATTTTGGTAATGAGCCAGATCAAGGCTGGGCAGATAAGCAATATATCCGCTATGGTGATCCACGCCAGTTAGGATTGACTGTCAGCGTCAAGTTTCACTAATGTATCCCAGCACGATAACATCGCTGCCGCTTGGGGCTGAAAGATTAAAACGAGTGTAACAAAACAGAAATTTAATGCTGTGACTCCGCCTAAAAAAGCGGGTCACCTGAGGTCAGAAAATGAAATTAACCGCCGAAATAAGTTGTTACCCGCTGCAAGATAACTACCTGGATCCTATCCTCTGGTTCATCGACCGTCTGGATAGCTATGAGAATATTGAACGTAAGACCAATGCCATGGCTACTCAGGTGTGTGGCGAGTATGGCGACGTGATGGCCATGCTGGCGACTGAGATGCAGGCTGCCCATGAAAAGTGGGGCAAGGCTGTGTTCGTGTGTAAGTTTATTGGTGGTGAGCTGGATTTGTCACACACTCAATAAAGTTATCGGATTAAGTTTACCTGTTTAGCCTATGCTCGCCTGACTTGTAAGAGTATGGCGAGCATCTGTTTTACGTTAGCAAAGTCTTATATCGGAAAAAATGATGATAGATTTTTGGTCCGCGCTCATGAGCACCATAAACGGTGCATTAATACAAGCAACGGCATTAACTGCCTGGGAGGCCGTTGCAGTAGTGCTAGCCGCAGCCTACCTGATACTGGCCATGAAGGGCAATATTTTCTGTTGGTTTGCCGCGTTCGCCAGCACGGCTATCTATACGGCGCTCTTCTGGAAAGTGTCGCTATTGATGGAGTCTGTGCTCAATGTGTACTACATGGCGATGGCGGTCTATGGTTTTCGTCAGTGGTCAAAGGGCAAAGGGGATGATTCTGGCATCGAAGTCATTTCCTGGAGTCTGAGACGTCATATTCTGCTTATACTCACCACCGCTAGCATCTCAGTGGTCGTGGGCTATTTAATGGCGACCTATACCCAAGCTTCCTATGCCTACCTCGACGCCGCGACCACGTGTTTCGCGGTTATGACGACCTATTTAGTCGCCAAAAAGGTGCTAGAAAACTGGCTCTATTGGGTGGTGATCGATTTCGTCTCCATCTATCTTTATCTGCAAAAAGGGCTCATGCTAACATCACTGTTATTTATCTTGTATGTCGGTATGGCCATAGGTGGCTATTTCTTATGGCGCACGGCGATGCGTGATCAAAAAATGGCATTGGCTCAATAGAGCGAGAGCATGACATATATAACATGAGATACAGCATGAGATATTGGATGTGATGAAGCAATTCCAAGGATTGACGAGTTTGCCCCAGGAGGTGAAGACTGGTCTGCAAGGGGCAGGCTTAGTGCTGTCCTCTTCTGTTTCAGTGTCTGTGTTGGCTGAGGGCCTGAGTAATCAAAATTACTTGATTCGAGATAGACATGCCAGTTGGGTATTGCGAGTGAACTCATTGGCGAGTAGTCAAATTTGTGATCGCGATGCCGAGGTAAAAAACTGGAAAATTGCGGCGGAGCGGGGGCTGGCACCAGATTTGTATTTTGTCAGTGACGACAGAAAATATTACCTCAGTGAATATATCGAGCAAGAGGAGGGGCAAAGTTGGGGTAAGTTGATCACCGCCAAATCGGCGCACCCCCTTATCGATGAATCGATACCTTGGCCCGGCGCAGAGTCAGCACTGTTGCGACTCTTGACCGAGTTAGCCGGACTCGAATGCCCAGAAAACAGTCTCAGCGTATCCAGGCAGTGGTCCATTTATCAGGCTTCTATGTATGATATATGGAGCAAAATTTGCAATGAGCAAGCGCTGGGAGGTGGGGGCCGTCAGCACAGAGAGTGGCGAGAGAAGCATCTTAAGCTCCTGTCTCTTAGAGACGACATCAGTCTATGGTTAGATGAACTCGATGCCTGCGCATTGGGGGAACAATACAGCCATAGAGATCTCAACCCGCATAACTTATTGTTTCAAAATGGCCGACTTCAGTGCATAGATTTCGAATATGCCTGCAGTTCACATCCGTTATTCGATCTGGCTGGCGTGTTATCGAGTCACGCGCTGTCGACGACGCAACGGCATTTTTTAATCGATGCCTATCTGGATAATCATCCGAATTTAACCCTTGACGCCAAAGCAGCATTGCCCGCGGCAATCAATATCTATTGGGTGTTTTCCGCCTGCTGGTCCCTGCTGATGTCTGCAGACGCGGGAACCGAGGTTGATGTAGAAGAAACTGTTGATTTAGCAGTAGATTCAAGCAATGAGAATAGGGCGAAATACCTGGATTGTTTCAGTCAATTTTATGCGTTAATTTCGCCCTAAGCCAGCAGGCACTGCCGCAGCATTCACCTTGTTTACTCTGAGTTCGATATAAAGATGAAAGATATTCCCTGTCAATATGGTCTATTCTGACAATAGCATTTGTCAGGAGTAAACATGTTAATGGTTAACGCGTATCAGAAGTTTTTAAATGTGGTGGAGCAGGTATCGGGTATCGCTCCCTTAGCGTTACGTTTGTACTTGGCACCTGTGTTGATGCAAGCGGGATATAATAAGTTATCTCATTTCAGTGATACTGTGGCCTGGTTTGGCAACCCTGATTGGGGGCTAGGCCTGCCTATGCCTGAAGTGATGGTGACTATGGCGGCGGGGACCGAGTTTGTCGGTGGTTTCTTGCTGATTATTGGTCTCGGGACGCGATTAATCTCCATACCTTTACTCGCTACCATGTTAGTCGCGGCTTTCTCCGTGCATTGGAATAATGGCTGGTTAGCCATAGCCGATGGTGGTTCCTGGTTGGCAAATGATCAAGTACTGGCTGCGGGTGAGAAGCTCAATGCCGCTAAAGCGATATTACAGCAACATGGCAATTATGAATGGCTGACTAGCTCAGGTAGTTTTGTCATCTTAAATAATGGTATCGAGTTCGCGATAACGTATTCGATCATGTTGCTCGCCTTGGTGATGTTAGGTGGAGGACGTTATACCAGTGTGGATCACTTCATCCGTAAGCGAGTCTCTAAACGTTATCCTGATACTAGTTTATAGCCTGAATACATCGCATAAAGTGACCTTTTCAGCTTGAAGATTGTGTCAATCCCACCACATTGGTGGGATTTTTATTTGCGTCTTTGTTATTCTTGCCTGTAAATCAAAGTTAGAACACTTGAATTATTCAAGCCCATCACCGAAGGAAATACTCTTGGACGCGACTGAATTATTGCTGACTCGCCAATCTTGCCCACGCCTTATAGCCCCCGCTCCCGATGAAGTTCAACTAAAAGTCATCTTAGACGCCGGTGTGCGTGTCCCCGATCATGGGGGATTATCACCTTGGGAGTTTATTATCGCTCAAGGCGAAGGCCTTAATCGTCTGGGAAATATTTTCTTACAAGCGGCCATTGAAAATGGTGCCGATGAGACGAAACAGGCGAAGGCCCAGTCTATGCCATTGAGGGCACCCATGGTGATCGTGGTGGTCGCTAAGCCTCAGCCTCATGGGAAAGTCCCTGAGCTTGAGCAGTTGATCGCGGCAGGATGTTCGACAATGGCGATGCAGCAGGCGGCTTTTGCACTCGGGCTGGGTGGTATTTGGCGAACGGGTGACTTGGCGTTCGATAAGCGAGTACACCATAGCTTAGGTTTATCTGATGGCGATCAAATCGTCGGGTTTCTTTATCTGGGGACTCAAGCGATAAAAGCCCCCTCGAAGCCAGGTAAGAGTGGCAGTGAGTTTGCTCGCTACCTTTAGCGCTGAAAAGTCATAGATAGCGTCGGCTAATATTGATCTTAGTTCGGCGGTAATCATGGTTGAGCTCATCTTTGTTAGCGGATTCTGTTAGATAAATAGGGATAAAATTGATTGTTTTAGAAACATCCAGACTCATTCTTAGGCACGCTGTATTGACCGATGTTGAGTTTATCTTAGACTTGTTAAACACCCCAGGCTTTATCGAAAACATCGGCGATCGTGGTGTCAGGGATCTTTGTCAGGCCCAGACCTATCTTATCGATGGACCGATATCCAGTTACCAACAACATGGCTTCGGTCTCTATGTGGTGCAGTTAAAATCCAGCGGAGAGCCAATAGGTCTCAGCGGCTTAGTCAAACGTTCTGTGCTCGACTCTCCCGATCTCGGTTATGCGTTTCTGCCTGCGTTCTGGGGGAAAGGCTATGCGGTCGAATCGGCTCAGGCGATAGTTAGCCACAGTAGAGACCTGTCTATTTCACGACTTTGGGGGGTCGTGAGCCCGGGGAACACAGCTTCCATCTCAGTGTTAGAGAAAGTGGGTATGGCATTCGATTCGACCATGGTCTGGGAAGAGGACAATTCAGAGGTCTTGCTTTATCGATTAGTGCACAGCGAAACCAGTGCTAATCGGGCGAAGATATAGTACGAATATATAGTACGAAGATATAGTGCTTGAACCTTTAACGCTAGAGCTGGCTGCTGCCTTATCTCTGGCAGTGGCGGATGGGTAACTCTGGCAACTCTGGTATGCCTAAGTGCCAAGCAAGACGCTTGATTAACTCCTGGCTAGCGGTCTACAATCCATGAACAATAACTTATGCAGCGCTTGATTAACTAGGCCTGTCTGAATATAGTCAAGGTTACGAGTTACGCCTTAGAGCCGTTTCATCTCAGGTGAAGCTGTATAACAAGAAAGGGATCCCCAATGCCGAGTTCAACTACTCGCTTAATATCGATTAAGAATCGACGTATTAGTCAAATAAAACATAGTCTTATTCTCCCTCTTTTATGCTTGGCACCGCTTACTGTTTCTGCGGCGCCTAGCGAAGCTGAAATGATATTTAGCAATGAAGTGATCGAGTGTGCATCCTATTACCAGATAAGTTCCGCTGCCATCTCTGCTATGAATGCGCCTCAGATGCAGGCTGTCGGTGAACGCTTGAAGAGTTCATCGGTCAAGGCCATCTCGATTGCTGAGGAGTATCAGGCTAAAGAAGATGTCGCCGATGGGTTATCGAGCGTTCAGCAGAAGCATTTGGCATCACTGCCGGACAACAAGAGTTTACGAGACTTGATGAGCAAGTATAAGGACAGCTGTAAAAGTTTACTTGCAGAACCGCAGCAGCGCCTGGACTATTGGATCATGGCCACCATGTAACTTGGCAGTGCTTCACAGCGTTATTATTGCTATAAAAAAGAGCCACTGGGCTCTTTTGTTGCAATAAAAATGTGCTCTTCTCTGTCTATCTGAATAGTACCATTCATTAGTGACACAGATTAAATGTGAGGATGTCTATGAACTATTATTTTATCGCGGCCGCAATTCTTGGTTGTTTGACCTGTATCGGTCACTTTACCTATGGTGTGAAGCAGTACCTTAATCCTATGCTAGCGGCGTCTTTCGATCCCGTGGCTAAAGCGGTCATGCACTGTGTATTTCATTATGTGTCGGCATTTCTGGTGTTATCGACCCTGGTATTAGCCGTCTGCGGTTTAGATCTGGTGTCATATATGCAAGGCATTAGCCTGGTGCTCTTTGTCGCACTGAACTTCGCCCTCTTCGCGGTATGGCAGATATATTTCGCTTTCTTCAGTGACATAAATGCGCCCTTCAAGCACCTTTTCCAATGGACTCTGTTCTCAAGTATCTCGGCCTTGAGCCTAATGGGGATCTATCTTACCTAATACCTACTCTAGTGGAACGGGTATTGGATTAATCAGGTCCTCACTAATCTGCGCCACGGGTGAATATTCGACTATGTGTCATTGCAGTGATTTTCGTTAATTATTATCTATTAACTTTGCAAAGTTAATTAAAATTAATTGCCTGTACACGCGTTTGTAGGGCATGGTATCAAGGCACTGAACAAGCATTGAACCTGATGAGTTCAAAGCTTTCACTAGTGGAATACCAAGCGGCATAAGCAAAACAATCGAACCCAGGCTAATAAAAATAACCACGATGACTAAATTCTAGGGATGGAATATGAGTGTCAGTGAGAGATTATTATGATAAGAGTGAATGGATTAACTAAAGAGTATCAGATGGGGGAGTCGTCAGTTTTTGCCCTCAGAGGTGTCGATTTCACCATTAAACAAAATGAATTTGTGGCGATCATGGGGCCATCTGGCTCGGGTAAATCCACCTTGATGAACATCATAGGTTGTCTGGATAAGCCTAGCTCGGGGAGCTACCAACTCAATGAGCAAGAGGTTGCCAGCCTGGATGATGATGCGCTATCCGCGGTGCGAAATAAGGACATAGGTTTCGTGTTTCAGAGTTTTCACTTGTTGCCTAGAATGAGTGCGCTGCAAAACGTGCTGTTACCGCTACGATTTGCCATCCCGCCTAATAACGATACCAGCTATGCCAATGAGCTCTTGATGCGAGTGGGCTTAGGTTCACGTCAAAATCATAGACCCAATCAGCTGTCCGGTGGTCAAAGGCAAAGAGTCGCCATCGCGCGGGCTCTGGTGAACAAACCTGCTATTTTATTGGCCGATGAACCTACGGGTGCACTGGACAGTAAGACATCGGTGGAGATCATGGATCTATTCACCGAGCTGCATAAGGCGGGCCAAACCATCATCTTAGTGACCCACGAAGAGGAAGTGGCAGCCTATGCCCAGCGGGTGATCCGCATGCGGGATGGCCATATCGTAGAAATAGAGGAGCGTGGTGTCTATGCGGCTTAATTTACATCGATCTCCATTGCTATCAAAACTTGTCTTGCTGACTGCATTTTCTTTACCGGTCAATATGCTGGTGGCCGGAGAAACGAATGTCAGTACAGCGACGAGTGATGTATCAGACTCAGGCGTTGCCAACCTAGGCGAGCAGACCTTGTTATTGACCGGACAGATCTCCTCGGTGCAGTCTCAATCCTTTATGGTGCCTAAGGCCGGTGATGCCTGGCGCTATCAAATCCAGTGGATGCTGCCCGAGGGCTCAATTGCCGAGCCGGGTCAGACCGTGGTGATCTTCGACAAGAGCCAAATTGCCAATCAGATCGAACAGCTAGAGGCGAGTCTGCTGCGGGTCACGGCTCAGGAGCAGAGTCTGAGTATCGATCTTACCGCCAGTGTGCTGCAGGCCAAATTCGATGTTAAACAGCAAGAATCTGAACTCGAGAAGAGTCGGCTCGATGCCGATGTGCCAGCGAATTATATCGCGGCTAAAGATTATGCCGAGAATCAATTTAACTTGATGCAGGCAGGCAGCGAGTTATCTAAGGTCGAACAGGCGCTCAAAGAAGTATTGGACAAACAAGCCGCCAGTAAGGCGCAATTAGCCATAGAACGGCGCCGCGCGCAATTAGAGTTAGCGCAAGCATTAAACGGCTTAGAGCAACTCGAACTCAAGGCCAAGATAAAAGGCCCTGTGCTCTATGGTAGCGATCCCTGGAGTAATAAGAAATTTGCCGTCGGTGATACCGTACAGATTGGCCGGCAAATAGCCAGAGTGCCGGCGATGGAAGAACTAGAGGTAGTCGCCTGGGTCAATGAGGTGGATGTCGACAAGTTAGCCGTGGGGAGCCGAGTGACACTCAGACTGGATTCACAGTCGGCCAAGCCGTTTAGCGGCAGTATTAAAAATATCGGCCGCCAGGCGCAGAAACAGCCAGCCTGGGGTCAGAGTAATTGGTTCAAGGTTGAGGTGAGTTTTGCGGCCGATGAAGATATCAAGATCGTTCCCGGCATGAGTGTCTTAGTCAGTACCGGAGCCGTATCATGAGCAAGGTATTTCAGATTTCACCGCTATCACATCGCTTGTTGCCCTCGAGTTTACTGCTTTCGCTTTCCTTGCTAACGGCATGTAGCGGGGCGGCAGTGACTTCGGTGGAGCTAGGAGTGTTAAGACAGAGTATCGAGGCTACCGGAGAGCTGGTATCCGCCGATACCGTATCTATGAAGCCGCCTTCGATCCGTAGGGTGTGGCAATATCAGGTCAAGCAGCTCGCAGCGGAAGGCTCCCTGGTTCAAGAAGGCGACATGGTCGCTCAACTCGACACCTCCGAACTGACCCAACGTCTATCGGTCAAGACGGCCAAGTTAGAGGCGACCCTGCAAGACATTGAAACATCTAAACTGCGTAATGCCAAACAGTTGGAGGAGCTGAGGCTAGCGCTCGCCGAGGCTAAGATGAGTTTCGACAAAGCGGAGCGTAAATTTAAACTGTCTGATGAAACTGTCGCCGCAATCGATAGAATCAAGTATGAGAAGGATGCCGTCATCGCCAAGGATAGGGTGCAACTCAACAAGCAAAAAATAGCGCTTGAAAATCAGAGTGCTAAGCAAAGAGAAGCCATGTTAGAGGGGGACCGACAAAAGTTCTCCTCCGAAGTCGCAGCACTTAAAAAGGGAATAAAATCCCTGACGTTAATCGCTCCCCGAGAAGGCATGGTGGTGTACGGTAATGATTCTCAAGGCAATAAGATTAAGGAAGGTCAGTCTGTTTTTATGGGAGATACGGTACTCAGTATACCGGATCTGAATCATATGCAGGTGAACATGACCATACCTGAGGTCGAGGCGAGTCGGGTCAAGTTAGGTCAGAAACTCAAAATAAGACTGGATGCGAATCCGGATAAAGTCTTTTACGGAGAAATTATCGAACTCGGGGCCGTGTTTCGTCATAAAAATCAGGATGTGCCTCTGGTGGTGTTCGATGCGGTGGCCAGCATAAATGAAGCGGATACCGACCTGATGAGACCGGGTATGACGGCAAAAATAGCCATCGATATCGCCAATGATAAACAGGAACTTCTGTTGTCACTGGACGCCGTTCATTACGAGGCTGGTCAGGCTTATGTACTATTACCTAGTTTGTTTGGCGAGTCTAAGCAAGCCGTTACCATAGGCACCATAGGCAAAGAGCTGGTATCAATAAACACCGGACTCGATGTGGGTCAGGAGGTATTACTGCCATGATGTTTAGTTTCAGAAACTGCTTACTGGTTTTTAGCTTGGTATGGATTGCGGGCTGCAGTCAACAGGCCAGCGACGGGGTACTCACCATGGATGTGAGCCGAGCCGACTTTAAGGTCGACATTCCGGCCACCGGAGAGCTAGAAGCCAGCGAGTCTACCTCAGTGAACGTGCCGGTAGGGTTACGTGGCCCACAGTCATTAGCCTGGATCTTGGAAAACTTCAGTCGAGTCAAGGCTGGGGATGTCGTCGCCAGAATGGATCCCACCCGTGAACATTATCGCCTCAAGATGGAGCAGTTCGATTTTGACAAGTTGAGCTTCGATAGTCAGATGCAGACAGAGAAGGACAAGACCATCAGTCAGGCACTCTCAACGGGTAGCCGAGTGACTAGCGAAGAAAAAGCATTAGCCGAACGTTTCTTCAGTGACGATGAGCGCGTCTATACCAAGATAGAGATTATCGATCAGATGCGTAATCAAGACTATCTTGTCGCTAAGATGCATTACTTCGATTGGGGGCTAGATCAGCATGGCGATCAGGCTGCTGCCGAGCAGGAGCTGATAAAGCTCAGGCAGAAAGGTCACTCAGCCAAGATAAACCGTTATGAGAATAACCTCAACCAGATGGAGATCATCGCCCCTCATGATGGCTTATTTGTCTATCAGGCGGGTTGGGATGGCTCGTTTCCTGTGGTGGGTGACATGATGTGGTCAGGTTTTTCCATCGGCCTCTTGCCCGATACCTCTGTGATGCAGGCGAAGTTATTTGTGCAGGAATCTGAGGCGGCGGGTCTCGCCATAGGAAAGACGGCGACCGTCTATCTGGATGCTTATCCGGATAAACCCTTCACCGGTAAGGTGACCCAAGTCGATGCCTTGGCTAAACCTAAGGAGAAGGACAGTCCGGTCAATTATTTCCAATTCACCATCAGCCTGGATAAAACCTTAGTGGCGATCATGCAGCCGGGCAGGCAAGTAAAGGCTCAGGTGCATCTGCTTAATCTGCAAGATGTACTGACTGTGCCTAATCAGGCATTGTTTCAGAAAGAGGGCCAATATTGGGTCTACCTTAAGACCAGTGCCGGTTTCATTAAACAGCCGGTGACGCCAGGGAGCCGTAGCCTGAATCGAACCGTGATCACCGATGGCTTAAACCAGGGCGATGTGATTGCACTCACGACGCCTCCCAAAAGGAGCCGAGTATGAATATCGTCACAGTGATCGCCCAGAGGCAGAACCAAGGTGATGTTATTGCGATTACCACACCTCCCAAAAGGAGCCGAGTATGAGCTTAGTCGATGAGAGTAAGATTTATATCGAAGGCATAAAGCAAGCCTTCGATGAGATGCGCCATCACAAGTTGCGTACGGCTCTGACCCTGTTAGGTATGATATTTGGTGTCGGCGCCGTGATAGCCATGTTGAGTGTGGGCGAGGGCGCGGAGCGAGAATCGCTGAAGATGATCGAGTCCATGGGAGTCAGAAATCTGGTAGTTAACGCCAGAACATCGGACGGCGAAGCGCTAAAATCGATTCGAGAGCACAGCATAGGTTTGAGTCTCAGAGATGTTGAGAGTGCCAAAGATACCTTACCCTTCGTGGAAAACTGGAGCGCCGAGAAGCAGATCAAAACCTTCAGCTTATTTAGCCTAGAAGGCCGTAGTGATGCTCAAGTTAAGGGGGTGACGCCCAGTTATTTTGACTTGAGCGCCCTGAAAATGAGTGAAGGCGGCGCCTTCGATTCAAAAGATGAGGCTCATTATCGACAAGTTGCCGTATTAGGTCCGGAAGCTGCCAGAGGCCTGTTTCCACAAGGAAAGGCTATCGGCAGCGTGATCAAGATAAATCATCAGTGGTTTACCGTGGTGGGTGTGTTGACCGATGCCCAGAGTGGTAAGTCAAAAATTCAGGGCGTTAAACTGGGTGGAGAGCGCAATGAGGTATTCATTCCTCTGGCCACGGCTCTGAAGAAGATGAATTTTAAGAGTCTGGAAGATGAATTAGATGCCTTTAAGGTGTCACTTGCCGAAGGGGTGGAGCCATCATTGGCGGCCAAGAGCCTGAGGCATCTGCTCAAGCGTCGCCATGGCGGCGAGCAAGATTATGACATAGTGGTACCGGCGGACTTGCTGGCTCAGCATCAGCAGACGCAACAGATATTCAATATTGTCATGGGCTGTGTGGCGGGGATCTCCTTGCTGGTGGGCGGCATAGGCATCATGAACATCATGTTGGCCACCATCATGGAGCGTACCACTGAGATAGGCTTACTCAGGGCGTTAGGGGCCAGGCGCAAGGATATTGCCCGCCAGTTTCTTATCGAGAGTATAGTCATCTCGGCCACGGGCGGCGTCATAGGCATAGGTGTTGGCCTCTTGTTGGCGTTCGTGATCTCTTCCGCCGCAGGTTGGCCGGTGGCCTGGTCCCCCTTTTCCATCGTGTTAGCGCTGGGAGTGTGTATGACTATCGGTGTGGGTTTTGGCCTCTACCCGGCCAAGAAGGCGGCTAAACTGGACCCGATCGTCGCCCTGCAAAGAGATTAGTCTCAGTTGCATTGAATTCATGATTCATGAGTGATAAAGGATGAGTCAATTTACGGCCTTGTATCGATAGCGATGCAAGGCCGTTTTTATGCCGATTGGGATAATCCCTAGAGTCGATATCAATCTGGCTGTGTTTGTCCGTACCTATATTAGGTGTTACTAAAAAATAACACTGTATCAATACGCGATGCACATAGGTGAGCAGGCTTTAAGCAGGTTTTTCAGCTGTGATTGAAAAAGCTTCAATAAGCGCTGTTAAACCATGCTTTATAAGGGAAATGGCTCGGTTTTCATGTATGCTGGCGCTCCATTTTTCTGTCTGCGCCGCCAAGCTGCAGACCAAGAGCATCGGCTCGCCGAAATAGAAGTCAGATATGTTTTACAATCAAGATTTAGCCCTGCGTTTTCCGAAAGGTAAGTTTGCCATGTGGAGCGTCTATAGCTTCACCGGCGCTTCCATCTTAGCCTCCATCGTATTCTCTTTATTGCTGTTTCTGTCCATCGATGATGACCCTGTTATGCAGTTACTGTTTGGCGGTTTGGCGGTGATTTTCGAACTGGGTAAATTTTTTGCCTGGTATGAGGTGGGTGAACGACATGCGAGACGTAACTATCCGGGCATGCTCTCTGCGTTGGGTTTCTATCTGGTGCTGGCCGTCATCTCCATCGGTGGCTCAGTGGGCGGTATTAACAGTGCCACCAATAAGGCTCAGGAACATGTGAATGTGCAGCAGAGCAAGGTGAGCGCTTACAACATGCAGATCCAGGCTATCGATGCACAGATCAAGCTTAATAATGTTGCCGCCGAAAAATACATTCAGATGGAGCGGATCGCCACCGGTGTGACCCGTATTCAGAAAGAGAATAATAAGCTGAGACAGGAGCAGCAAGCCCTGGCGATGGAACGCGATAACTTGCCCGTAGTCAGTCAAGGCTCTGTCATTGGCTTGATCGACAGTTTAGCCAGCTTCTTGAACATTCAGGCAAGCACGGCTCAACTCGGCCTGGTGGTCTTTCTGTCGGTACTGCTAGATTTCTTCGCCGCCTTCTTCGTCGGCCTCATCGGCGAGGAGAATCGTTTTCGCCATCAGTTCCACAACATGAAGCCGCTGACCATAGAGGGGTTTAACCCGGCAGAGAGTAAATCACCCGAGTTACTGTCTCATTTCGACGATGCTGACATAGTGGCTGAAGCCGAGAAATCACCTTACGAGCAAGTGCTGCAAGCATTAAGTCTGAATTGGGTGAATTGCAGTAAACGGGCGGTGAGCAAGTACTTAAATTTGTCCAATGATGAGGTGGATGAGATTTTTAAGCGGCTGTTTGATGAAGGAATAGTCAGCAAGAAAGCCAATAATCATTATCAGTGGCATGGGGTGACAAGGGCAGAACCAGAGGCTGACTCGCCATAATCTTATGAAGGTTATACGTTCGTTAGCCTGAGACGATTCAGACTCAATCGGCTGTAAATGGCAGGTAAGCGGTGTGTTTCAAGATAGTCGTCAAAGGTGTAAAAACGGCTTGGCAGCAGATGTGTGCTAAGCCGTTATGATGCTATTCTAAAGAAAAATGATCCGGATCTAAGGCCTCTTTTCTTATGGGACCCGTAGGACCATCTTCGAGCCGACACACGCCAATATCTACAATGTTATCGATACAGGCTTGTTGTGGATTTCCCCAACGTCCCTGATAATTCATCCAGCTGTGAACGCCAGCATATTGCCCCGGTGTTTGATAGACGATCACCTCAATATTATCTTTGGTATCCCAGACTATTCCTTTACTGGTTTTGTCGATCAAATCGATATAAACAATCGTTTTGTATACGATATTGCCGGTATAGCCATATAATCCATGTGAGCCCTCGGCTGAATACACCTCGGCGCCAAATCCTCCGTCTTGCGTCCCCAAGGCTAGCGTCTTATCGCCGAACATATAGGTATCGCCGTCACTGTGTTGGCTCAAATAAACCTGATAAGGGTAGCCATTGACAAATCGGACGGTCATATGTTCCCAATCACCCACATGGTTACCATAATATGTGTCGGCGTAGGTTAATGGTGGCCAGTCAATAAACTTGCCTCTATTGTAGGGATAGAACATCCAATAGATGATATCTGTCACTGTGTCTGTCGGCTTGATCCCGTCAGTGGTGATATTCGGCGACTTTTTCTGGATGATACTGGTATAAACAGGCACATCGTTCGAGGCCGGGTTTTGTCCCAGCAGGAATATCTGATTGGTGCAAATAGCACAGTCTAACGGGGTGGTTAGAAAGTTGTTGCTGTCGGCAATGTCGTTATTGTCACCATAAAATGGACTGCCACAGGGTGCATGATAGGGGACGGATGAGGGAAAAAACGATTCATCCTCGTGTAAGTATACTTTCGGGGCGAATTGACTGGCTAATGCTCTCCAATCATCATCGGTTACGGGGCCTTGGTTAAACCCTAGCCCGTCGATCTTAGCCTTGTCTAATACAAAAAATTGCTGGCTGCCAACATGGTGACTCTTCCGTGTAATAAATGTGTTGGCTGCGAGTCCTGCTTCATCGCCTGATACTACTGATGCTTGCCATACCCCTGTATCGTCATCGGCACCGGAGCCTGTATCATCCCAAACTTTAATATAGCTTCCCGCCTTTAGATAATCGGTTTTTACGCAACGTATCCAATCGCGATCGGGAGTATGAGAGTAGCTTCCGACAGCAACATGGCCTAAGCAAGTATATCCAGAGGGCGCTATGGGTTGCCAGAACTTGACATCATAGTCGCCTCCGGAGCCAGAATCATTCCAAACCTCATCATAGCCAGTGGGTTTTTTTAAGGCATCAGAGGCAATCGCTTTCACTGCAAATGCCAGCTTGGGTCTTGTATGGCTGCTCATAGAAACATCACCTAAACTGTAATATCCATCACTAAATTGAGCATGGGTTAAGTCAGGCCGCCAGATCGACAAGTCATCATCGGCATCCGTGCCGCTATCATTATATTTCCAGGAAAATTGAGTAACGGATTTCACGGCGAGTTTTATGTCGTTTGCACTGACATTAGTGCTTACGGCAGCATACAAAATTGCCAGTAAAAAAAGATATTTTTTATCATTGAAATTCATGGGACACCTCGTTGATTATCTTATTAACACTTGAATTGTAACTGAATTGTAACTGAATATGATTGTATTTCCAGTGCCGAACAATCTCGTTCCTAGCAGGATTAGAAATCAAGTCAACAATCAAAAATGCCAAAATGAATTAAAATGGAATCTTTATGCTGACTCCGGTAAGCCTTTAGTGCTGATCACTATTTGGCGCATTCGGCAGCGCGCAAGATAAGCGCGGCGCCTTATTGCGAACCATCGTTAGACTATTTCGATATAAATACGGGAATTTCTGCATGACTCAAGATCGAGGTTGGGACGACTCAAGCCAACAAGGTGATAGCTAAAAGATGATGTCGACATTATGCCCACCGTTAAAAATGATGCCGGCAAGTATTTACCTCTCCAGCATTGCCAGTGCAACAAAAATTCCGTATAGTCATATTTCGGTTTAAAAGTTCTATTTTGAGGGTTTGAAATATAAATCCCATTAAGATACCCTCTTATGGGGTTTAACATTTTGAGCGCTTTCTTGCAACACGCCGAGGTGGGGGGACCAATGAGTGCCTCGATGTCGAATAGCAGGATAAAATAGGCAGTGTAGAGGAGTTTTATGAGTCATTTACTGGTACATTCTGGCGGCGAAGACAGCTGTGGATGTGTCGTTCGGGTCACACCTGAGTCGGCGAATTGGCGTTATGTTGGTTTCGCCGTACATAAGCTGGCTAGGCACAAATTATTGACTAAAAATGCCAGTGAACAGGAGACTTGCATCGTGATCTTGTCGGGGAAGGTTAACTTTTTAACCTTAAATGATGAGGGTAGAGAGGTTCGTTTCGACGATGTTGGTGAACGCAATAGTGTCTTCGATCCCATGTCTCCTTACGCAATCTACGTCCCTGCTGGGATCGAGTACCAAATTGAAAGTATAACCCCCGCTGAGATTGCCTTATGCACAGCCCCAGGCGATGCCTCAGCCGAGGTCCGTTTAATCACACCGCAACAGATCTCGGTCGAGCAACGTGGTCAAGGGAGTAATAGTCGTCTGGTGCGCAACATATTACCGGAAAATGAACGAGCAGAAAGCTTGTTGATTGCCGAGGTGATCACGCCATCGGGCAATTGGTCATCATATCCGCCTCATAAACACGATACGGATAACTTGCCCCAAGAATCAGCATTAGAAGAAACCTACTATCACCGCCTCAATCCTCCTCAGGGCTTCGCCTTTCAACGGGTCTATACCGACGACTTGAGTGTAGATGAAACCATGACAGTGGTTGACGGTGATGTCGTTATGGTACCCGAGGGTTATCACCCGGTAGGAGTTCCCCATGGTTATGATTTGTATTATTTAAATGTCATGGCAGGTCCCAAGCGTGCCTGGGTGTTTGCTAATGATCCTGAGCATGATTGGATTGCCAAACAGTAATTCATTGTGGTCAAACAGCCCTAATTTATTACCTGTCTATGTTGAATAATGAGTGTGATACATGAATCTAGAAATATTATTTGAGTGCCCATTACCCAATGGGATCCATGCTCGCCCAGCCAGTGTCTTGGCCGAGATTTGCCAGGGTTTTAACGCCGAAATATACCTAGATAACCTGCGCAATGGCGAACGTGCTTCTATGGCGAGCGTATTGGCGATGATTTCCGCCGATGTGTTGCTTGATGACCGGTGCCGCATCGCCATCGCGGGTGAAGAGGCCCATGGTGCATTTGAGAAACTTTCACATTTTATCCAACATGATTTTCAACATTGTGATGAGGCATTGCCTGAGCTACAGCAAGAGGTTGCCATTAAACTACCTAGATCCCTAACACTGACTAAGCCAGATTATATTGCGGCAGTCTCGGTGAGCCAAGGTGTTGCTACTGCCAAGCCTATGGTGTTAGGTCAGCATCGTTTTTCACCTGAAATGAAGCAGATTCAAGGGCAAGGCGTCGCGCTAGAGAGTCAGCGTATACAGGATGGCTTGCGAGCGTTAGGCCAGTTACTCAGCGATGAATTAAACGCCCTAGGGCTGGGGAGTCAAAGTACCCAAACACAAGTCTTAAACGCGCATTTAGCGATCGTAAAAGATCCAGAATTGGCGCAACGCATAATTGGCTATTTGGCGCGAGGGGCTGAGGTGTCTTGCGCACAAGCGATCATGAGTACGATCGATTATTTCAATGAACGCTTGGGTCGCGCCGAGAATGTGTATTTACAAGAACGGGCTTTGGATATTCAGGATATCGGCAGTCAGTTAATGCGACTGTTATATGGTGATGAAGCGGTGAGCCAAGTCGTCTGCCTCAATGAAGCCAGCATAGTCATCACTGCAACATTAACACCCAGTGCGTTTATCGCGCTAAGCGGCCCTCACTTATTAGGTTTGGTATTAGAAAGTGGTGGCCATACATCCCATACCGTGTTGTTGGCACGCGCAGCGGGAATTCCTGTGTTGGTGGGTGCAGACAAGGCGGTAGATTTTTGTCGTGGCTCAGATAGCGTCACCCTCGATGGCAATTTAGGAATATTACTGCGCAATATTCAACAGTCAACTCAAGGTTTTTACCAATTAGAGCAGAAAAAAGCCGTCGCGCTCGCCTCATGTTATCAGCCATTCAAACACATTAACGCCAGCACACTGGATGGACTGGGAATTGAAATTGCTGCGAATATAGCCTTGTCACCAGAGGCTAAAGGCGCCTTTCTCCAAGGTGCCGATGCTATCGGTCTGTTCCGTACTGAAATGCTGTTTATGGATCGAGACAGTGCGCCAAGCGAACAAGAGCAATACCTGTGTTACCAAGAAGCGCTGCAAGCGGCCAATGGTAGCGCGGTGATCATACGTACGTTCGATGTAGGCGGCGATAAACCCATTAGCTATTTTAATATTGGCGATGAAGACAATCCATTTTTGGGTTATCGAGCCGTGAGGACCTATCCTGAATTTTTAGCGTATTTTACCACTCAATTGAGGGCGTTAGTGCGTGCCGCAGTCTTTGGTAACTTACGCATCATGATCCCTATGATTGCGAGCGTGGAAGAGATGCGTTGGGTGCGTGAACAGTTCGATGAGGTCATTGCTCAATTGCAGCAGGACAACATCGAGCATGCTAAACCTGAGCTTGGCATGATGCTCGAGATCCCTTCTGCAGCCTTCATGATTGATAGTCTTGCCCAATACGCTGATTTTTTTTCCATTGGCAGTAATGATTTAGCACAGTATTTCCTCGCTTGTGATCGTGGCAACAAGCGTTTATCCGCCCTTTATAGTAATTATCACCCAGGGTTTATTCGTTTACTCAGCCAGGTTGTCGATGACGCTAAGACGGCAGGACGTTGGCTAGGTCTGTGTGGCGAGATGGCCGCAGACAACCAACTATTGCCCCTATTGGTGGGGTTAGGGCTCGATGAAATAAGCATGGCTGCACCTGGTATTGCCAAAGCCAAGGCTAATGTGGTGAGTTTAGATCACCGAGCGTGTCATGCCTTGGTCAAACGGGTGATGGCGTGCCCAGATATTGAGTCGGTAAAAGCGCAGCTGGCCGAGTTTCATCATTCGGGAGTCAGTAAACCCGTCCTCGAACGTGGGCTTATCTTAACGGATTGTGACGTGAGTTGTCGTGCAGAGGCGATTAAAATACTGGCGGATAATCTCCTGGTGCAAGGGCGGGTCCGGAGCAGCGACGCTATCGAAGAAGCATTATGGCAGCGTGAAGATATGTTTAGCACAGGTTTGGGTTTTGGCATCGCTATCCCTCACTGTAAAACCGACGATGTGATGCACAACAGCATCAGTCTGTTGCGTCTGCAAGCGCCAATAGAGTGGGAAGAAGGCGGTGAGCCGGTCGATATCGTATTTATGCTGGCGGTGAAAAACAGTGATGGTGGCGATGTTCACATGAAATACTTTTCAAAATTGGCGCGTAAGATTGTGCATGAGTCTTTTCGTCATGAACTGAGAACCTGCCCGGATGACGCGTCGCTGTTGACATATCTGAGCAAGGTATTGGAGTTATGATGGCTGACGACACCATATATTACCTGCAGAACACCACACAGGCCTATCACTGGGGACACCCTAAAGCGATGGAGAAGCTATTTTCCATCGCGAACCCAGAGCAGTTGCCACAGGCAGAAATGTGGATGGGAGCCCATGATAAGGCACCCTCTTTCATTCAGCGGCCCCAGGCGATGAATGCATTTATATCTGAAAATCCAGAGCAGGTACTAGGGGCGGAAATTAACGCACGCTTCTGCGGGAAATTACCTTTTTTATTGAAGCTGTTATCAGCCGAAAAACCCTTATCCATTCAAGCTCACCCCAATAAGCAAGCGGCCGAACGAGGTTTTGCCAGAGAGAATGCCTTAGGGATCCCACTCACAGCAAGCCAGAGAAATTATCGCGATGATAATCATAAACCCGAGCTGATTTATGCGCTGACACCATTTAAAGCCATGAATGGATTTCGCAGCATCGATGAGATTGTGCGTCTATTCACGTTCATCGATAATTCGGTGTTAGGTGTCTGGTTAAGTGATTTACAGCAAGCGAATGACAGTGACGGTTTAAAAGTTTTTTATCAAAGCCTCATGGCACTGCAAGATGTAGAGAAACAGTGTCTACTCGATGATGCGTTAGTCGCGGCTAATCAGAGCGATGAATTGGCGCTGCAGGAATTATTGACCCTATATCAATATTACCCCGGGGACATAGGGGTGCTCTCACCCTTGTTATTACATGTCGTCACTTTAGCGCCTGGAGAAGCCATGTTCCTCAAGTCGGGAACCCTGCATGCCTATCTGCAGGGCACAGGTTTAGAGATTATGGCTAGCTCAGACAACGTATTACGGGGCGGCTTGACCAATAAGCATATCGATATCCAAGCGCTAATTGAGACCATTGATTTTGAACCGACCGATGCAACCGAGTTGAGAGTACACGCTGTTGTTACCCAAGCTCAGACATCATTTCCTGTGCCAGTGTCTGACTTTAGCTTCAGCGTCATCAATGCATTCGATGAGGCGCAGAGCTATACGTGTCGCAGTGCAGAAATTTTATTTTGCTTGCAGGGCTCAGTCACTGTCCGCACATCTGCTGGACAATGTCTGGTGCTGAATCTGGGGCAGTCGTGTTTACTCACCGCTCAAACCCGAGAATACAGTATTGCAGGTTGTGGTCGTGTCGCCCGCGCCAGCGCGTAAGCTAAGCCATTGGTTAGCTGAGTACAAGGTGTTAATTTTTAACGTCGTAATAAAAGGAAAAATCTATGTTTATTATTTGTGTAGCCGCATGTCCGACAGGCATCTCGCATACCTATATGGCCGCTGAATCGTTACAACAAATCGGTAAGGAGTTAGGTCACGAAATTAAAGTTGAAACCCAGGGAAGCCTAGGGATCGAGAATGAAATTACCGCCGAAGATATTGCGCGAGCCGATGGCGTTATCTTAGCCACCGAGATAATGATCGAGGGAGTCGAACGCTTCCAACATCTCCCCCTGTTGGAATGCGGCGTAGCGGACCCGATTAAACAGGGTCGTGAAGTTATCGAGGCCCTCGTGCAAGAAATCCACAACACTTAATACATCAACATCTTGAGTGAGAGTAGAGTAATAGAATATGGCGACATTTAACAGCAAGGCTGGTGTACAAAAGAAAGGGCTAATCACTGAGTTGCGTGGTGCGCTGATGACAGGTGTATCTTATATGCTCCCCCTGGTTATTGCCGGTGCGGTGATCATGGGATTTGCCCGCATTGGAGCATCGTTTTATGGCATCGTGGATATCTGGGATAGTGCCCATGCGTTAAGCGATAATAGTATCATTCGTCTACTTTACTCGTTCGATCAAATAGGCTCGATAGGCTTGAGTCTTATGCTACCTATCATTGCGGGTTATATCGCCTATGGTATCGCCAATAAACCCGCCTTAGCCCCGGGCTTAATTGCGGGAGCCTTGTCGCAGCAGCTGGGCACAGGTTTCTTAGGTGCATTAGTGGCGGGATTATTGGCGGGGTATATCGTACGCTACATGGTGAGATATATTCGCCTGCCCGGAGCCTTTGCCAGCATAACCCCTATATTCTTGATCCCATTTGGCGCGACGCTGTCTAGCTGTCTGATCGTGATTTATGTTATCGGTGAGCCCCTGTCTAGCCTCAACCAGTCACTGGAAAGTTCGTTACAGATGATGTCAGGAACCAACAAGGTGTTGCTGGCGGCCATCGTTGGCGGCATGGTCGGTTTCGATTTGGGGGGGCCGGTCAATAAAGCCGCCATTACCAGCTCGCTGGCACTATTGGCATCTGGGATTTACGACCCCAATACGGCGGCGCAGGTGGCGATTGTCGTACCACCGATTGGCTTAGGTCTGGCCATTTTTATCTGGAAAAGTCGCTTTCAAGGTCCACTACAAGAAGCGGGGAAATCTTCATTATTGATGGGCCTAGTCGGTGTTAGCGAGGGGGCCATTCCTTTCATACTCGCTAAACCTCAACTGATCATCATTAATGTCATTGGCTCTGCGGTGGCTGCGGCATTAGCCGTGGGGCTAGGCGCCGTCAATAAGGCACCTATCAGCGGCTTTTATGGTTGGCTGGCAGTCGATGGCTGGATGATATACGTATTCTCCATCGCGGTTGGCGCCGGGATCATCGCTGTGGGTGCCGGCCTACTGGTTAAACCAGAACCTCAAACAAGCGGCGGATAACGTCGATGAAGCCATTTACCCTGATGCAAAAAAAACGGACTCAAGGTGCCCAGATCCAAAGACGCTGCTTGTGGCTGATGATGGCTTGCCTAGGTACCTGGGCTTGCCAGTCACCTAGCCATTTGCCTCCATCGTCAACTGAGGTTCAATCATCTGAGCTTCAAATCGCCTTCATGCCGGATATTCATTTCCATGATATCTACGCCGATTTTGACGATGACTCTTTTGCAGGATTAGTCAGTGCTCGCGGTGGCAAATCTGCCACTATTCGCACCATGTCATCGCAACTTAAGTCTACTCGGCTATTTAATGAAAATTATTTTGCCCTGTTAGCTGCCCTAGACGATATTGTGTCTCGGGGGGTTAAATTAGTCGCCCTGCCAGGGGACTTTAGTGATGATGGTCAAGTCGTGCATATGCGCGGCCTGGGTAAAATATTGGATCGCTACGCCGAACAATACGGTATCGAATTTTTCTCGGCACCGGGTAATCACGATCCAGAACGCCCATACGCTCGTCCGGCGGGTAAGGCGGATTATCTTGGTGCAGGTGGTCGCGAACAACGCATATTTAGCAAGGGAATGGCAGAGTGTCAGGACTATAAGCAGAATTGGACTGTGATTGATGCCGGTTACCCCTTAACCACGATTTGTAGCGAAGAAGTGAAAGTACTTGGCTATCTAGGGGTGATGGCGCAACTGGAGCAGCATGGATTTTATCCAAAACCGAATTATCTATATTGGGAATCGCCTTACAGCCAATATGAATATCTCGACTATGACGTTAATCAGGCTCAATCTCAAGCCAGTCTTGTGCAGCGTCAATATGAAATCTGTCACCAAGGAACCGGGGGGCAATATCGGCAAGCTCACTATGACAATTGCCTGCAAGTCCCAGATGCCAGTTATGTGGTAGAACCTGTGGATGGCTTATGGTTATTGGCTATCGATGCCAATGTGTATGTGCCCAGAGACGAGATCAATGCAGGCGATCTTGCCGATCCGTTTAATTTTTCAGCTTCGGGCAACGCTGGATATAACAAGATGGTTAGCCATAAGGCCCATGTGATGGTGTGGATTGAGTCAGTGGTCAAGCGTGCGGCTGCGATGGACAAGCAATTGATCGCATTTAGTCATTTTCCTATGGTCGAATTTTATGATCAACAATCGAATGCCATCGAGACGCTGTTTGGTGCCAATAATTTTCAATTAGTGCGCCGCCCTGATGAGGCCGTGAGTCAGTCTCTAGCCGCCACGGGACTCAAGGTGCATGTTGGGGGGCATATGCATATCAATGATACCGGGATCAAACATAATAAAGAGGGCCAATTTCTATTTAATATTCAGGCGCCATCGATCGCCGCCTATGTGCCTGCCTATAAGTTAATGACCCTCAAGACTGATGGTGATATCGAAGTCGAAACCATAGTGTTAACGCATATCCCACGCTTTAACGAATTATTTGACCACTACCGTGAGGAATACCAATACTTGGTCAAACAGGGCGCAAACACACAGTGGGATCCCGGCATTCTCGATGCGACCAGTTATGCTGAATTTACCCAATGGCACATTCGAGAACTGACTCGGCAACGTTTTTTACCCCAGGAATGGCCCATCGAAATACGCACGTTATTATTTGCCCTCACTGGCCGAGACATCTTAGTGCTATCACGGTTAAACCGGCCTATCACACTGGCACAACTGACTCGCGGCGAATTTAGTTTGTCTCAGTTGCAGGACACTCATGACTGGGAAATGGCTGTGCAAGCAGCCGCACAAGATGCTGTTGGGGCAAACTTAGATTTGGCCGATTTTTCTCAGTGGAATGGTTTCGATCTTGCGGTTGATTTCTATCGTCTACGCAACGCAGATCAACTCGCATTACGTGATATCAATCAAGGGCGTTTGCGGCAATACACCTTACTCACTCGCATCCTCGCAGAACAGCAGCATGCTAATGCGCTCACGGACAGTGTGTTTGTCAAACAATTTGGCGGGTTATTCGAGATACTCGATGGTTTTCGCCATGGTTTACCCAATGACCATTTCATGCTGGATATGACTGAGGGGACCATTACCGATCTTAAACATTAAATCGCGCTCACGAACAGCGACATATTGTGTGCGGACTCGCACCCACATCCTGATTGAACAATCATAGCGAAGAGAATTAATTATGCAGCAGATTTATGTTGTGCCTCATACTCATTGGGATCGAGAATGGTATTTTTCGGTCGAACAATCACAGGTATTGTTACTCGAAGCCTTACCGGTGATCCTGGCCGCGCTGGAAGAGGGCAGCCTGCCTTATTTTGTCCTCGATGGACAGAGTGTGATGCTGGCGGATTATCTAGACTTGATGCCACAAGAGACACAGAGAATAAAAGCATTAGTCAGTGCAGGCAAGCTGCTAGTGGGGCCTTGGTATACCCAGACCGATCAGTGCGTGGTCGGTGCCGAATCCATGGTGCGTAACTTATTGTACGGCACCCGGGATTGTGCGCCTCTGGGCGGCCACATGAATGTAGGATATGTGCCCGACTCGTTCGGTCAGACCGAACAATTGCCGCAATTTTTTAATCAATTTGGTATCAAATACGCGGTCTTTTGGCGTGGTTTGTGGGATGGTATGAGTCCCAAAACCGAATTTAATTGGCAGGCTAAGGATGGCAGTGAAGTGATCACCGCCGTGATTCAGAAGGGTTACAGTGGCATGAAGGGAATGCCCAGTGATGAGGAGTTTAGTCAGACGGGTCTTAAAAATATTAAGCTGTTGCTCAGTGGCGTCGCGTCTTTCAATCATGGTAAGAACACCTTGATCATGGCGGGTAATGATCAGCAGCCATGGGATGCTCGTCTGCCTAATTTGCTCAATGAAGAAAATGCTCGCCAAACACAATATCATTACCAACTCGCTAGCTTTAATGACTTTTTCCAAGCTTTAAAACAGGATAAGCCATTGAAAAATGTGAGCGGTGAAATGTTGGCCGGGAAATATTCCCGTACTCATCGAGGTATTTATTCTACCCGTTATGACATTAAGAAAGCCAATGCAGACATTGAAAATCTGATCACCAATCAACTCGAACCCCTGCTGACCATAGGCTGGAGCATGGGTATGTCATATCCACATGGTTTAATTGAGAAAATATGGAAAACTATCATGCAGAGTCATGCACATGATAGTATTGGTTGTTGCAATACCGATCCGGTTAACGCGGCGGTGAAACAGCGTTTTACCGCGTCGATGGCCCTGTGTCGTCAGCAACTCGATCTGCGTCAGCGCCAGATAAGCCAGTGCATTGTACCTGGGCTCGAAGGCGAAAAGCTGGTGCTGTTCAATACCTTGCCACACCCTAGAACAGAGCTAGTGAAGATCGAGATTGTGGTGCCAGCATCGGCCCATGATGCATTTACTATCGTCAACAACCAAGGTCAAGCCCAGCGATTGCAAGTGTTATCAGTCGAAGCGGTTAACTTGAGTTCGCTAGTGCAAGATTTGGCCGCTGCGTTGAAACCTGGCCAAGTCGGTGATCCGATATTGTATCAATATCACTTGTTGGTGGATGCGGGTGAAATACCGGCCCTAGGGTATAAAACA
Source organism: Shewanella sp. (assembly GCF_013214165.1). GTDB lineage: Bacteria > Pseudomonadota > Gammaproteobacteria > Enterobacterales > Shewanellaceae > Shewanella. Next base: position 30,229 of record NZ_JABSSM010000025.1, on the reverse strand, counting down.
CTCTATATCCAACATAATACCCAATCTAGGTCGCTCGAACAGGCTGAAATATACGCGGCGAGCCCCTCGGAAGCCAAGATAAGCAATGATAAACTTAGCCTCAGTCTCGTCGATGGGACCCTGACGCTCGTTAATCGTCAGACAGGTCAAACGTTATCGGGCTTGCTCGAACTGGTCGATGGCGGAGATGATGGCGATAACTATGACTTCTCACCCCCAGTGCAAGATTGGTTGATCTCCACCCGCGGACAAGCGCCAGAGGTGCGTCTGCAGCAAGGCTACCTAGCGAGCACTATGTGGCTGGAATATAATCTGTCGCTGCCAGCAGATCTGAGCGAGCGCCAGCGAGGTTGCGCTTCGGTGAATGTGCCCGTCAAGGTGTGCTTGAGCCTAACTCGGGGGGCTGAAAGTGTCGATGTCACTGTGAGTCTTAATAACACGGTAGCAGATCATCGACTCCAGGCAGTATTTAGAACCGATATAGACAGTGATGTTTCCTATGCCGATCAACCATTTGGTACCATAATGCGTGCCAGTCACCCGCCAGAACTCGATGAATGGCAATCACAAGAATGGACATCGAAACCCTTGCCCTTGTATCCCATGCAGAGTTTCGCGGCCCTAAATGATGGCCAACAAGGCTTGGCAGTGATCACTGAGGGTATTCGAGAATATGAAGTCAGTCTGGATAATGCCAGTGATCTCGCTATTACCTTATTTAGAGGGGTAGGCGCCTTGGGTAAGCCGAATTTGGTCTACAGACCCGGACGCTTATCTGGCATGTCTACCCTTACCCCAGACTCACAGCTATTGGGCGAGTTAAGTTTCCATTTTGCGCTCTTGCCCCATAGAGGCGATGTGGTGGCGGCAGGCGTGGCCAGGCAGGCTAAACAATTCTTAAGTCCTATCGAAAGTTTCCATGATAGTGGCTTCAATCGGTTTAGCATCAATCGGGTGGAGAAAAAATTAGCCGATGAATTTAGCTTGTTAACCTTAGACTCTAGGCTGGCGGTCAGCGCGATAAAGAAAGCAGAAGACAGCGAAGCCATTATATTACGTATGTTTAACCCATCGTTTGCTGCTCAGGATATCGGGTCTTTATCGGGTGAATACATCACCGGGGATGTGTTTCGCTCGAGTATGGCTGAAACCCGGGGTGAGAAGTTGGCTAATCTAACCCAGTTGGGGCAAGCACGCCCCCAGGAGGCGGTGACCCTGTTGATCGAAAAGTCTTAAGCATTAACCTAACATTAGCCAAGGATGGCGATATCGGCCTAGCACACTCACAGCCATTTTTAACCAGGGATACCAGGATTGTCCACCTACCTCACGCATGTCCCCCTATCTGGCAAATAGTCAGCAGCAGTATCAGCCCTAGCACTAAAGAATACCATTGCGAGTCAGTATCTGATCATTGAGCGGGAGTTCAAAGCGCTGTAGGCAAGATCACTATATAGCTCCTCGGTAACTGCTCCTGCGTTACTCTCGATAATAGCTCCTGCATTACTCACCCTTCACCCTTCCATGGCTGGTACCTCCTGCATCTGATCGCCAGGGGCCAATGATACTCCCAATATCATGATAGCATTCCCTCCATCCATGTAGGTCAAGGAGGGATGTCTTATTTTGTATGGAACAACATTGACCATGCAGTCGTATATCGAGAACATGTAACCTAGCATAAAGGGCTTTGCCATTTGTTGTACACATCAGCCGCACAGCGTGAGGCTCTCAGTGTTTCCACTTCTGTGTTACGTTGACTTAAAAGGGAATAACCATTTCCTCATCAATTGCGCCTTGAATTTAAAAAACGGAGAGTCTCTGAACTGACCAGATACTTATAGGGAATGGTATTAATCTTGAGGATCAGTCATGTTGTGAATGCCGCGGCTTGGGGTGAACACCGGTGAGCGCGATAGACCCGAGTCGACATGAAAATGCCGTTCACAGGCTAAGTGAACGGCATTGAGTGGCATCGACATGTTGCACCTTACAGGCAAACCGTGGTCGATTTATCCCATCGTTGGCATCGAAAAGTCTGCCGAGCCTGGTTGATCTTTCGGCCAGCGCGCGGTTACCGCTTTCATCTTAGTGTAGAAACGCACGCCATCGGATCCGTGCATATGCAAGGGGCCGAATAAGGACCGCTTCCACCCTCCAAAGCTATGAAAAGCCATAGGTACCGGGATAGGGACATTGACGCCAACCATACCCACTTGAATATCTTCTACAAATTGACGAGCATAGTTACCGTCGCGAGTAAAAATAGCCGTGCCATTGGCAAATTCGTGGCTATTGATCAGTTGAGTGGCCTGTTCATAGCTGTCGACACGGACAATGCATAATACCGGACCAAAGATCTCTTCGTCATAGATACGCATGCCAGGTTTGACGTGATCAAATAGGGTGGGTCCGACGAAATAGCCTAATTCATTATCCGGGCAGACAAATGTGCGTCCGTCGATAATCAAGCTGGCCCCATCTTCGACCCCAGCTGTGATGTAGTTGCGAACCTTATCGGCATGTTCTTGGCTGATGAGGGGACCCATGTGGGATTCATTGTCCGACTTTGTTCCTGGCCCCACCCGCATGTCATCGATGGCGACCTTAAGCTGCTCAATCAAGTTATCGGCGACGATATCCCCGACACATACAGCCACAGATATGGCCATACAACGTTCGCCGGCAGAGCCATAAGCGGCCCCCATCAGAGAGTTAATCACTTGTTCGGCATCGGCATCGGGCATAATAACCATATGGTTCTTAGCGCCGCCTAAGGCCTGTACGCGTTTACCTTTGGCGCTGGCAGTGGCATAGACATATTCGGCGATGGGTGTTGAGCCAACGAAACTTATCCCATGAACTCGTTCATCATGAAGCAGCTCGTCCACCGCGACCTTGTCACCATTAATGACGTTGAATACGCCATCGGGTAGACCCGCCTCAGTCAATAATTGCGCTAAACGTAGTGGCACCGAAGGGGCTTTCTCTGAGGGTTTTAAGATAAAGCTATTGCCACATGCGAGGGCGATCGGAAACATCCACATGGGTACCATAGCCGGGAAGTTAAATGGCGTAATGCCCGCACACACCCCCAGGGGCTGCATCATGGAGAAACAATCGACGCCACGGCCGACATTTAATGAATATTCCCCCTTGAGAAGGTGGGGGATACCGCAGGCAAATTCGACCACTTCTAAGCCGCGTTGTATTTCGCCCATGGCATCAGAATGAACTTTACCATGCTCTAGGGTGATGAGTTGAGCGAGCTCATCTTGATGCTGTTCGACTAAACTTTTGAACCTAAATAGAACTCTAGCACGGTTGAGTGGAGAGACCTTACTCCACCCCGTAAAGGCTGTCTGAGCGACATCGATGGCCGCGCGTACATGCTCTGCCTCCGAGAGTATCAGACTGGCACATTGCTGACCTGTCGCAGGGTTATGAACGGCGATTGTTCGACTCGTCTGGTTTGTGTGATGAACACCGTCGACGTAATTTCCTAAAGTTTGCATTGTTTGCCTCTGGCTGGTTAAAAATGACCTGATTGAATGTTAGGGGCAGTGACCCATCGGATGGTTTAGCTTATTATTTCAAGGCCAGCGCGTTCACATAAGGCACGTAAATTCACTGCGCCTAGGGTGGCGTAGGTGAGAGGGTGAGCCACGGCTGGGTCTTGTTCTGCCTCAACCACTAACCAACCTTGGTAGTGTGATTTTTTCAGAGCAAAGAATAAGGTCTGATAGTCGATACAGCCGTCCCCGGGGACAGTAAATACCCCATTAAGCACGGCATCAAGAAAGCTTAAGTTACGGTTCTTTACGTCGATAAGTACCGATCCACGCACGTCTTTACAATGAATATGACAGATACGATGGGCATACTTTTGCTGTAGGGCGAGCGGATCTGCGCCGGCATAAGTCAGGTGTCCAGTGTCCAACAGCAGGCCAACCTCTGGTCCAGTATGTGCCATCAGTGCATCGATATCGGCTTCAGATTGTACTATCGTGCCCATATGGTGGTGATAGGCGATGCGCACTCCCTGGGACAAACAATATTGCGCTAACTCTGTTAAACGCCGTGCAAATTCCGGCCATTGAGACTGGGTTAATACCGGGCGTTGTGATAAAGGGGTGTGTTGCTGGGAATGAATGCAATCAGTCACTTCACAATACACCATGACGCTAGCGCCCAGCTCCTTTAATAGGGTCAGATGGCTTTGAATGGCGACAATCTCCTCGGCGACACTGCGGCTTAATAATTGTCCGCTGAACCAGCCCGAGACCAGAGATAAACCTTGTTCTGCTAAAATAGGCGCCAGCTTGTCAGCCTCTCTGGGGAACTTGTTGCCCAACTCGAAGCCAGAGTATCCCGCTTTTTTTCCCTCACTTAGACACTGTTCGAGTGGTGTTTCTGCACCCAATTGGGGCATGTCATCGTTGCTCCACGTCAATGGATTAATGCCGATCCTTACACTCATTAGTTTCACTCCCGATTAATATGGTTGCTTTTGTTTCGCGTCCAAGTACTTCGAATACGCCAGTTTAGTTTGCTGTCGTGCAGATATTTCTGGTACCGCTACGTCCCACCAATATCCTCCCTCTGAGGTGATATTAGGGTCGGTATCCAAGCTGATCACATAGGTCATATCACTCGCAACAGCGCGTTGCAATGCTTGCTCGAGCGCGGCAATGCCCTCGACCCGTTCTGACTGAGCGCCCATCGCCGCCGCATGGGCGGCAAAGTCCAACTTAGGCGCGCCACTGTCTATGGTGCGGCAATCTTCCAGCATGTTGTTAAAGGGCGCCCCGCCAGTGGCGTGCTGTAAACGGTTGATACAGGCATAGCCACGATTGTCTAGCACCACCACGATGATTTTGTAACCCAGCATCACCGAGGTCGCAATTTCACTGTTGAGCATCATGTACGAACCATCGCCGACCACCACGAAGACGTCACGGCTAGGGTCTGCCATCTTGACGCCTAAGCCCCCTGCAATTTCATATCCCATACAGGAGAAGCCATATTCGACATGATAGCCCTTAGGATCGTCGGTTCGCCAAAGCTTGTGTAACTCACCAGGCAATCCTCCAGCCGCGCACACGACAACATCGCGTTTGGCACTGGCGCGCTTTACCGCACCTAAGACGTGTGCATCACTTGGGAGCCCGGTTGGGGTGTTAGGAGTCTCAGTGGCCGCGGTGACGGCTGCATAATAATGATTCCATCGGGTCATGGCATCACGACCCTGTTGCTGCCAATCAGGTGAGACGGTCCAATCGGACAATTGCTCACTTAGCGCTGCCAGTCCTAACTTGGCATCACCAATCAAGGGGGTGGCGTTATGCTTAAAGGCATCAAACTTAGCGACATTCAATTGAATTAATACCGATGTTTGGTTGTTAAATAGGGTCCTAGATGCTGTAGTGAAATCTTGTAAACGAGTGCCTACGGCTAAAATAACGTCAGCCTCTCGTGCCAGTTCATTCGCCGCTGGCGTGCCTGTGACCCCAATAGAGCCGACAGTGTTGGGATTGTCCCAGGCTAGGGCACCTTTTCCTGCTTGAGTTTCTGCTACCGGGATGCCGTGAGCTTTGGCAAAGCGAGTCAACTCAGTGATCGCCTTGGCATAATGGACACCCCCGCCGGCAACCAATAAAGGCCGTTTCGAGGCTTTGAGGATCTTTACCGCCTCGAGCAACTGGCGTGAATCGCTGGGCTGACGGTATGCGCGATGAATGTGCTCGGCGAAGAAGCTCTCTGGATAGTCATAAGCTTGGGTCTGCACATCTTGGCACAGTGCCAGTGTTGCAGGTCCACAGTGTTCCGGATCTAGCAGGACCTGTATTGCCGCTGGTAAACTGGTAATGATTTGTTCTGGCCGAGTAATGCGGTCAAAGTAGCGGCTCACGGGGCGAAAACAGTCGTTGACACCTATGGTCGGATCGCCAAAGTGTTCTATTTGTTGCAGCACAGGATCTGGGGTGCGGCTGGCAAAGTTATCACCCGGTAAAAACAGGACTGGCAAACGATTAACATGGGCTAAGGCTGCTGCCGTTATCATGTTGGTCGCACCAGGACCGATAGAGCTGGTACAGGCCATCATGCGCTGTCGGTCATGTGCCTTGGCATAGGCAATTGCCGCATGAGCCATGCCTTGTTCATTATGAGCGCGGTACGTAGGGAGCAGATCTTGGGCCTGATGTAATGCACTGCCTATCCCAGCGACATTGCCATGGCCAAAAATAGCAAACACACCTTCGAACAGTCGGAAGGTCTCGCCTGAGATGTCCACTTTCTGCGCGGCTAGGTATTTTACTACCGCTTGAGCCATGGTTAACTTTATGGTTTTCATGAATATTTACCTGCTATTTTGCGTTGCGTTCACGCCAATATCCGATTAATGTCAAGTAGTTATCGCTTACCTTCTCGATCAGTTGCTGGTCGTCTATCTCGCCTTTCAACCACTGGAGTGCAGGAGGGCCAAATAGGGTTCTCCCCACAGCAAAACCTTTGCATATTTCGAAGCCTGCACTCTGATTAAATCCTTGACGAAGTGCTTCTTGGGAGGCATCTAATCCAAGCAGCACGACACCACGACAATGTGGATCGCGACTGGCAATTAAATCGCTGATCTGTTGCCAGGCTGTGCGACTGGGGGAGGGCAGTTTCCACCAGTCAGGAAAAATCCCCAGGTTATAAAATCTTTTCATGCTGTTCACTATGGTATTGTCATCCTGATGGCAATCTTTTGGTGGAATAATTTCCAGTAAAAATTCATGACCGCTGCCGATACAGGCTTGGTACAGTTCTTGTACTTGGCGTTCTTGCTGCAATCGCAATGGGACTGGGTCGTCCAAGTGATAGAACACCAGGCATTTAACCACATGCTCCCTAGGCCAAGTTTTTAGGCGTTCACTGATATTGCGCCCACCTTCGAGTTCCAAGGGGCGAGAAGAGGGCAGCTCAACGGGGCGGCCGATCCACCACCCTCTGCCCGTCACATCATTGAGCGCATCTTGACCATATGTATCGTCGATCAAGACGCCCACCTTGCCTTCGATGCCGGCTCGTGCTGCCCCACGTTCGGTGGCCTTGACCAAGAGTTGCTTTAGGGCTGGGATCCGCTTGGGATCGGCATCGGCTTCGGTAGCCATGTCATAAAATTGCTTGCGGTGATCGAACGCGAGTACACATAATTCTTGCCGAGGGGCTTGATGACGTGAGGTGACCCGATGCAAATAATTGAGCCGGGTATCGCGATCGGGTCTTGGTACCGTTTGGGCGCGTTCGAGGTAGTCGTCTAGCTCTTGGGCCGACGGAATCGCTGGTGCGCAACCATGACGTGAAACGACTAAGGCACCACAGGCATTGGCATAGGCTGCACACCGTTCGAAGGGTTCACCCGCTAGCCAGCCGCGCAAAAACCCACTGATAAATGCATCGCCTGCACCCAATACGTTGAGTACTTCTACCTGAACGCCGCAGTAAAGGTGAAAGTCTTGCTCAGTGGCAGGGATCTCACCATCGAGCACGGTGCAACCTAATGGACCGAGTTTTAATACGATAGTCGCAGTGCTTAATTGGCGGATATTGTTTAAGCTGGCAATAATATCGTCGCAACCACCTGCTATGTTAATTTCTTCTTCGGTGCCGACGATGAGATCACAATCAGGCAGAATTGTTTGTAAATGAGAGGTCACATTAGCCGATGAAACGAAACGGTTTTCACCCTCACCCAGTCCGGTTAATCCCCATAAAACGGGACGATAATCAATATCGAGAATGACCTTGCTACCGGCATCTTTAGCATAGTCGATGGCTTGACGACAGGCAGCATAGGTGGTTTGCGTCGACAGGTGGGTACCGGTCAATAATAAGGAATGGCTAGAGGCAATGAATTCACGGTTGATGTCCGCCTTGGTTAGCGCCATGTCAGCGCAGTCATGGCGATAAAAAATCAATGGGAAGGTCTCACGATCTTTGATCCCCAAGATGACGAGCCCGGTCAGGTGGTCGGCATCGGTTAATACCTGGCTGGTGTCAACGCCGGCACGGGCTAATTCTTCTCGAACAAAACGGCCCATGTGTTCATCGCCAACGCGAGTCAACATGGCTGATTTTAGGCCGAGACGAGCGGTACCATAAGCGATGTTTGCGGAAGACCCGCCCAGGTACTTAGCAAAACTGCTCATATCTTCCAAGCGGCTACCTATCTGTTGACCGTAAAAGTCAACCGCAGCTCTGCCTAGACAAATGATATCGAATTGTTTGTGTTTGTTCATATAAAAATATGCTCCAGATAGAGACGTATTGGGCTGGAATTGACACCTAAACTACGGCTTATAACTGATAAAATAATTTACGGTCCCGTGACTAGCCTAGCTTAATCTCGGCCAACGATTAAATCGCTTTACTCAAAGTGATAATCTACTATAGAATAAATATTCCACGCAAGCAATAGTGTGGAAAATATAGTTTGCGCATCGTCCGGTTAAGCTCACTAGGCAAGAAACTATAGGCCTATAATATTTTTATGTTGAATATATATTCTGTACTTGTATATTTAGAATGAATTAGGTGTATTTTTAATCCTTGCATACATGAGCTTGTAGACGGGACTTGATATGACTGCAAACGTTATCGGATATCACCATCTTTAATAAGGAACTTTGGCTTTATGATTAATATTTGTTTATTTGGTGCTGGGAGGATCGGTGCTATTCACGCAGCCTGTGTCAATCAACATGCAGATGTGCGTATTCGTTATGTGGTTGATGTTTATGCGCCAGCCGCAGAAAAGTTAGCGTTAGAGTGTGCTGCGACTGTCACGGATCCCCAAACGGCATTAGCCGATCCTGAGATAGATGGGGTTATTATTGCCAGTTCGACCGATACCCATGCAGATTTAATTGAGCAAGCAGCCTTGGCGGGTAAGGCCATTTTTTGTGAGAAACCCATAGACCTTGATATTGATAGGGTACGACACTGTTTAGCTGTGGTAGAAAAAACAGGCGTACTTTGTGCCATCGGCTTCAATCGACGTTTCGATCCTCAATTTGAAAAACTCAAACGCGCCATCGAACAGAGTCGAGTCGGACAAGTCGAAATTATCAGCATCACCAGCCGTGACCCGTCACCCCCTCCAGTAGAATATATCAAGGTCTCTGGTGGACTCTTTCGAGACATGATGATCCATGATTTTGATATGGCCCGTTGGTTACTCGATGAGGAGATCGTGGAAGTTTTTGCTACCGCAAGTTGTCAAGTCGATGCGGCCATAGGCGAGGTCGGTGATGTAGACAGTGCACTGGTGACATTAAAAACAGCCAGTGGCAAACTTTGCCAAATAAATAATAGTCGCCGTGCTGTTTATGGTTATGATCAACGGATTGAAGTCTTTGGCTCCAAAGGCATGATTCAGGCCAATAATAATCTTGAGTCTAACCTAGTTGTCACCGGCGAACATGGGTCCTTGAGTGAGAAACCTCAACATTTTTTCCTCGAACGTTATGCACAGGCCTACCGCTTGGAGTTAGACAACTATGTTAGTTGCTTGCGTGGTGAAGCTGTACCTGTCGCATCGGCCGATGATGGCATGCGAGCGTTATTATTAGCCGACGCGGCCCTAAGATCCCTACAAACAGGACACGCCGTGATCTTGTAGTCGAACTTGATACTGACAGCGCGTATATCAGGACTTAGATGCTTGTTATTTGGGGAAAATATTCTTATGGTGTAGAATATATTGTCTGGATTTTTTATTCATTCACACTGTTAGAGTTAATGAAATGTTACATATGATGGTAGATTATAAATGTCTGATGCACTAAAGCGAGATTACGACAGTTTACGACTAGAGATCACCCAGCGTCACAAGACGCTGAGTAAACGTTTGGGGCAAATTGCGAAATTTGCGTTAGATCATCCAACCGACATGGCATTGGAAACCATTGCCAGCATTGCCAAACGAGCCGATGTGCAGCCATCATCTATCATTCGATTTTCAAAGGCCTTTGGCTTTTCAGGCTTTTCTGAAATGCAAAAAGCGTTTAAGACCCGAGTTGTTGAACATTCTGCCAGCTATAAAGAAAGGGTTAGCGCGATCGATGTGACCGATTATGATCCTGAGCAGGGAGGAGGACATAATCTGCTGAAGCAATTTTGTAATGCAGGCATAGTGTCACTCGAGGAATTATGCGCCAGTGTCTTGTCACAAGATATCGAGTCGGCAGTCAAGTTAATCAATGAAGCAGAACATATTTATATTATGGCTCAGGGTCGGTCGTTTCCCATTGCGACGTATCTGGTCTACGCGCTTAATCATTCTGACTGTCGTGCCCATTTATTAGATGGCATGGGCGGTATGCTCCTCGAGCAGGCGCGTGTTATGACCAGCAAAGATGTGTTAATTAGCATTACTTTTCCACCCTATTCACCTGAAACCGCCAAGGTGGTGGCAGTGGCGTCTAAGACTAGCACCCCGATCATAGTGATCACAGACAGCACATATAGCCCGGTATCGAGCGCAGCTCGGGTATATTTTGAAGTACATGATGCCGAAGTGCATGGCTTTCGCTCGCTTAATTCCTCTATGTGTATAGCACAAACATTGGCTACATCCGTCGCTTTTCGTGAATAGTCCCCTTATTCATGGTGGAAAACGTCCCTAATGCACATCACGTTAGGGACGTTTTTCTGTGGTTGGGCTTAAGATCATTGAGCTAGGGGAAATTAATTTCAGCGAGTAACGGATAATGATCCGATGGGAGTCGACCATTGAAAGAGTCCGATAGCACACCAAAACGTCTAACCTTGATTGAATCGCTGGTGAAAATGTAATCGATTGGCGCATCCCCCATGGCGGCGATATTAAACTCGGTGAAGGTAAAATTCGAGCCATAGGGTTTCAATTCACTGACGCGAGATGCATCATAAAGAGCATGCTTGTAGGGGGTATTATCGGTCAATACTTGATAGGGTTTATCTGCTGGAGTGGTATTGAAGTCACCGGTGACAATGACAGGAGATTGGTTGGCTATCATATCGATACGGCGGCGAATTAATTGTGCACACTCTGCCCTGGATTCTGCGCCTTTATGATCAAAATGGGTATTAAAGAGGTAAAAGTTGTCGCCACTGGCGCGTGTGAATTGTCCCCAAGTCACCGTTCTGTTTAAATCTGCATCCCAACCTTTAGACGGAACATCCGGTGTTGGCGAACACCAAAATGTCCCTTGCTGCTGTAACGTTAATTTATCTTTACGATATAAGATGGCGGTAAACTCTCCTGCTATTTCACCATCGTCCCGCCCGACGCCAAACCAGGAATACAGAGGTAACAGCCCTTGTAAATCAGATAGTTGCCCCACCAAGGCTTCTTGAACACCAACTAGATCCGCGTGATGAAATTGAATCAATGAAGCAACAAATTCCTGCCTATGAGGCCAGGCATTGGGACCATCACTGGGGTTATCATATCTAATATTAAAACTCAGCACATTGAGTGATTCTGAATCTTGAGGCTGACTCGTACATGCTATGCCAATGATGCTGAGCCCTATGGCGGCTGTCACACCGATTGTTTTAATGGGTATCATTCTTGCTCCTGATTTCGATGAAAATACTGTCCAAATGAAATTGGTGGAATATAAATGCCAATAACATGACGCGTGAAAATAATATTTCTCAAACCTGGTGATGTCAATGGCATATTTATCAACAGAGCGCGTTTCTGTGGTCATCTGGACACGATAGCCTGACATGTAACGAACTTGATGGGGGTCAATTGATCCTTACTGGCCAGGATCTGACTGACTTGCCCTAGCCGTGATCATCTCACTGTTGCCATTGATGCTAGGTGGGCGCGTTAGTCAGTCATCATGTTGTAATAAAGTGTCGCTAGAGTTATCTAGGTGATCGGCAGTCAAGTCTACACTGGCCAGATCGGCTCCAAATCTGTATTTATCCTGATATTTCTATGATAGCCATAAAGTTTTGATACATTTTTAAGCTCTTTTCGGAATTTAAATGTTGAATACCTGTTGCGTGGAATTTAAATTCTGATAATGTGGTCGTGACTTGTTATGGGTATGTGACGACTTGTGTGAGTGGTTCGGGATTAATGTTAAGTCAGAGACAAGTTGCAAGAATTAGATATTATAATTACAGGGGATGAAACCATGTGTTCATTACAACAAAATAATACGTTAAGTAACTTTAAAAAAAATAAATTATGCAGTGCTATCAATAGTGTATTTGTCAGCGCCGTCTTGGTCGGGGCGACATTTGATGTGCTCGCTGCCGATGAGAATAACCCATCGACTCATGTTGAAGATGTGGAAGTCATTGAAATAACTGGCAGCTATAGCCGCAGTTTAGAAAAAGCCATCGATATCAAACGCGCTAACGTGGGCTTTTCTGATTCAATTGTGGCGACGGATATCGCCGACTTTCCCGAACAAAATTTAGCCGAGGCACTACAGCGCATGCCTGGCGTAACCATAGAACGTAATAAAGGTTTAGGTTCTAAGGTGAATGTACGTAGTTTACCCTCCGAATTTACCCATGTTTCAATCAATAACCTTGCGACAGCATCAGGCAGTGGCGGCCGTGATGTTGAATTCGATATCTTTGCTGCTGAAATTATTCAGAGCGTTAGCGTAAAAAAATCACCCACTGCCGCGGATGAAGAGGGCGGGATAGCAGGCTCAGTCTCAATCACCACGGCACGTCCCTTCGATTATCAAGGCAGAAAGCTCATCGTATCGGCGGAGGCCGCACATAATTCCATTTCCGAGGAAGTCGATCCCAGATTTTCCCTCTTAGCCAGTGAAAAGTTTGGTGACTGGGGAGCATTAGTTTCATTCTCGTCTTCTAAAAGAACCAACCGTACAGATTCTAATTCGGGTATCGATTTAAGACCCATGTTTCGCTGGTTAGAGAAATCAGGCTCAGATTCGAAACAAGCACAATCAGATCAGGCTGCAGACGTGTTGGAACGCGACGTGGGTATTACCATCCAAGATAGATTTGATCGTGACGAAACTGGCCGTGTGGCGTTTATCAATAAAGTGGCCGATCGTTCCTATATCACTGAACAAGAAAAGTGGGGCGCGACGGCTTCATTACAATTTAAACCCAGTGATGCGTTTAGTCTTACCTTCGATGCCATGCTAGGTGGGTTTGAAAGTATTGAAAATACCTATGATGCCGCCGGTTATTCTGCATCGAGTAGCAGTACCTTAGAGCAAGTTCATAGCTATGATAATACGACATTATCTGAATATGGCATGACGGTATTAACGGATGCATCTTATGCCGATACCCAACATGAATTCCTGAGTAGAGAGAATATTGATAATACCGAATATAGCCAATATAGCTTACGGATGGATTGGGAAGTGGCGGGTTGGGACATTAACGGTCTCTTGGGCTATTCTGGTGCCGAAAAGGTATCTGATTATGCCAATTTAAAGCACACGGCCTATGGTCCTTCGCGCGCTCGCTTTACTGACACCGGCGCCGAGACCATATTGAGTGATAATCCAGACAGCTTCGATATGTACAATACGCCGAGTGCCTATACGTTTGTTCATTATGATGTCGATTTTGAAGAAATCACAGATGATAAATATGCGGTACAACTTGATTTTCATCGGGCATTAGACCTAGAGTTTTTTCCAGCCCTAGCCAGTGTTCAATTTGGCGTGAGATATACCGATAAATCTAAAGTACGTAACTTTGGTAACGATCGGGTCAAGGGACCCTCCGAGGGAGACAGTTCATGGGGTGGTAATCGTTCTCTGCTCGACAGTGACCTAACTGAGATCTCAGATTTACTGCCTGGTGGCGATTATTTGTCCCAAACAAACAGTGACTTGTCTTGGTCTCAGGTATCTAATTCCTATGCGAGAGACGAATTTAGATATGATGGTTTTAAGGTGGATTTTGAAGAAGAAGAATTTTATCGTGTCGATGAAGAGACCGTTAGCCTGTACGGAATGGCAGATTTTGAATTTGAAATAGCCAGCTTGCCAGTGTATCTCAATACCGGTGTGAGAATTGTTGATACGTCTATTTTATCCTTCGGTTACCATCAAGTTCAAGATCAAAATGGCTCGACAGGTTACACAGATGCGCCAGTCTCTAAGAAGGGCTCATATACCGATGTGTTACCCAGCATGAATCTGAGCGTAGAACTGACAGATGATGTGTTATTTAGGGCGGCAGCATCGGAAACCTTGATGCGTCCAGCATTGGAAGATATTGCCTATAAGCGTACTGTGAGTCAACACGAGTTTAAATACCGCGACGGTAACCCAGATCTGTTACCTACTTATGCTAAGCAATGGGAAGTCGGTGTTGAATGGTACATGGTCGAAGGCGGTATTTTGGCTGCCTCCTACTTCAGCAAAGAAATCGAGGGGGTGGTGCGTGAAGCCCAAACGGGTGTCGTCGAAGATGTCACTAGGTACAATGATGATGGTAGTGTCGATGGTTCTTTTGATTTCGATGTGTATCAAAAAGTGAATGCCGATGGGTCATATACCGTTAGCGGTATCGAGTTGATTGCGCAATTCTCTCTGGGATTATTTCATGAATCTTTGGAAAACTTTGGTATAAATACCAACTACACCATGTTAGATAACTCATTAACAGGTGATTCGGATATTAATATACCAACACCACCAGAAGGTTTAGCGGATAAGACATACAATGCCACCTTTTATTATGAAAACGATACCTTCGATGCTCGTATTTCTTATAACTACAAGGATAAGTATGTAGATTATATCCAAAATGATCTTTATCCCGTATATCGCGATGAGTATGGTCAAACAGATATCTCGATTGGTTATAAAGTCATGGATAATATTAAAATCAGCTTAAAAGGCATTAATATAACCGATGAAGCTGTCAGGGGTTATACCATAGCGCCACAATTCCCAAATATGCATGAATATACCGGACGTCGTATCAGCCTAGGCATTCGTGCCGACTTTTAGATGATAAAGCTTAGATAGAGAGCTCACATGCTCCCTGCATTTACCCGTCAAAGGTGATGCAGGGGGCATTGTTGATATTAATGTCAACCATGTGATTTCAGTCAAGCAAACCTGTTTGCATAGGCTTGTGCTATCTGAATCATGCAAGAGGGAAAAACATGTTTAAAAAACTAATTGCGGTGCTCGCCTTGAGCAGCAGCTTTATGACCATTGCGGCCGATAATCTTATTCTAGTGTCCATCGATGGTTTACGCTGGCAAGATGTGTTTAACGGTGCACAGATGAGTATCTTAGAGGACAAGGATGCGGCTGCTCGACCACAAGAGCTAAAAGCTGATTTTTGGCATGATGATCTGCAACAACGCCGAGAAAAGCTGATGCCCTTCTTGTGGCAGACAATAGCCAAACAGGGCGCACTCATCGGCAACAGAGATCAAGGCTCTAACATGTCGGTAGCCAATCCATTTATGTTCTCTTATCCAGGTTATAGCGAAATATTAACCGGGATTGTCGATCCTAAGATAGACAGTAACGATAAGATCAATAACCCCAATATTACATTTCTCGAGTGGCTCAATAGTAAGCCTAAGTATAAAAATAAAGTGGCTGCATTTGCGAGTTGGGACGTATTCCCCTACATCATCAATAGCGAGCGTAGCAAGATCCCAGTCAATGCTGGGTTCGATAGCAGCCCGGAGACTGACAGTTACAGTCAGTTACTTAATCAGTTACAGACAGAGATCCCCAGCCCTTGGCACAATGTAGGCTTCGACGCGTTTACTCACCGCTTTGCGATGCATCATCTGGCGTTAAATAAACCTAAAATCACCTATATTGCCTATGGCGAAACCGATGACTTTGCCCATGACGGTCTCTATGACCAATATTTGTATGCGGCCAAACGCACCGATAGATATTTGCAGGAGTTATGGGAGTTCATCCAATCGACGCCTGAGTATAGAGATAATACCGTGATGCTGATCGTCGTCGACCATGGCCGCGGGGCTCAGCTTGCGGATTGGGGCAAGCATGGTGCTAAGTATGACGTTGGCTCAGAGCAAGTGTGGTTAGCCGCCATTGGCCCGGGTGTTAAGTCCGCAGGCACCATAACCACGCCACAAGAAGTGAAACTCAATCAAATTGCGGCCACGGCGTTAACCTTACTCGGTGAGCAGACCAGCGACTTCAATCCGGCAGCCGGTAAGCCGATAACCTACATACTGTCAAAATAAGGCAATCTCTTAAAGACATGCAACAGGCTAAGGTTCGACTCCGCTGAGATCCGAACAAGGTTAGCTATGTGGGGTTTATGTTTAATCAACAACGGCAGGGCGTTAACATGCACTGCCGTTTTTTTATGCACGAAAATGTGCGTGGGTTAGCCTAGGATTTTTATCAGCTAAGGTCCTTTACTGTCTGAGGCTCTTTATCAGCTGAGGCTCTCTCGCCAATAGGGGCCTGGCCGCGCCGGCGAAGAAGATAAACAGCAAGACGAATAAGGGTAGCAGATACCAGTAGTCATCCTCTTCTTGCTCGCTAGGTTTTTGCACCTGCTCTAGTTTCTGCCCGCTGACTTCTTGTTTCGCCTTGGACGTATGAGTCTGAGCCGGCGCCGCCATGGCTGGTGCCAATGGTGCTAGGCCAAAGCCAACACCTTGTGTCTCGACAAATTCGGTAAACTTGTCGTTGTCGGTGACCACATCGAAGCGATTAGCGAGACTGATATAGGTTTCCAGCATTTTCTTCAGCGTCGCCTCGTCGGCCTTCCAGTAGTCTTTACGATTGGCTTCGAGCATGCGCTCCAACATCTGCGCCAGGGCGTGGGCATTATTTTCCTCGAAGAAGGCCTGCATATCCAGCTGGTACTTGTCTTCGACATAGACCTCGAATATCGACTGCCAATGATCGTCCCGCACCAGCTCTGGGGTCATCACCTCCCAGCCCCAGAGGCTGTTGATACGATCCAGTATGGTGGTGGCGCCGGCATAACCCGACTCCTGCATGGCTTGGATCCAGCGAGGATGCAGATAACGGCCGCGCATCTCGTTATTGAGGAAACTGGCCATGGTCTGCGCCTTTATCTTGTCCTTACGCCGTAAGTTACTCACGTACATTTCGGGCGTCTTGCCGTCGAGTTTACGCACAGCCTGGCCCATGCCGCCGAAATACTGGAAGGGATCGTCATTGGTCAACAGGGCATAGAGGTTGGTCGAGCGGGAGAATATCACCGCATCGGTACCGGATAACACCTTGCCATAGAGATCCACGTCTTGTATTTTCTCGCTCCAGCGGCTCTCATCCTTGCCATAGGCATAACCCATACGTTTAAGGTAACGCTCGCTCATGGCATCATCGGTCTCCCAGCTGCCAGAATCTAAGGTCTGATCCGCCAATCCCGTGCCGTAGTTACCCGAATCGTTAGAGAAGATGCGGATACTGGAGAGATAATCCGCTTCCTCCGGTGTCTTGCCCTGCTGCTCCAGCTGTAGCTTCAATGTTTGAGAGTGACGATAGGCGAAGTTATTGTCCTCCTTCATCTTGGCTATAGTGTCGATGGCGTCTGCCATCCATAACATGACATTGGGAAAAGCGTCACGGTAGAGGCCAGTCGCCGATACCACCACATCGATCCTTGGGCGTTTGAGCTCACTCATTGGAATGACCTCAATGCCGATGACATCATCTTGCGCATCCCATGTGGGCCTGATCCCGAGGGCATGGAGGATCTGCACCTCTAGTGCGCCATGATGACGCATGGTTTCGAGTGACCAGAGAGAGAAGGCCAGTTTCTGTGGGTATTTACCATGCTTTTCTCGGTAATCTGCCACCGTCTGCTCTAACAAGAGCACGCCTGCCTCATAGGCTTCTTTCGATGGTACCTTAGCCGGGTTGAAACCGATAAGATTGCGTCCGGTAGGCACAGATTCCGGGCTACGGATAGGATCGCCGCCATAAGACACGGGAATATACTTGGCCGACATAGCGGCAAGCAGGTTTTCTGTTTCGGCGATATTGGCAAAATTGTCCCAATATTGTTGCGCCGTGGTGAGCCAGGCGTTTAGCTCTTCGCTTAAGCCTTCGAGTTGTTGGCCCTGAATGTATGCCTGTAGCAGTTGGAACCCGGCTAAGGCCTCGAGACGAGTCACGTTCAGCCTGTCTGTTTGCTCATCGGCGGGCAGCGTTAGGCGGTGGTCATTTTCGTAGGCCTTGGCCGCCTTGGTGAAATCATCGCCCAACATCTGCAGCATGGTGCTATACAGGTGTTGCTCCTTGGGTAACAAGCCGAAGGTATGCACCCCAAGCGGCTGAGCCTGCTCGGCCATCTCGGTAAGTTGATCTTGAAGTCGGGCCAGATTCTGATCGAAGTCACGGTCAAACTCTTCCCTGTTCATGGCCAAATCTTTTAACAGATTGAGGGCTTCGACGTTCTTGGTGATCTGGGTCTTGGTATTCTCCCTCGTTTGCCCTTCATCTAACAGCCGATAATTCGATAGTAGATCGTTGAGTTTAGCGATATCGGCATACAGGCCAGCCTTGGCAAAGCCTGGCGTCAGGTGGCTGATGGTGGTTGCCCGGCCGCGGCGTTTTGCCTGCATGGCCTCGCCGACATTATCTATGATGTAAGGATAAAATACCGGCACATTACCCACGGCCAGGTTGGGCGAGTCATCGACCGACAGGCCGCGCTCCTTACCCAATAACCATTCCTGTGAGCCATGAGTCCCTAAGTGGATGAAGGCATCGGCGTTAAATATCTGCTTGGCGTAGAGATAGATGGCCAGGTAGCCGTGGTTTATCGGCGTCTTCATGTCGTGATACAAGGAGCCGTGCTCCGAGATGTCGTTGCTGCGCCCCCCTTGAGGAAGCACGATTAGGTTACCCAGGTTCATTCGCGGAATGATGAAGGCCAGCTCACCCTTTTTAGTGGTGATCATGGGGCTGTCTTTGGCCTGTCCCCAGCGGTCGTTGATGCCTTCTTGTACCGAGCCTGGCAAGCTCGCAAACCAGGCTTCATAATCGGCCAGGGGCAAGAGGTCGGCGAGATCTTGCGCTAACAGACCACTGGCGTCTTCGTTACGATAATAGGGACGCAGTAGCTTGCCTGCCGCCTCGATGATCTCCTTGGCAGGTTTTGGCTTGACGTTATAACCGTCTTGTCTCATCGCCTTGGCTATCACCTCGAGTGAGGCGGGAACGTCAAGAAATGCGGCGCCTATGTTCTTCTCTCCGGGAGGATAGTTCCAGATAAACGCGGCCACTCGCTTGTCTTCATTGGCCGTGATGGCGAGTTTGGCATGCTTGATGGCGCGCTGGATAAGCGCGTCCATCTGCGCCGGCATCACCTGCTTATTGCCCTTGTCATTAGCGGTTATGATGACAGGATCGATACTGCCGGTGTCTTCGGGCATCACCAGGAAGAATGGGGTTAAACCCGGCGATATTCCAGCTTGAGCCTGTGCAAACTGTTCGCTGTCACCGTCAACATAGTTGAGTGCATGGATCACTGGGATGGTTAACTGCTCAAATTCTTCCCGGCGCTGCTTAACATAATGCAGTGAGCGGTAGTTGATCATCAAGTTAGCGCGTGTTTGCCCCTTGTCATCTGTCAACAAGTCCGTGTATTTTAGCTTGTCCTCCTTATCGTCGTAGAAGAAGGCGAAGGCCCGTTGGCCTTCAGCTTCTATGCCGTTGATCATGGCATCGATCACCTCTTGCTGTTCATAATCGATGGCAGAGCGGTGAATGCCGATGGCGATAACGGCTTGTTGCTCTGTGGGGGCAAGCCAGGTGAAGAATGCCTGCTCCTCATCGGTCAACAAGTCAGGATATTGGGGATGATACAGGCCAGTCACAGGGGTGGTTCTAGGTGCATCAGCCTTTATTTTACTGATGTGTAACACATCAGTGGCGATATAAATCATCAGGTTTTTGTAGTTTCTGCCTCCGGCATGACGAAAGTAATCTGCCAGTCGCTGACTCTGTTCATCGGCAAGGTTCTGATTGAATGTGTCACCTTCGAGATCCCCCAGAGAGACAATTTTCAACTTGGGGAATTGCTTGGCTATGACTTCGAATTTCTCGAACATATACTGAGATAACGCGGGATTGATGCCATCTAGCATCACCAGATCGGCGCTGCGCCATTGCGCGGCTATCTCTTTATCTGACTTGCCCTTGGTGATGAGTTGAATGAGTTCAAATGGCTGCTCTTTTGCCAGTCTGGTTAACAGTGCCTTCTTGGGCGCCGAATTATAATTCGACATCACCATAAGCACACGCTTGGCACCTGTTTGAGTGTCAGCCGAGGTGTCTGCCTGGGCAAGGCCGGGTAAAAACATGGATATCAGGATTAATACACGTAGGAACATGAAGTTTTCGCTCGCTTTATAGCTTGTTATTTGTGGCAGTTTGCTTATCTGAGGTGGCAATTTCGCCGTCTTCGGGGACATAGATCATCGAGCCGTCGACCATCTTATAGGCGATGCCGGCACGGGCACCTTGACCGCTGCCAATATTGCCCGATGATTTGTAATGTTTGATCTCCTTACCTTCCTTGACGATGATCTCCATGTTGGGCTTGCCAGCATTCTTCACCACAGTGACATTTTCTGCAGAAAATGTGTTCAAGGGGTTCTGTGCGATGGCGATCAGCAGGGCGGCGATCAGCACCAGAAAAATATCGATCAGGTTGACGCTGGACAGGATAGGGTTGAGCTCTTCGTCTTCATCTAAGAAACGCACCTTCACTCTCCCCTTAACTTGCGGATATTAATCAGCTCGCTGGCGAACCAACGTTTCTTTACCGATGCTGGCCAGAAGGTGAGGGTGGCGATGACCAGACCCCAGATCACCGAGGCAAAGGCGATGATAAGGCTCTCGCTGATCCCTTGAATATTACCGTCGGCGAGGGCCTTGAGCGCCGGCCCCATGGGCACCATGGTGGCAATGAGTCCCAGCATGGGGGCTACGCGAGTGACGACACGTAAATTTTCAAGCTTCTTGAGGGCGAAGATTTCTAGTTCATCTTCACAGGCATTTGGGTTATTGACGAAATAGTTGTGTATGGGATAACCCGAATACCATTTTCGTTCTTTGATTTGAATCGTCAGCCTGTATAACTGGGCATTCTTACGCCTGACGTAAAACAAGCCTGCGAATCGCCCCATGGCATAGATGGCATAGATCAATAATAAGACGATACAAATGAGTACCGGTGTCATCAAATATTCAGACAGGTTAGCGAGCAGCCCTTCGAGCAAGGCGATGTTCATGATTTGTGGTTCCTGTAAAAAAAGCAGGAATAATATATACATGTGCGCTCAACGCAAATAATAATCGATCTCATTACTGTTAACGTGATCAACATCATGTTAACGAATGTTTCTTTGTAATCTAAATGGTAATCATTACTATCTAAGTGTATGGTGCTGGCCTTTCGCAATTACAGCACGATGTTTATGAAATTATTACCCATTTCAATTGCCGTTATTACCAGCATATACAGTGGTTTATCATATGCAAAGGTCGAATCCCCAACAAAGAGTGAACACAAAAAAGACCAGCTGGAGGTGATCAAGGTTATCGGCACCCGCTTGGAGAAACCTCTGACCGAGATATCGGGTAGTGCCGTGGTGATCACAGCAGCAGATATCGAAAACTTGGTGGCCACCGAACTGTCTGATCTGTTTAGAAATGAACCCGGCGTCTCTGTGACGGGCTCTGCGGGTACGCCGCAGAACATCACCATTCGAGGCATCACAGGCAACCGAATCCTGATGATAAAAGACGGCGTGCGCATGGCCGATGGTTATGGTGCCAGCGACATTAACGACAGTGTCGGACGTTTTAACTTCGATCTCGATGATGTTAAATCTATCGAGGTGGCCAAGGGCCCCGCATCCTCATTCTTCGGCTCGGGAGCCTTAGGGGGGGTGGTGAAAGTCGAGACCAAGGAAGCGGCAGATTACCTCTATCATCATAAAAATTACCTGTCGTTAAAAGGCTTGTACAGCGGCGTCAACGAGCAGAAAAAGATATCTGTCACCGCTGCGACTAAGGCATTTGATATTCCAGTCATGTTACGTGCGAGTCAATGGCAGGGCCATGAGCAACAAAACTATGCGGGTACGCGATCCCCTGCCGATATCGATGGCACCAGTATCTCTTTCAATACTAACCTTGTCAGCAATAAGCACTGGCTATTGAGCGTCAACACTGACTGGCAGAGCCAGAGTAAATCGACACATTGGGCACCGGATACCGTGCCACAGCCTGATGGTGCTTGGGATGTGGTAAAGCGCAATAGAGATGAAGAACAAAGCTCAATGGTGCAGCAGGTCAAGATGCAATACTCGCCCGAGTCCTTAGCCTGGTTCGATAACCTATCGAGTCAGATTTACTATGGCGAGACTGAAAACGAAAATAACGTAAACGATGTACTCACACGGACATTTCTTAACGTACAAGAGCGATATCGTAGATACGAGAGTGATGAAACATTTAAGGAGGAGACCTATGGCTTCAGCATCGACATGGACCTGAGTACTGAACTATACGCCATGGAACATAATTTCCTCTATGGTGTAGAAGGGCTGCGCTCGCTCCACTCGCGCGCCAAGGCGCGCACTATGATTGAGAACGGTAAACAAACCTACTGGTCAAATCAGTCCTTTGCCGATGCCAGCACCGACTCATTCAGTGTCTATATCTCAGATGATATTAGCCTGAGTGATAATTGGGGGCTGCTACTCAGTAGCCGCTATGACAGCAATAGCCTGACACCAGAACAAACTGAAATATCAAACATTAAACTGGAAGATAACGCTTCAGATAATGTCTCTTCCAGTGTCGCGTTAAGCTATGATCCCGGTGAAGATATCAATGTCTATCTCGCCTACTCTCAAGGCTACCGCACCGCGCCTTACGACAAGGTCTATGGCAGTATTCCTCACCTGTTTGCCATGCCGCCGTTTGAGATCATCCCCAATTCTGATTTGGATGAAGAAACCAGCGAGAGTATTGAGCTGGGCATGCGCTGGCAGTGGCAAGATCTGGACATAGCGGCGAGTTATTACTATAGCCAGTACTATGGTTTCATCGATTGGATCGAGGTCGGTCTTCGCATGAGTGACGGCGTATTTGAACGCCAATTTGTTAACATCGACAACGCCAGCTCCTGGGGCGGCGAATTCAACCTAGATTATGACTTGACTGAAAACCTGGACGTCCAGTTTCAAATGGGCTGGGTTGATGGCAAGAATAATGATACTGGCGAGAAGTTACGCACCTTGACCCCACTGGAGGGCTCGGTCTCCCTCAACTATCAATACGACAACTTACGCCTCTCGGGCCTGATTAACGGAGCGAGTGAGATGACTAATGTCACCACCTGTGTCGATTCTCGCACCGGCCCGCAGGATTGCCCGGTACCTGCGGGCTGGGTGATTGTCGATCTAGCCGCCCAATATGAAGTCTACGCTCACTTCAAAGTTAATCTGTCGATTAAAAATCTACTCGATAAAGAGTATGTGCGCTACCAAGATGTTGCTGGCACGTCAGGCTACCAGCCCACTCAGCCAGGCCGCACTTTTAGCGCCTCAGTCTCTTATCAATTTTAGGTGAAGTATGCAACATCAGTTTAAATTAGCGGCTGTAGCTCTGCTCGTTAGCGGTGTCTGCGGAGCCAGTGAGTTACATTTTCTGACTCCCTCGAGCCCCACCCCGCTAGCAGGTGCAGGTCAGGCCAATGCTTATCTGAGCCAAGAGTTTTCAAGGGCGCATCAACTTGCCTACGAACGCCGCGGCGTATTCGGCCATTACTACAGTTTCTATCCTCTGATAGATGGGCTACCGCTATTTTCCGTGGTGGATGCCTTAGCGGTGAACCGAGCCGGCATGCCCTTTCGCTACTATCAGGCGTCGGTTACTTTCTTGCTATCACTCACCTGGCCTGAGTCTGATCTTGAACCCGAGTCGAGTGCCATTGCCCTGGCTATCGGCATCGAAGCGGATAATTTCGCCATCCTAGGTCTAGCCAAAGGTTGGTGGTTAACCGAGGCGTCGGGCCTTGAGCCCGTGTGGCAGGTGAAGGTTAAACAGCTCGAACCTGAGGCGACGTTTTCTTTCTACATCGACTTAGACCATAAACAATTTTTGGGCCAGGAGCGCACGGTTGAAGCGTATCAGCCTGACTTTACCCCCGGTGACTTGCTCACAGGCAAGAGTCTCGAGGCGCTGGTATTCGATCCCGATCCTAAGACCAAGCTGATGGATGAGAGTCTGGAGCAACAAGCCTTGACGGACTTGTTACCAGACGCTGCCTATAGCCGAGTCGAGCTGCAAGATCTTCAGGCTGTCGAAGCGGGCTTCATGCTCAGCGGACCCTATGCCAAGGTGGTGGACTTAGCCGAGCCCGTTAATCCATCTCCCTTGCTGACAGGGGAGATGGAGTGGCGCCGTCATGACGATGAGTTTGTTCAGGTCATGGCTTACTATCATCTGGACAAGGCTCAACGTCATCTGCAGAGCTTGGGTTATCAAGACACAAGCCAGATATTTTATGCGCCCATCGAGGTGGATGCTCGCGGCGGCACTAACGATCAGTCGGCGTTTTCTTTCCTCGAGAATAGGATCTTGCTCGGCATCGGCGGGGTGCCCGACGGTGAAGATGCTGATGTGATCTGGCATGAATTTGGCCATGGTTTGCTGCATTTCATCAATAATAGCGATAAGGGCGGCGACAGTGGTGCCATAGGCGAGGGGTTTTCCGATTTCTACGCCGGAGTGCACAGCTTCAGGGATCCTCAAGGCCAAATTTTTGAGCCAAATGTCTTGTTTAACTGGGATGCCAGATTCGGTAATCGTAAGCCCAGAACATTAAACGATCAATCGGCTAAATATAATCCTAATTATAACTATCCGGCTCACCAGTGGGTCAAAGATACTTTAGGCGATCAGCTCTGGTCGACCCCCTTATTTCAGGGGATGCGCCGGGCGTTCGAAAGCCATGGCGAGCAGGCTATCGATGATTTTGAACGCATCGTTATCGAAGCCATGTATGGCATGGGTGCTGGGGTGCGTATGGATCAGCTCGCCCTATCGACGCTGGACATGGCCGCGCGTATGCACCCGGATAAAGACTATGCCGCCATCTTGCAACAGCAATTCGATAAGCATGGTTTGATCTTAGACCCCATCGAATTAATTATCTCCAGTGCGGTGAAGCAGCAGGCCGGATCTGTGCCGCTAAACCTTTCTC
Organism: Shewanella sp.; assembly: GCF_013214165.1. Taxonomy (GTDB): domain Bacteria; phylum Pseudomonadota; class Gammaproteobacteria; order Enterobacterales; family Shewanellaceae; genus Shewanella. The sequence continues at coordinate 4,963 of NZ_JABSSM010000025.1, read as the reverse complement.
TGCAAAATCTTGCGGTGGCAAAACTAGAAAATATTAGCTTGAGTTTCGTAGACTTACCCGGCGGTGTCGAGGTGAGTGGTGATATGACGCCAATGACTGAATTGCTCGCCGGTGATAGCAGGGCGATAGACGGACAATTTACCTTAGTGCTTGGGGACAAGTTAACCTGTGGTCAGAAGATAATATTGCCCGTCGATATGCATTATACCAGTGATATTGCCGCGATAAATCACTCCCGCCTCGCACTCGGTGTGACCATAGGCGAAGGAGCTTATCAGACGGCCACAGGCACCGGCGGAGACTTGCTCGATGCCACGGCCAATGATGTCGGTTTGACTAGGGAGATGGGGGTGAACAACTTCTATCTGGATTTTAGTCAGCAAGATTTGAAGATTAATCAAGATCTTACCCTGTCACTGCACATAGAGCATCCCCAATTTGACCAGCTCAGCATCAAGCTCATCAGCCCGTCGGGTCTGCAGGTCGATATCTGGGACCGAGGTTATTACCCGCGTACGAGTTTCGATCAGACCTTGCCAAATAGTGTGGCCGATATCGACTGGTCCGCAGTCATAGATGAGAGTCTGACGGGCAAGTGGCAGCTGCAGATCATAGATCACGACGCCGGTAACGAGGGCCAACTGCTTTCATGGGGCTTGAGCCAGGTGAGTGAATACACCTGTAGTCAGCCAGATGTTAGCCCACAACCAGATGAGACACCCGATGAAAAACCTAAAGATTCAGGTGGCAGCCTAGGCTGGACACTGTGGATGCTTGGTTGCGCTTATATAACACGAAAATATGGAAAAATGGAGAACTAGTACCATGAACAAAACCCTAAGCCCTCTGTATCTCGCACTGGTTTGTGCCGGATTAACCGCCTGTGGTTCGAGCGATGATTCGACCACAACACCGACTATTGAACCCGCTAAGGTTTATAGCGTTAGCTTTGCTGCCGATACCAGTGTCGATGGTCAGGTCTGCGCCGATGGTAACCAGAATTTCGTCTGTGATGCGGGTGAAACCCAAGCCGATATGACGGCCGGTGTCGCGACGCTGAGCAGCGAAGATGTGGCCGTGCTCAATAATTACTACATAGTACAGAGCCAAGATGCCGGCAGTGACAAGCCCATGATGCGCTACCTTGCATCTGCGGCTATTGCCGATAAGAGTGAGGTGACACTCAATCCGGTTTCCAGCATGGTGTCTGGTCTTATGCTGAACGGCATGACACAAGAGAAGGCATTAGCCTCGATAGCAACAAGCCTAAACAAGCAGTTTACGCTTGAGTTGCCAACCGATGCCAGCCTGTTACAGCATCATGATGCTTTGACCGATTTTAAGCCTAAATTTGACACCATGTGGCAAGCGATAGGCGCTAAGGCGGCTCAATCGCCGACGTTACTGGCCGCGATGAGCCAGCATCTGGCCTCATGGGCCGGCATGACTGACGAAGAGATAACAGGTTTTGCAGAAGATATCGTAGGTTACGCCAGTCAGCTAAATTCGGCTTATCCCATGACAGACACAGGGATCACCTTGTTTACCGATGGCAGTTCATTCGCCGCTGAAAACCGAGATGAGCAGTTTGCCGGACAAGATGCCGACTATGGCCTAGATAAAACCAACAATGATAACAGTGACGGGCTCGCGGGCTTCAGTTATCAGAAACTCGATGCCAAGGGCGAGGCATTGGCCGCCGATGCTCAGCTGTGGAGCTGTGTTAAAGATCTCAATAGCGGGCTTATTTGGGAAAATAAAACCGCCGATGGCATAGGTGTGCAAGATAAAGATCATCTGCTGATCTATATCAAGGATGAGCGAGTGATCAACCAAGGTGAGATTGATGAGGCCAGCTGTGATGATGCCAATGGTATCTGTACCACGGCGCAATATCAGACCTATCTGAATGGGCTAGATGATAAACAAGGTTTGTGCGGTGTTAAAGATTGGCAATTACCGACTTTCGATCAGCTATACAGCCTGGTCAACTTCGCCTCTACTGATTCAGGTAGTGATGATGTGCAGATGGCTGTCGACATCAAGTTCTTCCCCAATACGGCGGATAATGATTATTGGACCAGTACGCCTTCGGTAGAAAATTATGCCTCGATGGATCAGTCTGCCTACATGTGGACCTTAGGTTTTAACCGCTGGTATATGGGGGCCACCACGTCTTACTCATACTGTGTCACTCAAGATGATTGTGATTATCCATCAGCCTTGCCAGTCCGTCTTGTCGGTGTTAAATAAGAGAATTAGGGAAATATAATGAATAAATTACTATTAGCGGCGGCGATAACCCTGAGTTTTTCTGCGACGGCAGTAGAGCAAGCCTGTGAAATGAGTTTCGACGCGACCACACCGACCGCAAGATTTATCGATAACAATGACGGCACGGTGACAGATCAAGCCACTAAACTGATCTGGATGCGTTGTTCTGTAGGCCAAAGCTGGAACAATGAGACTAAATATTGTGATGGTATGCCCGTGACTGTCTTCTGGCAAGGAGCGCTGCAAGCGGCCGACAACGCCAGAAATAATCAGGCAAATAAGCTATATCACTTCGCTGATAAGACAAATTGGCGCGTGCCTAACATCAAAGAGCTGATTTCTATACGCGAGCAGCGCTGCGTGTATCCTGCGATGAACAGTGTGATCTTCCCTAATGTCGATGCGATTGCTCAGGCGGAAGGCGGTTATTCCTACCTCTGGTCATCCACTCCGGTCATTGCCGACGAAGGAATAATGAATTTAGATGTGACCGCTGGCGCTGTGGTGGCCAGTACCTCGGTGGTGGATTATGCCCGCGGTGTGCTCTTGGTCGCCGACCCAGCACCCGAACCTGAATAAGGCTAGCCTGCGCGGTAAACACCGAGCCTAGGGTAAACATAAGGGCTATTGTTGAGAGAATGACTCATCAATAGCCCTTTGTATTTGCTGCCAGTTTATGCTGCTGGCTCGTTTTACAGCGTAATTAACCTAAGCGAGTTAGGCTTCAACCAACTCGGCTTCTATTATGTTATCGGCGTAGCTTTGCCTCGATGCTTACGACTCGATATTCACCTTGATATGCACTTCGATAGTCGCCTTGAACGTCTCTGGCCATGGCATCGGGTAAGACACTCGATGCGCTGACTCAGTCTGTTAATCTTGCGGTACAAGTTTGCTGATCTGGCTCACTGTGATCATAAGGTCAAACCGGTTAGTCTATCTAGAAAATTCAGGGTCTAATAAACAAGGGCCAGACAAGACGGTCAAGGAGAGAGGGTGAAAACCATAGGAATGATAGGCGGCATGAGCTGGGAGTCTACGGCGAGTTATTATCAGGCATTAAACCAGGGCATAAAGCGTGAACTCGGTGGATTGCATTCGGCAAAAATCGCCCTCTATAGCGTAAATTTTGCCGAGATTGAACGCCTGCAACACTTAGGCAAGTGGGATGAAACCGCCGAGATACTCGCCGACGCAGCGCGCTCGGTTGAAGCCGCGGGGGCAGATTTTTTCATGATCTGTACCAACACCATGCACAAGGTCGCCGAAAAAGTAGAGCAAGCAGTAGGGATCCCACTGCTGCATATCGCCGATGCTACTGCCCATAAGCTTATTGCAGACGGAGTCACAACCGTTGGGCTATTGGGCACACAATTTACCATGGAGCAGGACTTTTATAAGGGACGCTTGACCGAGCAATATGGTATCGAGGTGCTAACGCCTGAGCCTCAAGATAGAGAACTTATTCATCGGGTTATCTATGAGGAGCTATGCCTTGGCAAGGTGGAACCAGAATCTCGCCAGTCCTACCTGAAGATCATTGAACGCCTTTATGTTCAGGGCGCACAAGCGGTGATTCTAGGTTGCACCGAGATAGCGCTATTAGTTGGCCAGCAAGATACCCAGGTTCCCTTGTATGATACGACGGCCATACACTCAGAAGCCGCGGTTAAAAAAGCACTCTTTTAAGCAACAGCATCATCAACCAAGTGAGTAACGGTGCTCAACCCCTTCATCTATCCAGTGATAAATACAGGTTTACCTTCTATAAATGTGTCGATAGAAGCGAGTGTTTTAAGGCCATTAGGGTTGAGGATTTTGTAACTCGTCTTTGGACAGAAATGGGTTTACTTGTCGGATAACAAGTTTCAAATATTTTTTTTGATTGCTTCATTGGGCGGGATTGGGTTTGGTCATTGTCTGGTAAACATAGCTTCATGTTTATCTATCACCTGCCGTGGGCTTAAGTGCAAACACTTCTGTGACACGCCACAAGCACTGTCCCTGTGGGCTCTACGACATCATCCCTGATGCCGAAGGTCACAGCCGCGTTTACACCAGAGTATTTGCTTCTTCGATTTGAATTTTACTGGCTAGTAACTCACTTTTGGACAAAAGCTTCTTAGAGTTAAAGCTCTTAAGATGATGAGTCTCATTAGGGAAAGTATGGCAATCGGATATACGGTAATGCCGCATTAGGGTGTGAGCAACGCTACCACCAAGCCTAAACCATTGCGCCGTAAACACGAAACTAACCTTGAGATAAAATACCAAGCGTTGGGAATCACTCTTAAATTCTTTGCTATGCATATATGGTCATTACTTTAGTGACTTTGCAAGAGCTACTACAGGGCGAGATCGCGAACCCACTTTGGACACAAACGAGCTAGAGCTTTAACTGACGAGATTTTGATTAAAAAAAGTATCTTAGTTTATTCGAAATCTCTCTAATTCGCTCTGCCCCCTTTATCCGTAATTCGCTCTGACCCCTTTATCCGCTTTATCCGTTTTCTCATCGATCACCACCCAGCTCTATTCGGTGGTAGTTGTGGATTAAGCGAGCTAATAACACATCGGCGATCGTGGCGTTGCTGATCATGTGGTACCACTCTTTTATCGACAGAGCCATCAACTATGCCTGTCCATATTAGTTTCTATAGGAATAGGGGGAGGTGAGTCGAGGCATTTT
>NZ_JABSSM010000024.1 GCF_013214165.1 Shewanella sp. | reverse complement strand
AGAGAAGCACCTCTACAGCATTTTGAAGAACTTCTTTAAATCTAATTCGCCAGATCTGGCACCCGAACCTTCTGAGGAAGAACCCATGAACAAAGAACAGTTTGAAGCCTTGATGGGCCAATTTACAAAATTTGGTACTCGTCTGGAGGGGCTTGAATCCAAAGTCGAAGCCTTTGGCAAAAAGCCAGAAGGTGATAAAGGCGGTGACGATAAGGGAAAGCCAGAAGGTGATAAAGACGCAGGTAAGCCAGAAGGCGGAACGATTACCTCTGAGCAATTTAGCACATTAAACGAAAGCCTTACGGGATTGGTAGCCAAGTTTGAAAGTATGGAAACCAAGTTCAATGCATTAAGCAAAGAGACTGGTGGCCAAGAACCAGACCCAGCAGGTAAGGGTGAATCATTCACCGTTGTGTAAGCCGCTGTAATCGATAGCTGACATTCATCACTAAAGAAGAGAGAGCAAAATGAATTTAACACCAGTCGCACTCGCCTGTTTGCTGGCCTATGGCGCCAACATGGCAACAAGCTACGGCGTTGATGATGTTCAACATCAATTCAGCGTTACTGGCCCAATGGAAACCAAACTCAAAGCCGCCTTACTTGATTCGGTCGAGTTTCTATCACTCATCACCACCATGGACGTTGACCAGATTAAAGGCCAGGTCGTTAAGGTGGGTAACTATGGCATCGCAACAGGCCGTAAGAAAAATGGTCGATTCTTCACTGAAAATGGCCTAGATGGTCATAACTATGAGCTAGTAGAAACAGATTCCTGTTCTACAGTGCCGTGGGCGACCCTTGCCGTGTGGGCTAATGCTGGCACCCAAGGCCAGTTTATGCAGCTGATGAGCCAAAACACCACCCTGCGTTTTGCTCTCGATATGCTGCGAGTTGGTTTTAATGGTACATCGGTCGCGGTTGATTCGGATCCTGAGGCTAACCCCATGGGTGAAGACGTCAACAAAGGCTGGCATCAAATCGTTAAAGAGAAAGCGCCTGCGCAAGTCATGACTGATCCTATCTACTTTAACCCTGACGCCACTGGTGTACTGAAAGATGGCGAGTACAAAACACTCGATGCCATTGTCACCGAAATTAAAAACACCTTGATCCATCCCTCTTTGCGGAATGACCCGCGTTTGGTTGTCTTGGTGGGTAGCGACTTAACCGCAACCGCCCAAACCAAGATGATGAATGAGGCCGACAAGCCGAGTGAGAAAGTGGCCGCGCAACAGATGGATAAATCGATTGGTGGGTTAAAAGCATACACGCCGCCGTTCTTCCCCGGTAAACGTATCACGGTCACTCTGTTGACTAACCTGCACATCTATACCCAGAAGGGCACCCGCTCGCGTAAGTCGGAGAATGTTGAAGATCGTAAGCAACATGAAGACAAGTATTGGCGTATGGAAGGTTATGCCATCGAAGAGTTCGAAGGTTATGCCGCAGTCGATGAGGCCGCAATGAACATAGGTCCTGCACCTGCTGTTTAACATTTAGAGGTTCACTACCTGGCTAATGGTTCAACTCATTAGCCAGGCCATTAAATTAGCCAGCGCATAACCATAAGCAACAGAGGAACCATTATGACCGCCTTTGCCAATTTCAAAAGACGCCACGAAGCCAAAAAATCCGCCGAGCAAGGCAACAGTGAAAAGCCAAGTATGGAAGCACCGACCGTGAGCAATCCGGCTTTGCGTTTGCTGGCCGCATTACTTGGTTGTGATGAACAAGACGCCATTGCCAAAGCGACTGAGCTAGTAGAGCAAAGGGCGCAGTTTGTTGAAATGACGATTGGTGTTGATCCTGCGTCCGGTGGTGACAAAACCGTTACCGCAGAAGTAACCAAAGATGATAACGGCAACATCACCGATATCAACTTACAAGACAGCGCCGACACGGCAACCATTGCCGCTAATGATTTAGCTGATACCGCAGACACGGTAAATGAATCAGCCGGTACTCTGAATGATGCTGCCAACAATGCCGCTGGCTCTGCCACTGAGTTATCGCATACCGCCGACAATGTGGCCGACAGCGCCAGCACTATTGCCGAAGCAGCAGAGGAGGCAAGCCAAGCCACAGCCGATCTTAAAGAAGTGACCGCAGAGCTAAAAAAGCCGTCGGCGGGGCCTCAATCCTCGCCTTCAGAGAAAAGTGCCAAGCCAAAAAGCAGCTCGAACAAGTAGCGCATACCGGGAGCGCATCATACGCCCCCAGTTTGCATTTGCAGTTGATTGAACTCGATGCCGACCTGAAAAAGCTTAAGGGCTTCGCCAGACGGCAAGACAAGATAACTCACAAGCGCGAAGTATTGCTGCCCAAGTGGCAACCCATAGTCGATGAGTACTTAGCCCAAGTGGCTAGTGGAGATAAACCCTATGACAACCCTTTATTTGCTCGCTGCATTATTTGGCTGTTCGATATCGATAACTTTGGCCGAGCTCTTGAGCTGGCGTTCAAGGCCATCGAACTGGGCCAACCTATGGCGCCAGGTATTCGCCGCGAGTGGCCGAGTTTTATCTCAGATACGGTATTCGACTGGAGCGAGACTCAGGCAGAGCATGGCCGCAGTGTTGAGCCTTACTTTACCCAAGTATTTAACCAGGTTGCAGACCATTGGAAACTGGCTGAGCCCATTACCGCTAAGTTCTATAAGTTCAAGGGTCTCAGCTTACTGCGCAGCACGACTGGCGAAGTTAAGCCCAGCACTATCGGCGATGCGGATCTTCTGCAGCAGGCAGACAGCTTGCTTGAAAAAGCGGCCAGCCTACATAAGCACGCCGGGGTAAAGACAGTAAGAAACCAGATTGATATGCGTTTACGTGCCCTCGAGGCCTATAGCTCTCAAGACACGTAAACAGGGACCGACTCCCAACCCTCCAGTGCGCTAGCCGAGTGTTTAACAGGTGACTGTTAATAACCACGTCGACGCTAACCGCACTGAACCCAATTGAATGACAACACTAAGGCGAAAGCGATGAGTTTTGGATTTGAGGCAGCAGCACAAGCAAGCATAGCTATCGACTCTGAAAGCGGTTGGCCTGCACTTTCAACTGGCGAATTTCGTCAGCACCGCCGTATTCCAGAAATGTATGAAGAGGCAACTATTGCCGACTCACTCAATCGCAGCAGCGAAGAAGTTCAGCAAGCGTTAATCAAAGTGGTCTCCAAGCATGAACCGGGCACGGACGCCCCTTTTGTCCTGAGTGAAAGCTCAGTACCTGTATTTACAGAGAAGCAGAAAAGCATCTATCGCGGAGCCGTTTATGCGCGTTCCCACGCCGATCTGCTGGGCTATTTTTCTGCAGTAGACCAAAAAGAAGCCGGTAATAACAAGGCAAATGAAGCCGACCAACAAGATACATTGCTAGCGCAAAGCAATCGTAGCGTTCGTCTGCTGCTTGGCCTTGGCCGTGTCGGAGTGCACAGCTTATGAGCGTGCTAACTAAAACCCAATTGCAACTCATCACCGAGTTTTTGCTCACTAGCTTAGGGTCTGTGATTAAGGCCAATGATATCGATGCCTGGCAAGAGCACGGCACTTTAATTCTCACCGGTGATGACTTAGGTTTACAAGGGTTTTCGCTGGCGAAGTGGAAGCACAGCGCCGTTATCTCTATTGAGCGCTTTCCCCACCGTAAACTTAACCCATATAGCTTATTGGCTATGGTTGCTGCATACCTTATCGATAATGGCGGTGAGCGCGACACCTTTCAACTCGCGGATCCTGAGCTCGATATCGACGTGATCAGCAAAGACCACGCTCAGGTACTGATCCAATTAGAGCTGATAGACAACATTGAAGTGATCCCCGACGCCAATGGGTCCATTTTATTTAATGGCCAGCAATATCGGATTGATCTTGCCCCGGTCAATGTGGCCGAAACCATAGACACAGTGGTCACTATTGATAGTGATTCTGGCGGTGATGCATGAGTTTAGTTATCACCCCAAACTCAAAAAATGCCCTCACGGTTAAGCACCAACTCACTTTGCTGGCACTGCCGGCTAACAAGCGTGTGGCACTACTGAAAAAGTTAGGCCGCAGCCAGCGAGCCAAGGCCCGCAAACGCATACGTGAGCAGAAAACGGTTACAGGGCAAAAGTTTACCCCTCGCAGTGACGGCAAGAAAATCAAGCTGTTAAAGCGCTTAGGCCGAACATTAGAGCCTTATGTAAAAAGCTCAAATCGATTAGAGCTTAAACATAAAGCCAGCTTTACAGGCCGAATTGCTGCACGCCAGCAAGGCGGTGGTGTCGAGCAGATGAACAAACAGCGCATGGCCCGTATTCATGGTCAGCCAGATTATAAAGCCCCTTGTACCCGCGCCCAGGCGAAAGCGTTAGCGGCAGAAGGTTACAAGGTTAAGCGTAAAAAAGGCCGCAACTACCGCAAAGCCAGCATCAGCGAAATCATGGCCAACCTGTCACAAGGTAAGGCCTCACTCATTTTGCAGCAGTTACGCAATAAGCCGAGCAAACAACGCTGGCCGATCCCAGTACCTGCTCGCCCGTTCTTGGGTGATACCCCTGCCAATGTGCAGGCCGAAATAGCCACATTGTTAAATCAATTAAGAGGATAACCCTATGTCATTAGGTGAAGTGACCATCAACAACCAAAACCAAGGACAGGGCGAGGTGCAAGCGATTGAGCGCCACTTCCTGTTTGTCGGTTTAGCAGGTAAATCGGAAGAGGAAAGTCAGCTTTTTTCTGTCAATGCACAGAGTGATCTCGAAGTTATGTTTGTCGATAGTAACCTGCGCAAACAGCTGATTGCCGCACAACTTAACGCAGGCCAGAACTGGACGGCGGCAGCTTATCCACTCGCTGCAGACGAAACCATAGCAACAGCCATTGGTCACGCTAACGAAGTACAGAGCTTTGAAACTGTCGTTGTCTGTGACGCTCAAACCACAGCCCCAGCTATCAGCGGTATTTCAGATGCCGTATTAGCTCTGCAAGGCTCACACGGTCGTTGGTGCTCAGCCATCGTTGCGCTGCCAGGTATCGGAGAATTAGAAACATGGGCCGTCTATGAAGCCAAAATGGTGGCTCTTGTTGCGGGTTTTGCCCTGCCGTTAGTAGTGCCGGTACCTCAACTAAATGGCAATAACGCGGGGGTACTCGCTGGCCGTCTATGTAACCGCAGTGTCAGCATTGCCGATTCCCCCATGCGTGTGGCCACAGGCTCAGTTACCGGATTGGGCATTATGCCAACCGATTCAGCCGAAGCCCCGCTGTCACTGGCCAGCCTCAACACATTAGCCAAGGCGCGACTCAGTGTCCCCCAGTGGTACCCGGACGTTGCAGGCACTTATTGGGGCGATGGTTCAACCCTTGAAGTGGAGGGCGGTGACTACCAGGTGATTGAAAACCTGCGCGTAGTACACAAGGCCAGCCGTGAAGTGCGCGTTCGCGCCATCTTGCGTGTGGGTAACCGCATTCTTAACTCAACCCCAGCAAGTATGGAGTTAAACAAGGCTTACTTTATCAAGCCGCTAAGGGTGATGAGTAAAACCACCACTGTAAATGGGGTGCCGTTCCCCGGTGATATCACGCCACCGCGCGATGGTGATATCGCCATCGTCTGGATGAGTAAAACCAAGGTAACCATTGCCATGGTTGTGCGTCCATACAACAGCCCTAAGTCCATCACAGTCAACATCATGTTAGATCTTAGCGTTCTGTAAACGCTGAGACTCACGCAACGTATTTAGGAGCAGCAACATGCGTTTATCAGGAATGAATTTTAGCACTCACATTGGTGACACCATGATCCAGGTGGACAGTGCATCGGTGACCATCACCGACAACAGTGCTGTATCACAAACCGGTGGTGTGCCAGACGGTGCCGTCGATGGTGATGTAGCGGCAAGCGGTGAGCTAACAGTTAACGCTGCCAACTTCAAGTTAATCAGTGAGCAGGCTAAGTCAGCCGGTTCTTGGCGAGCACTAGAAAATTTCGATATTCAGTTCTATGGCAAAACCTCACAAGACGAAATGAAGGTCGAGTGTTTCGGTTGCCGTATCAAGTTAAGTGATCTGCTCGATATCGATAAAAAGGGTGGTAGTGCCAGCTTGTTTAAACTCCCGTTCGATGTGACCAGCCCTGATTTTGTGCATATCGATGGCGTGCCCTATCTGCGCCCCGATGAAATAGAAAATATTGTTCAGTAGGGGCTAGCCAATGGATGATGCAGATTTAGCCGTAAAGCATGAACAAAGGGCAGAAGAGAGAGCCAGGTCGCGGCGCATGTTAGCTAAACCTGCAAAGTCCAGCGCCAGCCATTGTATTGAATGCAGTGATGCCATCAGTCAAGCAAGGCAGCAAGCAGTGCCAGGTGTTGAACTGTGTATAGCGTGCCAAACGATAAGTGAGCGTAAACGATGAGCCAATTAAAAAACAGATTGATTGAAGAACTGATCGAACGAGAGGGCGGTTACGTTAATGACCCAAGCGATCGCGGCGGTGAAACCATGTATGGCATCACGTTGAAAACCGCACGTGCTCATGGGTACCAAGGTGAAATGAAGTCGTTGCCTTATGAGATGGCTTTTCATATCTACCAAACCACCTATTGGGCACCGCTAAAGCTCGATGAGATTAGCTTGCACAGCGAAGCATTGACCGAGCAACTTTTCGACTTTGGCATTAACTCAGGTGTTGCCCATGCTGCCAAGGCGTTGCAGACAACGCTAAACGTGATGAATAACCGCCAAACCTTATATGTGGACCTTAAAGCTGATGGGATATTTGGTAGCCGTACATTGAATGCTTTGGGCAAGTTTTTAACTCACCGAAAGCGCAAAGGGTTAAAGGTGCTGACTGAAACAGTTCGGGGCCTTCGGATTGCATTTTGTATCGATATTGCTATTAACGATGAAAGCCAAGAGAAGTATCAGTTTGGCTGGATATCTCGAATAGTGGAGTTGTAGCCATGAACCTATTAAGCATTCTTGGCAAAGTAGGCACTTCAATATTAGCTGATGTGATCCCCGGTGGTAACGCCATCCTCAAGGTGATTAATGAGTTTCTGCCCGATGACAGCAAGTTAGGCGATAAGGCCACAGGCGCCGAAATACAAGATGCTGTTTCGTCACTGCCAGCAGAGGTGCAGGCTCAAGTGCTAACCAAAAAATTCGACGTTGAAATTACCGCAATCAAAGAACACACCAACGTGATCCAAGCTTTGGGTGATGTGGATAAAACCGGTAATTCAACACGTCCGGCTATTGCCATGATGATGGCCCGAATAGTGGCGTTCTCTGTGGTAGTGCTCATCTCGTTTCTAGCAGTGGCCATGTTTAACAAAGACGTCGACACCATCAAGGCCATCGGTGATAACTGGCCATTGGTCATTGCCATTCTTGGTACACCAACAGCCTTGTTACGTGCTTATTTTGGCATGCGCACCAAAGAGAAACAGCAGAAGTATCAGGCCGTATCGAATACCGCCCCTGAATCCTTTTTTTCAGGCCTGATTAATCTGGTAGGGAAGAGAAAATGAATCAAGTCGCCACTTGGGTGATGGTTGTCATCGCATTTATGAGTTTGATTTTAGGTGTGCTGGTGCCGGTGATTATCGCGATATATAACGCCCACAAAGCTACGGCGAAAGAGCTTAGCGATCATAAAACTCATGTGGCCGAAACCTATGCAACAAAAAATGATGTGAAAGATTTGGGCGACCGTATCGAGCGCCAGATGAAAGACGGATTTAACAACCTCAAAGAACTATTTAATAACAGAAAAGATAAGGATGCAGCATGAAAAAGACAGTGACCCTCACCATAGGCAACACAGAATTTAAATTTAACCTGACCGTTAATGACCACTCAGATTTTGTCGACAGCATTTCTCGCGGTGGATCGATGACCACGGCTTCGCACAATTTTGTGATGCGCGCCATCGATAAACCTCAGAAAGAGGAATTGAAAAACCTCCTTGCCGAGTCACCTGGCGCCGAAGTTCAGATAGCGGGCACGCTGAAAGGTGAGTTCGCACCGATTCTGGAAATAGCAGTAAAAAAATAACCGCGCTGGTTGAGTCAATAGATAACAACCAGCTGGAGCAGATGTTGATCATTCGTCGGCATCAGTTACCCCACGAAGATGACAGTGAACAGTCGATAGCTCGTGCGGTTTGGCTGCATAAGCACCATTTAGAGAACCTAGAAATAGTCACCGCCAATGGCGTGAATCGGGCCTTCTCTGGTTAATAGTTCATAGAACAAGAGGAGAGTGATCACTAATGAGCCTACCAAAACCGTTAATGTTTACCGTTGGTTTGGTTGACCAGATCACTAAACCGATTGCTAAAATTAGTCAGCAGTTCAACGGACTGGCGTCGAACTACCAAGCCGGTACTATGCAGATGGCCACGGGTGTGGCTGGTATGGCGGCGGCAGGTTATGCACTGCAAAGCGCGCTTATGCCTGCCATCGAAATGGACCGGGTGCTGGGTGAGGTAAAATCATTGGGGGTGCGAGACTCCGCGCTTAAGCAGCTGGCTAACACCTCTTATGAATACGCGCTTAAATATGGCAAGTCTGCCACCGAATTTATCAGCTCGAGTTATGATATTCAGTCGGCCATTTCAGGGCTGAGTGATTCAGACCTATCTCAGTTCACACTGGCTTCAAACGTACTCGCCAGCGCCACTAAGGCCGATGCCGCAACCATCACCAATTACATGGGCACCATGTACGGCATCTTTAAAAACGATGCCAACGCCATGGGCAAAAGTGATTGGGTTAATCAGATCACCGGCATGACGGCCACTGCAGTGCAAGCCTTCAAAACCACGGGTGCGGAAATGTCTGGTGCATTTACTGCTATTGGCGCCGAGGCGCAAAGTGCTGGCATCGGTATGCATGAGCAGATGGCCATTCTCGGTACCTTGCAGGCCACTATGTCGGGTAGCGAGTCGGGTACTAAGTACAAGGCGTTCTTAGCGGGAGTGGGCAAAGCGCAAAAAGCATTGAACCTGCAATTTACCGATGCTCAGGGAGCCATGCTGCCAATGGTCGACATACTGACCAAAATTAAAGGCAAGTATGGTGAAACCTTAGATGTTGCCGAAGGTGATGCACTGGCCAAGGCCTTTGGCTCACAAGAAGCCGTTGCCACCGTTAAATTATTGATGGGTGATATTAACAGCCTATCGGGTTCAATTAATAAACTCGGTCAAGTCAAAGGCATGGGCCAAGCTGAGAAAATGGCCGCAGCAATGACTGATCAGAGCGAACGCTTGTCGCAGTCTTGGTACGTTATCCGCGCCGCCTTTGGCTCTGCAGTGTTACCGGCTTTCAATCAGTTTGTCGGCTGGATAGCCGACATGGGTAAACAAATAATCTGGTTTACCCAAACCTTCCCAAACTTAACTCGTGTTTTAGGCTATGGCGCGATTGCGATTCTTGGCCTAGTCGCCGCGGGTGGTGCGTTTACCGTGATGATGGGCGTTAGCAAGATGGCGATGACTGCCTATGGCGTTGCGGCAATGGCATGGGCGGGCATCAATGCTTTATTAACCTCTGGCATGGTAGGCCTTCGCGGCATGATGCTGGCGGTTAATCTTGTCATGTATGCCAACCCAATAGGGCTGGTTGTCGCGGGTATCGTTTTAGCCATAGCCGCCGTGGGCGCCCTGATTTATTACTGGGATGATCTGGTCGCTACCATGGGGAGTTGGGAGTGGGTGCAAGGTTTAGTGAGCGTGTTTAGCAATGCGTGGGACTCACTAAAGGGCATGTTCATTGATTACCTGAATTGGTATATCGACAAACTGAATTATATTCCAGGTGTCGAGATAGATTTGATCCCGACCATGGTTGACCCTGCATTATCCGATTTAAACCAGGCGCCACAAAATCAGCTTCCAGGTGTGATAACCGAAAATAATCAGCAAGCCGTGCCCATCTGGATGCAGCAAACCGCTGCCAATGATGTAGCGAACGCGGCCCCCATGAATGGTCCTTGGCTAAATGCAGGCGCACTTTATCAGCCTGAAGCTGTGACCCAGCAACAAAATCTGCAGCTGGTAAAGCCTGATAACTATCTGCCTGAGCCGCTAAATCAATCACTCGATGTGCAGCGAACGCTGCCATCACCTTATCAGCCTGAAGCTGTGACCCAGCAACAAAATCTGCAGCTGGTAAAGCCTGATAACTATCTGCCTGAGCCATTAAATCAGTCGCTCGATGTGCAGCGTAACTTGCCAGGTGATTATCAGCCCGAAGCCTTGAGCCAGTTGCTCAATATCAAGCCTGTAGCTAATGAGTCTATGGCCAACGCCATTAAGCCGCGCATTAATCAGCAAGCGGCAATGAGCGCCAAGGCTAACAGAGTCGCCAGCCAATCAAACAGCAAGAGCCTGAGCTTTGGCGATGTGATCATTAAAAACCCACCGAAGAATTTCAGCCTCGCCGAAATCGCTGACCAACAGGAGTTAATGACCGGATGACCACTGACACGAATCAGAGCCCAAGTTTGAATAAGTACAGCGACCTGTTAATTATCGATGGTGCTCTGTCACTCGATGTTGGGGCGCAGCCTAACCTAACTCACACACGCGCCAGCATAGCCCAAGATGTAAAGCATATGCTGATGGCCTCTGGCCTTGTGACCAAGCTATTGGCCCAGCGATCGAGCGTCATGCGTAGTGATGTCTATACCGAAATGGAGCTGCTTATTGAAACTGATATTCGCCTGGTGCCGGGAACTATCGAATTTGATATCCGCACGCCTGAGTTAATTACGATAGATGCCACCACCTACGAGTTTGGCCCATTAAGCACTGAGGTTACGTATGTCACGCCCACAAGTTGATTTTGAAAAAGTATTAGAAAGTGAAGGGGTACCGCTGACTGCCGAAGGGGTGACGGCACTGCTCGAAGCCGATGTTGTAGCGGCAAACTCCATCATATCTAACGACAGCGCCATGAGTCCGTTCTGGAAACTCTTCTCGGTCTGTGTCGTCACGCCTGTGTTGTGGCTTATCAAGACTCTATTGGCAAAGCATGTATTGCCCGCCATGTTCGCCGCCACGGCAAGCGAACTCTATTTAGAACTTAAGGCATGGGATGTAGGGCTCGAGCGCAAGTTGGCAGTCAAAACCCAGGGCAATATCACTTTCAGCAAAACTGATATCAATGCCGATATTTTGGTGAAGGCGGGCACGGTAGTACAAACTGAAAATACCCTGGGCGCGCTTTATAAAATGTTGGTGCTGGCCGATACCGTGATCCCTGCAGGTACCCAAGCCATCGCTGTTTTGTGTGAGGCCAACACCGCTGGTGCAGGCCATAACTTAGGGACGGGGTATTACTACGTGTTGCCGGAAGAGTCAGCCAGTATTGAGTTGGTCACCAATGTCGGCGACTGGATAACCCGTGCGGGCGCCAATAAAGAAACTGACGATGAGCTGGCTCTGCGTATACGTGATCAGTTTGCCAGCGTGGGGAATTATCACATCGATGCAGTGTATCGCGCGGCGATCTCGACCTTTGCGGGCATCAGTAGCGACTCACTCTACTTCGAACACGAAGCGCCGCGTGGACCCGGTACCGCAAATTGCCATGTAATGATGGAGGTAGGCGAAACTCCGCTGGCCATGATTGATAACATTAACGATTACATCAACACCCAAGGCCATCACGGTCATGGTGACGACATTAGGGCTCAAGCAATTTCGGCAGTATCAACGGATCTTGTGCTCGATATTTGGCACCTGAGTAACATGAGCGACGAAGAAATAGCCATGTTGGAAGGGGATATCGAATCACGCATTCGCGCCGCATTTCGTGAGTCCGATAAATTCCAGACATTGACCAGAACCTTACCTCTGAGCACATTTAGTTTCTCTATCCTAAGCAGCGAGTTGCATGGCGAGCTGCCGCAGCTCAAGAGCGTTCGATTCACCAATGCCGATCTAAACAGCGGCCTTGAAATACCACGCATCACCAGCCTAACAATTAACAACAGAGGGGTGGGCTGATGTCAGAAGATAATAGTCCCAAACTGCCTAAGTTAACCTTGCCCTGGTGGATGGATGGGGTCACTTTGCCCGCAGCCCCCGAGCCACAAGAACCCGCCATGCTGGGCAACGGCATGCAGTCATTCTGGCAACGTGTGCGCGGCTGGTTTATCTGGCCGTTGGTGCAGCAAGACCCGCTGACCTGCTCACTCGTTATGCTCAACTTAAAGGCGTGGGAATGTAACATCACCCGTTTCAGAGATGAGCCCTTGTGGCTGTACCGTAAACGGGTGGCCTATGCCTTTATTAATGCAAAAGATGCGGGCAGTACTCAAGGCTTTTTCAAGATCATGAGCAGGCTGGGTCTGCGAGTGGTCAACATAAAAGAGCGCCAAGAAGGGCTTGATTGGGACCGGGTTTCAATCGAAATTGATGACACTGAAATAGCGACTAATCAGGCTCTGCTAGCCGAACTCATTCAAAGCTACGGCAGAACCTGTCGACGCTACGATCACTTGTCGTCACGGGTGGCGGTACATAGCGTGGCTATTACCGAGGCATGCCAAGATTTTCAAACATTTACCATCACAACACTAAGCAGTAGCGAGTTTGCGCATTATGGCGCTATTGCAGTGCCTGCGACCGAGTGTAGTAACGACTACCAACATTTATACGTAAGGAGGGCCTAATGGCACGATTAACGACCCATGGTGAGCAATACATTGCTCTGGCGGTTGGCAATGTAAGCGACTTTATTGTTGATGAGTTTATATTCGCTTTTATACCAGGTTTAGATTTTAGGGCGCCAGAACCGTCGGGTGAGCCTATGCCGCCAGCTAGCAAGATAGTGCACCGTTCTGCGCCGCTAAAGTATGGCATCATCGATAAAAATAGGGTGACATTTAGCCAGATGTTGCTACCAGATGTGGGTGATTTTAACTTTAACTGGATAGGCCTAGCCCATGACAATCAGTTAATAGCGTTCGCCTATGTACCCACAACCCAGAAAGTAAAAACAGCAGGGAGCACTGAGGGCAACACCATCAGCCGCAACTTTGTTTTAGAGCATTTAGGCTTAGCTGATGCTCTTCCCGTTGAAGTCTCGGCAGAATCTTGGATGTATGACTATTCAGATGAGATTGCGCAAATTCAAACTAGCACGACTATTAACGCAACCACCATTATTAACGCCAATGCAAAAATCGTAAAAAATGTGCACTGGAATATGACATTGAGCGAGCGGATCCGAGCTCTGGAGGATGAAACATGACACAGCAAATTGATGATTTAATGAATGAAGTCTCAAAGGCCGTTACGGCTTCAAATGAGCTGACAACCGCTTCTAATGAGTTGGCTGTTGAAGTGGCAAGCAAAATGACCCAGCTTGACACCAAAGCTGACAGCGCTATTGCTCGAGCAGAGGCCGATTACGGCGCCAAGGTCGGCGAGCTCACCACTCATGCGATTGAAGGCCATAAAAAGGCCATCGAAGATGCGAGCGGTGGCCGCAACACTATTTTAACCGACGCCCAGGGCAATACTAATATCATGGTTCGCATACCGCGATTCAACTATGAAGATCTCAACGCCAAAATACTGGAACTCACCGGTGCAGATTTGCAGCTGGGTAACGGCACTCCGACCATGTTCATGACCAATGGTGTCCCTCGAGGGGAAGTATATATAGCTAAATATCTGGCATCAGTTGGCGCCAATGGTGGCTGCAGTGTTGTCGGAGGTGTGCAACCTCTCCACTCAGTTAATTACGATATAGCTAAAGGCCTGTGCACTGCCAAAGGTGCGGGTTGGCACATGATGTCAATCCACGAGTGGGCTGCGATTGCATTTTGGTCACTGGCGAACGGCAGCGTGCCTCGAGGTAACACTAACTATGGTCGTAGTCATGAAAATAAATTAGAGACAGCTCGTCGCTCTGACAATGGTATGCCAGGCGACACTGCAGGCAATGGTCGCACAGATACGGGTAAGGGGCCTGATGCGTGGGCGCACGATCATGGTGCTTTTGGTATTCAGGATTTGGTCGGCAACGTGTGGGAGTGGCTAGATCAGATGAAGCTGGACGATGGCCAGATTATCACCACGCTTGATAACGATCCCAGCATAGCCGAGGTCAACTGGCATCGCCACGGCGCTTATTTTGACTCGCCAAGCGACAACCAAACTGGCACTGGCAATGTTGGCGCGCCTATTCTCAACAATGCAGTGACTAAGCGCAACGGCCCAGTCGATGATGACAGTCATGATTACCCCTACATGAACGTCGGCAACTTTGCAGGCATTACTAAAGGGGCGAGCTATACGCCATCTGAGATACTGCGCCGCTTGCTGATCGAGTCGGCATCAGCGACCAGCGTACACGGGGCCATCTATGCGCGTAACTATGGCGATCGACTCCCGCGTCGAGGAGGCCATGGGGACAGTGGGTCCAATGCCGGCCTCGGCGCGCTCAGCCTCAATAATGCGCGCTCAAATGAGAGCAGTTACATCGGTTTTCGTCCAGCTTTCTTTGTCTAGTGAGAACTGGAGTTTTGGTTGCAGCGCTATTAATACCAGCTAGTTAATATTAAAAAGGCTTTATTTTTAGAGCCGTTTAGGAGAGCGAGTTATGTTTAGTTATATTTTTAACGGTGAAACCCACATCGATACAACGCCAGAGTTTATGGCAAGTTTAAGCATGAATGAAGAGCAGATATCATCAACACTGCAGCAGATGGAGTTTGAATCCTCACAATCAACAGTAAAGCGTCGAACGGCCTATGCGAAAGAGTCCGATCCTTTATATATCGAATATCAGTATGAACTGGCCACGGAAAATCCGGATGCCGATAACTACAAGCAATTGTGGTTGGACAAGGTGTCCAATATTAAGTCGCGCTATCCTCTGGTAGCCGTATAACTGACCTTTATCGGGGTGCATTGTCATGAGCCAAATTGCGTTAGACGGTGAGCTCGTCAATTTGAAAAGCTGCAAGGTCGAGTTGTCGATGCAATTAGCCGAACAAGATATGTCGGGGCAAACCTCAAGCACGGCGAGCAGTGAACAAGGAGATAAAGCCAAAGAGCTTAAAGTGACGGGCTTAATTCCCTTTACGGATAAGGGGCAGTTATCTCGTTTATTTGAGCTGGCAATTGCTAAAGATGAAGCGGGTAATCGTTTGGTGAGGCGTATCGGCTCAGAGCTAGCTCGCACCGTTAAAATCAGGCAGGTGAAGTTTTTTGGCCAAATTACGGCGCCAGAGCACCCCACATTATTGGCGTGGATCGTGAGCTTTCAGCTACGTGAGTATTTAAGTATTCCAGAAGTGGCAGAGCAGCGCCAAGCACAAAATGACGCCAGCACAGGACAAAGCACCGAGCAAACCGCCAGTGTGATCCCTACGGCTGCTATTACAGAGGCACCACCGAAAGTGGAAGTGTCATCGATGGAAAAGTTTTTGACGGGTGTCGACAACATCATAGGTGATCCTGCATGAAACTCAGTAAACGCTTAACGGTCGGCACTGAGGTGTTAGCGCTAACGGATCATCATTTAGTGCTTGAGCTATCATCAGCAGGTCGCGGTGTATTTGAGGTGAAAGGCGAGGTAAAGCGTGGCCAAATTGTTGCCTTTGATATTGGTTACAGCAATAAACTGCAACGCTACTTTAGCGGCTATATAACCAAAACCACGCCGAGCAGTATGGGCATGAACCGTATTGTGGTGCGGGAGTTATCCAGTCTATTAGCTGAGCATTGCCCGATAAATATTCGTCACGCAACATTCCGCCAGGTGATAACCCAGTTAGCCGAAGATACGGGCTTAAGTTTTGTGATCCCCGATAATGCTATTTACCTTGATATCAAAGTGCCGAACTTTACCAGCCAGGGCACCGGCTACCAGTTACTAGCCAGTTTGGGCGGTGTGTTTGGTATTAATGACTGTATCTGGTATCAACAGCCTGATGGTCAGATTTATGTTGGCAGCTACCAAGGCAGCCGATGGCCGTCAAAGCCATTAGAGATTAACCAAGGGTTCAGCAAAAAACAGTTTGGTAATAGTTGGCAGCTAATGGCGATGCCAGCCATGCGACCAGGTGCAATGGTAAATGGTAAGCGAGTTAAGCAAGTAGAGTTTGCAGACGACACCATGACATTGACCTGGACAGCCACTAAGGCCGACGAACTCAGCGAATGGCGTCGCATTACTAATATATTCCCAGAGCTGTCGGCTAATTATCATCTGCCTGTTTGGGGCAAAGTGATTGCACTGCCAGAATTACCAACCGAAGACGGCGAACGCGCCAGCGATGCATTTTATCCACGCTATGCGGTTGACGTGCAGCTGCTCGATGAAGACGGCAACGAAACTAAATCACCAGCACTTGAAGCTGTACCACTGCCACTACCAGGTGCAGGTAACAAAGCTGGCCGATTAGAGCCGCCGGCTATCGGTGCAATTGTTGAGATTGGTTTTGCTTACGGCAGGCCAGATAAACCATTCATTCGTTGTGTGCTGCCATTCGGCTGGGACTTACCCGCCATCAAAGAGGGTGAAAGCCGTAACCAAGTACGTGAAGGGGTTTATCAGCTCTTCGATGATGTGGGTAATCTCATCACCGAAACAGATAAAGACATCCGCACCACCGTTGGTCAGATGCATCAGCTACTGGTTAAGCAGTCACAAGAGATCAAAGTACTGAAAGACCAGCTCACAGAAGTTGAAGGTAAGATGACTATGGTGATCACCAAAGACCTAAGCATCAAGGCCAAGAACATCACCGAAGATGCCGACACCATTAAAATGAATGGTGGCTCTGCAGTGGTCACGTGTGCCCACATCTGCCACTTTACCGGTGGTCCACATGGCGATGGTTCATCAACAGTAACCGCAGGCAAGTAACAAGGAGTTGATATGGCACTGAGCAAGGCATCACTGAAAGGCAAGATAGTAAGCAACCTGCAAGCACAAGGCTTTACCACCGATGGTGAACATGCCTATGCAGCCAAGATGGCCGAAGCCATAGCGAACGCCGTCATCGATGAGATAACCAGTAACGGTGAAGCGGTTGTCGTTGGTGGTAGTTCATCAGGTAGTCACAAAATAAAGTAGGGCAAAGCTCAACCATAACCAAGCCCTGAACACTCAGGG
Organism: Shewanella sp.; assembly: GCF_013214165.1. Taxonomy (GTDB): domain Bacteria; phylum Pseudomonadota; class Gammaproteobacteria; order Enterobacterales; family Shewanellaceae; genus Shewanella. The sequence continues at coordinate 61,193 of NZ_JABSSM010000024.1, read as the reverse complement.
CTTTTTAATGTCTGCAGTAAACCATACCTATCTATCTAGATTCTTTGACCAAATACTAGGGCGCGGGTTCGGTTCCTGTCGCGGGGCTCGAACCCGCGTCTGAGAAAACCATAACCAACCACACTAATCACAGCCACGCAATTCACCCCACAGAATCCTTCCGTCACGGAATCCGCACTCTTCCTCACCCTCCTGCGCGCTCTTTAATGCTATTTTTTTACAGTTTTCTATTACTACAGTTCATATCGCTAGCCAGCGCCGCAGTAAGGGCTTTGCAGCGATCGGAGATCTGAAAAGATCGCGGTTTATTTCAGTGTTTTACAGTTCGACACTGGTGGCTTGAGGGCGTCTGCAGGCGTGTATGCCGCATTGCAGCTGGGTTTTGTCTGTTTTACGTGGGGTATGGATAAGAAATACTAAAAACGATAAAGTAATCAAATGTAATAAAAACATTAAGTTAGGCCGAAGTGGAACTGAAAATAAAAAAGCTAACTATAAGGGAGATGCTTATTGTGTCAACTCACTTTTGGACAGAAATGTGCTATGTCTAAGGCTCTAAAGGTGGGCAGTGGTATTAGGAAATGTATGGTAATCAGATACACAGTAACGTTTTTAGCAACTGTGTGGTGAAGTTAGCAAGTGAATGGGTGGCACCGTTATTTGGTATAAAATATGGCAGGAAAATCATTAAAGGGTTCAGTCTGGAAATATTGGCTCGGTATGAAGACCTGCAATCAAGGATGGGTGGCTGGATTTACTGGAGCATAGGATCCGCAGTGGCTTAAAAGAGCAAAACCAATATTTTCCAGACATGAAGAATAAACCGAGCCAAAGCCCGACTGCTCGTTGGGTGTTTCTATGCTTCAGCGGGATCCATGAAGTATCTGTAGGGTCAGCGACTGCAGTGGTCACTGACATTCAAGAACGACAACAGATCATCATTAATGTGCTGGGCGATTTATATGGGCAGATTTATTCCTAAATTAGGTGCGGAATCTCGGCTATATCATTTACAGCAACTTCGAGATTGTTAATAATTTCAGCTGTAAAATGCAATAGTTTTTGAAGAGATAATACAACAGGCTCTCCTTCTAGAGGTTGACCATTACCGAAAAGAACCGAAAAAGAAACAGAATGAGAATCAAACTGGAAATCTATTTCGCCTCCAGCCATCCTTGCTATATTAAGTACACCGTTATGATTAATTTCAGCTTCCAATCTTCCTATTGTAAGCCCTCCCATCTTAATATTTGTAATGACTGCTTTGGATGGGCAAAATACTGGAATAAGAATGATATGCTTATCAATGATGTTAAGTTCATGGATAATGTGAATCAGACTGGCTTCATTATCAGTTACATAAGGCCTCAATATATTTGCAACGACCTCAGCAATTGCAGGTTTACTTTTCAGAATTCCATCCCCTTTCGTAAGCCCAGATATAAGCTCATTTCTTGTTTTTACGATTTTGACTTGAGTTTTGGGACGTAGCCCAATGCCTGCGATGTCTCTAATTAATTCACAGTAAGCAATATCGATAGCAGATCTTAGGTTATGAACTGCATCCCCGATAATAAGTGGGATGTCGGAAGGTGGTTTCTTTGTTTGAGACAACCTAAAAAGGTAATCCCCATTTTTAGAATCTTTCTCTACCCAAATTTTACAGAAATCTGAATTAACATAAGTACTGCATAAATCATTCAAATCATTGATGTGTTTCTGGGCACGTTCAATCTTTAATTTTGCGGCTTTAAACATCTATTACCTCTAAATTGATGGAGTGGTGCATTACTTATAACGTTTTAATATGAGGCATGCGCGTATATTTGGCAAAACGCGCATGCGCATTTAATAAACCTATTACCTAAGCCGCACATTGGCAAAGCATTGATTAATAAACACTCTATCAGGGTGGCACAGAAAAAACGAGCACACTTAACCGAAAAACGCGCATTGATACAGAGGTCTTGCTGAAAGCAGCCAGTTAGTGCCGTTAATGGATTAGTAAAGCTAGGTCAACTGGCTGATTATTTATCAGGGCTGGTTACCGACTGCAACTCATTTGGGGGCAATTTTGTGTTAGCTGATGAAGGTATTGCTTCTGTTGTGAATTAACCAGTGATTGGCAGTACTTATATTTGGCTGTCGCCATTTTGCCGCCATTGAGCCATTTTTTCACCATTGATAGATGACGAATAATTAGTGAAAAGAACGTATTCCAGCTGATTTAAGGTGAGGTGATTCATGTCTAACAGTATGAAATTAAAGGTAAAAAAAGGCCAACCCGTTAAGGTTGGCCTTTCTTAGTATTTGGTGGAGGCGGCGGGGCTCGAACCCGCGTCCAAAAAGCCTACATCCAAGGCGCTACATGCTTAGTCTCTCTTTTAATTAACCAAGTACACTCCGAAAGACAGGATTGCAATTGGCGAGTTCAGTACTATTTCGCGGTTCACCCCTGAACGTGGTTCCCTCGCTATCAAATGTAAGATGACCATCTATAAACCAAACCCATTTGAGAAGTTTCGGCAAGATGGCTAGCTAGCCTAAGCTGCTAGAGAGTAGTTAGAGTCGTTAGCAACTATAACAGTGAGGCTTTTTACGAGGCCAACCTCCCCTCGGCATGCTCCCAGGGTTTCGAGAATCTTGTCGAATCCAGAATCGCCCCCAAGTACAACTCGATTGTAACGCGTTGCCACTCGATTACCAAGCGTGTTTTGCAACTCGTTATACCGTTTGTTCGTTATCCGTACGTTTTGCGTGTTTTTTATTGTTTTCAGCAAATGATGGGTTATTAATTGTTCGTACCAAGCATTTTATCATTTAAAGCGTCGTTTCATGACCGGACTCCGGCTTAAAGCATTACCGCAGAGACGGCAGTGTTATTCACCACGTACGGCTTTTTTCATTGTGCGCGCTTTTTCAATCTGCCATTCACGATCTTTAGTATCGTCACGCTTATCGTGTTCTTTCTTACCTTTACCTAGACCAATCTCGATTTTGACCCAGGCACCTTTCTGCCAGTACATAGAGATGGGTACGATAGAGTAGCCCTTACGATCGACGAGCCCTTGTAACTTATCTAGCTCTTTTCGTTTGAGCAGAAGTTTACGCGAGCGCATGGGATCACAGACGACATGGGTTGATGCGGTATTCAATGGCGCTATGGTACAACCGAAGAGAAAGGCTTCGCCGTCTCTCATAAACACATAGCTTTCAGACAAGTTAACCTTGCCCATACGAATAGACTTAACTTCCCATCCCATTAAGGATAGACCTGCTTCCATCTTCTCTTCGAACTTATAGTCGAAGGTTGCGCGTTTATTACGGGCAATCGATGCGGAGGAGTTTTTTGATTTTTTTGCATTTTTCTTAGCCATAGGCTGGCTATTATACGCAGGGACAAATTTTTTGGAATTGCTGCCGACGAATTATTCAAACTATTTTGCAAATTCAATGCGTGTTTGCGTATTTTTTGAACAGGGACGGCCAGTTTTGATGGGGCAAGCTAGGAAGCTGTGCGTTTATGTGTCTCACTTTAGCAAGAGGTCAATATGCGTTTTTGTTTGATCGTGTTAAAATCCTGCCATTAGTGATCATCTTTAACCTTGGTGTAGATGATTGTCTTCGGTCACTGGTTTAATCAAGTTGTTGAGATAAACTGTTTCAGGTAAAGAGTAGAATGCCCCAAATATCCCGCAGTGTGTTAGTGCGCTTCAGTGCAATGCAGATGTATGAGATCGTCAATGATGTTGAATCCTATAAAGAGTTTTTGCCCGGTTGTGTTGGTGGCAAGGTGCTCGAATTTGACGGCGAGACTATGCTCGCATCTGTAGATGTGTCTAAAGCTGGTATTAGTAAAACCTTCACGACCCGCAATCAAGTCATACCGGGTAAGCGTATTCAGCTTTCGTTAGAAAATGGCCCTTTCAAGCATCTGCTTGGCGAGTGGCGCTTCACTGAATTGACCGAGGATGCCTGCAAGATAGAATTCGAGTTAAGCTTCGAGTTCTCTAGCTCTCTCGTTGAACTGGCTTTTGGCAAGGTGTTTAAAGACTTGATGTCATCGATGGTGACGGCGTTTACCGGCAGAGCAAAAGTGATTTATCGATAGTCGCCAGCGACTAGCTAAGTGCCTTTAGCTTGATTCATATTGAAAGAGATAAATTGATGAACATAGAGCAGGAACATTTTGCGGTAGAGATTATCTATGCCTTACCCACACAGCAAAAACGTATCCAGATAAACGTGGTGCCGGGAACGACCTGTATTGAAGCGGTGGAATTGAGTGGCATGACCACCTACTTTCCTGAAATCGACCTTGAAACGGTCAAGCTAGGGATTTTTAGCCGTGCGGTTAAGCATAACGAAGTCTTAGTACCGGGCCAAAGAGTAGAAATTTATCGCCCCTTGATCGCCGATCCCAAAGATGTACGACGACGACGTGCCGAGAAAGCTAAAGAGGAAGGTCGCAGCAATAAGATCACGGGCGGAAAGATATAGAAGATATTTGAATGAGTTCCTAACGTCATACGTCAGGAACTCAGCGACTTAATTCATTTATTATGCAATTAAGTTTGTGCTATTCAAACTGTTTTTCTGCTTGATATTCAGACCCTTCTTCTTCCACTAATGGTACAGGCTCAGGACGTTGCTCTGGGAGCAAGGGCGCTTCACTATTTTCAGCTTCAGTGTCTAGCATAGGCGCATCAGGAAGACGACTCTGCTCTAATGGTGTATCAAAATCTTCCGCAAGATCGTAATCACCCACTACTTTAGTCAGCATGTCATTTTCAAAGTGAATGATCAGTTCCTTGTGTATGATACTGGCATCACGTCCACTCTTAAAGTGATACACGTAATACCAGGTATCGTCGGAAAAACTGTCACGTAATACGGGTCTACCGAGTATGTATTCAACTTGCTCCTTGGTCATCTCAATACGCAGTTTCTCTACCTGCTGAGTTTCCATATAGTTACCTTGTGGAATATCCGGCTTATAGATCAGCCAGTCAAATACACCACATCCTGATACTGATAACGAGAGCGCAACGGCGCCCAAAAGGGTAAGACTCTTCTTTTTAATTGTCATTGAATACACTACTTCATAAAAATCTATCGGTCATCATACCCAAGCACAAGCTACTGTGACAAGGGTTGATGGAACATTATTCCGTTAATTTGAGTCGTGCCAATCTCTTGGTAAGACCGCTTGATTCGACCATCATCTTTTCAATTGGTTCACAATCGTTAACATTATAGGTTTATCGGTCTACTTTATTATGTATAACGTCGGCTGTAAAACCCAGCTATAGGTCAGGTGTGAAGAATTTGTTGCGTGTTCAAAATGCAGTTTCCTATCAGGGAAGGGCTGCAGCCTGGATAAGATAGTTGAGATTGAAAACGCTATAAAGTGGTAACAAATGTACCGAGTTCGGTTTTTAAACTGTCGACTTGAACTGCAACATATTAATTTATTTAACTTTGTCTTCTTAGCAATAAGAACTTGCAAAGTAACAGAAAAGTTATGAGAATATGTTTCTGACGAATAGTCTATCCCAGGGAGCTTAATTAATGCCGACGCGACAACATAGTACATGTCATCAAGGTAGTCTGGTTTGTGTCGGTACCGGCTTAAATCTAGCCGGTCAGATAAGCGTCCTCAGCAAGAGTTACATAGAAAATGCCGATGTGGTTTTTTCCTTAGTACCAGATGGGTTTGCACAGCATTGGCTGGAAACCCTCAATAGTGACGTTCGTAGCCTGCAGCCTTACTATGCTCAAGGTGACGAAATTAAGAACCGTCGTGATACTTACGACCAGATGGTGCAAGCGATTTTAAATGCGGTTCGCGCTGGTAAGAAAGTGGTTTGTGCACTCTATGGTCATCCAGGGGTATTTGCCTGTGTGTCTCACTTTGCCATTGAGCTGGCGAGGGAAGAGGGTTACAGCGCTAAGATGGAGCCGGGTATTTCGGCGGAGGCTTGCCTTTGGGCCGACCTAGGTATCGATCCCGGTCATTCAGGCCATCAGAGTTTTGAAGCGAGTCAGTTTATGTTTTACAAACATACACCAGACCCAACAACACATCTATTACTGTGGCAGATAGGCATCGCAGGTGAGCACACCTTGACCGAGTTTCATACTTCATCGGATCGCTTGCAAGTCTTGGTGGAACAGCTCAATGAATGGTATCCACTCGATCATGAAATCATCCTCTATGAAGCGGCCAACTTGCCGATACAGCAACCTAGAGTTGATAAGTTTCCCTTGAAAGATCTGCCTTTCGCTCGCTTGACTGATAGCAGTACCTTGCTTATTCCGCCGTCGAGAAAGCTTGAGCTCAATCATGAGATCCTGGCCAAGTTAGGCATCACGGCAGCGGATTTAGGCTAAGTGATTTTATGACTTCAGTCGTAACCTTTAGCTTTAAAGTCAGGGTTATAGGTTAAAGAAAAAGTTAGCTAGCATTGAAATATCGCTAGAAATAATAAACCAACACTACAGTAATTACAGAGAAGGAGTGAGTTAATGTCAAAGTTAAATGACCTGTTAGAAAACCTAAGTTCAGATGCAAAATTAAAGGCTAAATACCTTGGAAATCCTGAGCTGGTGATGGAAGAGGCCGAGCTAAATGATGAAGAGAAGAAAGCGATGCTTTCTGGTGACGAGAAGAGCCTGGTTGATCTAACCGGTGATAAATCAGTCTATAAGAAGCACATAAGAAACCCAGATTGATTTTAACTTCTTTTAAGAAATTTATATCATTTTTGTTGTGTTTTTGAGTGTTACAGAGAGTTTTTTTGTATTCTATTAATGGCTTAGTTGTTTGTAGAGTGACCTTTAAAAGACTGATGATGTTATCGGTCTTTTTCATGTTGCTTACCTTTCTAATAAGTGAATCTGCAGCCCTTGAAGTCGATAATGATAGTGATATTGATACCATCTTGCTATCTCTTGAGTCGGTTAGGACTCAGTCGCCGCAGTTGGTTACTGATTCTTTGTCATCATTATCTCAAAATTTTGTTAAATTTAATCAAGAGCAAAAATATCGATTTATACTGCTCCGAGCCCACTCCTATGCTTTGTCTGGTAAGTCTGACGAAGCAATAAATTTGTTAAAAATTGAATTATATAAAAAATTCCACGAAAGCCATTTAAAATATAAAACTAGAATTCTATATTTGTTGGCAAATACTTATTCTCATTTTAATCAATACGCGGATGCATTACAGACTCTACATCAGTTATTGCCTCTTTTAAGTGATATAAATGACATTGAAAGTGAAGTGTATGGTTATACATTAGCTACAGAGCTATTCGGTCAGATACAACTCAATGATGAAGCTTTGCAGTATGCAGAGTTTCTTTTGCAAAAGTTTGACTCGATAATTCTACCTCGGCATAAGTGCTTCGCCTCGTTCAACTATGCAGAAAGTTATAATGGAGTATATGAAGATAAAAAAGAAAGTTGGTATGAAATAAAAAATTTATATCAAGTAGCATATGACCATTGTAATGAGGCTAGTGAAAAAATGATTATGGCCGTTTCACTTCTAGGTAGAGCTAGTATATTTGTTAAACTACATGATTTAAAAAAAGCTAGAGAGACTGTGGAACTAGCCATTAAACTATCGATGTCTGTTCCGTATGCGTTAGATATAGCTGAGGCTCATATACTTTATTCACAAATTGAGCAGTTAGTTCATCAGCCCTCTAAAGCATTAAAGCATGTATTAATAGCTATGAATATTGCTGAAGAACAGGAAGAAATACAATTGCTCGCGAGAACAAATAAGTTAGTTTCAGAGCTGTATGAAGAATTAGGGCAGACTGATAAAGCTCTAGAGTATTTAAAACTCTATCAAAAAAATTATTCTAAGGTATTAGGTGAAACCCAAAGTAAAATTATAGCTTTTGAGACGACGAAACTCGATTATCTTGAAAAAGAGCGCCAAATTCGTTATCTCAACAAAGACCGCGAGCTCTATACCGCTAAGGCCGCCTTGACTGAGTCGCAACGAAGAAATGAACGTATGATGAATACGCTTATTTTCGGTGGCCTTGTTGTATTGGCTATCTTCGCTTTGGTGACGACGATGCAGAAGCGTAAATATAAACAGTTGGCCCAGCACGATGCACTGACGGGTATCTTTAATCGTGGCACGGCGCAGAACATTGCCGAAAACAGCTTTATTAAGACATTATCGAAGCGAGAAAGGTTTAGTGTCATCATGTTCGATCTCGATTACTTCAAACGCATCAATGATTATTATGGCCATGGTACCGGAGATTGGGTACTCAAGAAGGTGGCGGAAGTGATCAATAAAGCCAGTCGAAGCGATGATATTTTTGCCCGCTTCGGTGGTGAGGAATTTGCCCTGTTCTTACCTAATACGGATGAAGCTGACGCTATTGCCATGGCGGAAGAGTATCGTGGCCTTATTCAATCGATAGAGACCAGATTTTCTGGCCATAATTTTGATATGACGGCAAGTTTTGGCGTATCGACCAGTAGTGAGGATGACTTGAGTTTAGATCCCTTGCTGCACCGAGCCGATATCGCCATGTATCACTCTAAAGCGCAGGGGCGTAACTGTGTCACACGCTATAAGCCTGAGATAGAGCAGAGTCGCTCTGGTTATCAAAAGAGTAAGATGGCTCTAGGATAGCGGCTTAGGTTAACTGCCTAGGTTAGTAATATAGCGACACTGAGATAGAAAGCAGTTTTTAGCAAGCTGTATGAAGGTGATAGGGTATCGACACTCTAGTGCCTTTTATCTCTTCAGCCAGCTTGAAGGCTGTATTCCTAAATTCCACAGCATAAATGCTGCTGCATTATACTACCTTTACCTATCCTTGGGCTCGTAGCTACTGAACCTGATCTACAGGGATAATGAATTGCCAAGATGATACCGAGAGTATCATTGGTCCTTGGAGGTCTCATTCCAACATTCTAGCGTTCCTATCCCCCTTAGTATCATCTATTTCAGTTCTAAGCAGAGACCCTTCTAGCTTACTTCTTCATGAGCTATTCGATATTTTGTGATTTTTTCTAAGATTAAAGCGCGCGTTTAAACTCCTTGTTTCTCTTCATTCCTATCGAATAAGTAACGTCAGCTTGTACTGACTTGCCATTGCAAATGATCGCTTTTATTAGTAGTTTTTGTTCAAAATACAGAGACAGCATTCAGCTCATGGAACATTCAAGCGACTCGAGAGTCACGCTGTTGCTCAAATGCGAACATGGCAATAGATTCGAGATTGATGTCGACGAAGTGCTGCTAATGCATCGTTAAATAGCGCAGAAGAGGAAGGGGGAAATGACACAAGATGTATTGAGTATGGCCCAGTCTAGATCTCAACAGGTATACGGCGTGTTTAATAAATAGCCTGCAGATGCCGGTAAGCAGATCCAAATCAAACAGTTTCGGTTTTTTACTTAAGCTCGGCTATGTTTATTGGTACTATTTGTATTAATTATGTTATAAATTTTATGCCTATACTTTATTTGTAGGTAAAAAATTATTTCAATTCATTATAAGCATTTATGAGAAGAGAACGATTTGAATTCCCACACTCAGAGTCAATCTCAGGTTAAATCGAAGGGAGTCGATTACTGGACTAAGCGCATCAGCGATCAGGAGATGCCTGCATTATGCTCTACGGTTAAAACACTGGAGAAGCTGGCTAAAGACGACGTGTCTTCTCTGGGGTTACTCGGGAAGAGCGTGATGCACGATAATGCATTGACCTCTCGAATATTAAGAGTGGCGAATAGCGCCACTTACAATAAAGGCCAGAATCAGGTGACGACCGTGAGTCGTGCCACTGTGGTGTTAGGTTTCGATACCATACGTAATATCTGCATAACCGCTAAATTACTCAGTAGCTTACTCGAATCAAAAGGCCTGTCCGAGCCGGTATATCACAGACTCATCAAGCTGATGGCCCGTGCTTTTCAAGCGGCTATGTTAGCCAAGATGATGCTTAGAGATCACGATGAAGAGCTGCAGGAGGAAGTGTTTATTGCATCCTTGTTGTATCACTTAGGTGAAAGCGCTTTTTGGAGTACCGGCTGTGATGAGGCGGTTGTGCTCGATGTGGCTATGGAGCAGTGTAGCGATAACAAACAAGAGAAAGGGGTCATTCGTGAGATATTAGGTACCTCTTTCAATAAATTATCTTTGGGTATCGCCCGAAGCTGGGGGCTGGGAGATGTGTTACTTAAATCTCTGAGTAGTCCCGATGAGCGTACCCCAGAGATCCGCAGTATTTATCTAGCCAATCAAATTAGTGAAATCTTGGCACAAGAAAATCCGGCACCTGAGGAACTGCAGCTTAAGCTAAAACAAGCTGCCAGCATGTTAGGTATCGAGGTCGATGAACTGAAACTTCGTATGATCCGCTGTAGTAACGCCACAAAAAAATTAGCCGAAGCCTATGGCGCTAAGGTGCTTATAGAGCATCTGCCTAACCCCATGCATCTTAAGAAGGATCTGCTTGCCGAGATTAATGCCCCCCTGGTTCGTATGCCGAACATGACCTTACAGTTGAAGAAGTTACGTGAACTCACGGATTGTGCCATAAATAAATCCGACTTTAATCAGGTGATCACCACCACGTTAGAGGGATTGTTAGAGGGAGTGGGTGTGGATCGCTGCGGTGTTTTATTGTTATCCCCTAATCGTAAACGATTACAGCCGCGTATCGTATTAGGCGAGGGGGCGGAGCAGATGAAGCGCGAATTTGTTATTACCCTAGAACAGCCTCAATGTCTCTTTTGTGACAGTATCGAGCTCAAGCAAGCCATGTTTGTTGATGATCCAGGCTCGCACAAGTGGCGTTTGTATATGGATCCTGATCTGAAAAGCAAGGTATCAGCCACGGGCTTCATGATTTTCCCCTTGGTAATAGATCAAAAAGTGATAGGTATGATCTATGCTGACCGCGCGAGTTCAGAGCGTACATTGACTCAGGCCGAGTTTGATGATTTCACTCACTTCGCACAACTTGCCAATGTGTGTCTCACTGCAACTATGGGACATTAGTCTTGAGCTTGAACCATGAGATCCTAGGGGCTAGCTCCTAGGAACTCGGCCCTTCTTTTATCTATTTCTCTGACTTAATCCTTGCCGTTATCTCCTTAGCTATCTCATTGGGGATGGGAAAACTGAGGTGATACAGGGCAATTTTCCAGCCGTTTTCTGTCTTGATTAGAGTGCCTGTACCGCGGCTAAGCCCGTAGGAGGCGCTGTCGAGTAGCTCATCGAACATCAATACTCGGTCATTGTGTTGGGTTGTTACCGACACAAACTGCCGATTTTTAGGTGTGTACTGCCAGCCATCAGTCGGACGTGCGTAGCCTTCAAATTCTGACATGCTCCAATGCTCAGTGGCGTCGGTGCCGATAAATACCGCTTCTGGTAAGTACAGACTGAAATAGGTGTCCCAATCGGCTCGCGTCGCCGCTTGATGTAATTTGTCCAATACCGCTGCCGCTTTAGGGAAAGGTTTACTGGTGTTGTCTGTTGTTAACTGAGGAGCCGTTACTTGAGCTGCATAGGCTTGGACTGTGACTAAGCTAGCACCGGCGATGACGCTTAATGCTATAACCGATGCCTTCAATAATGTGTTAGCTGACGATACCGAAATGGAGCCATTGTCATTCTTAGCCTGGTCGAGTGTGTTTTCTAGTCTTGCCATGGTGACCTCTTTGTTATTATTTTAGTTATTATTCAAGTTTTATCACAGGTAGTTCTGTTTTAGCCGAATTTGAGCCTTACCACTTAAAGCGGGTTTCCGGCCAAAACCTTGCCGGAATGACGAGGGCTATTAGCTTAAAACTTACCACTTACCACTTGGGCTCAATGCCAGTTTACCGGATCTAATTTATAAAACAGGCTCAGCTCTTGATAGAGTGCTCTGTGCTCTCGATAGAAGTCATCGGGTCGCTCGAAGAATACCTCGGTGATCACCGCAAAAAATTCGGCCGGGTTGGTGGCACCATAATAGCTAAAGAGTGAAGGGATATCTTGCTCGGCGTTGCGTTGTAGGTTATCAAACTCCTGGTTGAGTATTTTTGACCAGGCAGAGTAATCACTCATCCGGTCTAAAATTGGTGCACCGTTGGCGTTCCCATCTTCTTGATCCAGTTGATGAGCAAACTCATGTATGACCACATTACTGCCATCCACCGGGTTGGCTGCATCGGCCTGAGCCGTTTGCCAAGACAAGATAACCTTGCCATTTTGCCAGGATTCACCGGATAGGATACGTTGGCGGTCACTCACTACGCCGCCGCTTCTGTGTTCCTGGTTATTGACAAAAAATACCGAAGGGTAGACTAAGATCTGTTTAAGGTTTGGATAGAAGTCGGTCGCTCTGTTCAGTAGCAGTAGGCAGGCCTGGGCGGCAATGGTGACACGTATCTCATCATCGATAATGATGCCATCGCAACCGACAAACTCTTTTTCAATGAGGAAGACTTGGATATGCTTCTTGAGCTGTAACTGAAGGTCTGCCGGGAGAGAGCGAAAATAGGGCATGCGTCTCTTAAGGATCTGCCGCCATGGTCTGGGAAAGGGCATCTGGGTGATGCGCATTCGGCGGCGAGCAACACGCCAGTTACGCGATATTATCCAGCCAATGGCGGCCGATGCGATCAAGCTAACGAGAAAGATGGCGATCATGATTACCTTATATTTATCTATTGCTAATACATGAGATAAGGGTGAAGAGGCTGATTTTCAATCATAGATTGAGATTAGATGGTATAAATTCGCGGGATAAACCAAGAACAAAAAATGCTGACAGCCCGGAAACTACTCTTTTGGATAACAAGGATGCCAGCTAAGGCTGGGAGAAACAGGTAGAGATTGTCATTAATCGACTATGATGGAAGCTTGCTCTTGTTTATGTTCTGCGCCATCTATTTGACAGAACACTGAGTTCGACTGAATGTTGACGAGTCGGTAGGTGGCTAATGATGCGTGGCAATATCACGATGTTATCAGTAGCTTGTAACTCCCCCTGGGTTTTAGTACTCTTCGACCTTTAGCCATTTTTAATTTATGCGAATTTATGCCGGTGTTGTCGATATTTAAATTCCAATAATAAGCTGATAGCAATTTTGTTATTCGAATTTGTTATGATTAATGAGTACTTATAGGGGTGACAGTGGCGTAAAAAGTGTCTTTGACTGGCACATAAAGGGTAAAGGTGCGATATTTCCTTGTGATTTCCAACCTGTTGGTTATCCTGCTGAGCTATTTTTATGATGAGTCGGGCTCAAAAGATGAATGAACAGGTACTACTCGATGCAATTAACCAGAAAATGCCATTTGGTAAGTATGCCGGAAGGAAGCTACTTGAGTTGCCAGAGCCCTATTTGGTGTGGTTTCACTCCAAAGGTTTTCCCGAAGGTAAGTTAGGTGAACAACTAGCCCTAATGTATGAAATTAAACTTAACGGCTTAGAAGGCATGTTAGAGCCTCTATTAAATAAATCGCGTCGGTGATTTAAGTTCCGTAAAAAACGTGAGATTTTTCGATTGTGAGATCTTGCTCTAAAACTTGAACTTTGGCTGCGGGTTTCGTGATTGGCATCAGAGATTTATTATTTTCGCCATGTTCTAATGACGCCATAACGTTTAAAACAAGGAACCAGCAATGATAGCTAAATTAATAAAGTTGGCAGCAGTTGCCACTCTCGCATTAGGCATCTCAAGTGCATGGGCTGCAGGCCTAGTACATGAAGGCACTGTATTAGATACCATGAATGGTGGTGGCTACACTTATGTGCAAATTGAAGCGTCCGATAATACTTTTTGGGCGGCAGGTCCTCAAGTTGAAGTTAACAAGGGCGACACCGTCGTCGTTCAAGAGCAGATGTGGATGAATGATTTTACCAGTAAGTCATTGGATCGCACCTTCGAAGAACTGCTTTTCGTCGGACGTATCGATAAGAAGTAACTTTTTCTCAATTTAGTTGAGTATGATTGAATGTGATAAATGGTGGCTCGATTACTTAGGTGACGGCCACCATTTTTGTGTTTATCTCATGTCATTTCTCATGCAAAATAGCCTTATCCTTTCTTTTTAGCGCGTCATTAATGTATTTAGTTATCCCTTATCAAGCGGCCTACGCTCAAAGTGTCAGTCAGCTTTTCCATGATGCCATTCATGCCATAGATGAGGCGCAATATTCTCTGGCCGATAAATCTGCCTGGTCGGCTAAACCAAGATCAGCCTACCATTGGCATAAGCGCATGACTCGCTCGAAAGCCTGGCTGGTTATCGATACTCGCTCTATGCATGATGGGCTGCCACCCTGCTGCGGCTTTATCAATATAGAAATGGGATTTCATAGTCGCGGCTATATCGATAGCTTATATGTTCATCCCGAATATCAAGGGAAAGGTATTGCGAAGGCCTTATATCAAGCGCTGGAGCTTTGGGCGCGGGAGCAAGGATATGAAGCGCTCAGTGTCGATGCATCTCGTCTGTCAAAGCCGCTGTTTCTTTCCTATGGATTTACCGTTAACCATAGAAGCTATCAGGAAAAGTTAGGCCAGGTGATCATGGGGTATTTGATGAGCAAGTCGTTAGGCTAAATTTAATATTAGCCGATAACCTGAGCCGTGCTGACAGGGGCTTATAGAATACTAGTGAGTACATCTAGTGAGTGCCAGCGATTAGTTTGCCGCTTCTGCATGGCTGGTATACATCACCTGAGGCGATAATTCCTGCTCCAGTGTCTGCTCACGTTTGATGAAGCGAATGAAGGCGTCGGGAAGGGTTAGCTCTTCGAGAGGGCGTTGCCACTGGGCCTTGAGCAATGGATGATAGCCCTCTTTTCCCGAGGCCGTGTAGGCCGAAGAAACCCCAACATAATGTTGCGCTTTATCTATCGCTATCCACTTCTCCTGTGTGCTGTTCGGGCACAGTACCTCCAGTGTTAGGATGCGTTCGCCTTGTGGCTTTCTGCCGTCGTAGCAATACTTGAGTCCATAGGTATAGGGAAAACTGCCAGCGCCAGTGCCGGTAACGCTGTTATTTGTCGCCGAGTTGATCGCCGACTCTAACGTCTCGAACAGGTATAGGCCTAAGATCTGATACTTGACTAAGGGAAGTTCGAAGGGCAGCAGGCGACCAATAACATCGGCCAAGGTTAATTCACCCTTGCTCAAGGATTGGCGCACACCACCGGCATTATGCAGGGCAAAATCGACACCTGGGTGGATGCGTTTCGCTTCATGATAGATACTTTTACACACCCAAGGGGCGATTTCACTGCCGTGGGGCAGGGCCTTACTGGGTAAACGGGTGTGAATTAGATCTCTGGGAAGAAAACCTAATACCTGTTTGTCCATCGCGGCGATAGCCGGGCGATATTCAGAGGTAATAATATCGATGATTTCTGGATCTTCTTGTTGCCAGAGGATCCCCGGATGTTGCTCAAGCAGATCACGGACTGCAGTATAATCTTCAGGCGCGACTCCAGCAGCCGACTCGAGAATAAATTGCTGATCCAGCATGAAATAGTTGTGGCCTTGGAGGCGAGTGACTCGGCCGTTAGCGTCGAACTCTATGTCGGCCAGACCTAAGGTTTCGGCATGCTTACCCGCATGCAGTATAGGTGTGTTATTGACCCGTTCCCCGTAAGTGGTGGCACTCAAGCCTAGCGGTCTGAAATCACCTTGCAGGGTATGGCTATGGCCGCCGACGATAAGGCTGATCCCATCCACAGTGTCGGCCAGTAACCTGTCTTGATCGAGTCCAAGGTGACTCAGCACTATGATATGGTCGACGCCTTGGGACTTAAGGTGTGCAACTGTCTTTCTTGTGGTCTCGATGGCATTTATAAAATAGGTGTCTGGATCGGGCCGTGCGATCTCCGTCATCTGATCTAACGTGATACCTACTATAGCCAGAGGTTTATCTTGGATCCGTTTTAGGAGTACTTTAGCCCTGCCTGTCTGGCTATCATAGTCGAGCAGGCGAGGATGGCCGCTCATGGGACTCTCCTTACTCGCCTCTTCTCGGCTCAAGTCCATATTACCGGCTAGCAGTGGGAATTCGATATTATTGAGAAAGGCTAATACCGGGGCGTTACCCGCGTCTATTTCATGATTGCCAAGCACCATAGCATCGGGCTTGAGCTGATTTAACAGATGGGCATTGGCAACCCCCTTGAACTGACGAAAATACAGGGTTCCCTGAAAGCTGTCACCGCCATGGAGAAAGAGAAACGCTTGTTTATCGTGTTCCGCCTGAACCCTTGCTTGATTTATTTGATGACCAATACGCGCGTAACCGCCAGTGTGACTGTATACATCCAATTGCTTACCGGCATGAGTTAAGGAGAATTTTATGCGGCTGGCATCGAAGTGAGAGTGAGTGTCATTGATGTGGGCAAGTTTAAGCGTGTATTTGTGGGGCATAGCGTCTGTTCAGTGTCCATTCGGGGAGCGATAGTATCACCGAATGCTAAACACCAAAAAGGGAAACTTGCGTTTCCCTTTTTTGATGGCGTAAATAAGCGCTCACACTCGGCTCGATTTTTAGCCGCTTAATGCTTTGCCGAGTCACTCTTTGGAGTTTGTAGATAAGATTCGAACTCACCGTCATCAGAGAGGCGTATGCCTTTATCTATCATGCGTTTCTGCCACTGCTTACGTGCGAGTTGCTGCATGTCTGTGACCGGGTCATTGGTGTCAACTATCTCGAGTCCCAACAGAGATTCGATGATATCTTCCAGAGTCACAATGCCTTCACAGGTGCCGTACTCGTTGACCACCATGGCGATCTTAGTATTGCGTTTAATTAACAGTTGAAACAGGGGTAAAATCTTAGCCGTCTCAGGCACGATAACCAGACCACACATGGCATCACCGATTGGTGTTTGAGGAGAGTTACGTTCTGCCAGCAAGATTTCGTTGCGGTTGATATAACCTATGACATCATCGCGATCTTTATCATAGATAGGAATACGGCTAAATGGTGTGGCCTGATGACGTGATGCAAAATCCTCTTTTGACAGCGAGGACGGCAAGCTAAACATGACGGTTCTCGGGGTCATTATTGCGGTCACTGGCATCTCTTTCACCGATAGCATCTGGGTCAAAATCTTAGATTCTTGTTCGTCAAGTTCACCGGATTCATGACCTATCTTAGCCATGGCACTCATCTCTTGACGGATATAATGACCGTCATCACTTTTACCTAACAGGCGGGTGACCTGGCTGGACATCCAAATAAGCGGTTTAGTGAACCGCTCCATCCACAAGAGGGCGAGCGAAACACTCGGCGCCAGTTTGCGCCAATGATTTGCGCCAAGAGTCTTAGGTATGATCTCAGAGAAAAACAGGATTAAGAAAGTGAGCACGGCAGAAAACACACCCAGCATATCATCACCAAATACTTTAGCCGCCTGGGCACCGGCGACTGCGGCACCAACCGTATGGGCTATGGTGTTGAGCGTCAGGATTGAAACCAGTGGGGACTCTATATTTTTTTTCTGACGTCCGAGTCGTGTGGCAGCATCAGGGTTGGACTGAGATAAATTTGCAATATAGCTAGGCGTTACTGAAAGCAGGACTGCTTCGAAGACACTACAAAGGAAGGAGACTCCGATAGCGACAGCTACAATAGTAATGAGGGTGATCATTTAGGGGATTACATTGACGGACCGATATTAGCCCAAGTGAATTCTACCATAACCCGCAATCACTTCAAGGTTAACCAATGGCCTTTAAGTGGATAATCTAGAGATGTATCTTGCTGCGGCCTACACGGTGAACTTGGGTCGAGCCGCCAACTCAATACTGGCGTTGCTGACCTGAAGTGAAAGAAGCGCGCATTACTAGCTAATATACGCACAAATCTGTATAATTCGCCGCCCTGTGGCAGGTATTAGATCAGTTAAGTGTTGAGGTTAGTCAAAATGAGTGAAAAGAAGATCAATTTATTGGATCTGGATCGTAAAGGACTGAGAGCCTTGTTCACCGATATGGGTGAAAAGCCGTTCCGTGCGGATCAGCTGATGAAGTGGATTTATCATTTTGGCGTCACTGACTTCGAAGTTATGACTAATATTAATAAGGTATTGCGGGCTAAACTCGCCGCGCGTTGTGAAATTAAAGCGCCTGAGATTTCCAGTTATCAAAAATCAGAAGATGGCACGATTAAATTTGCCATTAATGTGGGTGATGGTCAGGAAGTTGAGACCGTGTACATCCCCGAAGGCGATAGAGCCACACTTTGTGTGTCTTCTCAGGTAGGCTGCGCACTCGAGTGCACCTTCTGCTCGACGGCCCAACAAGGTTTCAACCGTAATCTGACCGTCTCCGAAATCATAGGTCAGGTATGGCGTGTCGCCGATTTTATCGGTTTCGTTAAAGAAACTGGCGACCGTCCGATCACTAACGTTGTCATGATGGGCATGGGCGAACCCCTGTTAAATCTTAAAAATGTGATCCCGGCTATGGATATCATGCTAGATGATTTCGGCTTCAGCTTGTCTAAGCGGCGCGTGACCCTGTCGACGTCCGGTGTCGTTCCGGCCCTGGATAAGCTTGGTGATGCCATCGATGTGGCCTTAGCCGTGAGTATTCATGCTGCCAATGATGAATTACGTGATGTGTTAGTCCCGGTGAACAAGAAGTATCCTCTCGAGGAGTTCTTAGCCAGTATTCGTCGCTATATTGCCAAGTCTAATGCTAACCGAGGTCGTGTGACTGTTGAATATGTGATGTTAGACCATATCAATGACAGCACAGATCAGGCCCATGAGTTGGCTAAACTGATGAAAGACACCCCGTGTAAGATTAATCTAATTCCATTTAATCCTTATCCTGGCTCTCCTTACGGTCGCTCTTCTAATTCACGTATCGATCGCTTCTCTAAAGTCTTGATGGAATATGGCCTGACAGTCATAGTGAGAAAGACCCGCGGAGACGATATCGATGCAGCTTGTGGCCAGTTAGCTGGGGATATTAGAGACAGAACTAAGCGTTTAGCGAAAAAACGCATGCAAGAGAATCAAATATCAGTCACAATAAACTAATTATCTGAATATTTAGGTATATATCATTGCAATGATACATGGATTGCTAAGACTTACTCCATTACTGATCTTGTCTTCAAGCTTGTTGACTGGGTGTGTGTCTGAGCGAGTGTATACCGGTACAGATATTCCTGTTGCCGAGAGAACCTTTGATAATGTTTCGGCCGCCAAACAGCGAGCTCAACTCGGCCTCACATATTTACAGAGAGGCAATAGCGCTCAGGCTAAGTTTAATTTAAACAAAGCCGTTGAATTTGCGCCCAATATCGAAGCCGTCAATGTCTCTATGGCGCACTACTACCAGCAAGTCGGTGAGATGGATATTGCCGAAACGTATTATCGTAAGTCCATCAATAGTCTTGATGCGACAGGCGATGGCATGAATAACTTCGGCGTGTTTCTCTGTCAGCAGCAAAAATATGCGGAATCAGAGAAGGTGTTCCTTAAGGCGATCAAGCTGCCTAAGTATACTCGCGCCGCCGCTAGCTATGAAAATTTAGGTATCTGTAGTCGCAAGGCGGGAGACCTAGAAAAAGCGCAAAAATATTTTACTATGGCGCTACAGTATGACCCCAGAAGACGAGTGTCTTTAATTGAATTAACCGAGATTGACGTCGATACCGGCGATTATATCGAAGCACGTGCTCAACTCGTTCGTTACCACAGAGTCGTTGCAGAATCAGCCGAGAGTTTGACGTTGGGAATAACCATTGAGCGAGGCCTAGATGCCCCTGATGCAGTAAGCAAGTTTGGTATACAACTCCTAGCCAAATTTCCAGGGTCAATCGAAGCCAAACAGTATCGAGCCAGTATGCAATAATGACAAATAAAAAAATCGATATGCTAAAGGATGAAGCAGATACACACCCAGACACACCCGATAGCGAAACGATAGGGTCAGTGTTAAGACAATCCCGTGAAAAGATGGGCGCCAGTGTCGCCGATATTGCCGGCCAATTACATTTGAGGCCCTGTATCGTCGAGGATATTGAAGCCGATAATTTTGACGAGATAGCCTCTCCTACCTATGTGAAAGGTTATGTAAAGAATTTTGCTCGCATCGTCCAAGCCGATGAAAAGGCGATTAAGCGCTGCTTAGCTAAACAAGTCCCCCAAGCGCCAGATCCACAGATGCAGAGCTTTTCCCGTAAGAGGACTCGCCAGGCACGTGATGGCCGGTTGACGTTTGTCAGTTACTTGATCGCCTTCATCTTACTGGCTTTGTTAGTGCTTTGGTGGGTACAGAAATCGGATACGCTCTCATCCATTGACTTTTCTCAGCCTACCGCCGAAGAGATTGCCGCCCCACTGAGCCAGCCCAGCGGCATTTCCAGTGATTTCGAACCGGGCAGCAGTAATGCCAACACTGGCATCGAAAACATCATTGAGAGACGGCCCTCAACTGAGGCTATCGAAGCCAGTGACAAGACTTCTGTTCCAGCTTCCGGGCCAAATGATGAAGCAAGTATTAATGAGACTGCAACTCTGCCAGTGACTCAATCAGAAGTTGAGTCAGTCGTTTTGGCTATCACTGATACCGTCAATAAGGTCATCCCTTCCGCACTCGCCATAAGCTTATCTGCCGATTGCTGGATCAAGGTCACCGATGCTGCAGGTAACGTACTGATCAACGATCTTAAAAAAGCGGGCAGTCAGCTTAATGTTGCTGGTGAAGCGCCATTTAAATTAACCTTAGGTGCGCCACAGGCTGTGAGCATTGAACTTAACGGTGAAGCCGTAAGCCTTAGGGACTATCCCAGTGGGCGAGTAGCACGATTAACCCTTCCTGCAGTTGGTTGAGCAGTATTCGCGTATAGACGTAATAAATTGAAAATATTCAGTTTAGTCTGATGAATTTCGCTCTAATGACTAGAGTTAAACTTGCCCATGCATGGGGCAAACAGGATATAGAGTAAATAAGATGTACAACGAAAACCCGATCAAAAGACGTGCCTCTACCCGTATCTATGTTGGAGATGTGCCCATAGGTGATGGCGCTCCTATTGCCGTTCAGTCGATGACCAATACCCGTACGACCGACGTGGCCGCTACCGTCGCCCAGATCAACGCGCTTGAAAACGTCGGTGCCGATATTGTGCGTGTCTCTGTTCCTACCATGGATGCCGCCGAAGCGTTTAAGTTGATTAAACAGCAGACCAATATTCCTTTGATTGCCGATATTCATTTCGATTACCGTATCGCGCTTCAGGTCGCCGAATATGGTGTAGATTGTCTGCGTATTAACCCGGGTAATATCGGTAATGAAGCGCGAATTCGTAGCGTTGTCGAATGTGCACGGGACAAGAATATTCCTATTCGCATCGGTATCAATGGCGGCTCGTTAGAAAAAGACTTGATGGATAAATACAAGGAGCCGACGCCGGCTGCCTTGCTCGAATCCGCCATGCGCCATGTGGACATCTTAGATAGACTCAATTTCGATCAGTTTAAAGTCAGCGTCAAAGCCTCCGATGTATTCTTAGCCGTCGAAGCCTATCGCTTGCTGGCTAAACAAATTGTACAACCTCTGCACCTGGGGATCACCGAAGCCGGTGGCGCCAGAGCCGGGTCAGTCAAGTCAGCCGTTGGTTTGGGCATGCTGTTAGCCGAAGGCATAGGTGATACCTTGCGTATCTCATTGGCCGCCGATCCCATCGAAGAGATCAAGGTCGGTTTCGATATCTTAAAATCCTTGCGAATTCGTTCCCGTGGTATCAACTTCATCGCGTGCCCATCATGCTCGCGCCAAGAGTTCGATGTTATCTCCACAGTCAATGAGCTCGAGCGACGTTTAGAAGATATCGTCACTCCTATGGATGTCTCTATCATAGGGTGTGTGGTAAACGGTCCCGGTGAAGCCCTGGTATCGGACATAGGCCTCACAGGCGGCCATCGCAAGAGTGGTTATTTCGATGACGGTGTCAGGCAGAAAGAGCGTTTCGATAATGACAACATAGTCGACTCGCTGGAAGCCAAGATTAGAGCCAAGGCCTGTATAATCAACGAGAGAATTCCAGCCAAAGATCTCAGCAAATAAGTTCTCCGACTAAGCAGATACAAGTTAGTTTCTGCTTGAGTCTGCTTTTTTGTTTCGAACAGTTTGCAAATTAACAGTTTTGAGTTTGATAATACTGCCCTGCAGGATATACTGCGGGGCGTTTTTAATTTTTTTTAGCTAAATCGGACGAGTCTATATCGTGGCAAAACAGATCCAAGCGATTCGTGGAATGAATGACATTCTGCCTACCCAAAGCCCTCTATGGCAAAAACTAGAAGCCGTACTCCGTGAAACCGTGAGTGCCTATGGTTATAGTGAGATCCGTACTCCCATCGTAGAGAGTACCGATCTTTTTAAACGTTCGATTGGTGAAGTCACCGATATTGTCGAAAAAGAGATGTATACCTTCGATGACAGAAACGGCGATAGCTTAACCTTACGCCCAGAAGGTACCGCATCTACTGTGCGTGCGGGTAATCAACACGGTTTACTCTATAACCAGGAACAACGCCTCTGGTATATGGGTCCTATGTTTCGGCATGAGCGCCCACAGAAGGGACGTTACCGTCAATTTAATCAGTTTGGTGTTGAAGTGTATGGCATGGGAACTGCGGATGTCGATGCCGAAGTCTTGATGCTTTCTGCCCGCCTGTGGGAAAAACTGGGGATCACAGACCATGTGACCCTGGAGCTTAATACCTTAGGCGATCCTGCCGAGCGTGCCACCTATCGTGAAGCGCTTATTGCTTATCTTGAGCAGTTTAAAGAGCAGCTGGATGAAGAAAGTCAGCGCCGTATGTATACCAATCCGCTGCGCGTGTTGGACACTAAGAACCCCGACGTACAGGCACTTTTGGTCGACGCGCCTGAGTTGATGGATTACCTTGGCGAGGAAACTCGTGCACATTTTTCACATTTATGTGAACTCTTAGACGCAGTTGGCATCCAATACGTCATTAATCCACGTCTGGTTCGTGGTTTAGATTATTATAATCGCACTGTTTTTGA
Organism: Shewanella sp.; assembly: GCF_013214165.1. Lineage (GTDB taxonomy): Bacteria > Pseudomonadota > Gammaproteobacteria > Enterobacterales > Shewanellaceae > Shewanella. Next base: position 38,122 of record NZ_JABSSM010000024.1, on the reverse strand, counting down.
GTGGGTTACTACAAGTTTGGGTTCTCAGGGCACAGTCCTTGCTGGCGGTCGTTATGATGGACTGGTCGAACAGCTAGGCGGCAAGAACACCCCTGCTGTCGGTTTTGCTATGGGGTTGGAGCGTATCGTCTTGATGCTAGAGACGCTTGAGTTGACCGATGACATTCCGGCTACTGTGGATGTGTATGTCACCGCCATGGGCGATGCGAGTAAAGTTGAAGCAATTAAAATTGCTCAAGCACTTCGCAGCGACTTACCTGGCTTGAGAGTGATGAGCCATTGTGGTGGCGGAAACTTTAAGAAACAGATGAAACGCGCAGATAAGAGTGGTGCATTCATCGCCCTAGTTATCGGTGAAGATGAATTGGCCAATAACCAGGTCGCGGTTAAATACCTGCGTGAAAACAAAGAACAAGCATTAGTTGCCCGTGACGGATTGGCAGCTTATATCGCAGAACTGATTTAAAGAGGAAGATTACGTGGAAATTTATAGCACAGAAGAACAACAAGTAGATGCTATCAAACAGTTCTGGAAAGATTATGGTACCTCTATCGTTGTAGGTGCCGTGGTTGGTCTGGGTGGTTTATTTGGCTGGAACTATTATTCAGATCACAAGCTTGCACAAGCTGAATTGGCATCTGAAGCTTTTCAGGCCGTGAGTGCTGGCAATATTACTGATACCAGTATGTTAGCCGCGGCAGAAACGTTTGCCAAAGATCATAGCCAGAAAGGTTATCAATCACTGCTTGAGCTTATCGTGGCTAAAGCGGCTGTGGAAGCCGGTGATCTTGATAAAGCCCAAGCCACACTGAAAAGTGTCGTCTCTTCAGCACCCGATAAAGGTCTAGTCATGGTCGCGACCATGCGCCTGGCTCGCGTTCAAGCGGAGCAAGGCCAAATCGCAACGGCTATCACTACGTTAGATCAGGTCTCTGATCCCGCCTTCACGGCACAAAGAGATGAGCTCAAAGGTGATTTCTTGGTGCGTAAAGGCGATGAAGAGCTGGCTAAAGCTGCTTATCAGGCCGCCGTTAACAACGGTGGAACCAGTGTAAGCCCTGCGCTACAGATGAAGCTAGATAATTTGAACAAGGCATAAGGAAACGCCCATGAAGTCTTGGTGCAAAACACTAGTCGCATGTAGTCTGAGTATTGGCCTGTTATCTGCCTGTTCATCCAGCGACGTTGAAGAAGAAACGGTAAGTCCATTACCAGAATTAGAAGCAAGCGTATTTCCTGAAATAAGTTGGAGTGCGAGTGTTGGTAGCGGCGTCGGTGATTATTATTCTCGTCTTCGCCCCGCAGCCAACTACGGCAAGCTATTCGTTGCTGATAGATATGGTCAAGTGGTTGCCTTCGATGAAGCAACTGGGGCTAAGGTTTGGAGCAGAGATTTCAGCTCGGCATTTAAAGATAATATCTTGGCCAAGAACAAGGGCGCTAAGTTAGCGGCCGGAGTCACTGCCGCGAGAGACATGGTCTTTATCGGTGGCGAAAGTGGTCTACTCGGTGCTCTTGACGCTGAAACCGGCGATACTAAGTGGTCCAGCATTGCCAGTGGTGAGCTACTCTCTGCCCCTACGGTTGCAGAAGATGTTGTTGTGGTCAGCACCAGCGCTGGTACCCTAGAAGCATTTAAAATCGAAGACGGTGAAAAGCTTTGGACCTATGAGTCTAAGCTGCCAACGCTGACACTGCGTGGCACTGGGTCGGCAACCTATGAAGCCGGTGGTTTCTTCATCGGTACTGCCGATGGTAAGGTTGCCGTGGTGATCAAAAATAATGGTCAGGCTGCCTGGGAACAAGCTATCTACACGCCAAAAGGGGGCAACGAGTTTACCCGTATGGCCGATGTGGATATGCAGCCCTTGATCATAGGTGACAACCTATATGCAGTGAGTTTTAATGGCAACCTGGTATCCATGGAAGTGAGGACGGGACGTGTGGTTTGGTCGCGTAAGTACTCAAGCTTCCATGAATTGACTAACTCAGGTGTGAACCTGTTTCTGGTGGACGATTTTAGTCGCATCTACTCTGTAGATAGACGAAATGGTTTAGAGTCTTGGAGCAACACCGAGTTAACTAACCGTAATTTAACCGCGCCAGCCGTGTTTAAAAGTTATCTGGTTGTCGGTGACTTCGAAGGTTATCTGCACTTTATAGATAAGTCGACGGGGGCACTCGTTGGACGCATCGAAGTGGACAGTTCTGGTTTGTATAGCCAGCCCTTGGTTGTCGGTGATAGCATTTATGTTCAGACTCGTGCGGGAACAATTGCTAGAATAACGCTTCCGTAAGCGTTAACTGAATTGATATTAAGCCCCTGGACGTCTTTCTGGGGGCTTTTTGTGTTAAGTACTTTTTAGGTTATTTGGTTAAGTACTTTTGCTAAGTGATTAGTATATAAACATATAAGCAAGATGTAGTATCGGCTTGGGCTAGTCTTAACTAGGTCAAGATCCGAGTTATTGATATTTTATAGATTTGAAAACAGTAGATTAGAGGCAAAAAAATGATTCCAGTTGTGGCCCTTGTTGGGCGACCCAATGTCGGTAAGTCGACCCTATTTAATCGCCTTACCCGCACCAGAGATGCTTTGGTTGCCGACTTTCCAGGGCTAACTAGGGATCGTAAATATGGTCGCGCCTCCCTGTCAGGCTACGAGTTTATCGTAGTCGATACCGGTGGTATCGATGGCACCGAAGAGGGCATAGAAGTTCATATGGCCGAACAGTCCTTAGCAGCGATTGAAGAAGCCGATGTGGTGCTATTTCTGACCGATGCGAGAGCGGGCTTAACCGCAGCAGACCATGCGATTGCCGAGCACCTGCGTCGACGTGATAAGACCACTTTCGTGGTAGCCAACAAGATTGATGGTATCGATGCCGACTCTGCCTGTGCCGAGTTTTGGGCCTTAGGTCTGGGTGAGGTCTATCAAATGGCGGCGTCACAGGGACGCGGCGTCACCAACATGATCGAATACGCTCTGGCACCCTATGCCGAGGCGCTCGGCCTGCATCGCGATGGCGAGGGCAATATAGAGGTTGAGGAGAGAGAATACAGCGAAGAGGAAGCCGAAGCCGAGCAGAAGCGTCTGCAGGACCTGCCGATAAAGCTGGCGATTATTGGTAAGCCCAACGTGGGTAAGTCTACCTTGATTAACCGCATCTTAGGTGAAGAACGTGTCGTTGTTTATGATGAGCCAGGAACCACTCGAGACAGTATTTATATCCCTATGGAGCGAGAAGGGCGTGAATACGTGCTTATCGATACTGCCGGTGTTCGTCGCCGCAGTAAAGTCCATGAAACCGTCGAGAAGTTCTCTGTCATTAAGACACTTAAAGCGGTCGAAGACTGTAATGTGGTCTTATTGATCATCGATGCCCGTGAAGGCATCGCAGAGCAAGACCTTGGCTTGTTGGGCTTCGCCCTTAATGCCGGCCGTGCCTTGGTGATTGCCGTCAACAAGTGGGACGGTATCGATCAAGAAATTAAAGACAGAGTTAAGAGTGAACTGGATCGTCGCCTAGGTTTCATCGACTTTGCACGTATTCACTTCATCTCAGCACTGCATGGCACTGGTGTTGGTCACTTGTATGAGTCGGTAGAAGAAGCCTATGACAGTGCCACGCGCCGCGTAAGTACGTCTATGCTGACGCGTATCATGCAGATGGCGCAAGACGATCACCAGCCACCTTTGGTGAATGGTCGCCGTGTTAAGCTTAAATATGCCCATGCCGGTGGTTACAACCCACCCATCGTCGTGATCCATGGTAATCAGGTTAAGAAACTGCCGGATTCCTACAAGCGTTACATGATGAACTACTACCGTCGTTCGCTTAAAGTCATGGGCACGCCTATCCAGGTGCGCTTCCAGGACGGTGCTAACCCGTTTGAAGGCTTGCACACTAAGAGGCTTACCGTGAGTCAGGAGCGCCGCCGCAAGCGTATGATGAGTCACATCAGAGATAAAGATAAAGATAACAAATAGAGTTTAGGCACTAGGTTATAGTGCCTGGGATCTTGTTTTATCGATACAAGCCAGTTAAATCATTTTAACTGGCTTTTTCTTGTTTAGCTTCTGGCTGAGTAGGTGTTGGCTAGTGTGTTGCTTCGATTTTGAGGTTGCTCAGTTGGGTTCATTGGGCTTTGTTTTGCTTGCTGGATAGCAGGTAATCCTAGCCTCATTGCTACTAATTGCTTGCAGTAGGCTTATGTGCAGATACTTCTACGAGGCGCCGAAAACACTTCTGACCTCCAGGGCTAATGATACTCCCGGTATCATTATGGCATTCCTACATCCCTGTAGGTCAAGGAGGAAATGGCAAATTTTGTAAGGAACAAAATTGGCCCTGTGGGCTCTGCCAAATCAAACAACGTCCATGTTTAACGGCCAGTTCGGCAAAATATGTCCATATACAAAGGCCAGTTCAGCATCCATGCTTCTCGTTCATGAGTGAATGGCGTTGCCATATTCACCCAGCCTCTCGTTCGGAGAGTATCACTTTGTGATACCTCACCCTTTTTTGGAAGCTCGCAGCCGCATCTACTGCATTTATATAGGGCTAGATTGAATGCTGGTGTGGTTCAGTTTTCATTGGCATCGCCTATGTTCTTAATGATAGGTAATATTTTAACTTGAATAATTTCAAGCAGATGTTAGAGTTATCCACATGAAATATTAGTGTCATTTATCCTTGATTACTAAGAACAGCAAGAGGTTCTGATTTTTGCTGTGTTAGCTAAGACATGGATTTAAGCCAGATCGGACTTAGAGGGAACTATGACGATAGTTGAACAAATAGTGAGTCGTAAAATAGATGCTGTTATTGTTTATGAGTCAGCTAACGTTATTGCTTTTGCGGATCATGACCCGATTAACTTTGGCCACCTACTGATAGCCCCAACGTTGCCTTATGAAAATTTCATTGATGTTCCAGAGCCGGTATTGGCAGAGATAAATGCGGTGGCTAGGAGTTTATACTTGAGATTGGACGCTAAGTTTAGCCCAGACGGCATTAGCTTTATTCAAAATAACGGTAAATTTAATGATTTAGGGCATTATCATCTTCATGTGTTCCCACGCTTTGACGGTGATAAATTTGGGTGGCATAGCAGCCATCTCGGGCTCCAAAATATAAATGACTTACGTCAGTCATTGGCAGGCTTATAGCAAGCCTCAGAATTCAGATCCACTTAGGCTGTAGCTTGTTGCTGAGCAAGTCGCCCGCCAGCACATGCATAATTTTTTAAATGGGCGTTCTCAAGGAGCTGTATGATTTATTCGACCACTGAAACAATTCCAGGAAAGGAAATAGTCGAAATATTAGGTGTAGTGACGGGTAACGTCGTTCAATCGAAACACATTGGACGTGACATCATGGCTGGTTTAAAAAGTTTAGTCGGTGGCGAAATTAGAGGCTACACAGAAATGCTCACCGATGCTAGAGATGTTGCAGTTCAACGTTTGGTTGAAAATGCTAATCAAAAAGGAGCTGACGCAGTCATAGGGATCCGCTTTACCACGAGTGCGATTATGGAAGGTGCTTGTGAAATAATGGTTTTCGGCACAGCAGTTAAGTTGAGCGCGTAACTCACCGGCATAACTTCTCATTATTGAGCCGGGGAGCATAGTACTGGATCCCTCTTTGATGCGAACCTGTCACTCAAAAATCCAGCACAGCCTCGGACTTTCAGGCCTTAGCCATTTTATTCGCATCTTGATGGTCTTATCGAACACCAAACTAGTCGCAAGCCATTATTGTTAGCGCAACAAGGGCGAATAATCTACCCGCTTAGCGCAACCAATATTCAACACGTAAGTAGCAGTTCATGGGATTAAATTATTATTAAATTATTATTAAATTATCTTTCGGGTTAGTTATTTATTTCATTGGCTAATGCTCTTATCGTTGTCGATTATTTGATTTAATTAATTGATGGCGTTAACGTGACCGATAATATTATTAAACCTGTGTTTTCTCCCCGTGTTATTACGACTGACGGTACAGATGAACTTTACAAACATAGCGTTTTTTTACGAAAAATGGCCTGGTTTGTTGAAATTATAGTCGTGACTATTGGCTTAAGCATTGCTGTATCACTGGTAGCAGATGGTGATAATATCGTCAGTTCTATCATATTATCAGCACCCTTTGTCATGGTCTCCATCGTCGAATTGACCAAGATCCCCTTCGTTGTTGGACTCTGGTATTCGAGAAAATCATTTATTCTGTATTTTATTATGATTTGTTTCTTGTCGATAATCACGTTCGAAACCTTGCTCAATGGTTTTGAAAGAGCATTTACCTCAATAAATAGCCAGATAAAACTTGGTGAGACTGAAATTAGCCGTATTGAAAATCAGATAAAGATAAATCAAGATATTATAGAGTCAGCATTTAAAGACTTTAATGATAAGACTGACACCCTTACATCAAACAAGAATACCGTAGAGAAGCAGTATCTTACACAGTATGGCAATGCGGTAAAACGTAATCAACGCTTGTCCAGCAATGTCCCGTACTTGAGTAATTCATTAGCCAATGCGACTAAGGCGTTGAACCAGCTTCAAGTTGAAAAGTCAGAGTTGTTACAAGAATTTGCAGTAAAGAAAGAGCAGCGACTCCAGTCGAGCTTGGAAAGTATGCAAAGTACTACTGCGACAGTGCAGACGGAACGTAATCGTTTGCTGAGGCAAATTGCCACTCTTACCCGTGACAGAAAGCAAGCCTTAGCTGATGCCAACTTTTTCACCTCAGATGGGGTGAAAAAGGATTTTGATGAAAAAATCCGCTACACGGAAAATCAGCTTAGTGACATTAACGAACGAACCATTAGCGGGGAAAGTACCCAACCTAATCTTGAATCTGCCAACTTCTTAGACAGTTATTACGCTGAGCTATTAGCGCTTAAAGACGATATGATTGAACAAGGAAGTTTACAAGTAAAATCACTTTCACAAAGATATGAACAGGCAGTCAATGCGAGCAGTCAAAATCTTGCGAAAACACAGCGCCAATTATCTAAAGATAAACAGCTGTCACTGCTTAATATAGAGGATAAACTAGATAAGCTAGACATCGAATTTTCCAAGGAAAATAGACATGTTACCGATCTAGAGATGGAAAACTCTACACTGCGTTATAATATACGTATCATAGAAATCGATACCAATACCGTCGCTTTGACTAACCAGATTTACCGTACGGCCTCTTATATTGATAATGTTAATCACTATAAAGACATTAAAAATGAGACCTTAACCCTAGTTGGGCTAATTTGGTTTGGTTCATTAGCATTGATAGGTTCGATTACCGGTATTGCTTTAACGTTATCAGGACTGCATCTAAAAAGTCTGGCAGACAAAAACAATGATAAGGCGAGACTCCCTAGTTCCCGCGGCGAAGTGGATGAACTGCAAGTTAAATCAGCGTAATATACAGACTCAGTTTCAGGTTAGCGGCTGGCGAGATTCTATCTATTAAATCAAGCCAGCCATCATTATTAAATCAGGCCAGCCATCATTGATGTCTTCCATAGTATTAAATCAGGCCAGCCATCACAATTTCCCATAAGAAATATATTGATCAAAGCAATAAAAAGTACCTAGCATGCTGTGTATGTATCTTGTATGGTTTGAGCATCATTTCGAGAATGGATTACTAGATTTCAGCACTAAGTGCCAACCCTTTTGTTCAAAATAAAAGTGTCAAAATCTTATGGGTGTCCACTTATTTCTGTTGCGTAAAGCCCACCTTGCTGACATATAAATTACGTATAAAAAAGTGACTTACATCGTATTTGGCGAGCGTAATGTCAGAGTCTACATGAGGTGGGACGGCCGATTTTTATGCTGGGTGGCTTGATAAATTCTTATAGATTCTTTGTGGCGAAGCGGATGAACTGCAAGTCAAATCAGCGTAATATACAGACTCAGTTTCAGGTTAGCGGCTGGCGAGATTCTATCTATTAAATCAAGCCAGCCATCATTGATGTCTTCCATAGCAGAGTATAGCCTGTCTCTTAGTCACATCTCATAGCACCTTACCTGCAGCCAACATTTCTTTAGCCAAACGATAGCCTGAAACCAGAGCCTGCAATGTGTCCCAGCCTTCCCAAATAGTCGACCAACTCGCCATACCTGTTCGTTTACTGTCAGTAAAACCACCTAGCTTAGCTAATGATTTATAAGCCCATTTCATATCTGGAGCGGTTTTACCGTCATGACCTATAATCTTGTAATATTGCAGCAATACCCTCCATTCATCTGCTTCTAATACGCTGTCACAGCACTGATTTGGCATCGCTAAGCCCTTTCTTTCTGAGGTAGAGGGCTAAGGTCATGACTTCTCGCAGTTGCAGTAATCTCACACCAATAAAGGCCAAAATAGAAACGGCGCGTTCTAAATTTTGTGGCTCCGTCATTCGCTGCCGCTCAGCACCAGCGCCTGTTTTCCAGGCTTTATGGAAATCTTCTACTCGCCATCTGGCAGCATAAATATCAATAACATGCAGGGCTTGTTTTAAAGTCTCTATGGGTTCTGTGGTTAATAGTATCCAGCGTAATGGCTCGGTAACCGTGGCTGATGCTTTCTCTTGGGCGTAAATTACATTGACTGATTTCACGCCTTCTTTAGCATTAAGCGTGACGCTGGCGACTTTGACCGTTAACTTGGCTTTTCTTGCCGCTCGATTGGTTGCTTTTCCTTTATTTGTTTTCATTCCCTTTTGAGCTATATCAATGCTATAAGTCCCTAAAATGGGCTGCGCCTCAAGATATTCAAACAGTTTTATGTCTGAGTTTTCAATGATTCTGGAATGCTTTGCTCTGATAACAAACCGTTCGTTATGCTTTTGTTTATCTTGGATATAACTTAATATATCGGCCTCTCTATCACAGACTGAAATCACCCGTGACATGGTTTCACCTAAACGCTCTCGGCAAAAATGTGACGCATCCGGCCACTTGCCACTTTCTTTTTCATCAGCATCTTCGGGATGATTAGGGCGACACCACCAATCTTGATGGATTAAGCCAATGGTTCTGGTGGTGTGACTATCCAGCAGCATGACTGAGTGAACCCACCAACCACGTGATCTATCGGTCTTTTGGCCCAGTTTGCCCAAATCGGCAGCGACCTGATGCTTATAGCTCAGTGAGGTGGTGTCTTCTAGCGCGAGAATTTCTGCAACCGACACGGCTTCTTTTGCGGTATGTTGAAATCCTGCGACTCGGATCATATCTGGAGAAACATTATCATTGCGGATCAATCGGTAAGCCCCTTCTAGTTCAGCTTCATTGCCACGGCATGATAGCGCGATAGACTTACCGCTGCTACGAGCCATGTTGGCTGCGGTACTGACTAACCTATCAGCACGGCGCATATCACCTAATTTAGCATGTTGAAAGAGAGATTTAGCCCATTCTTCTGCATTGAAAACTGACATTTTGAAAAACTTTAAGTTATTGAATTTTATGATCAGATCGTGGAAATTCAATAAAGTTCAATTTTCTCCATATTTGTGTAGAAGAGTCAGGAGTATAGCTGTCGACGGAGTGGCATGTTTTCTCACGCTTTCAGAGAATTAAATCAGGCCAGCCATAATTAAATCCGGTAGGCTATTGTTAATGGCATACTTACATTCCTCCAACTAAGCTTTAATTATGATCCTCTGTTGGAGCTTATTATGCCCCGTCCCCGCAGCACTCAAATTAGTATTGAAGATACACCTTATTATCATTGCTGCAGCAGAACTGTTAGATGCGCCCATCTCACGGGAGTAGATGATATTACAGGAAAATCTTATGAGCATAGACGTGGCTGGATAGAAGAACAGATATTCAACTTAGCTGAAATGTTTGCCATTGATGTGGTGGCTTATGCTGTCATGAGTAATCACCTGCACATTGTACTTCATATTGATATTGAGCTTGCTAATAACTGGACCGATAGGGAGGTCGTAGAGCATTGGCATCAAGTGTTCAAAGGAACTGAAATAACTCAGATATTTGCAAAAGGTGAGATTGTAGAAAGCTTTGAAATTAATGCGCTAAAGCATTCAATAGCCCAATACCGTAGTCGACTGAGCGATATTTCCTGGTTTATGCGCTGCCTCAATGAGCCTATAGCAAGAAAAGCCAATATCGAGGATAACTGTACAGGGCATTTCTGGGAGGGTCGGTTCAAGTCACAAGCCCTCCTCGATGAAGCCGCAGTGCTAGCCTGTATGGCCTATGTAGAGCTCAATCCCATACGCGCAAAAATGGCAAAAACAATTGCAGATTCAGATCACACCAGCCTTCAGTTACGAGTCAAAGCTGCACTAAAGGGCAAACAACCGACAAAGCTACTGCCCTTTATTGGAAATGAACAACTGAACCAAGCTAAAGGCATAAACTTCTCACTCAAAGATTATCTAGAGCTGGTCGATGAAACCGGTAGAATCATTCGTGATGATAAACGAGGAGCTATTTCTGAAAATGCAGCTAAGATATTAACCCAACTGAATATTTCAGCAGATAACTGGATAAAAATAACCAGAGATTTTGGCAAGATATTTCATGGCCCAGTAGGAACCTTGCAAGAACTCACCCGTTATTGTAAACACCTTGAGAAGCGGCGAAGGCATTTCTCTCAATGCTGTAAATATCTAGAAGCAAGCTGACAACTCAATCAACTCACTCTTCTCATCTTTTCTTCCTCTGTCGCTTGAGGTAATGGCATCCGTCTGAATGTCATCATTTTTCTTACTAAACACTCTTTTTCACAAGATTGCTGACTTTGGATATACCATTAACTTGTTCGATAGGGTTTATGTGGAACAAGCATATGGATAATTGACTATAGGCTGGATATCTTATTGATTAGCAATGGGTGGCTTCATTTTTTGCTTCATTTTTTCTCTGATTTACAATGTCCTTAGCCATATCCTCTGCAAGCTGATATAGCAGAGATGGGTTTTCAATCATGTGACCGGTAACGACCACATGAGCGTGTTTTTTTGAATTAGCAAGTCCGTACTTTCTCCATATTGACTCTGAAGGAGTTGGGAATACTACGATTATAGAATTGCAATTTCTCCAAGCGGGTATGCCTTTTTTTATGAGTAAAGTTGTAAGTTCTTTTGCTAAATTCAAACAGCCTTGAACCCTTGCTCTCTTTTGTGCTTCCGACGTTGAATTGATGGCATGCCAGAGGACAAGAGGGGTGAAGCCATTTCTTGAGCCCGATATGGTTTTGTCTGGTGCTGCTATGTAATCAACTTCGTTAGTTATAGACTCAACATTTTTAGCTTTTGCTAGAACGATTCCGCATGGTATGGGGCCGCCTATCATTTTGTGGCCAGATACTGAAATTGAATCGATGCCATCTGAAAAGTTATAGGGTTGTGGCTGGTCAACGAACGGTAAAATCATTCCATTAAGGGCAGCATCGGCATGCAGGTAAAATTCATTTTTTTTGAAGTTCAATTCTGAGAGTATGGTTTGTATCTTTGCAATATCATCCGTTGCTCCATACAGGGTTGTGCCTATATTTGCAAAAATTATTGGGTTTGACTCTTTGTTTATTAAAATTTCAAATTTTAGTTCATCGTAATTAATTTCACCGTTTGGGAGGCTTTTGATTACCTTGTGTTTGATCCTTAGAAGCTTAACTATCTTATCAACGGAGTAGTGGGAGTCTTCGGAGTAATAAAGAGTACCTTGAGGGAACTTCTCCCGTGCCAATAGGCAGCAATACATATTCCCCTCGGTTCCTCCGTTGGTGACATAGCCCCAAGACTCAGAGAGGCAGGTGCCGAACTTGTCTGAAAAATACTCCATAACCTCCTTCTCAAAACGAAATGTATTTAATGGGTTGTTCGACTCTTGCGCCCAATCCCCACAATTGTTCAAGGAGAACTGTAGAAATTTAAATAATTCGCTGTAGTTGAAATCCGCTGCAACCGGATAGCCGATATTCCTATGCTGGAAGTGAAGACATGATTTGAAAAAATTATCTAGTTTTTGATGGTCTTGGTTTGATAGCGTGGCAGTTTGATCCATTAACTGTATTTCCGATATTCGATTCACCTTATCACCAGGGGGGACGCGAACATATTTAGTACAAAAGGTATGTTTATGGTGATCTTATTTAAATGTCTAATATTGTTGTAAATCAAAGTGTATGATGAACGGTTACACTTTATAGTCCGTTGTTAATTATCCTGGCAGCTAGATAGTAAGTTGTTAATGCTAACCATTTTAAACACTTAACCTGGCCGGTGTATATTTTCTATGAATGACTAGTGTTAATAGCGTCGGCACTAATTTAACTCGGAATAGAATAGATATTCTCCTATATAATTATAAATTATGGACTTTATGCTATCGTCATCGTTTATTAATACCAATGTGTCCATAGGTATCGATAGTCACATTACTTATCAGTAAATTCACTACTCTCTAATTGGAAAAAGAGCTTATTACCTACCCATGATTCTCTTTAGTCGTGAGTATCAACAGGAACTCCGTGGCTGCTGCTCTAACCTAGTGACATAGCATGATAATCTCTGATAGCAAGACCTAGTCTATAAGGTCAGTAGTGTTATCTTCTTCGTCAGCCTTTATTAATATAAAAATTATGTGCTTCAATTTTCAATCAATAGACTCTTCTTTACTGATATGTTGTTTGAATTAGAATATTCATTATTATCTATTGAAAGTGATTGCAAAGAAGTTGTTGCAATCTGGAAGTCTAGTCACGTATTAATTTCAATGTTTGCATCGGCGTTTTCCATTTGAGTGCAATTGCTAATGTAGCATATCAAAATAAACTAAGTCGTCAACAATAAACGTATAATAAATAACAGTGTTACAATTGATCTTATTGAAAGTAACATATTGATGCAAAGGTTAAATAATTGTCTGGTGAAGTGTGAGAGTGTAAGCATACGTATCTAGTGGCGGATGCGGCTTGTTTTATATTCCAAAGGGCAGCAAGTGATCTAGGATTTCAGGTTTAAGTAACAACTGCTAGAGGCTGTAAATTAGATAACCATGCAGCTCAAAGTTATCATCACACTCCCCCAATACCAAGTCAGCGAGAAGCTAAACCACCTAAATGTGATCAGCCTCATTCGAAGGCTAGCCAAAGCGGCTGGATTCCCGCCCACAAGCATTGAGGGAAAGACAAGTATTGAATTGCTATCCCATATTGCGAGAATGACGAGCCGTAGAGAAACTATCGATAATAACAAAACATAAATTGAACAGAGAAAACCAAGCTAACGCAAAATCCGCCCAATGAACCCACGACAGATATTTCAGTGACTCGTTATCCAACGAGTGACTAAACCACTTTGGATTGAACTTCTCCCTCGAGTAATCGAGTCGTCAACATATCCCCGACGCTAACATCTGCGGCGTTCAGTAACACCTTACCATTTGAATCTTGAGTAATACTGTAACCCCGGCTCAGTGTGGCTAACGGGCTCACTGTCTGTAACTGGTGGGCACTGACGCTGAGGCTTTGCTCGCTGCTGGCTAATGTCTCTTTGATTGAATCTTTGAGCCTTGAGGTTAAATAGCTCAGCCTCTGGCTCGCTAGATCTAGCTTGTTTGCTGGCGATTGCTGATTTAAGCGATGGCTCAGTTGCTGCTGTTTGAGCGCGAGACTAGCCAGCTTCTTGTCGATAGCGGCATCTAGCCTAAACTGCATCTCATCGAAGCTCTGGCCGTATTGCTGCAGGCGACGCTGGGGATCCTGTCGCTGCAGACGATGGGTTAAGGTGCTTATGCGGCTGTTGGTTTTCAGCTGATAATGCTGCCAGCTCTGCCTGAGCCTTGAGATAAATTGCTCGAGTTTCTCCCTCTTGTTTTCGGCATCTTTTGAGAGTAATTCGGCGCCTGCCGAGGGCGTGGGGGCTCTAACATCGGCGACATAATCGCTGATCGTCGTATCTATCTCGTGGCCGACAGCCGAGATCACGGCTAGGGCGCTGTTATAGATGGCATGGGCGAGATCTTCGCTGTTGAAACACCAGAGATCTTCGAGGGAACCACCGCCTCGGGTCAGCAAGAGCACATCGACTTCCTGTCTGGCATTAGCGATGGCGATGGCGTTACAAATCAGTTGAGCCGCCGGCTCTCCCTGTACCTGTGTCGGGTAGATCACCACCTCGATAGAAGGGTCACGCCTGGCTAACACATGGAGTACATCTTTAAGGGCTGCGCCCGTTGCCGAGGTGATGACGCCTATCTTCTGAATGTTGGATGGGATAGGGCGCTTGGTGTCGGCAGCAAATAAGCCTTCCGCCGCCAACTTCATCTTCAGGGCTTCATATTGCTGCGCTAGCAGGCCATCGCCGGCGGGAAGCATAGACTCTATGATGAGTTGATAGTCGCCTCTGGGTTCATAGACGCTGATTGAGCCCTTAACCAGGACTTGTTGACCATTAATTGGCTTGAAGGTTACCGAGCGGTTGCGGCCCTTGAACATGGCACAGCGAACTTGAGCCTGATTATCCTTGAGAGTCAGGTACCAGTGTCCCGACCCCGGGGCGGCGAAGTTTGAAATTTCGGCATTAAGCCATATTTTACCCAGCTCGCCTTCCAGAAGTTGACGAACTTCACCGTTGAGGCGTGAAACGGTATAAACATTATTTTTTGGCTTTTTCATAGGGATTTTGCGGTTAACCGTACTTTTTTACTATTTTCCATTTACCAAGGCCAATATGCAAGGTATAATCTCGCCGCAATATTTCACTCGAAACTTACTCTATTTGGGAGATGTTGCCATGCTACGTTTAAAGAAAGAAGCACTCACTTTTGATGATGTGTTACTTGTTCCTGCACACTCGACCGTACTCCCTAATACCGCCGTTCTCAAGACTCGTCTAACTAATAAAATAGAACTCAATACTCCTATTGTGTCTGCAGCCATGGATACCGTGACTGAAGCTCGTTTGGCTATCGCCATCGCACAGGAAGGTGGTCTAGGTTTTATTCATAAAAATATGACAATTGAGCAACAGGCCGAAGAAGTCCGTAAAGTAAAGATTTACGAAGCCGGTATCGTGCAACAACCTGTGACTGTGACGCCTACTACGACCTTGGCCGATCTTAAGGTTCTGACCCTGAAGAATGGCTTCGCCGGTTACCCAGTTGTCAACGAGGCCAATGAACTTGTTGGTATTATCACCGGCCGTGACGTGCGCTTTATCACTGATTGGAGCCGTACTGTCGATCAGGTGATGACACCTAAAGATCGTCTGGTTACCGTTGCCGAAGGCACCAAGTTGGATGAAGTGCAAAAATTGATGCACTCTCATCGCGTTGAGAAAGTCCTGGTTGTTGATGGTAATTTTAAGCTCAAGGGTCTTATCACAGTAAAAGATTTCCAAAAAGCCGAGCAAAAACCCAATGCCTGTAAAGATGAGCTAGGTCGCCTGCGTGTTGGCGCAGCCGTCGGCGCCGGTCCTGGTAACGAACAGCGCGTAGATGCCTTGGTTATTGCCGGTGTCGACGTTCTGCTTATCGATTCATCACATGGTCATTCTGAAGGCGTACTTCAGCGTATTCGTGATACTCGTGCTAAATACCCAGATTTACAGATTGTCGGTGGCAACGTGGCAACCGCCGAAGGTGCATTGGCGCTGGTTGAAGCCGGTGTTAACGCTGTTAAGGTCGGTATTGGCCCTGGTTCTATCTGTACCACTCGTATCGTTACCGGTGTGGGTGTGCCTCAGATCACCGCCGTTTCCGATGCCGCCGAAGCCATTAAGCATTTAGATATTCCGGTCATTGCCGATGGCGGTATCCGTTTCTCAGGTGATCTGGCTAAAGCCTTGGCCGCTGGTGCTTCATGTATCATGGCAGGTTCTATGTTTGCCGGTACCGATGAAGCGCCGGGCGAGACTGAACTGCACAATGGCCGTACCTATAAGTCATACCGAGGTATGGGGTCTCTGGGCGCCATGAACCAATCACAAGGTTCATCGGACCGTTACTTCCAGAGTGACAATGCTGCCGATAAGTTAGTGCCAGAAGGTATCGAGGGCCGCGTTGCTTATAAGGGCAAACTTAAAGAGATCATTCACCAGTATATGGGCGGTCTACGTTCATGCATGGGTTTGACAGGCTGCGGCACGATTAAAGAGCTGAATGAAAAAGCCGAGTTTGTGAAGATCACTTCTGCTGGCATGGGCGAGTCCCATGTACATGATGTGACCATCAGCAAAGAAGCGCCTAACTATAGCCCAGGTTCATAACTTAGCTGGCTAACAATTGTTTAACAATGGGCGGCATTGAGCCGCCTATTTTAAATATCCCTATTTATGCCGATCTTAGTTGACGTAATTTGCGTTAAATTAAGATTGATACCGAAAATTAGATAAACAAATAAAGGTTCCCCATGAGCAATATTCATGAGCATAAGATACTGATCTTAGATTTTGGATCTCAGTACACACAACTCATCGCCCGCCGTATTCGTGAGATAGGTGTTTACTGTGAACTATGGGCCTGGGATGTGAGTGAAGAGCAAATTAAAGGTTTTGCTCCCAACGGTATTATCCTGGCCGGTGGCCCTGAGAGCGTAACCGCTGAAGGTTCCCCTCGTGCCCCTGAGTACGTCTTCAATGCTGGCGTTCCTGTACTGGGGATCTGCTACGGCATGCAGACCATGTCAGAGCAGCTGGGTGGCAAGGTGATTCAAGGCGTTGGCGAAGGTGAATTTGGTTACGCTCAGGTAGAAGTTCAAACCAATTCGGCTCTGTTTAACAGCATAGAAGACGCTGTCAGTGAAACTGGCAAGCCACTGCTCGATGTGTGGATGAGCCACGGCGATAAAGTTTCTGAAATCCCTGCAGGATTCGTCAGCGTTGCCAAGACTGATACTTGTTCGTTTGCAGCCATGGTAAATGAAGAGAAAAAGTTTTACGGCGTGCAGTTTCACCCTGAAGTGACGCATACCCGTCAGGGCAAGCGTATGCTTGAACACTTCGCATTAGATATTTGTCAGTGTGAAGCAAACTGGAAGTCAGCTTCTATCATTGAAGATGCGATTGCTAAGCTTAAGCAACAGATTGGTGATGATGAAGTTATCTTAGGGCTGTCTGGTGGCGTCGATTCATCGGTTGTTGCCATGTTGCTGCACCGCGCTATCGGCGACAAGTTGACGTGTGTATTCGTCGATAACGGTCTGCTGCGTCTCAATGAAGCCGAGCAAGTGATGGACATGTTTGGCGATCATTTCGGACTAAAAATAGTTCATGTGAATGCTGAAAATCGTTTCCTCGATGCCATGAAAGGTGAGGCCGATCCAGAAGCTAAGCGTAAGATTATTGGCCGTGTGTTTGTCGAGATATTCGATGAAGAGTCGAAGAAATGTGCCAACGCTAAATGGCTGGCTCAAGGAACCATCTATCCAGATGTTATTGAGTCTGCCGGTAGTGCCACGGGCAAAGCTCATGTGATCAAGTCACACCATAACGTCGGCGGACTGCCTGATGATATGGAGCTAGGCCTTGTTGAGCCACTGCGTGAATTGTTTAAAGATGAAGTGCGTAAGATAGGTCTTGAACTGGGTCTGCCATATGACATGCTTTACCGTCATCCATTTCCTGGACCGGGTCTAGGTGTGCGCGTACTTGGTGAAGTGAAGAAAGAGTTTTGTGATCTGCTACGCCTTGCCGATGCTATCTTCATCGAAGAACTGCATAAAGCCGACCTTTATAACAAGGTCAGCCAGGCATTTACTGTGTTCCTACCAGTACGCTCTGTTGGCGTGATGGGCGATGGGCGTAAATATGACTGGGTGGTTTCATTGCGTGCAGTGGAAACCATCGACTTTATGACGGCAACTTGGGCGCATCTTCCTTACGACTTCTTAGGCCTAGTATCTAACCGTATCATCAATGAAATCGATGGTATCTCACGGGTCGTTTACGATATTTCGGGTAAGCCCCCTGCGACTATCGAGTGGGAATAATTTAACTGACTCTTGAGTCTAGTTAGGTGTAAAATAGTAAGGCGCTTCGGCGCCTTTTTTGTTCCTTGAAAAAGGACGTTAATAGAACTGGAATTACCTGGTGGAATCCCCCTTGTCTGAGCACAAAAAGTCTGAGTACAAAAAGTCCGAGCACAACAAAGAGTCCCAAGAGCAGCCTGATGAACACGCTTCACAGTTGGCATTAGATAAACGCTTCATGTCAATGGCGATGGAGATGGCCCGTAAAGCCGAAGCGGTAGGTGAGGTGCCTGTTGGAGCCGTGTTAGTCAAAAATGGCGAGCTAGTCAGTGCGGGGTTCAATTACTGTATCGGGCTGCACGATCCGTCCGCTCATGCCGAGATGCAGTGCTTGCGCCAGGCTGGCAAGCTGCTCGAGAATTATCGTCTACTCAACACCACGCTTTATGTCACTCTGGAGCCGTGCGCCATGTGCGCCGGCGCTATGGTTCATTCTCGTATCGAACGTCTGGTCTTCGGGGCAAAAGATGAGAAGACAGGGGCGGCTGGCACGGTTATCGATCTGGTGAGACACCCGGCATTTAATCATCAGCTGCGAGTCAGTGACGGCGTGTTAGCCGATGAATGCAGTGAACAGCTGAGTCAGTTCTTCAGGCGTCGACGCAAAGAGAAAAAAGAGCAGAGGAAGCTAGAGAAAAGGCTTGAGGCTGAAAAGCAGATTCTAAACGATTAAGCTTAGGTGTTTGTCTGTTTAAATAGTGACAAAGCCCTTTGTTATTCTGCAGGCTGAATAAACGCGAAGAACATTTTCTGACGGCTTAAGGTGCGTAGATGTTTGGCTTTTTGCTGTGTTCTGCGCCTGGTAGAACTAAATTTCAATTTTCTCTTTTTCATTATATTTCCGTTAAATCCATGAGTACTACTGAACAGCATAGGTATGCCGATTAATTTGTCTTGCTACTGAGGTGGTAGCCCCGATAGCTCACTATTCTCGTTATTGGAAAGCTCGACCACTTGAGTCTCTTCGGCTCTGGCTTTCTCATCTTCTATCATCTGGTTCTGATTATCTACCCAGACTAAGGTGTCATAGTAGCGGCGAATGCTGTCAACATAATGGACCGCCTCGCTGCCGCGAGCATAACCATACCGAGTACGCTTATAGTATTTACGTTTCTGCAGTAATGGAAGCACTTCTTTCAGATCTCTCCATGCACTGGGGTTGAGCCCCATAGACTCGGCGAGCTTACGGGCGTCTTCCACATGTCCGTAGCCGATATTATAGGAGGCTAAAGCAAACCACATGCGTTGACTTTCTGGAATTGAATCGGGTAAGCGCTTTAAAATATCATTGAGGTATTTGGCGCCTCCCTTGATGCTCTGCTCTGGATCTAGCCTGTTTTGTATCCCTACCTGCTTCGCCGTAGGTAAGGTTAACATCATCAGCCCGCGGACGCCTGTGGGAGAGCGAGCATTAGGGTTCCAATGAGACTCCTGATAAGCGGTCGCGGCCAGTTTACGCCAATCTATATCGCCGGCATAAAATTGGAATTTGTCCTTGTATCTCGGCAACTTGTTATCGATGGCTCGTAGAAATGCACGCGTATCGACATAATCGAAGCGCTTCACATGGGCAAAATATTTTTCGTTGAGATGTGCCAGAGTGCCGCTGCGTTTCTCTTGGTGCCAGAAGGTTAAGAGATCACTCATCAACTGATCACTCTTATTTGGGGGCAGTAACCAGACTATGGCTTGGCTCTCTTTCAAGATGGGACCGGCGCGCAGCTCGGGCATAAATCGGCGGTTGATATCTAAGGTGGTCGAGTAGGCTATGGTGTAGGTTATCTCGCCTCTGGCAATCATGCCCATCAACTCTTCGCTGTCTCTGTCATTTTCCTGTTCCCAGAGGATATCGGGATAAAGTTTCTGCAGTTGCGCCAGTGTCTCCACGAAGGAAGAATCTGTGATGACAGTGATCTTGTCTTCTAATTGAGAGATATCTTTGGGCACCTTGGTGCCTTGTTTATAAATGAGTACCTGATCCACACGGTACAGAGGCGGGCCGAGACGAAACATCTCCCGTCGTTTCTGTGTATCAGCAAGACCTGCCGCAATAAAATCGATTTCACCTTTATCAAGTGCAGTGTAGAGCTCACCTATGTTGGCGTAAGGCTTCATTTCCAGATCGAGCTCGAGAAAATCGGCGAAACCTGCAGCCATCTCAAAATCGAAACCAGCTTCACCTTGTCCTGTGGTGACGAAAATTTGTGAACCATAGAGAGTGCCGACGTTTAATTGTGTTTTAGCCGCAGGTTCGGGCATCACTTCAGCTTGTTCCACAGCCACTTTCTGGCAGGCAGCCAGTAGAGTAAGTGTTAGTAAAACAACCAGAATTCTTGTCATTTGGCGCTAAATTATCTCGTTATTTTGCTAGGCATAGCGGCCAATTGTATCATATTGCTCGCGAACTGAATAAAAACAGTATTTTTGTACAAAAAGCACTCACTTCGTGGCTAAGTGTTGGTTAATATTATGAGTTATATTGTCGATTAATTTTTCATTTCAGAGCCAGCAGAGAACAAAATTTGTACGAGACTATTTTTCGTTACACAGAACACTGTTTTCGCTGGTCACTACGGGTGCTTTGTCTGTCATCTTTCCCTATAATGTCGCCAGTTCTGACCCTGCAATTATAATATATAAGGTGAAATGACGTGATGGAGATCATCCGCGGAGCCCCAGCTTTATCGGCGTTTAGAGTTCAAAAGATAATGGAAGCTTGTGAGACCGCTTCGCTTCCTGTTTCTGGCATCTATGCTGAGTACATACATTTAGCAGATTTAACTGAGTCTCTTAACGACAACGAGACCCAGCAACTTGCAAAACTCCTAACCTATGGCCCGGCTATCGAAGCCCATGCGCCACAAGGCACACTTCATTTTGTCACACCACGTCCTGGTACAATTTCTCCTTGGTCTTCTAAGGCTACCGATATTGCCCATAACTGTGGTCTCAATAAAGTTAAACGATTAGAGCGTGGTATTGCTTACTATGTAGAATCTGATGCGCTAACGACCGAGCAAGCGCTGTCACTGACAGCACTCTTGCATGACCGCATGGTTGAAGTCATTCTTACTGACTTCGAACAGGCGGCTGCACTTTTCGTACGCACAGAGCCGGCAGTCGTCAAGAGTGTCGACATCTTAGGTGAAGGCCGTAGTGCGCTTGAGCTTGCCAACACACAGCTTGGTTTAGCCCTAGCGAACGATGAGATCGACTACCTAGTCGAAAACTTCGTTAAATTGGGCCGTAATCCAAATGATGTCGAACTGATGATGTTTGCTCAGGCAAACTCAGAACATTGTCGTCATAAAATATTCAATGCAGATTGGACTATCGATGGTGAAGTTCAGCCAAAATCCTTGTTCAAGATGATTAAGAATACCTTCGCCGTTACCCCAGATGGTGTGCTTTCTGCCTATAAAGATAATGCCGCCGTGATGGAAGGCTATACCGCGGGTCGCTTCTTCCCTGAAGATGATGGTGTATATAGTTACCACACCGAGCCTATGCATATCCTGATGAAGGTTGAAACCCATAACCATCCTACGGCGATCAGCCCATACCCGGGCGCTGCCACAGGTTCTGGCGGTGAGATCCGTGATGAAGGGGCGGTCGGTCGTGGTTCTAAGCCCAAAGCCGGTTTAACGGGCTTTAGCGTATCTAACCTTAAGATCCCTGGGTTCGTTCAGCCTTGGGAAGCCGATTACGGTAAGCCTGAGCGTATCGTCACTGCGCTGGATATCATGACCGAAGGCCCATTGGGCGGCGCGGCATTCAACAATGAATTTGGTCGTCCGGCATTGTTAGGTTATTTCCGTACCTATGAGCAGGAAGTCAGCAGCCATAACGGCGTCGAAGTGCGCGGTTACCATAAGCCGATCATGCTTGCCGGTGGCCTGGGTAACATTCGTGGTGAGCATGTACAAAAAGGTGAGATCACCGTCGGCGCTAAGCTGATTGTACTGGGCGGCCCGGCGATGAATATCGGACTCGGAGGCGGCGCAGCCTCTTCGATGACATCCGGTGAGTCAAACGAAGATCTCGATTTCGCTTCGGTGCAGCGTGAAAATCCTGAGATGGAACGTCGTTGTCAGGAAGTGATCGACCGATGTTGGCAGATGGGTGATAACAACCCGATCCAATTTATCCACGATGTGGGCGCGGGTGGCTTGTCTAATGCATTCCCTGAGCTGGTTAACGACGGCGAACGTGGTGGCAAGTTTGAATTAAGAAATGTGCCATCGGATGAGCCTGGCATGAGCCCGCTTGAGATCTGGTGTAACGAGTCACAAGAGCGTTATGTGATGTCTGTGGCACCCGAGAACCTAGACACCTTCATTGCGATATGTGAACGTGAACGTGCGCCTTTCGCTGTCGTTGGCGTCGCAACTGAAGAACGTCACTTATCACTGAGTGATGCGCATTTCGACGATAAGCCAATCGATCTGCCACTGGAGCTGTTATTAGGTAAAGCACCTAAGATGAGCCGTAATGTGGTCAGTGCCAAAGCCGAGTCACCGGCTGTGGACCAGAGTAAGATTGACATTAAAGATGCCGTTCGTCGCATCCTTAGACTACCCACAGTCGCCGAGAAGACCTTCCTTATCACTATCGGTGATAGAAGTGTGACGGGTCTTGTTAACCGCGATCAGATGGTGGGTCCTTGGCAGGTCCCCGTTGCCGATTGCGCCGTGACGGCCGCGAGTTTCGATTCCTATACTGGTGAAGCCATGTCTCTGGGTGAGCGTACTCCGCTGGCACTGCTGGACTTTGGCGCATCTGCACGTATGGCCGTTGCCGAGTCCATCATGAACATAGCCGGCACCGATATTGGTTCATTCAAGCGCATCAAGTTGTCAGCCAACTGGATGTCTGCTGCGGGTCATCCGGGTGAAGATGCCGGTCTATATGAAGCCGTTAAAGCCATTGGTGAAGAGCTGTGTCCTGAACTCGATTTGACTATTCCGGTCGGTAAAGACTCGATGTCGATGAAGACAGCATGGCAAGATGAGGGCGTCGATAAGTCGGTGACCTCGCCTATGTCGCTGGTCATTACCGCGTTCGGTGCAGTGCAAGATATCCGCAACACGGTCACGCCAGAGCTTCGCAGCGATAAAGGTGAGACTGAGCTGTTATTGATTGACTTGAGTGCTGGCAATAATCGCCTCGGTGGCTCGTGTCTTGCGCAAGTTTACAGTGAGCTTGGCGATAGTGCGCCGGATCTGCAAGACTCAAGTTTACTGCGTGGTTTCTTCGAGGTGATTCAGCCGCTAGTCGCGCAGCGTGATGTTATTGCCTATCACGATCGCAGTGATGGTGGTTTATTTACCACCTTAGTTGAGATGGCTTTTGCCGGTAACACGGGTCTTAATATCGACCTTGCAGATGTAGACGGCACCGATATTGAGCGACTCTTCAATGAGGAGCTTGGTGGTGTCATTCAGGTAAGCTGCGCACAAAGTGAAGCCATCATAGCTAAGTTCAATGCCGCGGGCGTCGCCTGTCACGTTATTGGCAGCTTAACGACCGACGATACTATTACCATCAATGATGGTGACAGAGCAATATTGGTCGAGTCGCGTACTGAGCTCAGGACTATCTGGGCCGAGACGACCCATAAGATGCAATCACTGCGGGATAACCCTGAGTGTGCCGATGAAGAGTTTAAGCTTAAACATGATGCAAGCGAGCCTGGCTTGACTGTCGAGCTTAAATTCGACCCGAGTCAAGATGTCGCCGCGCCATTTATCTTGAAAGGCGTCGCACCTAAGATGGCCATCTTGCGTGAGCAAGGGGTTAACTCGCACCTGGAGATGGCAGCAGCCTTCGACAGAGCAGGCTTTGAGAGTCGTGATGTTCACATGAGTGATATCCTCAGTGGTCGGGTTACTTTAGATGAGTTCCAGGGCCTAGCGGCTTGTGGTGGCTTCTCTTATGGTGACGTGCTGGGTGCTGGTGAAGGTTGGGCTAAGTCAATCTTGTTTAATGAGCGTGCCCGCGAGCAGTTTACTCAATTCTTCGAGCGTGAAGACAGTTTCTCTCTGGGGGTATGTAATGGTTGCCAGATGTTATCCACGCTCAAAGAGATCATTCCTGGCACCGAGCATTGGCCGCGTTTTGTCCGTAACCGCTCCGAGCGTTTCGAGGCTCGTGTTAGCTTAGTAGAGATACAGCAGAATCCTTCAATCTTCTTCGAAGGGATGCAAGGCTCGCGTATGCCTATCGCGGTATCACATGGAGAAGGCCGCGCCGAGTTTGCATCGCCTGAAGCCATGGCATTAGCCGAAGCCTCTGGCACTATTGCGCTGAGATATGTGAATGGCCAAGGCGAGATCGCCACTAAGCATCCGCAGAATCCGAACGGTTCGCCAAATGCACTGTCGGGGATATGTAGCACAGATGGTCGTGTGACCATCATGATGCCACATCCTGAACGTGTGTTTAGAACCGTGGCAAACTCGTGGCATCCCGATTCATGGGGTGAAGACAGCCCTTGGATGAGAATGTTCAGGAATGCGCGAGTAAAGTTGGGTTAAGTTGACTTTTAGTCGAGTCTAGATTTGGCTTGGTTTTTTTAACTTCAACGGCAGTCAATCTGTTGAAAAAGAGCATCGAAAATTTCGGTGCTCTTTTTTTTTGAGGGCAATAACCATAATTTATTCACTACTAAATAGAGGGTTAGGATCACATTAGAGAGTTAGGGTGTACTAAACAGTGATAAATACACAGTTAGCTGTAGATCTATTGGCAAGAGTGTAATTGGAGTGCTAGCGATTAGTAATAGACTCAACTAGTATATAAGTGATCACTTGATTAGATTTTGAGTAAAGGCTAGAGTCAGGGGCTTTTAAAGGTTTAGATATGAAAAAACCACCTAGCTGAATCAGTCAGGTGGCCATTTTGCGCTAACAAAACTTCAAATATATCTGTCTACTCTAGTGGAAGTTTAACGTTCTCTAGCAGTATAAAGTTCAACAAAAACACGCTTGTAGTTGTTTGCTAAACGATTCAATAATTTTTTCATAATGGTATCTCCACACAGTTAAAGGGTTATGTGAGCGGAGTTGGACTAGGCCGGGCTACTTCACCGGATCACCTCAGTCGTTCCTGAGCACAAGACGTATATTATTCTTGTATGAATTAATCATCAAGCGAGAAAAATTATAGTTAGTCATTATCAAAACTAATCATTAATATGTGTTTGTTGATGATGCAATAGTGTTGGGTTTCATTTAATTGCATTCATAACAGTTGGTTAGGTGTTTTTCATTTCATCGTCAGCATTTTGTTTGTTTAATATATTTGATGTTTTTTACTGTTTACACCGACTTTCTTGGTGTTTATTTTGAAATAAGTTATTAACTGGTAAAAGCTTGGTTTATGTTGGAGTGTAATCGCCGCCTAGCACGGTAGTTGTTTTTTGTCAATAGGGTCGTGTAGTGAACTGTGTCCTTAGCCACAAAACCCATGTTAACCCTAGTGATTGATTGATTTGAATCAAATTTGAATGGTATAAAATAGCGGTGAGAATAGTCTGTGATTTGGTTAAGTTTTTGATAATAAAGATTTAGCTTCTAGTTTGTTATGTTTTACCCATGCACTTAGCGCAAATATATTCTTTGTTGTGAACTTGGTCATGGAATTGGCTTGATTAGAATATTATTGTGCTTATTTCGAACATTTTGTAAAAACGATATTTAGCCTGTCTTTGCCGCCGCTGAGCGAGTAAAAGGCTTAAAATAAAATACCTCAATAGGCATTAACTTTGATTGATGGGGATCTAATCTTAGTTGATGGTTGCACCACCTAAGGAGTCACTAATGATTTTAGAAGAAGTTGTTGAGCTCTCTCGCTTTCAATTTGCGATGACAGCCATGTATCACTTCTTGTTTGTTCCCTTAACTTTGGGCCTCGCTTTCTTGCTGGCTATCATGGAGTCACTCTATGTGATGACAGATAAGCAGGTTTATAAAGACATGACCAAGTTTTGGGGTAAGTTGTTCGGCATTAACTTTGCTTTAGGTGTCGCTACCGGACTCGCTATGGAGTTCCAGTTCGGCACTAATTGGTCCTATTTTTCCCATTACGTCGGCGATATTTTCGGGGCACCACTGGCAATTGAAGGACTGATGGCCTTCTTCCTCGAGTCTACCTTAGTGGGCATGTTCTTCTTCGGTTGGGATAGATTCAGTAAGCGCCAGCATCTGGCGGTCACCTGGTTAGTCGCGTTTGGCTCTAACATGTCTGCTTTGTGGATCTTGATTGCCAACGGTTGGATGCAGAACCCAGTGGGATCAGTATTTAACTATGAGACCATGCGAATGGAGATGACGGATTGGGGAGAAGTGTTATTTAACCCGGTTGCTCAAGTTAAGTTTGTTCATACCGTGGCGGCAGGTTATGTCGCCGGTGCCATGTTCGTCTTGTCTATCAGTGCTTATTATATCCTTAAGAAACGAGACTTGCCGTTTGCTCGTCGTTCGTTCGCGATTGCCGCAAGCTTTGGCATGGCCTCGATCTTGTCAGTCATAGTACTCGGTGATGAATCAGGTTATAAGGTCGGTGAGGTGCAACGAGTCAAGTTAGCAGCGATTGAAGCTGAGTGGCACACTGAGCCAGCTCCAGCAGCATTTACCGCTATAGGCTTCCCTAATCAGGAAACCATGGAAACTGATTTCGCCATCAAGATCCCGTATCTAATGGGGATCATTGCCACCCGTTCTCTAGATGAAGAGGTGACTGGATTACATGACTTGATTGCCGAGCACGAAGTTCGCATTCGAAATGGCATGCAGGCTTACGCCATGTTGACCGAATTACGCAATGGTAATGAAACCGATGAACTGCGTGCGGCCTTCGAAGAGGCAAAAATTGATCTAGGCTATGGTTTCTTACTCAAGCGCTACACAGATAAGATTGTCGATGCGACAGAAGAGCAGATAGTGGCAGCGGCTAAGGATTCAATTCCAAATGTAGCGCCAATTTTCTGGTCATTCCGCGTCATGGTGGCCTCAGGGATCATCATGCTATTCGTGTTTGCTGCCGCCTTCTGGCAGAGCACACGTCATCGTATCGAAGAGAAACCTTGGGTGCTCAAAGCGGCGCTATATAGCTTACCCTTGCCTTGGATTGCCATAGAGTGTGGTTGGTTTGTGGCCGAATATGGCCGTCAACCTTGGACTATCTCAGAGATCTTGCCGACCTTCATGTCCGCATCGAGTGTCACCGTAGCCGATCTTTGGTTCAGTATCATCTCAATCACGGCCTTCTATACTATTTTGTTGGTGATCGAAGTGTTTCTAATGCTTAAATTTGTTCGAATTGGCCCCAGTAGTTTGAAGACGGGTCGTTATCATTTTGAAAATCTGGATGCCTAAAAGGAGATCTGATTATGTTCGATTATGAAATGTTAAGATTTATCTGGTGGGCGCTGATTGGCTTACTATTTGTTGGTTTTGCCGTGACCGATGGTTTCGATATGGGGGTCGGTGCACTCTTGCCTATATTAGGTAAAGATGACACCGATCGTCGTATTATGATCAATACCATTGCGCCCCATTGGGACGGTAACCAGGTCTGGTTTATCAGTGCCGGTGCCGCTTTATTCGCAGCTTGGCCCATGGTATACGGAGTGTCGTTCTCGGGCTTCTATGTAGCTATGATGTTGGTGTTGTTTGCCTTATATCTCAGGCCTGTAGGATTTGACTATCGTTCTAAAATAGAAGATCCAAGATGGCGATCGGCATGGGATTGGGCATTGTTTATCGGTGGCTTCGTACCGCCGCTGATCATAGGTGTCGCCTTCGGTAACTTGCTTCAAGGTGTGCCGTTCAATTTCGATGAATACTTGCGTGCGACTTATTATGGTGGCTTCTTCGGCTTGTTGAACCCCTTCGGTATCATCGCGGGTCTTATCTGCGTCAGCATGTTTATGATGCAAGGTGCGACCTGGTTACAGATGAAGACTGAGACTGATCTTAGGGTTCGTGCTGCTAAGGCCGCACAAGTGCTGAGTCTGCTGTTATTTGTCTTATTTGGTGCTGCCGGTGTCTGGCTGGTCAATGGTATCGATGGCTATGTGATCACCTCTGCTCTGGATACTTATGGCATATCGGATCCAACGCTTAAGACGGTTGCAGTAGAATCTGGAGCCTGGTTGGCAAACTATGACAAGTACCCTGTGACCATGATGTTCCCTGTTTTGGGGCTCGTCATGCCACTCTTGGTCATAGTCGCCAGTCGCCTGAATCGTTCAGGTTTCGCCTTCTTGTTTAGTTCAGTGGCTATTGCAGCCGTGATCTTGACCTGTGGCGCTGCCATGTTCCCATTCGTTATGCCGTCATCATTGGAGCCGAATGTGAGTTTGACCATGTGGGATGCCACGGCGAGTGAAACATCTCTGACTGTGATGACCTGGGCTGCGATTATCTTTATCCCGATAGTACTTTCATACACTATCTATACCTACTATAAGATGTTTGGCCGTCTATCTCGCAGTTTCATCGAAGACAATAAGACGTCACTTTACTAATAAGGAGTTTAATCTATGTGGTATTTTGCTTGGATGCTCGGAGTATTGCTGGCTTGTTCATTCGGTATCATCAATGCCCTTTGGCTCGAGAACACCGAGAATATGGACAGAGATGCAGAGAAAGAAGACAATAAAGATTAATTGTTTTTAGCTTTATTCGATACTAAAAAAGCCCCGCCCCTGAGAAAGGAGCGGGGCTTTTTATTTATTGGAGCTAAGAAGGCTCAAGATAGAGCCCTGAAGATTCGAGATAGAGCCCAGAAGATTCGAGATAGAGCTAAGAAGATTCGAGATAGAGCTAAGAAGGCTTAAGATAGAGCCAAGAAGGCTCAGGGGACACGTCATTCCGGCATGCTTGTGGCCGGAATCCAGCTTGAATGCTTGAAAGTCTGTTCGCTTTAAGTAAAAGTCGCCTTATCGCCTTTGTACCCGATATTAAATAACATACTGGCTGGTTGCGGTCACGAGTCACGAGAAGAGAAACGCCATAGCAATGAAGCGTCCCTCTTTGTTATCTTGTCACCCGCAACGAGTTTCTAGCTTATTTAGGCCCTAAATATGCTGATCTGTTGCTTTATTTCGGCGGCGATATTCGACAACGCCATGGCTGAATCGACCGTCTTACCGGCTCTTTGCTCGCCGTCTCGTGCCAGCTCTGTGATCTGATGCAGATTGCGGGTGATCTCCTCAGCGACGGCGCTCTGTTGTTCTGTGGCACTGGCTATGCTGCTCGAGGCTATTGCGAGCTCTCCTATGCTGCTAGTGATATGATTGAGTTGACTATTGGCCTCTGCGCCTTGAGTTGCCGATGACACCCCAAGTTGCTGGCTCTGCGCCATCTGACTTGCGGTTGTTTTAACCTGAGACTGGAGTTGATTGATGGTCAGCTCTATCTCTGTGATCGACGCTTGTGTTCTCTGGGCCAAGGTGCGCACCTCATCGGCGACGACGGAAAATCCTCTGCCTTGCTCTCCGGCCCTGGCAGCTTCGATGGCAGCATTGAGCGCCAGCAAGTTAGTCTGTTCGGCGATACCATTGATGACTTCGGTCACCTTGCTGATGGCGACACTCTCCTTGGTGACACTCTCGACACTGACATGGCTTGCATTTAACTGTTGGCTGAGTTTGGCCAAGCCTTGAACCACTAGATTCAACTGTTCATGTCCTTCGCGTGAGGCTATATCGACCTGCTGGCTCTTGGACGCTCCTTCGCTGGCATGGCTGGCCACATCTCTGATTGACATCGACATCTCTTCGATGGCAGTGGCTATTTGATCTGTTTGCGTCATCAGAGACTGAGCTTCTTCGCCGTTGAGTCGTGCGGTTTGCTGCGCATGTGATGCCTGAGTCTCTAGGGTACTCACGGAGCCCTGCAGTGCCAATATTAATTCTTTCAGACTATCGGCCATCTGCGAGGTGCTTATGGTGATCTTATCCACTTCATTTTTACTGTTTAAGTTTGGCTTGGCAAACTCCTGATTTAATTCTCCTTTACCGAGCATATCCAGTTGTTGCTGCAAAATGCGTAGAGGCTTCAAAGTTTTGACCAGAACCAAAGAGAGCATGAAGGTGATCACTATGATGCCCACTGCCGCCACCATGGCGTTAATACTGAGTAATTTAAGGCTCTCTTCATTGAGTTCACTCATCCTTGCTATGCCTACAAGGTCCCAGTTCCAGCCAGGGATCTTAACGCTATAGGCATACATGGCCTGATTTTTTGAGTTGGTATATTCCCATGATCCCTTATGAGTGAGTGCCTGAGTCATGGTCAGGCCATCCAACATATCTGCGGTCACCTTAGTGCCGACTTCATAGTTTGGGTGGGTGAGGATAGACTGATCACTTTCTCGAATGAGCATGAAATAACCTGACTCTTCGAGTTTCAGTTGATTCATCGATCGCTCAAGCTCAGTCAATGACGCTGAGATATCGAAGCCAATATATAAAATACCTATGACCTGGCCTTGGATATTCTTAATCGGGCGATATACCGTCATATAGTCTCTGCCAAATAACTTGGCATAGCCTTCGTATTTTTCCCCCTTGATTAAACGTGAATATCCTGGATGCTTCTTGCCCAGATATGTCCCTAAGGCTCGTTTGCCGTTGGCCTTCTTCAGTGAGGTCGAGATCCGCAGGAAGTCATCACCATCTCGAACAAACACAGTGGCATTACCACCGGTGAGATTAGCATAACGGTCGACCTTGCTCTTAGAGGCATTGATCTGTGCGCTTTCGTGAGCGAGTGCCGGTGTGGGTTTGCCTAACACGCGAACGGTTTTATCTGGTTTCCTAAACTGACCCGGGTACATGGCCCGTAAAACATCGGCGTTACGCCTAGCGAGGGCGAGTAGGTTGCTGTATTGCAGCTCTATCAAGTCTGAGGTACCCTGCATCTGCGCTTGTATGGCACTGATGCCTTTTTCTTCTAACACATCGGCGGCTGTGAGATAGGAGATGCTACTCAATATTCCGAATACTACAACCGTCAACATTGACGCTAATGTCCCTATTTGCTTCGCAATTGGCCAGTTTTTATAATTCATCTAGAACTCCTTTCCTATTGTTGTAGTGTCAATCTAAATCACTTCAACAATCAATGAATTGATATAGATCTAAAAGCGACATGAATGAGTGTGTTTTCGGATATATTTTCATTTATTGTGTATCAATACAGGAATGAAAACCGGTATGAACAGAGGTTGAATGGGGGGGATATGAAAGGATTGCGCAAATAGGATAAAAAAGAGGAACATACTTGTATGCTCCTCGGTGTCGTAGGTAGCGGTTAATTGTGGCTGGCTAAAAGCACCTTGTCTTGGTTATTTTTATTGGCTGTTTTCTCTGGTCGCATCACCAGTTTATACATGGTTGGTACCCAGATCAGCGAGAGTAAGGTGGTGAGCAAGGTACCACCGGCAATGGCGATGGCGAAGGGAGGCCAGAAGCCACCACCGGCGATAATCAAGGGCAGGAAGCCACCTATTGTGGTAATGGTCGTGGAGCCGATATGACGACCACAGCCCGATACGATCCTGACTATGGTGTCTATATTGCCTTCTCTGGCATCACTCTGGTCCTCAAGTTCGGCCAGGATGACGATAGCCGCATTGATGGCGAGTCCCATCAGGCCCAATAGGCCGATGATCACGGTGAAGCCAAACGGATAACCGAACAGGTAGACAGCCAGTAAACCCAGCCCCGCCGACTGCATCGCACTAAACAGAATAATGGCCGTTAGCCTGAATGAGTTAAATGACAAGACTAGCGTTGCTAACAGTAAGGTAACGACTAGCACTAGATTAGACAGTAAGTTACCCACGGCCTCATTGCGTTTAGCGCTCTCACCGCCGACTTCGATATGATAGCCAGCAGGTAAGTTAAGCCCGTCTATTCGCGCCTTAGCATCGTCGAGTACCTGTTGCGGCAGTACGCCGCTGACAATATAGGCTTCTATGGTATTGACCCTCTGGCCATCGCGGCGAGGAATCGCCCCGCGGCTGACTTGGATCTGGCTTTCGGCGAGGGCCGACAAGGGAATGCCTACTCCTGATGAGGACACCAGGTTGATCTCAGAGAGCTTGGTCTGCTGCTCCCGAGTACTGTCTTGTAACCTGACTCTCACGGGTATCGATTCTGTTTGCTCTAAGATGCTGCCGCCATTGATGCCGGTCGTGGCCATCTGGATCTGCTCGGCTATCTCAGTCAAATTGAGGCCGCTCATCATGCTGGCATCTTCATTGACCTGGAACCATATCTTAGGGGCACCGGCGCTTAGGGTCGCTCGCGTGTGTATCACATCGGGGGTATCACTTAAGATGCGCCTGACTTCATCGCCAATCAGCCTGAGTTGATCTAGGTTAGGGCCAAATACCCTTAGCTCAACCGGGGCATTGAAGGGAGGCCCTTGCTCCAACTTTCTGACTAATATCTGCGCCTCCGGGTTGGCGAGATCTAGGGCTTGTTGCAGCTGAGGGATGAGACGGTTAGCGGTGTCGAAGTCTTCGACTTTGACCATGGCCTGGGCGTAATTGCTCGCGCCTTGCTGGCGTTGTAGCAGGTTGTAATAAAAAGAGGGCGTATTGCCGCCTATGACCCAGTCTATACGGGTCACGCCCTGAGTCTCTCTTAGCTGTTGATCCATTTTTTCAACGAGATGACGGGTACTCGCCACGCTCGCATGGGGAGGAAGATAGACTTCAATTTGGAACATGTCTCGGTCTGAGGGCGGGAAAAATTGTTCTGTCATCTGACCCGAAGCAATAAAGCCTGTGATAGGTAAGATGCCAATCAATAAGCCTGATAGCAGAGGGCGCTTGAGGGCCAGGGTCAATGAAGCGTTAAACAGCTGGCTGACTCGTGGCAAGCTGATGCCTGTTTGATACCATTTGTCTTGATCTCCTGCTACACCGAAACGGCCCGCTAAGCCGGCTATCAAGGTGTGAGAGATGATGTATGACCCCAGCAGGGCAAACATGACTGAGATGGCGATACCACCGACAAATTCACCGGCCGCACCTGGCATAAGCACGATAGGGGCGAAGGCGAGCATAGTCGTGATGGTCGAGCCTGCCAGCGGTAACCATAGGTGTTTGAGTGTCGCGCTGACCGCCTCGATTCTCGATAAACCCTGTTGTCTTCGCTGGGCGATGGCATCGACGATGACGATGGCATTATCGACCATGATCCCCAGCGCAACGACCAGACCTGTGACAGACATCTGATGGATAGGCAGACCTATGTACTTCATGCACGTTAAGGTGAAGAGTGCAGTCAGAGGCAAGGATAAAGAGACGATGAGGGCATTGCGCAAACCTAAGGTCAGCATCAAGACTAGCAGAATAATGATGAAACCTAGGAGTAGACTTCCTACCAGTCCGCCCAGCCTGTCACTGGTATAACTCTCTTGATCGAACAGCCATTGGATCTCGATATTGGCCGGAACCGACGCCTGCATGGCATCGACTTCGACTCTGACTTTGGCTAGCCAGAGGTCCACTCGGGTATTATTGAGCATGCGGGCGGCCACCATCACACCTTGATCTTGCTCTATCAGGGCAATGGAATTGGCTGGTGTCTTAGCTTGTTTGTTAATGGTCGCGATATCGCCTAAGCGGATAATCTGCCCCTGTGAGTCCACCTTTAACGGCACTCGGCGGATCCTCGAGAGTGAGTCGAGCTCTCCGGAGACTTCGATCAGGGCTCTGAAATTATTGTTATTAATCTCTCCGGCCGACACCTTAGTATCGGCGTTACTGAGAATACGGGCGATGGACGCCGGCGTGAGTCCAAGCTGATTGACCTTGTTGCCATCGAGCTGTACCAATACCTCTTCGATAGGGGAACCATAAAGCTTGACGAAATCTGTTCCGCTGAGCAGCCTAAGCTTACTCTGTAACTCTTTAGCGTAACGGTTGAGCATATCGATACGGATTTCACCGCCGCCGTTCCAAACCAGTCCTAAGATGGCTGTGCTGGCATAGCCAATTTGATCGTCCAGTAGTGGATTTTGTGCCGATACAGGCAATGCAGGCTTGGCATCGGCGATGAGATCTCTCGCCCTGGACCACACAGGATCCGTATCTTGTACACTGTCTTTAAGTTCGAGCTGAATAACCGAAATCCCCGGCCTTGATGTGGATTGGATCAATTTTATTTCTTCTAACCTACGTAGGCGATTCTCCAATACTTCGGTGACTAAGGCCTCGACTCGTTCGGCTGATGCTCCTGGATATTGAGTGATCACCGAGGCGAAGCGGTTAGTAATATCGGGATCTTCCATTCGCGGCAAGCTGGATATTGCGCCTAATCCAGCCACGATCAAGAGGGCGATAAATAAGCTTGCTAAGCGTCCATTCTCTACTAAAGCTTTAACCATCTTATTTACCTCGTAGCCGTGGCTGCTGTAGATGTGGGTTTGACACCTTGACCTACGACCAACTTATGCAGTCCTAGCGCGATATAAGCCTCATCAACATGAACCGCGCCTCGAATGAAGGCCATCTCATTCTTGGTATAAAGGATCTCTATGTCTCTGCGCTCAATATTGAAGGTTTCATGATTATTCTGATGTGGCTCTGAACTCAGTACATACAGGTTCCAAAGTCCGCGAATGCCATCGGTGAGCGCCGAGATAGGCACCCAGTATCCCGCTTGATGGATCTCCTTCTCGTAGGCCAAATAGGCTATCTCGCCATTGAGTACCTTGGAATCTTTCGGCAGAGAGAGGCGTACTGGTACGGTTCGGGTCACCGAATTTACTTCGGCACCTATGCCTTCTATGTGAGCCCAATAATGGGTTTTAGCCACACGCAGTGATATTTTCTGTTGAGGACTCAGGTGTTGTGCCACATGGACCGGCACTCCTATGATGGCTTGAGGGTTGTTGTTCTCGACTAAGGTGAAGATGGCACTGCCCAAGGTGATGACTTCGCCTAGGTTGCTGCTTCTTTTGCTGATCACACCATCGAAAGGTGCCAGCAGTGATGATTTTTCTATTCTCAGCGCGTTGGCATATACGGCAGCTTTTAGTCTTTTCTGACCCGCAATTAGGCTGTTGAGCTGGCCCTTGAGTTCATCGAGTGTCTGCTCCGAGGTGTATCCCTGTTTTTGCAGTTCCAGACTTCTGTTTAAGGTGCTCTTTGCCAGTTGCAGATCGGCGCTATTTTGTGACACGCTAGCATTGAGCTCATCTCGCTCGGCTTCGAGCAGTCGCGTGTCCAGTTGAGCCAGTAATTGACCGAGTTTAACCGAGTCGCCGCTGTCCACGGCAATGAGTTTAATTTTCCCCGCTAATTCGAAGCCTATGCCTGTGGTGTTACCGGCCTTAATCGTGCCGGTAAACTCTTGAGTATGATGATAAGAGGGGGAGAGGGTAAGCGTGGCGGTAGTCACTGTTTGCACTATTGGTGATCCTGCATGCTGAGTCACCTCACCCTGACACCCGGCAAGTGCAAGGGCATACAGTAGGCTTATTGACACTCTCGAGATTGAGACGGCTGTTAAAATACTCATCCTGACACGCTTCCTTGGTTAATGTTAGGTTGCAAAAACGTTAAACTAGACTGCCTAGTCTATTTACAAAGAACTGGACTGTCTAGTCTACTTTGTGATTGAATGTGTCTAAAATGTAAAAACCTTATTAAAAGAGGCTTGTGTATGGAATCGGTTATTCCGAACGAAAATTTAACCCGTAGTGAGCAAAAGCGTCTGCAAATACTCGAAGCGGCCATGGATCTTTTTTGCGGTCAGGGTTTTCCCAATACCAGTATGGATGAGGTGGCTAAGTTAGCCGGTGTCTCGAAACAGACTGTGTATTCTCACTTTGGCAGCAAGGATGAATTATTTGTCGCATCGATAGAATCACGATGCGTGATTCAGCGCTTATCCGAGGATG
Organism: Shewanella sp.; assembly: GCF_013214165.1. Classification (GTDB taxonomy): domain Bacteria; phylum Pseudomonadota; class Gammaproteobacteria; order Enterobacterales; family Shewanellaceae; genus Shewanella. The sequence goes on along the minus strand of NZ_JABSSM010000024.1, from coordinate 2,177 downwards.
TATTTACCGATCCCAGTCAGCCTGAAATGGCCCTGAGTAGTTTTGCCGAATATTTCGGTGACTTGATTGTCAGCCCCGAAGCGCTGAAAGTATTTACCACTTGCGTGGCTCAGTCTGAGACCCACCCAGGAATATCGGCACTCTTCTTCGACGCCGGTCCACAACACTTACTCAACTTATTGACCCATTATTTTGAAGACGTGCACAAGCTAGGTGTTTACCAATTTGATGATTGCCGCAGCTGCGCCGTGCGACTCTGTCTGATGATGTATGGTGAGATGAGATTAAAGTTGGAGCTAGGTTTAAACGTAGATGATCTTCTCGAGAGCCGTGCTAGCTATTTAACAGGCTGTATTTCAATGTTTTTAAAGGCTTATAAGCTTTAGTCGCTACAAGCAGCTTAATCCTAGCGCTTGAGGCCTAGGATTAAACCAGGTGTTAGTCATCTATTACTATTGACCTAACATGGCTTGCTTGAGGCTGGTCTGTGCCGGGCTGTCACCGAGCCAAATTTTCAACAGGGCTTGTCTAAATGCTTCACCTTCTATGGTGTCCTGTGGGACGCCATTCTTATAGGCTGTGACGCCTGAAACCTTACTGGTTAACAGAGTAAACTGGTCACCCTGTTTTATTTCGTCACTAAACAGGGCCATAAATGTATCGATTTGAGCTTGGATGTCTTGGGTATTGCCATCGGTCGCATCATCGAAGCCATCTATGATGGCATCACGCATCTTATCTGAGGTGATCATACCCGAGGTGATATTTAATCGAACCGCAGACTCGTCACTTGATATCACACTAGCCAGATCAGCGGAAGGGGCCGTTAGGTACAAACTTCCCACATAAAGATCGATAAAAAACTTACTGCGAACGCCTGCACCGTTAAGCTGCAGCTGGCTATCATAGATAACAATCTGCTCGGCTACTTCGACGCCGGATATTTCTTGAGCCTGGACCTGACTGCTTAACGCGCCGCTTAAGACGATGGCACTCATGAGTGTGGCTAGTGTGGTTTTAGTTAAACAATCACTGAGGGACTTCATATAACCTCTTATTTTTTGTTATTTGGTTATGGGGGAGCCTAGGCTAAAACAGCCTTAACCTCGATGACCAAGCTGAAAGTGGCCATCTTGATGGATCAGCGCGGCTTGTTTGTGTTTAGTCGATATTAGCAGGGGACCGTCATCGAAGAACAGAAAACATTTCCAATTGCGAACAAACACATCCCAACGCGTCTCGATAACCTGATACTTCTCATAACAGAAATAGACGGGAGTATTATCGGCCCAATCGAAATGGGCGGCAAACATCTCAGGTAGTGCAGGATTTTCACTGTCCCAAGCACTCTGCCAGTCATCGGACTCAACCCAAGCTGTATCTTTCGCGGCCCAGTCGCCTTTAGAAAACTGCTCTGTACAGCTGCTACGATTACTGATCCACTTGTTCCAAACTTCCATCGCGCCTTTCTGATCCAGCGGCTTGATAAATGCCTTATCTTCATCGGTCACAGGCAGATCTTTATGGTTAAAAATCCATTTTCGTGTGTATTGCTCGAGCGGGATGTAGGTATGTGCCAAACGACTCTCCAGACCCTTCTATGGTCAGAATTGGTTAAACTTGAATCGCGGGATTATACAGGCTTGAACACGATTATTAAATCGCTTCCAAGATCGAAAGGAAAATTATGCGCGTAATGAGGGTAATTGCCTGATATTTAGTTGTTTGTAGACAAGGTGCATGTTGACAACATGTGAGTGTAAAGTTGTATTGTTTGATAACAAGCTTCAAATATCTTTGATTAGCTCATCTCGCTTTTTTGGTTAAGGGGGGTACCGATTGGGATAGGGTTACAGCTACAGGGGAATAATAGTGTTCCTTGGTTGGCTTTTGCTCTCTAGTACAGTTTTTGGGCGGTTTGAAAAGGGGAAACAATCAACCAGGATGTGTCAATATTTGCATCGTTTAACGCTTGGGTCATTTTATCAAAAACCGCAGGAGGGATAAAACGCTCAGTCGATTGCAGCCAAGCATAATCTCCGGAAATGACCACGATATAGTCAAATGGATCATCTTTCGTGCGTCCCTGTTTATGTTGCTGGTAGATAATGTCGAAATAAAACTCTTGGTCCAATAAGTTATGTATATCTTTTTTTGTGTAGGTTTTATTACCGGTC
>NZ_JABSSM010000023.1 GCF_013214165.1 Shewanella sp. | reverse complement strand
TGGATAGAGTACCTGACTAGGAACCAAGTGTTTGTAGGTTCGACTCCTCCCATCCGCACCATTCAATATCGTAAGAAAAAAGTTTTATTTGTGCGGATCTAGCTCAGCTGGATAGAGTACCTGGCTACGAACCAGGCGGTCGGAGGTTCGACTCCTCCCATCCGCACCATATTTTCATTTCTAGTCAGTCATAATTATCTGCAAATAGGCTTATCTAATTTAGATAACCAAGATAGCTAACGTGACCAGATTTACCCGTGTAGGTCAGCTGGGTAGAGTTACTGGTTACGAGTCTGGTGGTCAGAGGTTTGAATCTTTCTCTGCGCCATCACAGTCAATAGGCCCGTCGACTCATGTCTACGGGTTTTTTTGTGCCTGATCGCATATTCGCTTGATACTGACCTAGTCATACAAGAACATTGTTATCTAGCATAGATGACATAGGTAACGAGAACTGCGCGCCTAGCTCAGCTGAATAGCCCTAGCGGCTACGAATCGAGTGTTAGCAGGGTCGACTCCCTCTTCTGTCTAGCACTCTTTAGCATCACATATAGCCCCGTCTACTCATCTTTGCAGTTTTTTGTGGCCAAATATTGTGCTTTTTTATATATCTAAGTCGCAGCAATCTTTCCCGCTTGCTTCTCCCTGCATCAATTTTTAGATTCGAAATTGCATAAATTTTCATTTGTGGCTGTTTCTGTTCGTTCAGCAAAATTCATTTCCGGGTCTTTATCTGCTTTTTAATTATTATTTGCATTTTACCGACTTATATTTAGTGATTACTTAGTGCACCCCTAATTTTATTGTTGAATTCTCATTGGTGGGTGTTTGTTTTTACTAATCTTGGTATGACCAATTTACAAGTACCTCGCTATTTTGTTATAGATTGGTTATTGTTTTTCTAGTGCTAGCCACTTAATGCTTCTTTAGGCGAGTTTATTTTATCTTCTTCGTCATTAAAAATAGCGATTAAGTGAATAAATAGCTGGATTTGTTCTGTTTGTATTCAATTTTGAATGCTTATGTAGAGCATGCAGGCGACGCGAACTAGCTTCTGTTAATACTGAGGATGATATGAACTCGATATCTGAGCAAATTGTGCAAGCCGTAAGCATCATGTTTTTAGGCATGGGCCTGGTCTTTGTATTTCTAACAATGCTCATTGTGTGCATTAAATTAGTGGCGATAAAATTTGCCCCTTTGCCCCAAGATAAAGCAACCAGGACTGCAGAGAATGAAAGCACTCAGGCTGCAGGAATGGATCCAAAGATTATCGCGGTGATCACTTCGGCTATCCATCAATATCGCGCTAAAGCATAATAAAATTAGTAGGGAGTTTTCATGAGCAATCCACTTGCATTAACTGATGTCGTCTTAAGAGATGCACATCAATCTATCCTCGCCACACGTCTTCGTCTCGAGGATATGCTTCCCATCGCCTCCAAACTAGATAAAGTGGGTTTCTGGTCTCTGGAGTCATGGGGAGGCGCGACGTTTGATTCCTGTATTCGTTATCTTGGTGAAGATCCCTGGGAGCGATTGCGTGAGCTAAAGAAGGCGATGCCAAATACACCTCAGCAGATGCTGTTAAGGGGACAAAATTTACTCGGTTATCGTCATTATGCCGATGATCTGGTGTACAAGTTTGTCGAGAGAGCGCATACAAACGGCGTCGATGTGTTTCGAATATTCGATGCCATGAATGATGTACGTAACCTGGAAACATCGGTGAAGGCTGTGGTCGAAGTCGGTGGACACGCTCAGGGGACTATCTGCTATACCACGAGCCCAGTGCATACCTTAGATACTTGGGTCGACATGGCAAAACGTCTGGAAGACATGGGTTGCCATTCACTGTGTATTAAAGACATGGCTGGCCTATTAAAACCTTATGATGCTTTCGATTTGATTAGCCAAATAAAATCTCAGACAGATCTATTGGTCTCGATGCAGTGTCATGCAACAACCGGACTCAGTACTGCTACTTATCTTAAAGCCATCGAAGCCGGTATCGACGTGCTCGACACCGCAGTGTCTTCCATGAGTCAGACCTATGGTCATAGTGCCACCGAAACCTTAGTTGCCATGCTAGAGGGCACTGACAGGGCTACGGGATACGATATGGCCTTACTCGAAGAGATTGCCGCCTATTTCAGAGTCGTACGTAAGAAATATGCGCAATTTGAAGGTGAGCTCAAAGGCATAGATTCTCGCATCCTCAGGGCTCAAGTTCCCGGCGGTATGCTAACAAATATGGAGAGCCAGCTCAAAGAGCAGGGCGCTGGCGACAAGTTAGATCAAGTGCTAGAAGAGATACCTAAGGTTAGGCGAGATCTCGGCTACCTGCCATTAGTCACGCCAACCTCGCAAATTGTCGGCACTCAAGCGGTCATCAATATATTATCCGGTGAGCGTTACAAGTCGATGACGAAAGAGACTGAAGGTGTGTTAAAAGGCGAGTATGGTACCACTCCTGCCCCAGTCAATGCCGAGTTACAAGCGCGCGTGCTTAAGGGAGAGAAAGCGATAACCTGTCGCCCAGCGGATCTGCTGGTACCTGAACTAGATAGGCTTACCGCCGAATTACAGCAGAAGGCTGATGAACAGGGGCTCGAGCTCGCGAGTGAGTCGGTCGACGATGTATTGACCTATGCGCTATTTCCACAAATTGGCCTTAAGTTTATCAAGAATCGTAATAACCCAGATGCATTCGAGCCTAAACCTGAAGAGAGTGTCGCTACTCCAGCTCAGCCTGCTGTTTCAGCACCTGAGCGAGGTTCAGAGACTTACACTGTCAATGTTCAGGGGCAGAGTTATGTGGTACAGGTCTCACCAGGCGGCGATATCAGTCAGATTGCCGGCAGTGATAATCTGGTTCCTTTCGTTGTGCCAAATGAGGCTCAAGCGGCTCCTCAAGCTGCAGCAGTGATAAAGTTTGAGATGAATGCGCCTCTGTCCGGCAACATCTTTAAAGTGAATGTGGCTCCGGGTGATGCAGTCCGAGAGGGAGACGTGGTGATCATCTTAGAGGCGATGAAGATGGAAACAGAAATTCGCGCCGAAGCCGATGGGGTGATCAGCAAGGTATGGGTCAAAGAGGGTGATACTGTCACCGTAGGCCATCAATTACTCGGCATAGCTTAGGAGTCTCAATGGAAGGATTAATTGCTTTTTGGGCCGCATCGGGAATTGCTAATTTTACCCCAGGCCAAGTCTTTATGATGGCCGTCGGTGCCTTGTTGCTTTTTCTGGCGATCGTGAAGGGATTTGAGCCCCTGTTATTATTGCCGATAGGGTTCGGGGCTATCTTGGCCAATATTCCCAATGGTGGTTTCGTCGATGAAGGGGGCTTACTGTTTCTTGCCTATCATGTAGGCATAGAAACTGGGGTGTTTCCTCTGCTTATCTTCATGGGCGTTGGGGCGTTAACCGATTTTGGTGCCTTAATCGCCAATCCTAAGATGCTATTGTTAGGCGCAGCGGCCCAGTTCGGTATTTTTGCCACCTTAATTGGTGCAATAGCGCTTAACTGGGTACCCGGTTTCGAATTCTCAATGAAAGATGCGGGCGCCATCGCGATCATTGGAGGTGCAGATGGTCCGACAGCCATCTTCTTAGCCTCTAAACTTGCCCCCGAGCTCTTGGGAGCCATTGCGGTAGCGGCATACTCTTATATGGCCTTGGTTCCTCTGATCCAGCCACCTATCATGAGATTGTTAACCACTGAGTCTGAGCGTCAGATAAAGATGGAGCAGTTGCGTGAAGTGAGTAAGAAAGAGAAGATTATCTTTCCGCTGATGGTGCTGGGATTAACCATCTTGTTTCTGCCTGCTGCGACGCCTTTAGTAGGCATGTTCTGCCTGGGCAACTTGATGCGGGAATCCGGTGTAGTCGACAGACTGTCGAACACGGCTCAGAACGAACTGATTAATATTGTCACCATCTTCCTAGGTTTGGCTGTCGGCTCTAAGTTATCTGCCGATAAGTTCCTCCAACTGGAGACCTTAGGGATCTTGGTATTAGGTGCGATAGCCTTCTCGATAGGAACGGCAACGGGCGTCCTGATGGCTAAGTTAATGAGTAAGCTCTCTGGCGGTAAGATTAATCCGCTGATTGGTGCCGCAGGAGTCTCTGCGGTCCCTATGGCTGCGAGAGTGGTCAACAAGGTGGGATTAGAAGCGAATCAACATAATTATCTGTTGATGCATGCCATGGGCCCTAATGTGGCTGGCGTACTGGGTTCAGCCGTAGCCGCAGGTGTATTAATCGCTGTCCTCGGATAAACAAGCCGTTGCTAGACTTGAGCCCATCTTTCGATGGGCTTTTTTAGAGGATGTAAAAATTATTGTAATACCATTCCAAAGCTAATACCTTTCCGGCTCATATCTAGGCACATAATATTTGAATTAGACACTATGGCTACAACGTAAGCTGACCGATAAAAATAAAGCCACTGTCTCAGAGAGTTCAGTGGCTTTATTGTATTGCACTATGGTTAATATGGTTACCTTCTAACCACAGCACTTCTTATATTTCTTTCCGCTATTACAGGGGCAAGGATCATTCCTGTTGGGCGTTTTATCGAATCGAGTCGTGACCGGCTTGTTCAAGATGCCATCTAGCTCGCTGATATTTTCAACACCCTCGACATTGACTTCTATGTTGGCCAATAGCCCATGCTGCTCAAGAATGGCCTCTATCTCTGTTTTACGCTCATCAGAAACCACGGATAAACTCAGTGGGTTCTGACTTGTGCCAGCTTTCTGGGTGCGTTTAGTGTTAAAGCCATAGCTTTCGTGCTTAGGTTTTGGCGTTTTACGCCCCATGAAGAAAAACTTATCTGACATGATTTGTTCCAGAGTTAACGGTTAGAAATGGGTTAAAGCAGATTCGTGTGAGCTTATACTATAAACGCGGCAATATTTCCAATTAATCCCTATTCTGTTATTCATTTTGGCAATGGGTAGGCGCAAAACTCAAGGTTAAGGGGTTGGAACAGGGTGTGGAACAGAAAATTAGCTGCGAATATTTTGCTCGGCAGTAAGCCAGAGTAACACCCCCAGGGAGAGGATCACCGTCGCGCTAATGGCTATGATATAGATGAAACCTTTCTTTCCTTGCTTAATGGACACGCCGTTGAAATGCAAAAATAGTGTCCATAAGAGACAAAGGAAAATAGGGAACAGAAAGACTTTTGCCATTGTGTATCCTTCAGTGTTGCAAGTCAGGCCCGTAAGCCAAGTTCAATTTGGGGTAAGTATAATACCAATTCAACTGATTTTGAACCGGATATTGGAAAACAAGCCGCTGTTGCGGCTTGTTTTAACCGGGGAGTAGCAGGCTTAATTGCTTGCTTGTTGCTTTAAGGGCTCTTCTTCTGTGGCGTAGAACTGCGCTTCATCAAATTGCCCCTCAGACTTACCGATCACCACCGCTGTCATCATATCGCCAGTCACGTTGGTACTGGTTCTAATCATATCGATAATACGATCGATGGCAGCGATGAAGGCGATGCCCTCAAGTGGTAAACCGACGACACCCAGAGTCACTGATAACATCACCATAGCACTCCCAGGTACACCTGCCGTGCCTACAGAGGCTACCGTTGCAGTGACTGCGATTAGCATGTAATCAGTCATATCCAGTGAAATGCCATAAATCTGGGCGATAAATATAGCCGCAATTGCCGGATAAATACCACCACAGCCGTCCATGTTCATGGTTGCGCCAAGGGGCAATACGAAAGAGCCATAGCGTTTCGAGACACCCATGGACTCGGTGCAGCGTGTACTGGCTGGCAGAGTACCGAAGCTGGAAGCCGTGGTAAATGCAACAATTTGTGCTGGCATGGCTTTACGGAAAAACTGCAGTGGGCTAACTTTAGCGACAAACTTAATCAAGCCACCATAGACGACAATGATATGGATCAGGGCCGCGATATAAATGGCTGCGATGAATTTGCCTAAAGGCAACAGAGTCGATAGACCATATTCACCCACAACCCAGGCCATCAAGCCAAAGACACCGATAGGAGTCAATTGTAGGACCATGCGTGTCAGTTGGAACATGACTTCTGCACCGGCTTCGAAGGTGCGTTTCAATGGTTCGGCCTTCTCACCCACCTTGTTGATGGCTATGCCTATCAAGGCTGCAAATACGATGATCTGCAGTACCTTGCCTTCGGCCAAGGAGGCGAAGGGGTTGACCGGGATCATATCCAACAATACCTGTGCAAAGCCGGGAACATGACGCTCTCTCACTTCCGTTGCGACCAGATCCATGCTGCCGCCCATGTCGATGAGCGAGCCTACGGTTAAGCCTATGAAGGAGGCTAAAGTCCCAGTAAACATAAACATGGCTAACGTTTTAAAGCTTAAACGCTTCAGGCTCACTTGTGAGCCTAGTGCTGTGATGCTAACAACGATGGCACAAAATACCAAAGGTGCTACTAACATCTTGATGGCGCCGATAAAGAGGTCGCCCAGGGGTTTAAGTACTGTGGCTGACTCGCCAAAGATCACCCCTATCATAGCCCCTAAAAAAAAGCCTGCTAAGACTTTCTGCCAAAAAGGGATCTGTTTAATGGTTTGCCACATCATATAATTCCAAGTAATTTTTATTATTAACGTTCAAAAAAGTGCTGGATGCTAGCCTAAGCCTTTTTATAACAAAATTAGATCAGGCCAATATCCGCTGCTGCATTGTATAGACAGAGTGGCTTGCAAAACAAACCAATTTCGTTATTACTTATTGTGATAAGTAAGTTTGTTTTAATAACCTCAATGTTTAACAGGTGAGCAACATGGGTTTTTTCTCTTGGTTTATCGTAAAAATTATGTTTTTTCATTAGGTAAGCTTTTATGACAGAGTTATGGTTGATGTTTAGTGCGGCGTTTCTTGCTGCAACCTTGTTACCGGGTGGATCAGAAGTTTTATTGGTGGCATTACTCAATGATGACAGTTCTAACTGGTTGGCCTTAGTTATTCTAGCCAGTGTGGGCAATACATTAGGGTCGATAACCAGCTATTATCTAGGGAGCTTAGGCCGTTTTGCCCGCAGTCCGGAGGAGATGGCTAAAGGAAAATATAAGCGCTCTATCGAGCTAATAGAGAAATATGGATATTGGGCCTTGTTGTTAGCTTGGACGCCGATTATTGGCGACCTATTGTGTTTATTGGCTGGGTGGATGAAACTTCCCTTACTCAGATCCACGCTGATGATATTGATAGGTAAGAGTGTACGCTACTTTTTAGTCGCAGGACTTGCGCTTCATTGGTTATAGGCTGGTAAGAGTGTACTGGCTGTATTTAGTCGCAGGACTTGCGCTTCATTGGTTATAGGCTGGTAAGAGTGTACCGGCTGTATTTAGTCGCCGGACTTGCGCTTCATTGGTTATAGGCAGGTAAAGTGTACCTGCATATTGGTCGCGGCGATTGCACAAGATTGGGTTAATGTTACTTCAGATAATTTGATATTAAGGATTTGAAAGTGAAAAAATGGATATTAGCTGCAGCCATCTCCGCTGCCTTGGCGGGGTGTGTCAGCCAAGAGTCAACTGTCAATCTTCCTGTGGGAGTGACCCTATTAGAAACCGTTAAGGTTGCCGAGTCTGAGATTGGGATCCCTTACAAGAAGTATCAGCTTGCCAATGGCCTCACGGTCGTTCTCCACCAGGACGACTCAGATCCTTTAGTCCATGTGGATGTGACTTATCATGTGGGCTCTGCCAGAGAGTTTGAAGGCCGTTCGGGCTTCGCTCATCTATTTGAGCATATGATGTTTCAAGGATCCCAGCATGTTGGCGATGAACAGCATTTTAAAACCGTCACCGAGGCCGGTGGTACATTGAATGGCACCACCAATAACGATAGAACAAATTATTTCGAAACGGTGCCGAGTAACCAGCTAGAGAAGATGCTTTGGCTCGAGTCTGATCGTATGGGTTTTTTCCTGCCGGCCTTGACGGAAGAGAAGTTCGAAGTGCAGCGTGAGACGGTTAAAAACGAGCGAGCACAGCGTATCGATAATCAGCCATACGGGCGAATGGGCGAGTTGTTTAATCAAGCCTTCTATCCCCAAGGCCATCAGTATTCTTGGCCTGTTATAGGTTGGCCCGATGACTTGGAACGCGCCAATCTCGATGACGTGAAACACTTCTTCCAGCGCTGGTATGGCCCTAACAATGCCACCCTCACCATAGGGGGCAATTTCGATGATTTTCAGACTTTAGCTTGGGTTAACAAGTATTTTGGAGAGATCCCGGCAGGTCCCGAAGTCAAAGCCGATGAGAAGCAGTTATTGACCTTAGATAAGACTCGCTATATCTCGATGGAAGATAAGGTTCATCTTCCCTTGCTGCGTATCGCCTTTCCAACCGTTTATGCCCGTCATCAAGATGAGGCTGCCTTAGATCTGCTGTCTAATATCTTAGGAGGCGGTAAGACTTCAATCTTCTATAAAAATTTGATCAAAGATGGCTATGCGGTTCAGGCTGGTGTGAATCACCCTTGTCAGGAGTTGGCCTGTCAGTTCTCCATGTACGCCCTGGCCAATCCTGCTAAAGGAGGCAATTTAGCCGACATTGAGAAGCTAATGATGCTGTCTATTGCCGAATTTGAGCAGCGTGGTGTTACCGATGACGATCTGGAAAAGGTAAAAGTGCAGTTTGAATCCGGGACTATTTTCGGTTTACAGAGTGTATCGGGCAAGGTTTCAACCTTAGCCTTTAATCAGACTTTCTCCGGTAATCCCGACATGATCTCAGCGGATCTTAAGCGCTACGCCAGCGTGACTAAGGCCGATGTGATGCGGGTATTCGACAAATATATTAAGAACAAACCTATGGTGGTCATGAGCGTGGTGCCCGAGGGGCAAGAGCAGCTTATCGCCCATGAAGATACGTTCACGCCCCTAGTGCTAACTGACTCCAACACAGCGGTAGAAGAGGTAGTAGACCATAAGCAAATAGTCTCAGGTTTCGATCGCACCATAATGCCACCTGCAGGGCCCGCGCCCGTACTCACTTCTCCTACATTATGGAGGGGTAAATTAGCCAATAATATTGAGGTGATGGGCACTGAAAGTGAGGAGACACCAACGGTTGAGTTGGTTATTTATCTTAATGGTGGTCACCGACTTGTACCAGTTGAAAAAGCGGGCCTTGCTGGTTTAACCGCTGCCATGCTCAATGAATCTAGTATGAAGCGCAGCTCAGAAGAGCTTGCTCAAGCATTAGAGATGCTAGGCAGTAGTGTCTCTTTCGGCTCCAGTACCTATCAGAGCTATGTGAAAATCTCCAGCTTGACCTCACGTCTCGATGAGACCCTGGCAATCGTTCAGGAGAGATTATTTGAGCCGGCATTCAAACCTGAAGATTTTGACCGACTGAAACAGCAGCAACTGCAGAGTCTGCAACACATGATGTCAGATCCTAATTTCTTGGCCAATACCGCCTTCGATGCTTTGATGTATGGCAGTGATAGTCCATTGGGGGTAAGCAGTAGCGGCACCTTAGAGTCTGTTGCTTCGTTGACGTTAGATGACATTAACGCCTTCTATCAACAGCAATATCGTGCTGGTAATGCACAAATTATCTCGGTGAGTGATCTCAATGAATCTGAAGTACTTGCAAAGTTGCATGGGTTTAGTCAATGGTCTGGTGAGGCTACGCCCCTGCCAGCATTAACGAAATCCCCTAAGCTTAAGGGGGGGAAGATTTACATCTTGGATAAACCCGGTGCTGCTCAGTCAGTGATCAAAATTGGTAAGCGTGCATTGCCTTATGATGCTACTGGAGACTATTTTAAGTCATATTTGATGAATTATCCTTTAGGCGGGGCATTTAACAGCCGTATAAATCTCAACTTACGCGAAGATAAAGGCTATACCTATGGCGCTCGAAGCTTTTTTGCTGGTGGAAAAGAGCTAGGTGTCTATCTGGCTCAAGCGAGTGTTCGCAGTGATGTCACATCTGAAGCATTGGTAGAGTTTGCCAAAGAGATAAAAGCATATCGTCAATCAGGTATGACAGATGAAGAGCTTGCATTTATGCGCGCCTCAATCTCTCAAGGTAAAGCGTTAGACTATGAGACGCCATACCAGAAGGCAGGCTTTATGCGCCGTATACAGAGATATCAGTTGGATGATAACTATACCGAGAAACAGACTGAAATTACCCAGTCTATCTCGAAAGATGAATTGAATAAATTAGCGAGAAAACAACTCGATCTACATAAGATGATAGTGCTAATAGTCGGTGATAAGGCGTCAATAGAGGCCGATATTAAAGCACTCGGTTATCCGGTGGAAGATTTAGAGTTGTAATCGCTGAATTAGGCCATATATCTAGTGTTAGTATGTTGCGGCATCTGGTTAGAACGGATGCTGCCGCTTTATGGCTCAGTAAAGGTGACTTGCCTGAGGGGCTAATTGCCGTCAATGGTGTGAATGAAATTAAATGCACACTTGACGGGTCTGATCCAGACAAGCATAAATGATGACAAAATTAGAGAATAAAATATTGAACTCTTTCAATACATCGATCGAACAACTCTCTGACTCAGAGGGGCGTGCAGCACTACAGGGGATGCAACGCGGCATAGAACGCGAAGCATTAAGAATCAGTGAGTCAGGTCATCTGGCGACAGACGCTCATCCTAGAGAACTAGGTTCCGCGCTCACTCATTCCAGGATAACTACAGATTACAGTGAATCTCTGCTCGAATTTATCACTCCTGTTTTCAGTGATATCGATGACTTACTCGAAGACCTGACCTATACCCACGCATTTACGGTGCAAAACCTTAACCAACAAGGACTATGGCCCGTGAGCATGCCCTGTTATGTCGGTGATGTGAGCGAGATCCCGATTGCCGAATACGGCAGTTCAAATTCAGGACAGATGAAGCGTTTATATCGTAAGGGATTAACCTATAGATACGGCGCTCAGATGCAGATTATCTCCGGGGTTCATTTTAACTTCTCCGTATCCCAGCCGCTGTGGGACAAGTTGTACCTTTTAAGCGATCAGCAGGGATCCAAAACCGATTTTATCTCTGAGTCCTATCTAGGGCTCATTCGTAATTATCGACGCATGGTTTGGGTGTTGCCTTATCTTTTTGGTGCATCCCCAGCCCTGTGTAGCTCGTTCATTAAAGGGCAGCAGACAGATATAGAGTTTGAGAAAATGGGCAAGGGGACCTTGTATCTTCCCTATGCCACCTCATTGAGAATGAGTGATCTGGGTTACACGAACAAGGAGCAAGATAGCTTAAGCATCAGCTATGACTCTTTGGATAAGTTTCTGCAAGGGATGCAAAATGCCATCAACATGCCCTCGTCTAATTTTGAGAAAATTGGCGTTAAGGTCGATGGAGAATTTAGGCAGCTCAATGCCAATGTGCTGCAGATAGAGAATGAATTTTATTCGCCAATTCGGGCTAAGCGAGTCACTCTCGATGGAGAAAAACCATCGCATGCGTTGGCACGAGCCGGAGTGGAATATATTGAAGTTCGGGCCCTAGATGTCAACCCATACAGCGCGATAGGTATAGAAGCATCTCAGGTGCGCTTCTTAGACATGTTCCTTCTCTATTGTTTGTTAAGTGATTCTCCCTTATCGGGAGAGGACGATGAAGCCGAAATATCCGCTAACTTGAACCGAGTCATTCTGGAAGGGCGTAAGCCAGGTCTGGAATTAAGCAATAAAGGCCACTCAGTGCTCCTTAGTGATTGGATGAAGCAGATGTTTTCATCTTTGAGTTCGATTGCCGAGCTGTTGGACAATGAGGGTGAAAATCATTACCGTCAGGCATTAGATACCTGGTTAGCTGCGGTCAATGATCCTGATTTAACCCTCTCTGGAAGGGTAATGTCGCACTTGATTGAGAGTCAAATTGATCATGGTTGCTGGGTCAAGAGCTTAGCCAAACAGTATCATAAGGCGTTGAACGAATATGAGCTACCAGAGCAAGTTGTCACCCGATATAGACAGGCTGCGTTAGACTCCTTGTCTAAGCAAGCAAAGATGGAAGCCGAATCTAGCCAAAGTTTTGAGGCATTTTTGGAGGATTACTTCCGCGATGAAGCATCGAATAAGCCGCCACAAAAGGTCGCCATCCCTTCATAAGTTAATCCCACAGGCTAAATGATTTTTAGCCTGTGGTTAGATCTATCAGCCGATATTTTAATGATGGCTTAGATAAACCTTTTCCGTTGAGAGTGAAGATTTGAAACCATTACTGGTGCTATGTTCCATGCTTATCTTGCTTTTTGGCTGTGCCTCACCGCCAGATGATAGTCTTAGATGTGGTGTGGTCTCGGGTTATCTCGACCCCGATTTGAGTCAAGATCTCTATCGAACCGTCGTGACTCACCTAGACGGCAAGCCTGTCATCTCTAAACCCAATTACCGGCTCTCACCCGGCGAACATACCTTTACCTTTGCCGAGTTGATCAGTGCGCCATCTCTGAAGGTGAAGCTAGCCGCCAGAACGCCTAAAGATTTAGTGATCAGAGTCGAGTCCAATCGCAGATATCATTTTGCGGCTAAATTTAATACCGACAAGCGCTACCGCGGCAATGACTCAGGTTTTTGGCAGCCGGTGATCTGGCTTGAAGAAGCGCATGAGTGTACATTACCCGTCAATTAGCTGGCGATATAGAGTGAATGTTCGATACTTTTAAGCCAGCTTGTTTGCTTCTTTAACCTAAGGGTGTGACACTAACGTTTTGATTAAGTTCACGACTTACTTATTCCAGTTAGTATTACACATGGTATCCGCAATGATGAAAGGATTTTCGGCTTTAACAGCAGCCTTTTTGGCATTATTACTCTCAGGTTGCGCCACGGCCCCGCCACAAAACCCTGAGAACTTATGCTCCATCTATCAAGAAAATCGCTCCTGGTATAGCGCGGCACAGAAAACCCAAGAGAAGTGGGGTGTGCCAGTCCATATCCCCCTGGCTATGATGTATCAGGAGAGCTCTTTTAAGCACAATGCAGCGCCCCCTATGGAGTACTTTCTCGGCTTCATTCCCATTGGACGTGCCAGTGATGCCTATGGTTATGCTCAGGCTAAGACCATGACCTGGGATGACTATGTTAAGGAGACGGGTAATACCTGGTCCAGCCGCAGCAATTTCGATGATGCCATGGACTTTATGGGCTGGTTTATCTACAAGACTCATAAAATAAATGGCGTCTCTAAGTGGGATGCCAGGAATCAGTATCTAAATTACCACGAAGGCTGGGGCGGTTATAAGCGAAAATCTTATAACCAGAAAGCCTGGCTGGTAAAAGTGGCCGGCAAGGTCGATGCCAGATCTAAGCGCTATGCCGCACAATACCGGACCTGTAAGGAAGATCTCGACTCATCCTGGTTATGGCGCCTCTTCTTCGCTTAAGTAGAGTACCCAACCCATACATTGGCATCATGTCGCCGCAGCCTTTGATGCAGCGATAGTCTGATAAATAGATAGTCTGATAAATAGATAGTCTGATAAATAGATAGCCTGACAAATTTAACTCATAGTTTGGCATCAAAATGGCTTGTGTAATTCGGTTACAGAAGCCATTTTATTTATCCTCATTCCCCTCAATATTGATCAAAGTAATGTCGGATAGACGACACTTGTTACCAAGTGCCGCCCTCCTAAGAACCCAGCGTGCAACTTTCACTGCACTAGGCTCAAGCCTCCGCTAAAGCACCGTTAGATACCCAGCAACTTAAAAAGCAGTTTGGACAGGTTCTGACCACGAGTTACGGCATGCTTCTGGCTGTTTCCGCTGACTAAGATAGCCCGCAAATTCAGGATCATAAGGGGTTGCTGCACTTCGGATTTTTACATGTCTTTTAATTGGTGTTTGAGCAATTTGAACAAGATTGAACTGACAATCCATGTTCGCTATTTTCTTCCATCCGTGAAACTGCCATTGGCCTTTACGGTTGATGAAATATTTTAGGGCGACCCACCTTCTCGCTTTCGTGGGGTGACGCCTTACTGCCCAATGCCATAGCGTCTGGAATAGTTTGTGACCTATATAGTTGAAAGTTTGTTTGGCAACACAATGGCGATAGTAGTTCGCCCAACCTCGCAGTTTAGGATTCACCAATTTGATGAGGTCATTGACTGGTAGGGTTGCGTGTTTCTTGATGAGCGTTCGCATGTGACTCAAAAATAATAGAACGTTGGATTTACTCGGCTTAATGAGTAACTTTCCGTTGTACTTTCTGAGGTTGAACCCTAAAAAGTCAAATCCATCATTAATATGAGTGACCTGCGTTTTCTCTTCAGACAGTGTTAACCCCCTTTTTTCTAAAAAGTCTGCAATCAGCGGTTTGACTTCGTTCACGAGGGAGTATTAATGGTGCCAGCGAGGAGTATTAATGGTGCCAGCCATAGTCAATGGCTAAAAATTTGTTCTCCTACTATGAGTATTAATGGTGCCAGCCATAGTCAATGGCTAAAAATTTGTTCTCCTACTAAGCTTTAATTATTGGTTATAGTAGGAGAGCCGTTATGCCGCGTCCCAGAAGAACTCAAATCAGTATTGAAGACACTTCCTGGTACCATTGCTGCTCACGTGTTTGCCGGCGTGCATTGTTGATGGGAGATGATAATCTTACAGGAAAAAACTACGACCATCGACGTGCCTGGGTTGAATCACAACTGCTGACATTAACCAGTGCTTTTGCCATCGATGTTGCAGCCTATGCAGTGATGTCTAACCATTTACACCTTGTGTTGAATGTTGATATTTATCAGTCTAATCGTTGGACTGACAGAGAGGTTATTGAGCATTGGCATCAACTGTTTAAAGGGACTGAAATCACTCAAAAATTTGTGCAAGGTGAAATAATAGAAAGCGATGAAATCACCGCCCTCAAACATTCAATAGCCCAGTATCGCAGTCGATTAAGTGACATAAGTTGGTTTATGCGGGCATTAAACGAGCCCATAGCTAGAAAAGCCAATATCGAGGATAATTGTACGGGTCACTTCTGGGAGGGTAGGTTCAAGTCACAAGCCCTGCTCGATGAAGCGGCAGTGCTGGCCTGTATGGCCTATGTAGACCTTAATCCTATTCGAGCCAAAATGGCTGATACGCCAGAACAGTCAGATTACACCAGTCTTAAATTACGAGTAAAAGCGGCTTTAAAAGGCAAACAACCAAAAAGACTGCTGCCTTTTATTGGCAATGAATGCCTAAACCAACCTAAAGGCATCAACTTCTCACTAAAAGAGTACCTTGAATTAGTCGATGAAACTGGCCGAATAATTCGTAATGATAAACGAGGTGCTATCTCTTCGAATACGGCTAAGATATTAACCAGATTAAATATTCCCAGTGATATATGGATCAGAATCATCTCAGAATTTGGCAAGTTATTTCATGGGCCAGTGGGGACACTGCAAGAACTCACCAGCTACTGTGATCATTTAGAGAAACGACGACGGCATTTCTCTAGCTGTTGTCAGTATTTTCAAGCTGGCGAATAGTTCCAATCATTTCTTTTGATAACGAGCTCAATATAAATTGGGTTAAATAGTGCCGTTTAAATTTCCTCATTTCCCCCATTAAATCCTCTTTTTACAGCAATGATGACTTTGAATATGTCATTCCCCTATGCGAATGGGTTTTTGGGTAAATATTATTGATTGTTTATGCTCTAGACTTGATATGTTATTGATTAGCAATGGGTGGCTATATTTCGTTGTGGCTATATTTCGTTTTAGTGATTGTCGTGTACGTGTTTTGTCCGATCATAGGCGCTTAATGCTTTTGCTCGGCTCTGTTTAATATCGACGATGGGGAACGGGTAGGTTTGACCCAATGTGATATTAGCTTTTTTTAATATTGCTGGAGGCGCTTCCCAAGGCCGAAATAAGTATTGAGTCGGCAAGCCATGTAGCTCTGGAAGATAAGCTTTGGTATACCGGCCTTTAGCATCAAATTTTTCACCCTGGGTGATGGGATTAAAAATTCTGAAGTAAGGTGCTGCGTCAGTGCCACAACCTGCGATCCATTGCCAACTCACACTGTTGCTCGCTAGGTCGGCATCTACGAGGCAGTCCCAAAACCAGCGGGCTCCCAAACGCCAATCTATAAGTAAATTTTTGACCAGAAATGATGCTGTGATCATGCGAACACGGTTATGCATAAATCCCGTTTGCAATAGTTCACGCATGCCCGCGTCAACGATAGGATATCCTGTGAGGCCTTGTTGCCAACGTGCCAACCTATCCGGATTGTCATCCCAAGGGAAATGATTAAAATTAGCTTTCAAATTTTCAGTGGGTAACTCTGGCCGATGAAATAATAAATAATACGAAAACTCTCGCCAACACAATTCCCGTTTAAAGTGTTCTCGGTTGTTATCATCTGGGGCCGTTAGTAGGGCCTTGTTTATCTGACTCGGTGAAATCTCACCAAAATGCAGGTGCGGGGATAGGCTTGATACGGCTTTTAGGGCTGGAAAGTCACGGCCCTCGCGGTAGTTTTCTAATCCATTATTTAAGAATTTATGCAGTGATGATTGCGCGCCCAATTCGCCAGGAGTCCAGCAATCGTCAACGTTAGCGTCCCAGGCTTTTGGGGACAGTAATGACAATGCATCTAAGGTGATAGCCTGGTTATCTGTGTGAAATGATCCAGGTAACTGAGGCTCAGGTAAAATAGCAGTATCACAGCCCATCTTATTCGCCTGACGGTAGTAAGGTGTGAACACTTTATATGGCGTGTTGTCTTGTTTCAGTATTGTCCAAGGTTCGTTCAGTAATGAGCCGTTAAAGCTTTGTGCATGAATACTTTGAGCCAATAATTGTTGTTTTATTTTTTTATCTCGAGACACTCGCCAAGGTTCATAACGCCGATTCCAATAAATTCCGGTCACAGTAAATCGGCGACATAAATCTGCAATTATGGAGGCTGGGTCTCCCTCATAAAAATTCATCTTGCCGTTCAAGGCGCTGTTAAGAGCTGTTAACGAATGGTGCAACCACCAACGGCTCGCGCCTCCAAGCTGGTATTCTCCTGCATTCTCATTATCGAGTATGTAGATAGGTAAAATACTCGCTTGGTTTATCGACGCGGCAAGTGCAGGGTTATTACTTAGGCGCAAGTCCTGCTCAAACCATACAATATTTATCTCTGTCTTCATTTCTGTCCTCTGTTTTTAAGCTAAATATTTAGCGGCAATATTTTCCCACCGGATTAATGTTTTCAGGGTAAGGCTGTAAGTAACGTTGCCCATTGATATAGTTTGAACCGTATTGACCCAAGTAATGTGTTAATAGGGTCAGCGGTGTTGCCAGAGGGGTTATTCCGTCTTTGTATTTATAAATGACGTCAACGATATCTTGTCGTGCGGCCGAAGAAAGCGACTTTTTTAAGTAGCCTAAAATATGCAGCAGAGTGTTAGTGTGTCCCCTTCTATTAGCGGGCTTACTCAGTGTCTGCATAAAGCGCTTAAAGTAGTCATTTATGAGTTGGTCTAAAGGCCCGCGCTTGTGGGACGCCACGAGTTGGCCCAAATGCTTATATTGTGTTTGGCTGTGTGCCATCAATACATATTTGTAACTCGCGTGGAATTCTATGAGTTTGCGTACGCTAGGCTGATGCAAGACTTCGTGACGAAAATGGTGATAGGCGTAAACACGCATCACAAAGTTATCGTATAGGGTGTCATCATTTAAACGTCCCTCTTCTTCGATGGGCATAAGCGGGTATTGGCACTTCAGAGCTTTGGCGAATAAACCCATACTCCTGGTTTGGTGCGGATGTCCGTTAGCTTGATACACTTTCACTCTCTCTAGCCCACAACTGGGAGAGTTTTTCATTAAGATATAACCGTCTAGGTTGCTCATCTCAGATAATTTATGTTCAAAACCGTTAACTAGCTGAGCAGTTAAATCTCCGCTACCATCACTGAAAGCCAGTGTCGGCGCGCTGGGGTCGCCGATGAGTCGCATTGTTGGCCTAGGTGTGCCAAACCCTGCAGCCACTTCAGGGCAAAATGTCTTGAAGTTAAAGTACTTACCTAATACGTCAAGACACAAGCGAGATTGGGTGTGGCCGCTATTATAACGTACCTCGTGGCCAGCTAAGCAAGCACTCAGGCCGACCTGAATCGATGTGTTCTCTTTGGTCTGTTCTTCTACATAAGCTCCAAGCTTATCGGTGCAAATAATATTTTTATTTCCCATATCTACCCCTCACTTCATGTATGTATAATTGTCGCAATCAAGGCACAACAAAAGCGGTTCATGAAGCAGACTGGAAAAAAACAACCAGAGACACCTGCTCCAATGGTGGCTATTCCAACAATAACCGGAGACATTGCACTTCAAATACCTATACGCTAAATAATAATGTACAACTTTATTCTTGTACATTATTTTTTTCTGTATAACTATTGGAGGTGGTAAACGCTAGAGTGGAGATAGTAATGATCAAGGAAAAACATGATAACAGTAACCCGTTTCCTATCCGTGAATTGAGTGCTCGTACGCAAGTCAATACCGTAACATTGAGAGCATGGGAGCGTCGTTATGGACTGCTTAAACCACAGAGAAGCGCCAAAGGACATCGACTATATTCAGATCAAGATGTCGCTACCATCGAGAAAATTTTGTCTCT
Organism: Shewanella sp.; assembly: GCF_013214165.1. GTDB lineage: Bacteria > Pseudomonadota > Gammaproteobacteria > Enterobacterales > Shewanellaceae > Shewanella. Next base: position 61,124 of record NZ_JABSSM010000023.1, on the reverse strand, counting down.
GGTTGCTCGGGGGGTGCCATTAGGTAAGCTAAAGCCACTACTTGATACTGATATTTCTGCTTTATCAGAAGGGTATGAATCTGAAAACTGGCAGAGTTCAATTGCAGAACTGCTTGTGGCGATCGAGTCCTTTTCAGTGACTAAAGTCGAGTACCTATTACAACATTTTTTTGCACATTACCCCGCTCCAATTTGCTGGGAACGCTTGATGGAGCCCGTTTTTGCAGCGTTAGCGCAGATTAACGATAATGGTGCCACATTAGGTTTCGCAGAGAATGAACTTATCCGCTATACCTTAATGCGTTTAAATTCGAAAGTTAAACATAAAAAACAGCCTCTTAGCGTCATATTGCTCCCAGGTGATCAAACGCCCATTTGGTGTTTAGCCTTGATGGCCTTGGAGTTAGCTGATATGAAATTTTCCGTACACCTATTCACTCGTGCTTTTACTCTGGCTGGCGGTATCGAACTTGCGGGGAAATTTAACGATGCCTATACGGTGTTTTATCAAGACGGTACTTGGAAAACTAATGAACAAGAGTCGGTGGCCGCTGCCTTGCTCGAAAATGATAAGTTGTTTCTGTGCGGTACGGCACCAATGCTCACCCCGTTTAACGAAGATGATCGAGTGTTTGGGGATGTAAGAAGCAGTATTGATGGTTTATTAAAACGCGCAGCCATCCAAGGTTAATCAATTACCTACCCAGTCTTTCGTCAGTGAGCAAAGTGAAACTGCTATCGGCAAGATTAATCATCACAGCCTAGCGCTGGAACCTAGTATGCAAAAATAGAGGGCAATATTGTCACAAATACTGAAGAGGATTAAATGCAACCCACTGATATTAAATTGATTAAACTATTAGTAATTGTGATCTATTTAAGGACGCATCAAGGCTGTTGTTGAACGTTTCTTTGGAAGCTTGAAGCATGAATGGCTGTTAAAAGTGGTCCATTTAACACGAGAATCAATGAAGCTAGATGTTGAAGATATATCCGGTATTACAACCACGAACGGCTGCATACTAGGCTCGGGTATATAACACTTATCAGCGATTAAAAATGACAACGTGAGGTGTCCGGTTGGACTAGACCCGAATAGATAACCACAACATCGTTCGCTACACTTAAAGGTGCTTTTGTTATTAGTCTATCGGCATGGGTTATTTGCAGTGGGGATCAAGCTAGGTGATAATTAGGCCCTGGCTTGGGGAGCCGTTGCTGGGATCAAGCAATCGGTGCATTATTACATTATAATACCCCACAAATTATAATTAACGCTAAGCTATACCCTACATAAGGATTTAAAATGAGCAAACCATTCGTTGCCGTCTTGATGGGATCTGATTCTGATTTACCCACCATGCAAGCCACCCTAGATGTGCTTAAGGGCTTTGGTATTCGATTCGAAGCTAAGGTGACCTCGGCTCACCGTACTCCAGCAGCTACTCACGCCTATGTGCTTGATGCAGAAGAGCGCGGTTGTAAGGTCTTCATCTGTGCCGCCGGTCTAGCGGCCCACTTAGCGGGTGCGGTTGCCGGTATCACTACCCGTCCAGTGATTGGCGTCCCAATCGATTGCGGCCCACTTCAGGGTCATGATGCCTTGTTATCTACCGTGATGATGCCTGGCGGTGTCCCTGTGGCCACTGTGGCTATCGGTAGCGCCGGTGCTAAGAATGCGGGTTACTTAGCCGCGCAAATGTTAGCCGTGGGTGATGACGCCATGGCTGTCGCGGTAAGAGAGGAGCGTGCCAGATCTGCCGCTGCTGTCGAAGCTAAAGATGCTAAGCTGCAACTAAAGTTGGCTAACGCATAAGCTTGCCCTAAAGCGCTAGGCGCTTATCTGTATCGTTTGACGAAACGTCACTTAGCCTTAAGGTTGAGTGACGTTTTTTTATGTCGATTTTGCGTGCATCATATCTTTGTCTACAAGGGGAGCGACTCGCTCAATGACCACTTATTTAATGGAACGAGTAGTTAAATAACCCTTTTCGCTTTTGTCTGCGTTTATAAGCTTATCAACAGACGCGAGGACAGGCTCATGGCTTATTCAAAAGCAGATCAGGCGCAAGATTCAACAGCTCATTTCGCAGCTGATCAATTCACAACGATGAAAAGTGTGCAAGGGTTTGGATTATCACTCATCTCGGTTTCGCTACTATTGGCCTTGACTGCCTGTGGCGGGCAGCACAGTGATGCAGAAAAAACCAATGCAGCAGCTGTTTATCAGCAGCAAGAAGAGGTAAAGGAGCAGCAACTGCCAGTGTCAAAGCAAGAGGTGGCCGAAGCTGACCCGAATACGCCCGATGGAATTAATCCTCAGAGCCAGCCCATAAGAGTGCAAGCCAAGGATGCCATAATTGAGCATCGAACATTGGCCGATCAAGCCATCTCAGATGATAAATCTGCCGATATGTCACTCTCTGTATCGAGTGGCATCTACAGGGCCGATAGGCAAGCCAGTGAGCGTATAATTAAGATGAAATCCTTAAGCCGGCATCAAACCTCGGGGCAGATGAGCGGCCCCAGTGTGCCAGTGTATAGGGGTGCAGGCAACAGGGATAATTTTGAACGACAGGTTGCCAATGGCATCATGGTGGCGGGGGAAATCCCGGTATCCACGTTCTCAATCGATACCGATACCGGCAGTTATACGACCCTGAGGCGTTGGATCAATCAGGGACGCCTGCCAGAGAAGGGGACGGTTAGAGTCGAGGAGATGATCAATTATTTTAATTATCAATATTCAATCCCCTCTAGACTCGAGCAGGCATTCAGTGTCAATACCGAGCTGGCACCGTCTCCCTACAATGACCATAAGATGTTGCTCAGGATTGGCCTCCAGGGATTTGAGGTCGATAAGTCCCAGCTAGGGGCGAGTAACCTAGTCTTCTTGCTTGATGTCTCTGGCTCGATGAACTCGCAAGATAAACTGCCGCTGCTAAAGACATCATTGAAGATGTTGTCCCAACAACTGAGTGAGCAAGACCATGTGTCTATCGTGGTTTATGCTGGGGCTTCGGGTGTGGTGCTCGACGGGGTAAAAGGCAATGACATTCAGGCGATTAATCAGGCATTGAATAGCCTCAAGGCGGGGGGCTCGACCAATGGAGGCGCCGGGATCCAGCAGGCCTATCGACTCGCGCAGAAACACTTCATCCAAGGTGGTGTCAATCGGGTGATCTTGGCCACCGACGGTGACTTTAATGTCGGCACCACAGATCATCAGGCCTTGATGGACCTGATAGCAAGCAAACGTGACCAAGGCATAGCCCTAACGACCTTAGGTTTCGGTCAAGGAAATTATAACGATCACCTGATGGAGCAGCTTGCCGATAAGGGCAATGGTCATTATGCCTACATAGACACGCTCAATGAGGCACGTAAGGTGCTGGTGGATGAGCTGAGTTCGACCCTGTTGACCATAGCCAAAGATGTGAAGATTCAAGTAGAGTTTAATCCGGCAATCGTCTCCGAATACCGTTTAATAGGCTATGAGAACCGGGCCCTCAATCGTGAAGACTTCAATAATGACAAGGTGGATGCCGGCGAGATAGGTGCGGGTCACAGGGTCACAGCGCTCTATGAGATAAGCTATGTAGATAGTCCCAATCAGGCTAACGACAAACTCAGATATGGCTATGATAATGCCACCGGCACGGAGAAATATAGTCGGGATGAGATAGCCTTCCTCAAGTTGCGATACAAGCCTATAGGGCAAGATACCAGCCGTTTGATCTCATATGCGATTCGCAGAGATTCTGGAGTGAAGACATTAGCCCAGGCTAGCGATGACTATAGATTCTCCGCCGCGGTTGCCGGACTGGGGCAATTGATTAATCAGAGCCTATATACCCATGATTTGAGCTATTCTAAGGTGATCGATCTGGCTAATTCTGCAATGGGGCAAGACGCGTTTGGCTATCGTCATGAGTTTGTGCAGTTAGCTAAGACGGCTCGCCTATTGGCAGGGCAGGAGGCTGTTATTAAAGGAGAAAATATGTCGAGTGTCATTGTTCCCATCGAACCTATACCTAGACCTGAGCTGGAGATTCAAGCTAAATACATAGCCCCACATATAAAATCTTCTCAATACCAGCTCGAGATAGACAAAGGGGTTCAGGGCGTGCAAACTTTGCATGACTAGTCTATCTATTGTCTTTCCCTCGAGGGGTTTACGGCCTAAGGGAGAGGCGTTTCAGCAGGAGAGGTGTGTGGCACAAGCGTTAGGGCAAGATAAATCGACAGAGGCGGAGATAGATCAGCGCTTAATGCTGAACTATGCCAGTGGAGACACCTCGGCATTTGAAACTCTGTATCTAAAACATAAGGGTGGCTTGTATCGTTATTTTGTCCGCCAGATAGGGGATACGCAGTTGGCGGAAGACCTCTATCAGGAGACATGGGGGCGAGTCATCAAGTCTGCATCCAGTTACCAGGCCAATGCCAAATTTACTACCTGGATCTATAAAATTGCCCATAACTTGCTTATCGACCACGTCAGGGCGGTGAAACCTGTCGACCTGTTTAGCGAGACCTTTAGCGAAGAGCAAGACGCCGAAGCCTTGCTGCCCAGTGATGAGATGTCACCGGACAGGGCGATGGAAGACAGCGCCAAGGCCAGCCTGCTTAAACGTTGCATCGCATTATTGCCAAGTGTGCAGAAAGAAGCCTTGTTATTGAATATGGAGGCGGGCTTTACCGCCAGTGCCATCGCAGATATCGTCGGCGTAACACTCGAAGCGACCAAGAGTCGAATTCGCTATGCCAACCAAGGTCTGAAAGCCTGTGTGATGAATAAGTGGCAGGAGGTTCAAAATGAAAGATGATCAAAACAACAAGCCTGCGACTGAGCGAGCTGAGGCATTCGATAGTGAGCTGCAGATCTGGTATAAACTGCAGGCCCAAGAGAAACCGAGTCGTGAGCTCGATGATGCCATCATAAAAATGGCCACTGAGGCGAGCACCGTGAGCAAGCAAGCCTTAACTGATAAGCGTCTGCATCAAGCCCCATTAGCTGGCGACAAGAGCACTGACAATGTGGTCCGGGTCGAGAATAGTTTTTGGCGACACAATAGATGGGCAATATCGTCGGCCGCCTCCGTGATGCTGGTGGTGACCGTGATCATGTTAAATCCTCAGAGCCCTGAAGAGATCCTATCCGATGATGCCATGCCCATGATGATGCAGATGAGCCAGCCGCTCGATGAACAGCTTGAATCCTTACCGGCAGATGCTGTCGATGTGAAGAGTGAGTCCAGGCAAGCACACAGGGCGCCGAGCGCAATGCCGGCATCGGAGCCGCAGTTTGCTGGGGCTGCCGCGCCGAAAATGAAACCGACGGCTAAGCGACATGAGGACAAAGCTAAGCTAGGGGCCGAGGCTCCGAGTAACCTGACGCTATCGAGCAAGTCTTTATCGAATCATGCTTCACCGAACAAGAGTGTGCCACAACGTGAGGCTGTGGTGAGTGCCAAGCAAGCATTGAATCATCTGCAAAATGTAATCGATTCAAAGCTGTGGGATGAGGCAGAGAAGCTAGCGAGCAAGATTGCCAAGCAGTATCCAAACCTCGAACAGTCAGAGCATCCTCAGCATCAAAGGTGGAGTGACTTGCAGGCAGAAATAACAGAACACTAGTTGGTTGATTTCTGTTTACTAAATTCTATTCCTCTGTAATTTAACAGGAAAAAGGCAGTTATCGGTATGATAGTTGCCTTTTTAGTTGCTACCCATATTCCATCCACTGTTAATTCAGAGGATAAGGGATGTTTTGTTTATTCGTTTGTACACATTTGCTAATGATTTATATGCTAATTATTGCTGGCTGTTTAATAAAAGTTTGCTACCTTGTTGGCCTCGAAAGAATAATATCAATAATAAATAACGAGATACTCATGAAACTTCGCCTTTCTGTTGCCTGCACCTTGTTAGCGCTCGGCAGCCTAAGTTCTTCGTCGGCTTTTTCAGCAGAGACTATTCATCCCGGTTACTTTCGCGCTCCTGCACTGAGTGACAATACTTTAGTGTTTACCGCTGAGGGCGATCTCTGGACCAAGAAGCTAGGTCAGAGCCAGGCCCAGAGGCTGACCAGTTTGCCGGCAGAAGAGATAGGGGCAAGCATATCGAAAGATGGCGAGTGGCTAGCCTATGTGGCTAATTACGAAGGCAGCAGCGAAGTGTATGTCATCCCTATCAAAGGTGGTGAGGCGAAGCGGATAAGCTTCGAAAATAGCCGAGTGCGAGTACAGGGCTGGACGGCCGATGGCCAGATCTTGTATGCCACAGATAATGCCTTCGGTCCCGCCAACTATTGGGTGCTCAGAAGTGTCAATCCTGACACCTTAGAGACTCAAGACTTACCGCTTGCCGATGCCATCGAAGGGACAATCGATGATAAAGGTGAGTATCTGTATTTCACTCGTTTTGGATTACAGACTACCGGTGACAACGTCAAGGTATATCGCGGTGGAGCCAAGGGTGAGCTTTGGCGTTTCAAGTTGGGCTCCAAGACTGAAGCCCAGCGCTTAACATCTGATCATATCGGCTCTGTGCGTCAACCCATGCTCTGGGATGACCGCCTCTATTTCGTTAGCGACAGTGATGGTAACGATAACATCTGGTCCATGACATTAGATGGCAAAGCGTTTAAGCAGCATACCCAGTTTACCGATTGGCAGGTTCGCGGCGCAGGCATCAATAATGGACGCATCGTGTTCCAGCAGGGCGCCGATATCAAGCTCTACGATATCGCAGCCAATAGTAGCCGCACATTAAATATTAACCTAGTGTCTGATTTTCCACAGCGTCGTGAGCATTGGGTCAATGACCCGATGAAGTACGCCACGTCTACTCGTCTCTCACCTTCTGCGAGCAAGGTGGTGATAACGGCAAGAAGCCATGTGGCCGTGGCGGCCACGGATGGTTCTCGTCTGGTTGAACTTGCCTTGCCCGGCAATAGTCGTATTCGTAATGCGGTGATGAGTCCAGATGGAAAATGGGTCTACGGCATCAGCGACGCCTCCGGTGAGCAAGAGATCTGGCGCTTCCCAGCCGATGGCGGCAATGGCGCTAAACAGTTAACCGATAATGGTCACACCTTACGCATGTCGCTCAGTGTTTCGCCGGATGGAAGATACATTGCCAGTGATGATTATGACGGTAACGTGTGGCTACTTGACCTTAAGAGGCATAGACACAAGAAGATCATCACCCAAGGCGAGGGTCTGGGCCCCTATGCCGATATCGTCTGGTCGGGTGACAGTCAGTTTATTGCCGTCACTAAGTCAGAGATGGGCAAACCCAGACCTCAAATCGTGCTTTATTCATTAGCTAAACAGCGTGCTGAGGCATTGACCAGTGATAAGTATGAATCTTACTCACCCGCGTTTAGCACAGATGGTCATTGGCTCTATTTCCTCTCCGACAGGCAATTTAACTCTACACCTACCTCGCCCTGGGGCGATCGTAACTTAGGGCCCATGTTCGACAAACGTAGCCAAATTTTTGCCTTGGCATTAGATAAAAATGCCAGATTTGCCTTTCAGCGACCCAATGAGTTGCTTAAGCCTGAAGCCGATGACAAAGATAAGACATCATCGAATGAGGTGACTGTCGACTGGGATGGCTTGAGTCAGAGACTATGGCAGGTTCCGGTGGCGTCCGGTAACTATTCAGCATTGACGGCGAACAAGGGCGGCCTCTACTTTCTCGATCGCGTCGCCGCTCGTGGCAGTAAGCCGAGCCTGAAACGGGTGAAGTTCGATCCTCTCAGCCCTAAAGTGGAAACATACGCTAAAGGCGTCGCCAGTTACAGCTTATCGGCGGATGGTGACAAGCTGTTTATTCGCAAGTCTAATCAGGGCGGAAAAAATATGCTCATTGTCGATGCCGGTGATAAATTGCCTAAAGAACTGACCAACGCCAAGGTGCAGATACAGCAATGGCAGCTTGCCATAGAGCCAAGACTCGAGTGGCAGCAGATGTTTGAAGATGCCTGGTTGATGCACCGAGACTCTTTCTACGATAAGAAGATGCGCGGCCTGGATTGGCAGGCGACCAAGGCTAAATACCAGCCTCTGGTAGATAGGCTCACGGACAGACACGAACTCAACGATCTGTTTAAACAGATGATGGGAGAGCTGGACTCTCTCCACTCCCAGGTTCGCGGTGGCGATCTGGACAAAGATAAGCAGATGGCCAAAGCCGCCAGTTTAGGTGCGCGCCTCGAGCAGACGAAAGCTGGCGTTAAGATCACTCATATCTACCAGAGTGACCCCGAGTTACCCGCTCAAGCCGCGCCTCTTGCTAAGGTGAGCGTCGATGCCGAGGTGGGGGATATCATCATCGCCATTAACGGCAAGAAGGTGACTAATGTTGCCGATGTGACCCGTTTCCTGAGAAATCAGGCGAAGAAGCAGGTGTTACTCCAGCTTAAACGCGGCAATAAACAGCATAAAACCATAGTCAAGCCCGTCGATATCCGTAGGAATGCCAAGCTCAGATACTTAGACTGGGTTAACCATAACGGCACTAAGGTGAGTGACACCAGTGAAGGTAAAATTGGTTACTTACACCTCTATGCCATGGGCAGCGGTGACATTGCCAGCTTCGCCCGTGAGTTTTACGCTAACTATGAGAAAGAAGGTCTGATCATAGATGTGCGTCGTAATCGCGGCGGTAATATCGACAGCTGGATCATCGAAAAGTTACTGCGCCGTACCTGGGCATTCTGGCAACCGACTCGTGGCACGCCAAATGCGAACATGCAGCAGACCTTTCGCGGGCATTTGGTTGTCTTGACCGATGAACTCACCTATTCAGATGGTGAGACCTTCGCTGCCGGCATCAAGGCCCTAGGCATAGCACCACTTATCGGTAAACAAACTGCGGGGGCCGGTGTCTGGCTGTCGGGACGTAATTCCCTGACAGACAAGGGCATGGCGCGCGTCGCCGAATATCCTCAATATGCCATGGACGGTCGCTGGATCCTCGAGGGCCGGGGAGTGAGTCCGGATATTGAGGTGGATAACTTACCTTACGCCACCTTTACCGGGCATGACGCTCAGCTTGAAAAGGCGATTTCTTACCTTAAAGATGAGCTGGTGCAGAAGCCGATAAAGCCACTCAAGGCGTTGCCGCTTGCCGGGCAATCCAGGGCTGGCGACATAAACAGTAAGTAGCTAAGTCAGTCACTAAGAGTTAAAATGAATAAGGATTTATTAAATAAAATTAACTGGTTAAAGATATATTGGTAATGCATATTAATGCTTATCCAAGAGTTTTTGTTTGTGTCAGGCATACCCTATGTCTGTTTCGGCTCTCTCACCAAGGCCGAAATTTTTAGGAAGCTATCAGCCAAGCAGTTCCCAGGCTGATAGCTTCCGTTTTTCTTTTGTCTCTCCCAATCTGGGTGTGTTTCCTGACAGCTAGCTCCTAGCGTGATTTTACTCAAAACCCTTGATTTAAGTGGCTTACTGATGATTATTTTCTATAATTTATTAGCCATAGCCGATGATAGCCGTTTCAAGATAGCAGCAGGTGTTTTTTACTCCAATTCTGACACAGGTATGGATGTGAATAATCCATTAACAGGCAAAACATTTTAGCTGGATTTAGAGACCGTTCTAGAGCTGGTAGAGAGTGAGTTTTTGCCTTTTATTGAAATTGCATATTGGTTTAATGCTCGGCATGTTATCTATTTTGATTGGAAACCACTGCATCGTGATGCAACCAATACCAATATCACAGTGCCCTATGAGTTTACTCATCCCGATCCGGATATTGACGAGACTTATTCGATTCAATTTGGCGCCGAGATCACCACGACCTTTAATGTCGATATTGCCCGCCTTGGGTATGGCTATGACTTCTATAAAGATGACCAATGGGATCTGATCCTTACGGTCGGCCTACACGTGATGTGGATAGAGCTAGGCTTCGAGGGGGAGGTCGGTGCATGCCTGAATGAGGATTGTGGCGTTATCGATATCGAAGGTGATTCTTCGACGACAAGTATTTATTATGGTTTCCATGGGCCTGTGCTAACGCTATCCTACGAGTTTTGATCGTCCAGTGAGTAAATTTTTTTGTTTAGTAAAAGCCTGGAGTAAATTAAGAAAAACATAAGAGTAAAAGCTGGGAGGAGGACATAAGGGAAAGTAAAGATGTTCCGCTGCACAAGAGACTGACCCTGAATGAGCCCAATCCTAGGCCTTAAGTAAGGGCTAGAGTCAGAGATAGCTAGGCTTGGGTGTATAATCCCTGGGTCGTCTCGGCATAAATTTGCATGGTCGAGATCTGATGTTGCTGAGCCTTGGAGTTGACTAAGGCCTCACGAGCCTCATCATTATTTGAGGCATAGTGTGCTGTCACCGGAGATAAACCTGAGCTATTGCCCGTCATTGCCCCAGCCATATCTGAATATATCTGATATTGCGCCTTAGCCTTGCGATAATCGACATATTGCTCAGTCACATCACCCTGAACGGGAGCTGAGGGTAGCGTGCCTGCCGAAGTCATGGTGTCAGTAGAGTGCATTTGAGATTGCTGAGAAAGTGCCATCGCCTGTGTTGAAATTTTGACTGAGCTTTCAGACTCGGCCTGAGGTTGAGTCGCCGTGGCTTGGTTTTTATTTGTCGACTCAGCTGCCTGATTAGCAACTGGCTTTACAACGCTGCTGGCATCTTGGATCGTCGTATTAATTTGCATATCAACCTCATCAATTTTTAATGAGCTCCAATAGTAAAATAATAAAACTGTACCTAGGCTGAATAAAGTCTGATCTCTTCATTCAGTTTTTAAGTGATCAAATAGCCCATGCTCGGGATTAAACCAAACAGCATAAAAACCGGTAAAGACTTAGCGCGGTAACTCAGCGTGAGAATCACTAATAGTCCAGCGACAGCAAGCATACCGGTAAAGAATATACTGCCATAAAGCATACCTTGTTTAGCCACACTCAAATAATAGCTTAAGGCAAGCATCGACCAACCGGACCAGTATAAGCCCCTAGTCTGCAGTGGCGTCGGGGCTTTTTTGAAGGTACTTCTGAAATTTGAAAACATGGCCAATGCTAAACAGCCAAATGCGATATAGCTGATCCACAAGATACTCAATACCATTAGATTGGAGATCATAGGGCTTCTTCCTTCATTTTAGCCGTAAGGGGATTTTCACCCGCTAAGTTTTGTCGCCGAGACCCGGTCGCCGTATTTTTATTGATGACTGCAGACTTAGGTTGACTCGAAGCACTGAGCTTTTTGACTGTTAATAATAAACCTAAGCCTAACAAGCTAGATAAGAGATCGAAACCCACCAAGGCCCACTGTCCACTGACAATATTATCGATAATATGGCTCGGAGAAGTTAAGGCGTTGACTAGAGGTAGAGAAATTAACCCTAGTCCCCCAAGGCTCAAAACCAGTCGCCAAGTGCTTAGGCTGCGATTAAGGCAGGCTAATAACCCGACTAAGCCTAAGGTGATAAAGAAGCAATCGGCTTCCCATTGTGCCCTACCTTGTAACTCGAGCGGCAGCATACGATTGGCGTAGAAAAAAACCGATGTCGCTAAGGGCAAGCCTGCAATAAACGTCAGATTCAGCCCTTCTACCAATCGCAGACCAAGACTCGCAGTCTTGCCCTTACTTAGCTGCTTCTGTTGCTTCTGGCGTATCTTTACCGCCCAAAGCAGTGCGCCGCTAGCTATCATGACGCAGCCCATCAGACCGCAGATAAAGAAGAACCCACGTAAAATAGCGCCTGCAAAACGCGCCGTATGCAATGACATTAAGGTGTCGTAAGTCGCATGAGTCGCAGACTCTTCCGAAGGTGACATGGTTATTAGCTCACCTGTCACGCCGCTAAATACAATTTGAGTAGGTTTGTCGGTGACCTCTTGTTCACTGTTGCGATAGAAGCTGATACGGCTATTGCTGTCATGTGGCGCAGCAATGATCACTCGTTTAATCGGGGCGTCTCCCCAATGACGCGTTACTTGTGGCAATAAGCTAGCCGCAGAAATAAGATTAGCATCTTGGCCACTGGGCTTTGTTTGTACCTTAGATGGGGCTAACTCAGCGCGAAAGGCCCGGTTATCACCGTCGTAATTAGTGACTACCGCCCAAGGCATGTACATAAACATCAAGGTGATGAGGCCCGTATAGGTGATCATCAGGTGGTAGGGCAGTGCCATCACAGAGCTGACATTGTGGGCATCAAGCCAGGAGCGGCTGCCCTTATTAGGTCTGAAACTGAAGAAGTCTTTAAATATTCGTTTGTGGATCACTATACCGCTGATTAAGGCGACCAACATAAACATGGTGCAAAATCCCACTATCCAACGGGCAAAATGGGCCGGTATATAATGCAGGTCGAAGTGTAATCGGTAGAAAAAATTACCGCCTTTAGATTCCCGTACTTCACTGAGCATCTCGCCACTATCTGCTTTAACGACCATTTTATGAAACTTACCGCGGCGCTGTCCGGCTTCAGGTTGATCTTGCCAGCCATAGCTAAGATAAGGTCTGCGCTCAGTTGGCAGGTAGATACGCCAGTCCTGAGCATTATCGGTCTGTTCGTGTAAGAATGTCTGTGCCGACGCTAACTGTTTGCCAAGCTCATTAGCTTGATAATGTTGGAATGTACCAGAATGTAATTCAGGTTTGGTCCACAATGATATCTCGTGACGGAAATAACTCATGCTGCCAGCAAAAAAGACGACGAGCAGTATCCAGCAAACGAGTAGGCCGACCCAGGTATGGAGCCAGGTCATTGAGCGAAAAAAAGAATCTTTCATTAGGTTACCTAAAAACGGAAATAAGCCTGTTACAGCTGTTAGGTCATCATTTGAGTGGCTGCGTATAGGCAGGCACTCACGATTAAAATCTCTGACCAGGCACGCATTGGCGACTGTAAACTAAAGCTACGAATCGCACTGACAGCGTAGATGGCGAATGAAAGCATGGTCGCCACTAAGGTAGCATCGACAGCTGGAAGTGGCAGTAAGGCTGCAATAAATCCACATACATTGGCTGCAACCAGATAACCGCCAAATATCGCTGCCGATATTCTGGTCATAAGTGCGCCATGTTTGGGGCGATATAAACTAACTTTTTCTATGAAGGTTAACTTGGTAACGTGAGAGTGAGTCACTGTTTGGCTATCCGTTTTAACCTGCTATAAAACAGGTAGAGCAAAATGGTGGGCACGATTTTACATCAGGAGTGTAAATCTGGTAACTGTTTTCATTCTCATTTACATGTAAATTTACAGAGTGACAACGGCTTCTCATTTTGCAGTAAGATGAGAAAAGATTCGGTGTGAATAAAAATTAATCATCAGATAGAGCGAGTATGGTTTATGCTTAATTTTAGCTGGTTAATTATCAGTCTTTCGGTGGCGGAAATATCAACATTTTGTCCGGTTTTATGACGTTTATCTTAGTTTTGTGTTTATTTTAGACATTGAATATAACCTAGGCTTGCATTTGTTTCGCATCAGGAGTAAATATTAAGGCAGCGGGTTTGGAACTGTTTTGGTGATTGATTATGTGTGACAAGAATGCATCAAAGGTGCGTTGTCATATCTGCCCATTGGCACTTTCATCTTTAAACGTTCACTTTCTGCAATGGTAATAGTTAGGATGGATATAGGACTGTTAGTTCTGTATGAGTATGAAAATACTCTATTAATCTAGGTTGTAATGACTTGCTAGCGTAAAAAAATAAATTAATTTTATGTTAGCCCTTGAGATTTTCAAGCTCAGACCCCAGTTCTATTATTAGAAGTAATTCTTAAAAGGAAAACCTATGAAAATAAATCTTTCAGGTCACCACGTAGATGTTAAAGATTCAATCAAAGAGCATTTGAACGAAAAGTTTTCCAAGATAGCCACTCATTTCCCGACACTCATCTCGTTAGATGTCACCATCTCTAAAGATCATGGCGAGTATCAGGTTGAGTTGCGCACTAATTATGAAGGTAGTCGAATCTCTGCATCTGGGTCAAACGATGTCATGTATCCGGCTATTGCGATTGCCAAGAAGAAGCTCGAGGCAGCGCTCAAGCACCGTAAGGGGCAGCTAAAAGCGGATAAGCATGAGAAGCCGGTGAGCACTACGCCAGAAATCGCCCACGAAATAGTTCAAGAGATGAAGCTGGTTTAAGGACTATTTTGGCGCAAGGCGGTGAGCAACAATACTGCAGAAATCGCCCAGGAAATAGTTCAACAGATGAAGCTGGTTTAAGGCTCACTCTAAGACAGTAGGTAAAAAGAAAGCCATCATACTGATGGCTTTTTTGCTTTTAGGCTATCAAGTTTCAACAGGTTGCAGGTACCTGAGAAAGCAGGGCAGATCTTATCGTATAATCGAGTCTAAGCGAATGTGCTGAATGTGTTGTTAGCGACCCATCAAGAGGTGGTAGAACAAGTCGCATTTATTACCTGTGTCTCTTTGGTTTACGGCTGTTTTAGTGGTTTTTTCCTGTCTAGACTCATCGTATATCGCAGTGCAATGAAAGTAAGATTAGCGGCACATGCTTAACCCGCCCCTTAGATGACTAGCCTAGGTACAAGCGTTGGGGCTAGTCGTATCACTGTCTTTGGGTTAGTTTGCTAAAAGTTCACTTCATTGCTAAACCTAATGGGTATCGCGCTCAGGGAGCGATATCCAGACAAGGAGGTGCTATGTTCATGCTCACCAGAAAGCCTAATTCATCACGATCACCTATATCTATGATGCAAATGGCCAGCGACTTGAAGATATTGAGATTGATGTTTATGCTGAACATCGCATTGGCATAGCTACCTATGGTTCGGTTGATATTTATCGCAGCGAGCTCTTGGAGCTAGGGGAATGAGTTAGGCCTGTTTCTCCCCCTGTTTTGGATAAGCGGAACCCGTTTAGCTTAATTAGCCTGGATGAATAAGCGCTTGTCTACGCCACTATCTAAACCACTATCTAAACCTCTTGTCTAACATCCTGCCGAAAATGCCCCCACATAAAACACCATGAGTATTTATTCAGCCACACTCGTTTCGACTAGACTTAATAGGTCTTTAAGCTTAGTGAGTACGAGGTATGCTATGAGTCTTTATGAGCGTCTTGGAGGGGAGCTGAAAATCGCACGGATCGCGGCAGATATATTCGATACCCATGGGACCAACCCAACCGTGGCTAGTCGTTATAAGGACAGTGACAGAGATCGGGTGATCAAGATGGTGACCGAGTTTTTATGCGCTGGTACTGGTGGACCACAGGAGTACACGGGAAAATCTATGCCAGAAGCCCATCGATGCATGAACATCAACGAGGCGGAATATCTGGCCGTCATCGATGACATCATGGTGGCGCTGGAGAAGAACGAGGTGGGAGAGCAGGAGAAACAAGAACTCTTGATGATAGCCTATTCGCTTAAGGGAGAGATCATCGGCGCCTAGCCTGACACCAACAATATCTGCTCATCCTTTTATCTACGCAGCCAACTGGCTGCGTTTTCGATCTTATCACCTAGGGGGAGTGTCGATAGGTCATGGATCTTAACACTGACACATGAGCTAGCTCTTAGCTTAGGCCTCACTCGCTGTTTCACTTTAGGACTCTGTGCTATAGTGCCGCCAAATATTGTGTAGATGTTAGATTGAAGAGATCGAGATGACGAGAGAACTATTAAAGCGTTGCGACAGCAAGTGTGAACTGTGTGGTAGCGGATCAGAGTTAGCCTCCTATGAGCTTCCAGACTCAAAAGGATATGGCGATGCGCGTATCATGATCTGTGATACTTGTACTGGTCAAATTCAAGATCCTAGCACCATAGACATGAACCACTGGCGTTGTCTCAATGACAGCATGTGGAGCCAGGTTCCAGCCGTTCAGGTGATGGCTTATCGTATGCTTAAGAAAATTAGCCAAGAAGCATGGGCACGCGATCTACTGGACATGCTCTATCTTGATGATGACATGCAGGCATGGGGTGACGCTGGCATCGAAGAGGTTGATGACGATTTTGTCCCTCATAGAGACAGCAACGGCGCCATTATCGAAGCCGGTGATAACGTGGTGATCATTAAAGATCTTAACGTGAAAGGCACCACCTTTACCGCTAAACGTGGTACCACGGTGCGTGGCATCTCGCTGACAAATAATCCAGAGCACATCGAAGGCCGCGTTAACGGTACTCGTATCGTTATCCTGACTTGCTTCGTTAAGAAAGTACCGCTAAGCGAAGAGTAATTCTACTGTTTAGCCAGTGTTTGGCACACAATAAAGCCGCCTTTATCGACAAGATAACGGCGGCTTTATTGTGTGCAGTCAATTTTTAGCCTATGCGCCTGTGAAGCCAAAACCAGATCGCAGATCTATTTTAATCATTCGACTCATCTCATCTTTATGGTAAATGTTCACTCAATTTCGGCTATATAATATTTGCTTGTATCTTGGTATGCAGATAGTGCGTTAATATTAAATCGCTAGACTCGATGGGTTTGATAACAGTAATTGGGAAAATATGAAAATTTGGGTTGATGCCGATGCTTGTCCCGGCGTGATAAAAGAGACACTGTTTAGGGCGGCCGATAGGGCTAAGGTGGACGTGACCTTAGTGGCGAATCATTCGATGCGTGTTCCGCCGTCGCGTTTTATTAAGATGGTGATCGTGTCTTCGGGTTTCGATGTGGCCGATGATGAGATAGTAAAGCGTCTCGATGCCGGCGATTTAGTCATCACCGCCGATATACCCTTGGCCTCAGAGGTGATCGATAAAGGCGGCGTGGCGCTTAACCCGCGTGGTGAGCTTTATACCGAGCAAAATATTAAGGCTATTCTTAATATGCGAGACTTTATGGATACCATGCGAGCCAGTGGTGTACAAACCGGCGGGCCGGCAGCCTTGGGTCAGAGCGATCGCCAGGCATTTGCCAATCAACTCGATAGGTTTATCACCAAGTATCATAAACCCGCTTAGTGCGATGGCTAACAGTGTGATTACCCCCTAACTCTGGGACGCCCTTGTAACAGACTGGGCATAAAAAAAGGCGCCAAATGGCGCCTTTGTTATTCTTAGCTTATCGCTTAAGTCTTAACAGACTCGTTTAACTTAGCTTCTTCTAATTTTTCACTGTGATCGACCATAGTCACTACCGCCGAGTCACCCACTACGTTAGTACTGGTACAGAACATGTCGATAACACGGTCAAGGGCTGCAACCAGAGCGATCGCTTCAACTGGCAGACCCATCTGGTGAATGAGCACGCCAATCATCACAATACCGCCACCAGGAACGCCACCAGCACCGACAGAAAGCAGGAACACACTGAAGGCTAATACGGGGATTTGTTCCATGGTGATGGGGGTACCGAAGGCGTTACCGACGAAGAAGGCTGCGACTGTGATATAGATGGCCGCACCACTCATGTTCATGGTTGCGCCCATAGGTACACCAAAACCTGCCACGCTACGCTTCACACCCAGTTTATCTGTCAGGGTACGCATGGTGACCGGGATGGTCGCATTTGAGCTGGCAGTAGAGAGTGCGAACAGGAACTGCTCACGCGTCTTACGGCGAAAATCAGATGCTGATATATCTGTGGTCATGCCGATAACCACCGGGTATACCACGAGAGCCCAAAATGCCAGTAGACCGACAATAACAGCCATATAGCTCAATACGCTCAGGAAGGCTTCTGGCTCGAAGGTCGCACCGAGTTTAACCATGAGGGCGAATACACCGATTGGCGCTATGCTCATCACCACGGTGATCATCTTAAGCATGATCTTGTTGCCTAGTTGGAAGAAGGCAACCACAGGCTTAACATCTTCACCTAGGGCCTTGATGATACCGCCAGTGAGTAACGCCATAAAGATGATCTGCAGCATGTTACCCGTAGCGAAGGCATGGATTGGATTGCTGGGGATGATGTTCACTATCATGTCGATAAAGCCCGGAAGCTCAGTCGAGGTCAGGCTGGCATTTTGATCGCCTACCAGTTGCATGCCTGTACCCGGTGCGATCCACATGGATAGACCAATAGCGACTATGATGGCGACTGCGGTATTGGCAAGATATAGGGCGAAAGTTTTACTGCCCAAACGGCCGAATGATTTGAGATCGCGAAGTTCGGCAATACCGGTAACGATACTGAAAAACACCAGTGGGACAACCAGCATCATGATGAGCTGGACGAACATGCTGCCGGCACCTGATGCGATATCGACCAGAGTGGTATTGGCAAAGCTAGTGCTAGCAAAGCCATATTGAATGATTGTACCTAATATTAGACCGGCAAATAAGCCGACAAATATGCGGGATGATAGAGATTTGAACATGAGTCTGCACCTTAATTAATAATGATAACTCCTTCCATAGAGCATTAGTCCTTTATTAGTACTGAAAATACTCCGTCATATACAAGGTGCTAACAAGCCCTATCATGGTGATTAGGGTGAACTTTAACCTGTTTTACTTAAGGCTATAACTCAGTGAGCCACTGGTAATAACGTCTTGAGCACGAGACTCGTACACGGGGTGGGGTAAATTAACTTTTCAGAAACAAAGTGACTGGTTGTCAGGTTTGGACACTTATTTACCGCGTTATTAAGATAGTTTCTCTATATTTTACTAGTATTTGTAGTGGAATTACCTGTTTATTTGTTGAGGTGTGACTGATGAAACTTCATTGGCAGATAATGATAGCGATTGTTGTAGCCATTTTTGTCGGCTTGATCACGCCCCCCAATAGTCATATTTACCAAGTCTATGTCTTTTTCGGCACCCTGTTTCTTAATGCGCTGAAGATGGTGATAGTGCCGCTAATCGTGGCATCGATTATCTCCAGCATGGCTAGCCTTAATCAGGGAGACAACTTGGGCCGTTTAGGGCTTAAGACCTTGGGCTATTACGCCACCACGAGCCTCATTGCCATCTTGATTGGACTCACGGTGGTGAATATCACTAGCCCTGGCATTATTCATGGTGCGCCGGCGGGCGAGTTATTAAACCTGCACGCCGATAGCGCCGAACTCGAGTCGACCATGATGAAGGTCGAAGGCCGAGGCAGTAAAGATCTGATTGAGATTTTTATCCGCATGATCCCGACCAACATAGTTGCTGCGGCGGCAGAAGGGCAGATGTTGGGACTGATATTCTTTAGCTTGCTGTTTGGCTTCTTCATGGGGCGTGTGGAAGGGCGCAGGGGAGAGGTGCTACGAGACTTTTTCAAGGGCGTGTCTAAGACCATGGTACTTATCACTCAATTTGTCCTCAAGTTTGCCCCTATCGGTATTTTTGCATTAATCGCTAAAACCGTGAGTGGCACAGGCTTCGATGCCTTCGCTCCTATGTTAGTTTTTCTGTTGACTGTGATAACGGCATTAGCGTTACATGCATTTGTGGCTTTACCACTCTTGCTTAAATTCGTAGGGGGCGTGAGTCCGCTCAAGCAATTATCTGTGATGTCGCCAGCCATCTTGATGGCATTTTCTACCGCTTCATCATCTGCCACCCTGCCTCTGACTATGGAGTGCGTGAAAAAGCGCGCCGGAGTATCACATAAGACTGCCAGTTTCGTGCTGCCCTTAGGGGCAACCGTGAATATGGATGGTACCGCTTTGTATGAGTGCGTCGCAGCCATGTTTATTGCTCAGGCCTATGGTCTGGAATTGGGATTCGTCACCCAGTTCACCATAGTCCTAGTGGCGCTATTAACGTCTATTGGAGTCGCTGGGATCCCAGCGGCAAGCTTAGTGGCCATAACCGTGATTTTAACCGCCATAGGCCTGCCACTAGAGGCAATAGGCTTACTCTTGGTTACCGATAGGGTCTTGGATATGATGCGAACCGCGGTCAATGTGTATAGCGACGCCTGCGGCACCGTGATCATTGCGCGAACCGAGGGAGAATCTTGGGTGCTCTCTCCTGAGCAAGACCATGAGAGAGCAGAACCTGACAATGATTAACCTTAAGTAAGTGTTAGTGCCTGTGTTTGTCATCCTAGGGTTAAGAGAAACTTGGCGATGGCTAGCACCTGAACAAGAAATTATTCAAAACAGGAGGTTCTTTTGAACCGTCAATTAACCACAAGCCTATTATTGGTCACCTCCTTGATCAGTTTTAGTAGTTTTTCCGCTAACAAGCCAGACGAAAACGAGCTGAGTGATGTTTTTAGTGTCGACAGAATCGTCTCTAATGATGTTGAGCTTAATTTCACCAATGATGGTGATATACAGCCGAAAATTAGTGACTTTATTGTGGTCAATTACATCTTGATGAGTAATGAAAAAGGCGATCGTCGCGCCGTGGTGACCCTGGAAAATCAATCATCGGGTAGCCGAATTTTTAAAAGTGATCAGCTTATGGCACTCATGGGAGATGGCGGACGTCTCTCTCCCCTTACCTATAAGCAGAAGTTTAAACGAGGAGAAAGCATCTCAATGACACTCTCATTTGGCAATAACAAGACACCTATCCTACAGATCTATACCCGCCAATAATGCTTATGCTGATTTGTCATGGCTTTTACAGTTTTTAAAGGCTTAGTGGCAATAACAAGACCTTCATTCTACAGATCTATACCCGCCAATAATGCTTATGCTGATTTGTCATGGCTTTTACAGTTTTTAAAGGCTTAGTGGCTTAAAGGCAATAACAAGACCCTCATTCTACAGATTTATACCCGCCAATAAAGCTAGTCTGCATTTATTAGAACCATAATATTATTTTTAGGCGCTGAAAAGCTGAGTGGTCAGCTTTTTTTATCTCTTTGATTCAATTCTAATTCAGCATTTTTTCTCTATATTTATGTTCGTATTTTATGATGCTTTTTTCATTAAGTGCTAATGTGATGCGATGTGAAGTGTTGACAGTTTTTTGAGGAAGAGAAATAGATGGAACCCCATATAGTTGAAATTAAAGATTTTGTCTCGTTTACCTTAGCCATTATTGCGCTGTTTATAGGTAAAACGATCATCTCTCGCTATGAGTTATTGCGAAAATACAGCATTCCAGAGCCCGTGGTCGGAGGTTTTGCTTGTGCGACGATTGTTGGGATCCTCTATTATGCTTTCGACATCCAGATTGAATTTAATCTGGATGTTAGAGATATCCTCCTGCTCTATTTCTTTGCCGGTATCGGGCTTAAGGCCGATATTGTCACCCTGTTAAAAGGCGGCAAACCGCTATTGATCTTGTTAGTGCTTTCGACCGTATTTATCTTCTTGCAAAACTTTATGGGGGTCAGTGTCGCGACTCTGTTTGGTTTAGACCCCAAAGCAGGTTTGATGTCTGGTTCTATCTCCCTCATAGGTGGTGTCGGCACAGCCATGGCTTGGACACCGACCTTCGTAGAGGAGTTAGGTATTCCCAATGCCAGTGAATTAGGCATTGCATCCAATACATTAGGCCTTATTGCAGCTTGTGTTATCGGTGGTCCGATTGCCGCTTACCTGATGAAACGCCATGATGTGAAGCCTAATCTGGATACTAATTTAGATATTGGTGCTAGCCATAAAAACGGTAGCCAGCAGATTAAAGTCGATTATTTTGGTGTGTTACGCGCCTGGTTATGGTTAAACGTGACCCTTATTATGGGTTACTTTATCGATCTGGGACTGCAAGAATCCGGGCTTAAGCTGCCTATGTTCGTTGCTTGTCTGCTAGCGGGTATTATCATAGGTAATCTAGGCAGAGCGTATCTAAATCGTGACAAAGAGAAAGACAGAAGTTATATAGAGGAAGCTTCCAGAGGCCTGTCACTCATTCAAGATATCTGTCTAGGCATGTTTTTAACCATGGCCTTGATGAGTCTGAAAGTATGGGAACTCGAAGGAAGCCTGGCTTATATCTCAGTGGTGATGACCTTGCAGGTGTTGTTGTCGATTCTATTCACCGTGTTTATCGTGTTTAGGATGATGGGCAAAGACTATGAGGCGGCGGTCATATGTTCCGGCTTCGGCGGGGTCACCTTGGGCTCGACAGCCACGGCGATTGTGAATATGACGGCGGTATCTCAGCAATATGGTGCGGCCCATAGAGCCTTTATCATAGTGCCACTGGTGTGTGGCTTCTTTATCGATATCGTCAACGCGATGATCATTAACCTGTTTGTTAATTTCTAAATACGTTCGGGACGAGACAGTTAACCGATGATAAAAAAGGAGCTTAGGCTCCTTTTTTATTGTTTGAGTGTATTTGTAAAAATGCTTATAAAAGTTCTTCGACGATAAGCTTGAGCAGGTAGGTTTCTCGTTCGATAGACATGCCTTTCTTGGGGCTGCTCGCTATGGTGTGCTCGTTGTGTTTTATTGCCTGATGAATATTGATCCAAATTGGTGTCATGCCATTTTGAATCTCATGTGCTTCAAGTTTTGTTTCACCGAGTTCTGGGTGAATATTGCATACATAGCAGTATGACTGCATGTGCATTATGTCAAAATCTGCCTTGTACCAAGGTCTGAACTCTTCGTATAGACCAAACTCGCCGATGATGTCGATATGTTGAGCGCCGGTTTCCTCTTCGAGTTCTCTTAGCAGGCCTGTTTCGATGGCCTCTCCTGCATCAATTCCCCCGCCTGGGATACTGTAATCATGATATCGCTCCGTATAGAGCATGAGAATATTCTCACCATCTAGAATGATGCCACGGGCGGCTTTACGATGGAAAACCTTCCCTTCGAGTGAACTCAGTTCAGGGTGAGTCGTGGTTCTTAAATGGCGCATGATGTTCTCGCGAAATGGCATCTTCTAGAAATGAAAACTTAGAGGAGGTAAGCATGGGGTGAGTGAGCTTTGTGCCTTAATGCCTTCTTTAAGAAGGCTTTAGCAAGAGGTTTTGGCAGGGCTTAAAGCACTACTTCCAGTTCTAACTCAATATCGGTACAGCCTTTCTTACAGAAAACACCATATTTTCCGGTCTGTTGCTTGCCTGTCGGCACGATGAGCTTGAGAGGTTGCTTACAGGTTTCACACAAGACTGTGTTGCCTTTGAAGAGGCGCTTAATCAAGTTTTTCTGTGCGTTAAACGATTTTGCAGTGGTCTTATTAATTACTGAGAAATCGAGTTTCTGTGTCTTTCCTGGGCTAGTTTCGCTCATTATTCGCCATCTAAGTTAGTTATCTTGGTTATCTAGGCTCGAGTATATCTTTGCTTGAGCAAACACTAAAGGCTTAATCGCACGATAAGAGCTTCTCTGTGGTTAATGTTCTACGAGGTAAAGTTAATGTGAGTTCAAGCGGTAGATTATTGATGTCTCTACGTTGAGAAATTAGTGGGTAATCTTCATTTATCAGCCAAGATCACATTGATGAGGGCAATTAAGTGGCCAGAAATAACGAGTCTAGCAAGCTTGTGGCTAAGATAAGAAATATCTACAATGTCAGTTAACCTATATACGATAATTCACAGATGACAAGATGCCCAAGCTAAACAAACCTGGATCACAGAAAGTCCCCACAAACACGGCCGCACCAGCTTCTTCTCTGGATGACGCTGCTGATGAAGTTAAACTGGCCGTGGACCTTATCTACCTCTTCGAAAGTAGCAAGATAGAAGTCGAAGTCGCGTTAGCGGCCATCGAGATAGTCAAAGCCGATCTTATGTCTAAACAAGGTAAACTCGCAGGCTAGTCCCCATTGGTTTGTTTTAACGCCTTTTTGCCTCAGTTGAGTGACTGTTAGAACTGATAGCGAAATCCCGCTATGGCTTCTAACTCGACTTTTACATCATCAATAATATAAAGAATAGGCTGAGCCTCGACGAAGAAAGTGAACTTCTCTACGGATGTTTGCGCACCAAATATGGCCCTGGCACCCAATTTAACGTCATGATGACTGGAATTTATTTCGGCAATTTTGCCACCAAAGCCATAGTAAAAATACGGTGTGTTATTAAAATTAATCACCTTGTCTAGTGTGATTGAAAAATTATCTAAGCCTACTCCTATCTTAATATCACCCAATTTAGCATTGATCCCAGAATCGCTGCCAAGCATGACGCCGACTTGAGACGCGGCCACTGCCGTTGAGCTGGTTATAATCACAAACGCGAGCAGCCTGAAGATATATCGGATTGATTTCATATTTCACCTTTAACTGGAATGGTCAAATACCTAAGTATTGTCGCCATCGATGGGGGCAAGGTTATTGAAATCGACTCTCTATTTCAATCGAATACAGGCTTAATTCATTATAGTGACCACTAATGATCATTTATTGAAAAATTATGATAATAAATACTGTACCTCTTTATCTACAATGAAAGGGGCCTGTGAGTTTTTTGCTTTTAATCTGACTAAAAAAGGGCAAAATATGGCGAGAAAATGATCTGAAAAATTAAGGCCTGCATGACACTTGCTTAGCGTAAATGTTCGCTGAAGTGGACAATCTTGTTCAAGATCGCCGTGATAGTCGAGCGCATTATCGCCAGGGGGAACCAGCCTATGGAATGGTATAACTAGCCTGAGTCTATGGGGGGAACTCAAGTGATTGTGCACGCAAGCGGTGATCTTAATAGGTAAGGTTTATTTTTTGTTCTTGATTGTTCTATGAAAGGACGCTTGTAGAAAGCGCCCTTGTAGTTTGTGTTCACCCATTATTTCGTGGGTTGGTATTATTTCCCCTTAAGCCTTCTTGCCCCATCTTGTACCGAGCGGTGGAACTTGCTTAGGTTGCGATCTTTAGCGCGCTTCTGGGCTAAACTCGCCGTGTTTAATGCCTGTTCTCGGAGTAACTTCTGATAACTAATTAAACGTCTGGATTCTAGCTCTCCTCTGGTTAACGCCTTTTGCACCGCGCATCCTGGTTCAGCCTGATGATGGCAATCACCAAATCGACATTGCCGTGCTAAGGCGGTGATCTCTTCGAAGGTGTCAGCCACGCCTTGCTCACAATCGCTAAGTTGTAATTCCCGCATACCCGGTGTATCTAAGAGTAAACCGCCAGAGCTCAGTTGATGTAAAGTTCGCCCTGTTGTGGTGTGACGTCCTTTGCTATCATCTTGGCGAATATCTGAGGTTAATTGTGCCTCAGCGCCTAACAAACTATTGATGAGTGTTGATTTTCCGACACCGGATGAGCCCATTACCGCCACGGTCTGTCCCGCAGCGCAATAAGCGTGCAAAGCTTGTACGCTCTCGCGTGCTAGCGCGTTAACTGTCTCTATCATAGCCAGCGGGAAAATGCTCAATATCTGTTTAATGAAGACTTGAGTATCATGGCAAAGATCGGCTTTAGTGAGTACGAATACCGGGGTTACTCCAGCTTCATTGGCTAAGGCAAGGTAGCGTTCTATACGGCTTAAATTAAAGTCCTTGTTTAAGGATGACACGATAAATACCGTGTCGATATTGGCCGCAATGAGCTGAATCTGTACCTTGCTTCCCGGGGCTTTACGGCTAAATAGTGAGGTACGGTCCAGACGATGGCGAAAGCTGTCATCACCATTAAGTACCAGCCAGTCACCCACTGTGATATCAGGCATCTGGTTGGTGATTGAGAGCGTCAATGGCTCTGTGCTTGTCTCGAGTTCGAACTGATTTCGGTGACAGGCCATCACTTTGGCGAACTTAATCTCAGTGATATTCTCCTCTGCCACTTGTTGTGCAAAAAAGGGACGCCAGCCTAATCGAATGAGTGAGTCGCTTGATGTCTCTTGATGTGTAACTGCACAGCTATCAATAGAGAGCGAGCTAGCAGTTGAACTTGTTTTAGATTTGATTATTGAGAATCGATTGTGTTTATTCATTTTTATCCCAGCGCAAAGCGCCTGAACTGATTGGATCAGGGGATCGTCAACTAACCTGAGGTATATCTGAGATCCCGGTGTTATGCGTTACTCGAGGCGAGAAACGAGTCGTCGCTAGTCGTAACGATAAGTACAACCGGGCAGTGGAACCTTATCTACAGGAACAGCTACTTAAAGAGCTAAGCAAGACTTGCTTAGTGATCTATAACTGCTTAAGTTAAAGCGCCAGTTGCCCAGTTAAAACCTGTAACAATCATCAATTAATCTCCTATCTGTATCTGTTTAAATTGGGTGTTAGTATGCAAGTCAGTCGAACTTCCAGCTTGGCCATTCGACTTCAAAGTGAGCTAAATAATAGCAAGAACCGCTAGTCCTAGCTACTGGTTGTTGATTTTTCTCTAATTTTTTTAATGGGTAAATGCCCCACCTTGACTAAAATAACCGTCTCCTGTTTCACAAAAGGATGATGTTCACTCTGATGGGGATTACGTATCCAGGTGTTTGCCGGATATCGACCATGCTCATCTTCAAATTGCCCCGATAATACCACCACCTCTTCGCCGCCAAAGTGTCTATGGGGCTGAAAAATCTCATCGGCAGGCCATTTCACCAGCGCCGTGTGCTGGCCCTCAAAATCATGCAGTGACATGACCTCGAGTCCTCCAATACCTTGTTGCCATGTTTGTCTCTTGGTGTCGACGCGCACTTGTTGAGTATCTCGAATATTAAACTGGTTGAGTTTGACAAAAAGGGTGCAGCCATTCGTGCTAAACGGGCTATGACTGCTGCCTGGCGGATTACGAATGTAAGTTCCCGCCGGATAGTCACCGGTCTCATCGGAAAAGGTGCCTTCTAACACAAATATCTCTTCACCCATTGGGTGGCTGTGAGCGCTGAAATGTGATCCGGCTTGATAACGCACTAGGCTGGTGGCATGACCGCTTTCTTGGTTCTCCCTTGCCAGAGGCTTACGGGTGACTCCCTCAAGAGGGCTGGGAAGCCAGTCCATATCATTACTGTCGATAACGACTCGCTGTGAAAAATCCATATGCAGATTTATATTTAGTGAAGGATTCATATCTAAGGCCCTGTTGATTCCAAAAGCTCATGAGTACTATTTCTCTTTCTATTGCTCGATACTCGACTCGTTACGTCAAGCTATCAGATCGCCATCGACATCCCAGGTGGCACCTGTGACCCAACTGCCTTCATCCCCACACGGCACGGTAACGGCCTTCTGTAACTTAGCGGCTAAGGAGTAGTAAGCCCGGGTGAAAGCACGCCCATGGTCGAAACCATAGTCGGCTGTAAATGCTCTGACTCTGTGATCATAGCCAGCCTCTACATTGCAATCGAAGCCGTTGGCGTAAAAGTCACCGAAGCCGCGAAATATCTAGTGTGTAGCGTTTGCCCGTTAACCTTCATAATATGCTTAACTGTAGATTAATGCATGTCAGTATCAGGTAAAATCCGTTACCCAGCATGACTAACTTTTTAGTGATATCGCTAGCTTCTTATCGGCGTGACAGGCGATGCTTGATTACTGCATGCATCCCGTTAAGCTCAGCTGTAGGGCTTTAAGAAAAATCTTGAGATTATATTAACCGACAGCATCTCAATGTCGAGGAGAAGCAGACCGTTGCTCTGGATAGCGGAAAGAAAAACTTCAACCAGAGGACTGAGGTCGTATCGTCGAATATGACGCTGAAGGCCATTCCGTTGGTATGATGATAATTCATATCGATAGGCCTATTAAAGGCAATTTAATGGGGAACTGGTGCAGAATCAAAATTTAAGCATGATGAAAATGACAATTACCGTTCATCAATATATGGCTGAAACAGGTTTCCTTTAAGGGAGTCCATAAAAAATGCAGCCACTGGGCTGCATCTCTTCGCTGTATAGTGAACAATGAGCCTAGTTAGCTATCTTTAGCTCTGCTTTGTCACTAATTAAGTTCATATTAAAATCGAACTCATCGACGCGGATCGCGCGCTCACGTTTGAGGTTGTAGCTGAGCAATTGTTTGTGCTCGGTGGCGTTGATGACGTTAGCAGCAAGGGCATTATCGAGTGTGATAGGCAAGCGAGTGCCTGATTTGAATGCACGTGCCTTAAGCCCTTTTTTCACCTTATCCAGTAACTCGAGGCAATCCATCTTAGCCAGATAGGCTTGCTCGTTGATGTAGTTACCATCACCGACAACAGGCTTAATCAAGTGAGTCAGGTTCTTCTTGAACTCGGTATTGAGCTGGGCCTGCTCGGCAAGCTCTCTGACTAGGTTATCATTCACTTTCGGCATCTTAGCCGAGTAAGTCACCGTTAATGCACGCATTAGCTTACGCACTGGCGACGACGGGAAGTTCTCCAGGAAGGCAAGCAGTGCTGCTTCTGCCTTACACAGAGACCAACGGGTCGCATAGTGAAAGTAAGGCGCCGCTTGTGCTCTTTGCTCGCTTGGCAGTTTCTGTTCGTAATAACGAATCGACGCCATGGCAGCGTACAAGTAACTCATCACATCACCCAGGCGCGCCGAGAGCATCTCGGCTTGCTTGAGTTTTCCGCCAAGTACCAGCAAGGAGAAGTCGGCGTAAACCGCGAGCTTCGAAGCCAGCTTGTTGACCGATTTCTCGTATGTCGCGACTTCAGCTAGCTTAGAGCTCGAAGGAGCTGTAAATGGCAGTAGGCCCAAACGGAATGCGCGCAAACTGTTGTTGACGCTGTAAGCTATTGTTTTACGGAATATGCTGTTAAACACCTTATCGGCATTCTTATGCTCGCTGTGAATCGCCTCGACCATGCTCTGCATATGAGGGTGACAACGCATCACGCCTTGGCCGAAGATCATCAGGTTACGGGTAAGAATGTTAGCGCCTTCGACTGTGATGGCGATAGGCTGGGCAACATAAGCCGAGGCTAAGGTATTTTGTGGACCACGTTGAATGGCCTTACCGGCTTGAATGTCCATGGCTGAGTTGAGTATGTCTCGGCCAAGTTCGGTCATATGATATTTGGCGATTGCAGTGACCACCGAAGGCTTAAGGCCTAAGCCAAGGCCTTCTGTGGTCAGCACTCGCATGGATTCCTGCAGATACGTCTTACCGGCAATGTCTGCAAGTTTCTCTTGAATACCTTCAAACTTGCCGATAGATAATCCAAATTGCTCACGAACGGCGGCATATTCTGCCGAAGACTTAAATGAGCACTGGCTCACCGCAGCGCCAAGGGCAGGTAAGGATATGCCACGACCCGCGCCAAGACAGGCAACTAGCATGGCCCAGCCTCGGCCAATTTTAGTCTGGCCACCTATGATGAAATCCATAGGGATAAATACGTTTTCGCCGCGTGTGGTGCCGTTATAGAAGTTAACGCCCATAGGATCGTGACGATTGCCAAGTTGTACCCCTGGGTGAGACTTAGGGATCAGCGCACAGGTAATGCCCAGGTTTTCCTTGCCACCAAGCAGACCCTGTGGATCTTGAACCTTGAAAGCCAGTCCAAGCACTGTGGCGATAGGGGCTAAGGTGATATAGCGCTTATCCCAGGTGATCGACAGACCCAGAACCTGCTTACCTTCAAATTCACCCATGGTCACTATGCCTACATCCGGGATACCACCGGCATCGGAGCCAGCTTCCGGGCTCGTTAGGGCAAAGCACGGGATCTCCTGACCATTAGCCAGGCGCGGTAGCCAGTAATCTCTTTGCTCACTGGTACCATAATGCATCAATAGCTCGCCTGGGCCCAAAGAGTTAGGCACCATGACAGTCACGGCTACGGCCGAGCTCTTGGCCGATATGGTGGCGACTATGGTCGAGTTGGCGTAAGGGCTAAATTCGAGTCCACCGTAGGATTTTGGGATGATCAGAGAGAAGAATTTGTTCTTTTTAAGGTAGCTAAGAATGTGATCCGGAATATGTTTATCACCCTGAATAGCAAAGTCATCGATCATCTCTATCAAGGTGGTCACAGGACCATCGAGGAAGGCCTGTTCATCGGCGCTTAACGCAGCGACCGGGATATCTCTCAGTGCTGCGAAGTCAGGTTTGCCTTGGAAGATAGAGCCCTCTAACCATACATCGCCGGCATCGAGAGCCTCTTGCTCTGTGGTAGAAATACTCGGCATTATTTTTTTTAATTGGGTTCTTATGCTCATCTTCTTCACTCATCCGACCAGAAATTCAGATCACATTACGACATAAAATCAAACGTAGATCAATAACTCCAAACGAGTAATTTAAACGTTTGTTTGAATCGTTCATTTACTGTGAAAGTTATATTCTGATTTTTCATTAGCTTACACGTGTGCGCTGAGATATTAATTATTTATATTTAGGGTTAATTTTTATTGAATAGAGTGAGTAAAAGGATTGGTTTACTTAGTTTTAATGTATCAAGTTAACCATGTCACAGATTTTCAATGACATAGTGTTCAGTATCTTTGATCAAACTTTTCATCTCTCCACTTAGTTTCATCGAATGACTAGGGGAATAAACTCGTAAATGCAGCCTGACTCAGAAATAAAAATGAGCAGCCCTTGCTGCTCATTTAGCTTAGCTAAGTTTAATCATTAAACTGACTCGTCCTGGTTAGAACTGCGCCTCAACTCTTAGGGTCAATTGTCTTGGATCACCTAAGGTCTGGATCCCATAGCCGGTGTCAGCTGACGCGACATATTCAGCGTCTAACAGGTTGGTGCCTAAAGCGTAGACTGAGAAGTTATCCCATTCATAGCCGACACGCGCATTGACCAAGGTTTTTGCATCGTTCTCAGGATCGTATTTAAGTCCTGATGCTTCGGGGTTATTTAGGGCTGATGATGCATCTGCATAGTTGATGTTTACGTTAGCGAAAAAGCCTGAGTCACTGCGATAGGTAGAACCTAAGTTCGCCGTCCACTCGGGGGATGTTTCACGAAAAGGGTAAGAGTATTTACACTAATATGCCTCGTATCCATTGACGGGCCATAGATGTGCGGGCTGTAATGTAAATTTTAATGAAAGGTTTGTGAAAGATGTTAGGCTCGCCGGCTACCTGAATGATAACTATTTGCATATATTAAGATGAGTGTAACCATAGTCGTACTCTGGATTGGATGTTTAACCGCATTGCTGTCCAGTAAGCATCAAGGTTTATTGGCTAAACCTTTGATGAAGTTCTTTTCCATCTCCGTTTTTATCGGCTGCTTTATGGCCAGTATCTGGTCGTTAACCTATATCTATAACCCGATTGCTGCGGCGCTGATGGTATTGGCGTTTACCATGTTTATCTGGCTGAGCTTAGTATTACAACTTGGGCATGTTAAGGCTAAGTTGGCCCCCCTGTGCTGTGTCAACTTGGTTTTTTGGCTAGCTGTGGTTCAGCTAGGAGATCAACATGTGGCCTAAAACGTTGGCCGCCATATTCGGTGGTTGTCTTGTCTCGATATCGGTCATGCTCAATCTCAATCATCTGCTGCCATTGGACGTAGACACCCGACTATTTCTCGGATTATTGATGGCCTTTCCACTCTGGGTGAGTGCCATGATCTGGTGTTATGCCAGTGATTCAGGCTGGCACGCCTGGCGGCGTTGTGGCAGCTTACTCTTGGTGTCTGTCGGCTTCAATACGCTGTTTTTTTTCAGTTAAATTTGACAGGGCTAAACTCAGGTCAAGTGAACAACAGCATATTAAACCTAACTCAATAAACCTAACCCATTAAATTAAGTCATTATGAATAAACAATTTTTAAAGCGTTTAACTCAGGCTCACAGTTGGCTGGGATTGATCATCTCTGGCTTGCTGTTTATCGTGTTTTTCATGGGCTCGATAAGCTTATTTCGCAGTGAAATATACCTCTGGTCTGTGTTGCCACATCATACGCCTGCCCAAGGTGAGGTCTTGTCTCCCAGTGAGATCATGGCATTGGCAATCAAGGACCGTCCCTTCAATGCCAAGGAGCATTTGACGCTAGTGTCTCCGACTGCCGAAATGCCCTTCTACAAGGTCTATGTGGACATAGTATTGCCCCAAGATGCGACGATGGACATCGATTATGTGTCACTCTTGATGGATCCTGTGTCCGGTGAGGTGGTGGCAAATATCGATGACTTCTATCTGGCCGATTTTATCTACCAGTTGCATTACAATCTTAATATTCCCAATGGCGGTTATATCATAGGTTTTGTGGCCCTATTTTTCTTTTTCGCACTGGTGGCGGGGATCTTCATCCATGCACGCAAGCTATTCAGGCAGTTCTTCCTCTATCGTACTCAGGAGGGACGGCGAGATCAGCTGCTGACCATGCATAATGTCATCGGGGTGATGACCCTGCCTTTTACCTTGATGTATGCCATCACAGGCTTGATATTTAACCTGGTTATCATCTATCAAATCGCGTTCGCCTTAGTCCTTTATAAGGGAGATCAACAAGCGTTACTCAAAGATGCTGGCTATACTCAGCAGATGCCAGAGTGGCTGGATAAGCCGCTCGATACCCGTGCAGAAGTTGATAGCTTAGTGGCTCAGCATATTGCAGATTTTGGTCAGTCACCGAGAGTCATTCGCGCCTATAACTATGGTGATAGTAGCGCACTGCTACATATTTTTGGCAGTGAAGCTGGCAAATTTGTCAGTCCTGTCGAGCAGGTTTTTGCCTTAGATGGTGGCGAAACCTTGTTCTCACGGGCGCCAGAGACTCCCAATACGATGACAACCGGGAGAATTGTCCTTACCACGCTGCACTTTGGTGACTATGCGGGCACGGATCTTAAGCTGATCTATTTACTACTTGGCATGGGCGTGTGTGTGCTTATCGTCAGTGGCAATCTACTCTGGGTCGAGAAACGCTTGCAACAGAGACTGTCATCGCCTAAGAGTATCGCACTGGTTAATAGCATGACGTTGGGCTCGACCATGGGAGTCATATTCGCCACGGCTATGGCATTCTTATTTGAACGAATACTGCCTCTTGGCGTGGCTGGGCGAGACGACTTGATGATGAGCAGTTTTATGGCGAGTCTTGCACTCTATCTGGTGCTGGCTTGGTGTGTGTCTGATAAGCGAAAAATGCTGTTTATTTCACTCATCGCCACGGCTGGCGTCTTGCTTAGCACCATTTTCGCCGATTGGGTGCTTTTCCACGAGCAGATAGTGACGGCGTTAAATGCGGGTTTCCTAGC
Source organism: Shewanella sp. (assembly GCF_013214165.1). Taxonomy (GTDB): domain Bacteria; phylum Pseudomonadota; class Gammaproteobacteria; order Enterobacterales; family Shewanellaceae; genus Shewanella. Next base: position 28,232 of record NZ_JABSSM010000023.1, on the reverse strand, counting down.
CGTTGCCGGAGTACAGATAGGCTTGACCATCACAGTGATACTGTTTGTCACGGTCGCTTGCTCATTGTTTAGTCAACCGCAGGCCGCTGTAAATGACTTGGATTCAAATTCCAGAACTGACTCAGATGAGAGTCTAGCATTAGCATCGAATAGGAGCCTGAGTGATGAGGGGCTAACCCAAGGTTAACTTAACGGATTAGCGCCATCAGATAAGCGTTTTATCAGTTTTGGCATACTCTTATCAGCAATAGCAAGCGCCGCCAGATAGCGGCGCTTGCTTGTGGTAGCGCCTTATTAATTTATGCTTAACATCTGTTGCTCAAGCCCGGTATCATATTGCCAAACTTGGTATTGTGGCTCGCTAGTATCATAAAACCATAGCACGGCAATCAAGGTATCCTGATGATTCGCCACCTTGATTTTTGTCGTGAGCCTCCCCTCATCGAGTGGGCCGCGAAATTGGCAGGAATCAAAGTTCACCGAGTACGCGTTATTACTGCCATTAAATTCATCACACAAGGAAAAATAGGCGCGTTTGTTTGAATCGATATTGATATCGATGGCAAGTTGAAACACACTCTGCAAGACATTATTGGGGTCAATAACGAGATCATCTAACGAGGTCGGCTTGGCTGGTGTCGTGACCGGAGGTGTGACTGGAGGCGGGGTGCTTGTTTCTGTGGCAGAGCCTTCATCTCCTCCTCCGCCACCACCGCCACAAGCTGACAGGCTACTGAAAATAAACAGTAATAAATAGCATTTTATCTGCGTCAATCTTGTGAAGTTTTTCATATTCATCTCCTCTTTCCCTACTTATATCAATTCCATTAAATTTATGGTCAGTTACTTGATGCAACTGGTATTTGGCCATGGTGATAATTTAGGTCGCACTAATCTTGGAAAATGAGCGCCGTAATAGGGTTGAGATACCAGTTGAGATTAGTGTTCCCGCTGTTATCTGCCGCGAAGTCGATAAACTCAGGATAGCAAGCGTCTAAACGTTGTCTTTCTAATGGGTGCTTCCAGCTGGTAGGCACCTCTAATGCCCAACTCATACCATCTTCATTGAGAAAATAGAGTCCTTGACTGGGTACGGACCTATCTTCCTTAGAGCCAAAATAGGCGGTATCAAATTTATCAGTAGGGGCTTTATTTTTGAGGTGGATCTCGAGCTTACGTCCGGGATGCTCACCGACAACAGCCTTTGCTGCCCGGCCATGGTCACTTTCTGGCGTAGCAAAGATAAAAGGGTCATAGGGAAAGTCTGGCATCTGTGATTCAGGTACCGCATTGACGAAGGGGATAACCATCTTCCAAGTGGTGCGGTAGCTGGCTCCGCACCCCGACTCCGAACGAAGAAACTCACAGCCGGTCGAGAGGGTAATATAATCCCACAGGTCTTGGGCTAGAATAAATACCCCATAGGTTTGCTCGCTTTCCAGGGGCGAAGCACTCTGTGTAACATCATCAATACTCCATTCGATGGTATTTTCCTTGATGTTGCTCATCGCGATCCCCGGCAGCTGAATGCCAAAGCCGTTGTGATAAAAGGCTCCAGCCGCGGCTAACTTAGCTAAAAACTCTACCCGCCTGACTTGACCATATTTGACGTACTCGATGAGTCTTAGATGGAAAATGACATCATTCATGTCGTAATCTTCTTGAGTGGGGTAAAGATCTTCAAACACTATTGAGGTAAACGTTGACGATGAAGGGTAGTAGTTAATGGTAACGCCGCTTTCTGTCATGCTGATTTGATGGTCTTCGACCTCCCCATCTCCGGCTCCCCCGGTAGGACCGATATCGGCCAGGCTACTGAAGCGAAATCTAGCCCATGTTTGGCCGGTTTTTCCCCATGTAGGCACATCTAAATTGACGCTGTTATTGCCGGGGGAGAGCGCATGGCCTGTGATAGCCTGTTCGTCGCTGTCAAAAACACCATCTTTATTCCAGTCAAACCAGGCGTTGAGAAAACCGCCACTCCCGGTTGCGGTAGCCAGGATGACGGCAGATTCACCTAGTTCAAAACCGGTAGGGAAACTGATGCCATCCTCATCATCTATGCCGTCACTATAGTCGTCTGACAGTGGCGTCGGGTAGCCATTGGCCTCACCGTCGACAGTGGCACCTAGATAGAAGTCATCTATGATGGAGTGCCTGGCGCCATTGGACTGCATATAAGTGCCATAGGTGTCGGGCGCATCACCAAAATCAACATTTTCTCCCACAGGGACTTCTGCCAAGGCGCAGCGGGCACCGTCATTACTCGACGATGAAGGGCCGTAAGCAAAGATATCGGCAAGGGGAGGGGAATCATTAACATCCAGGCGATAGATCTTACCGTCGCTATTATTGCTCATGTAAAGCGTGCCGTCGGGATCGAAGAACTGGGCACCGAAGGTGAATTTTGACCCTGTCGAGACGACCACAACACCGAGGTTGGTGGCGGATGCGTCAAATGGGTCGATGCGAAGCAGGCTGGCATTATAGCCATTGGTGACGGCGTAGATATAACCATCACTAGGGTGGAAGGCAAAATCGGTAATGTTATAGGTCGCGTTAATTGCACTGCCGGTAACGAGTGTCATTGGATACTGGCTTGGGTCATCTAAGGGGATTTTAAACAGACCCTTATTTTTTCTATATCCATACCAGACATTTTCATTGATGGCGATGTCACCGACAAAAAAGTTACCCGCAGCCGCCGCATCGGCATCTTTAGTAATGGTGAGAGGGGTGATCATATAGTCATCACCCGTTTTACCTAAGGTACTGGCTTCATAGTCCCAGCCATAGATATAGTTATCGTGATAATTAAATCCCACTCCGTTATAGGAAGCGAGGCGATTCATGTTGTCTGAAAGTATCACATAGCTACCCGTTGCGAGTTCGACACCGTAGGCAATGGGAACAGAAGAAGGCGTTTGTATGATGAAAGCCTGAGTCGGACATGACTCAAACTCGGCTGCAATGCCATCATTGGCGAAGATAGATAAGGCAGCAAGGAGAAGCAGAGGAGCGAGATATTTCATAGTTTGTCCCTATATGAAACAGGTTTAACTATGAAGTGCATGAGCTGTGCCATTATGTAATTATTTGATTTTTATAGCATTGTGTTTTTTTGTTATTTCGGTTCGCAATTTGCGATTCAAATTGCATAAGTTAAACAGCGCCTTCATCTATTAGATGAAGGCGTGTATATCACTCTGATTATTTCGTTTTACTTATAAAAATCCGAATACTTATGTAGTATTGATCTTCTTTAATCATCTCTTCACGAAGACTGTGTGGAAAAGTAAAGACAGGATAGGCAAGTTATAGTATGAATGCATCTAATCGAATCAAGCTCAATGCGGGTTTTACATTAATAGAGCTCGTTGTAGTTATCATTATACTTGGCATACTGTCTGTGGTTGCTGCACCGAAATTCATCAACTTGAAGAGCGATGCTCACCTTTCTGTGTTGCGAGGCTTACAAGGTGCAATTTCAAGCGGTAATGCATTGGCTTACAGTAAGGCGCTAATTCAAGGAAAAGAAACCCAAGCTGTCGCTAATGTCGATCTCGGTGCTGCTGAGGTTATTCTGGCTTATGGTTACATCCCAACGAGCTTGAATGGTGTACCTCAAGGAGCAAAAAAGATAGATACTGAAAGTAATATAATTTTTAACAGTATCACAAGTGTTTTAGATATTGATGCGGCACATTTAATCGATAGTTCAGAAGTGGTTCGCGGTGATTGGGGGGTTATGACTCATGGCATAGACATGTATGTGTCATTTGTTCCCAAAGGCTTGTCAGTGGATAGTCTCTGCATGCTAGAATATACAGGTGTAAATGCAGCTGGCGAGCACCCCATGTTTACTATTATCGATAGCGGTTGTTAGTTAACTCGACGTTGACGCCGCATGCTCTGCATATATTTCAGCCTACCCGTACTCATGCATAAGTTATTCATCGGTGAGTTCCCAAACAAGCATTACCTTACTTAATGTAATGACTTACCTTAAGCTTCATGGCGTATTTTTTCCTCTTTCTTCGTGAAAAACTGACGATGCTCTACTAAGCTCTGTGAGTACTGCTATGCAGTTACTTATCATCACGAGTCAAGGAGAGACGCATGCCAGCTAGTGTTCGTTCGCCACATCGATTCATCACCTATTTAGCGTTTGTTATCACACTCTTTTTTGTCTTGGCTGTGTCGGCTAGTGCTGCCGATAAAAAAGTCATCAAGGCACTGTATATTCCTCTTGCAGATCATTATGCATCGATCGTGGCCTATGAGCGCTACCGCCAAGAGATGAAGTACGCCGATTATCAACTAGAGCAGATGAAAAACTGGGATCTATTGCGGGCATATTTTCAATCCGGTGAAGTCGATATGGCCTATGTGATGAGCCCATTGGCGATGGATATGTTCAGCGATAAACCGCATTTCAGATGGATAGGCTTGATGCACAGAGATGGAAATGCATTAGCAATCAACGATCTGCTAAATGAGCAGGTCAAGCTTCCCGCTGTGAGGCATGAAAGAAAGCCCGATGACAAGGTTGCCAAGGCATTGAAGCAAGTATTTGAGTCCACAGGCCGCGCAACCGAAATCGGTATGCCTCATCTGTTGTCGACTCATACTGTGGTGTTATATCGCTATCTTAAAGAGCACGGACTCACCATGAGTTTAACGCCTAATTCAGGCTCTGATGTGCTGGCGATAGCCGTCGCGCCGCCTAAATCACCCAGCTTCATCAAGAGTAAGAGCAATAGAGCCCAAGCTGCCGCTTTCGAGCAATCTTTACCCTGGGCCGATGTGGTCGAGACAGGAGGCTTTGGCCATGTAGCCTGGTATTCAAAAGATGTGATGCCCTGGGAGCATGGTCATGTGGAATGTATTGCCCTGGCGACCGATGCTGCAATTAAGCATAAGCGTCAGGCTGTTCATGAAGTGATGAATTATATTCATAAGGCGGGAGAGGATATCGAGCTTGCCCGTACTCAAGGGGGAGAAGCATTAGAGGAGATAGTCAAGTTAGTGCGTAAGCATATACCTGCTCATACCCGTGAAGCCATTATCGCGAGTCTTGATCCCGATCTGAGAGTGATTAATTATCAAAACCTGAATGTGGATAAGCCGGGTCTGAAATTGATCATGGATCTGGCGGTAGAGGGGGGCATCATCAGCAAGGCTATCGATATTGAAGATTTTGCCGATGAGAATTTTAGCCGCCATGACTTAGCCGCCATGAGCCAGGCCCAAGTGAATCGCTAGCGTGGAGTCGCCGATGCAAGATGAGTTCATACATGCGCCGATAAAAGAGGTCAACAAGTTAAGCTCTTTGAGCTTTAACCTGACTCTCTGGTTCTTGCTCTTATCCTTACTGCCTCTAACGATAGTGGCTTGGTTCAGTTATCAGCAGGCCAAGCAGAGTCTGGTCGATGCCGCCGAAGAGGAGTTAACTCAGTCTTCGCTGCTGAGTGTACAGTCCATCGAGAGCTGGTTTAATTATCGTATGGTAGATCTTAATGTCGAAGCCGAATCTATCAATGCGGGACTTATCTTGAGTTCGCTCACAGAGGGCAAAAAATCCAGCGGTAAACCCGTTAGCGAATATGTCACGAGTTACGACTGGACCAAGCGTGTCGATGGTCTGCAGAACGATCTGATCGTATTAAGTCGTCAATATGATTATATCAGCGATATATTTTTGATCGATCTCGATGGTGACATTCTTTACTCGGTGATCAGTAATGATGCTAAAGGCAAAAATGTTTTTTCGGCCAATCTAGTCGACTCGCAGTTTACCCAAAGTTTAACCGTGACCATGGACTCAGGTTTGGCTAACTTCTCAGGTCTGGAGCGGAGCCCATTGAGCCAAGGTCAAATCACAGGCTTTATCTCAGCCCCCGTTCTCGATGAATTTGGCGGTTCCATCGGAGTCTATGTCATCGAATTAAAGTTCGACAAAATATTCAATATGCTGCACTCGACCATATCAGAATCTAGCTCTTTAACGCATTACATTATTGGTCAAGATGGCATTCTCAGGACGCCAATAAAAGATAATTGGCAGCAGGTATTACAGAGACAAATTAATACGCGTCCCTTTATCGCCTGGCAGGGCAGAGGGGCTAATGCTGGCATAGATAGCGCAGGAGGTAAAAGGAGCATAGCTTATGAATATATCGGACCTTCGGGCAAAGAGGTGATAGGGCTATATCATACGGTTAAACTTGCCAACATAGAATGGCTATTGATCAGTGAGATAGATAGCGAAGAGACGTTACAAGCCAGTAACTGGTTGAGAAAAATCACCCTCTTATTAGTGCTGCTAACCGCGATGGGCGTGCTACTTGCCTCGGTGTTTATCGCTCGAAAGATCACCCGGCCGATTATTAAGCTCGCCGAAGCCAGTCGTAAAGTCGCCGCAGGAGAAGACCTGACTCTGGTGGATGTAAAAGGCAAGAATGAAATTGGCCTGTTAGCCAATGCGTTTAATCATATGCTCGAAGCCAAAGCGCGTCATGAAGAGGCGCTTATGAAGGTAAATAGCCAGCTCATGGAGGCGATGGATTCGCTGGAGGAACATAAGTTTGCCTTAGATCAGCATGCGATCGTTGCAGTGACTGATTTGAAAGGGACCATCACCTATGCCAATGATAAATTTGCCGAGATCAGTGGTTACCGAGTCAATGAACTCGTTGGCCAGAATCATCGTATCCTTAACTCGGGCTTGCATCCAAATGAATTTTTTTCTGAGATGTATCGGACCGTGTCTAAGGGCAAGGTATGGCATGGCGAGATCTGTAATCGTAATAAACACGGTGAAATTTACTGGGTCGATACCACCATCATGGCCCTGAAAGATGCGAGGAATTTACCTAAGAGCTATATTGCCATTCGAGCCGATATCACCGAGAGAAAGCGTAAGGAGTTAGAGGTTAAAGAGGCGTTGACTCTGATGAATGCCACACTGGAGTCGACCGATAATGGTATCTTGGTGACCAGTAGTGATGGCGAGATTTTAAGGACTAATAGTCAGTTCGCACATCTCTGGGGAGTGACTAAAGAGTTACTCGATAAAGGGATTAACGACAGAGTCATATTAAAGCAAATTAAGGGCTTGTTAAAAGAGCCAGAGCTCTTCCTTAAACGCGTCGAAGAAATTTATCAGAACCGGGAACTAGAGGCATTCGATACCATAGCGTTTATCGATGGACGCGTCTTCGAGCGTGCCTCATCCCCCATGGAAATCGATGGTGAGTATTTTGGTCGAGTCTGGAGCTTTAGGGATATTACCGAGCGAACAGCCAACCAAAACGCCCTGTTACAGACGAAAGAGGAGGCCGAGCAAGCCACTAAGGCTAAGAGTGAGTTTCTCGCCAGCATGAGCCACGAGATCCGCACCCCCATGAATGGCGTTATCGGCATGTTGGGTCTGTTATCTAACTCCAAGTTGACCGAGTATCAAACCCGTCGTGTCAACATAGCTCAGTCCAGTGCACAATCCTTGCTTTCGTTGATTAACGACATATTAGATTATTCAAAAATCGATGCCGGCAAGTTAGAGCTGGAACAGATAGATTTCAACTTGAGGGGAATGCTTGGCGACTTTGCCGAAGGTATCGCTCACCAAGCTCAAGATAAAAATTTGGAACTGATTTTAGATCTCAAAGGGGTCGAACACTCTATGGTAACCGGAGACCCTGGTCGGCTGCGTCAGGCTATCACCAACTTAACCGGTAATGCGATTAAGTTTACTCAGCAAGGTGAGGTGGTGGTGAGAGCCAAGCTCACACCTGCTGATGCGGGGCATTGGTGGTTAACCTGCTCCGTGTCGGATACCGGAATAGGGATCCCCGCGGATAAAATCGATAGTTTATTTACATCATTTAGTCAGATAGACGCATCAACCACCAGAAAATATGGCGGCACTGGCTTGGGACTCGCCATCGTGCAGAAAATATCGCGTCTGATGGGCGGAGACGTGTCAGTGAGCAGTGTTTATGGCGAAGGGAGTCGTTTTGAATTTAAGGTTTTACTGGGCAGGAGTACTAGGTCGACGCTAGTGATCCCTAAGGTCGATATTAACCAACTCAACTTGTTGGTGGTCGATGACAATGCGACTAACCGTGAAGTGATCCGCGATCAACTCGAACTGTGGGGGGCGACTGTGGTTGAGGCCTGCAGCGGCCAAGAAGCCTTGGATATATGCGCTCAAAGAGATAAAGAGCCTGGCAGTCTTAAATTTGATGTTGCCTTCTTAGACATGCAGATGGCAGCAATGGATGGCGCCGAACTTGGACAGAGATTAAAAGCCGATGCCAGGTTTGCTCAAATCAAGCTGGTAATGATGACCTCAATGTCTCAGATGGGGGATGCCAGCTTCTTTGCGGAACTCGGTTTTAGTGGCTATTTCCCTAAACCAACCACCACCTCAGATCTATTCGATGCACTCAACGTCGTCGCCGATGACGGTGAGGCACTGCAAAATGCCCGGCCTCTGGTGACCCATCATTATCTTCAGGCGTTACACCATCAAGCTGACAAACTCAAGATACCGACATGGTCTCATGATACCCGTGTCCTCCTGGTTGAGGATAACTATGTTAATCAATTAGTAGCCATGGGGATTTTAGAAAATTTTAACTTAGATGTGGTCGTCGCCGAAAATGGTTTGCAAGCATTAAATAAGCTAAAAAATGCAGTCGGTGCTCCTTTCGCTCTGATCTTGATGGATTGTCTGATGCCTGAGATGGATGGATATCAAGCCACGCGTGTGATCCGCGCCGGCAATGCAGGAGCCGCAAATAAAGACATCGTCATAGTGGCTATGACGGCGAATGCCATGATGGGGGATAGAGAAAAGTGCATCGATTCGGGGATGAATGATTATCTGCCCAAGCCCATAAATCCCGATAAACTGCTCGATAAACTCATACATTGGCTTCCCCAAGCTGAGTCTGACGATGGGATTCTCAATCAAGACGACTGCAATGAAGATGTATCAGCCACAACATCTGCTGTAATCAGCGCAATACCTGATATTAAAGCCGAGAGACACACCGACCTGATAGCTGAGATAAATATCAAGGAGCCTAAGCATGAACAAGTCAGTGTTTGGGTCGACAAAACCATATGGGATAAGGAGTCGCTACTAACGCGTTCCATGGGAAAAGAGTCTCTGTTTAATGCCATAGTGGATATTTTTTCAGAGGATATGCCTAAGCGTATCGAGTCCCTGATGGAGGCCAATGCAGCAGGGGATATCGATCAACTGCGGCAAATATCCCACACCATAAAAGGCGTAGCGGCAAACCTTAGCGGCAGTAAACTGCAAGCTTGTGCAGCGAGGATAGAGAAAGCTGCACAAGAGAACAAGCTAGCTCAAATCCGCGCAGAACTCCCCGAGTTACAGACCCGATACGACGAATTAATGTCAGTGGTTAAACAGTATGATAAGCCTAGAGGTGAAGAGATCCCGCTAACCCGTGCAAGTGAGCAGTTGATTGCAGAAAGCTTAGCGGATATCTCAGCAAAACTCAGCGAAGGCAGCTACATAGATGTAGCGGATTATGGTCATCTAAAAAGAGCCAGTGAGCGCCCCGAGTTGCAGCAGAAGTTTGATCACCTGCTACAACGGCTGGCCAATTTTGAACATGAGCAAGCGAGTGCATGTTTGACTGAGCTCTCCATCTATCTTGTCGATACTGACTCGAGTCCATCTAAGGAAATAGTCAATGGCTGAAAAAGCAACGATTCTATTGGTCGATGACACTCGCACCAATATTCAACTGTTGGCCGGATGCTTAAAGCATCAGTATCGATTGAAAATCGCCATGAATGGCCAACGTTGTCTCGAACTTGCCCAAAATCCACCCTTTCCCGATCTGATCCTACTCGATGTGATCATGCCAGAGATGAATGGTTACGAAGTTTGCCGTCAACTTAAACAGAATCCAAATACCAAAGATATTCCGATTATTTTTGTCACAGGTCGAGACTCAGATGAAGATGAGGAATTTGGCTTGCGACTCGGTGCGGTGGATTACATCGCTAAGCCGATACGTCCCGCGATAGTGAAGGCTAGGGTATCTACGCAGATAAAGCTTAAGCACCAAAGTGATAAGCTTCGTAACATGGCGCTCCATGACCCATTGACCCAATTGTATAACCGCCACTTCTTAATCGAAGCCGCGGCAAATAAATTGGCTTATGTCGATAGGCATGGAAGTCAGTTATCGATGCTGATGATTGATATCGATTTTTTCAAGCATATCAATGATCAATTCGGCCATCATGCTGGCGATCTGGTACTCAAGGCTATCGCCAAAATACTCAAGGATGACAATCGAAAAGAAGATGTGGTGGCCCGTTTCGGCGGCGAGGAATTTGTGATGTTATTGGAACATTGCTGCCTCCATTGCGCTGTCGAGAAGGCAGAGTTATTAAGAGAAAAAATCGAAGCGTTAGCCCCAATGGGGATAAGCGTGACTGCGAGTTTTGGCGTCGCTCAGTTAATGAGACACGAGCAAACATTTGTCGAACTATTTAGCCGTGCTGACGCCGCTGTCTATCGGGCTAAAGCGCTGGGGCGCAATCGAGTCGTTGCCGCAGAAGATGTGTATGTGGAGTTGAACGAAAAATAGTCTGATTCATTTATTCGATGGGATTAATCATCAGCGAAAATGTAAATATCATAAATTCCAACTGACCACTAACGAACCATAGCCATGCCACTTGTCTGTGTCGCTCTTATATTCCTTGGTATAGGAATTAAACGTCCAGGCAATAGACCAGCCAGGATGGGCCCAGATAATGCCAGTATTGATGCCCGCTTGTCTGTTTTCTAGTTCGACTTGTGAATCATAGGGGAGAGAACCATCGAGGGTGAGATCATTGAAGCGATAACCTAGATAGACTCGGCTATAGACCATGAAACTGCTGCTTTTGCTGGTGGCGGACAGATTGCCATACTGGCCAGCATGTTGACTCAGTCGACCGAATGAATTAGCCAGTTCGTTTCCCCATCTCAAGCTTAAGCCCAGATCTGCTTGGCTGCGAAAGTTACCTAATTGCGTATGACTAAAGCCGCCAATGTCCCATTGGGTCTCTCCGAGAAAGTCATTATTAAATGCCGCTCCACGCATGAACAAGCTGTCGATTTCATAGGCGGCTTGAAGCGTCAGTTGGTTTTCGACCTGATATTGCCAACCTTGAGGAGCGGAGGAGCCCGTGATCTTATGCACAAAGGATTGAACTTGCTCATTGGCAGATGCTGGACCAACAACTCCCAATGAGAGCCAGTTTTTTTGCGCTAATCTAGCTGAATAGGTTGCCGTATGACCTTCAAATGCCAGATAGCCAGCGTAAGGTCTATCTTCAGCTTGAGGTGCATCGACTTCGATCATGCCTGGTGTCCACATCTGTTGGCTGACTTTCCAGCCCCAAGCGTGCTCAGCATCGGCTTGTGAGAAGGTGAGTGCCCCAAGCCATTGAGCCGGCATGGGAGCAAAAGACAAATCAGCCTCAGCTTGGCTTTCCCAGCCCAGAATGATGGCATTGGTATAGTTGCCATCATCACCAAAGATGATGTCATTATCGACTTGGATATGCCATTGGCCTGCATGGGCGATTGGACTGGCCAGGGCTAAACTGGCAGCTAAACCGGAAGCGAATACTTGGGAACGAGAATATAGAGGGGGCAAATTATACTCCTGATTGAAAGTTTTCATTAGCCAATGTTTATCTTGTCCGCATCAGCTGCGATTGTGATTAAAGGATTGAGACTATGACCTCGTTCACCGTGGCGTTAAACCGCTTCAATGAGTCGGTGCCAGAGTATATTAGCGTCATTAGGCTTAACGATTGCTTAACTATGGCTGAATCGATTCGCTTAATAAACATTACAGCTGACCTTAACTTGGCAATTAGCCTAATTGCAATTTAAGTTGTGCGCAATTTAGTTGTAAGGGAGGGTGAATGCTGCTAGAGTTATCTTAACTTAAATTGTGTGCAATTTAATTTGAGCGCAAGAATTAGCATGTAAATCAGAGCGCTCTCATAGCAGAGAACGCGCAGAGGAAGAGAGACCCAATTATGCAAGCAATGTATCAAACACAAGCAACAGCGAATGCGGGCCGTAACGGTACTGTGGCAACAGACGATGGTAAGTTGCGCCTATCACTCAGTTATCCCAAAGAGATGGGTGGCAGTGGAGAGTCGACCAATCCAGAGCAACTGTTTGCGGCAGGTTATAGTGCCTGTTTCTCCAATGCTATTTTACATGTCGCAGGGGAAACCAAACTCACACTAAGCCAGGCACCCGTGACGGCGACTGTAGCGATTGGAGTGAGAGAAGAGGGCGGCTTTGGACTCACAGTGGCATTATCTGTGACGCTTGACCTCCCACAAGAGCAGGCAGAGCAATTAGTCAAGACAGCGCATCAGGTATGTCCATATTCGAATGCCGTTAGAGGTAATATCGATGTGGCTCTGACGGTCAATGAGCGCTCGATATAACCGCGATTAAGGCATTAGGCTAATCTGATGAGTGTGAGTCAGCAGATTAGCCTATTAAGCCAAGCTATCATTAGCAGCAGAGGATAAGGTCATGGAGCTAGCATTAATCACCAGTGGCAGAGTATTGTTAGCCCTCTATTTCTTGTTACCCGGGATCATGAAATTTGTCAGCTGGGACATGCATGTGGCATTGATGGCTAAACATAATATGCTGATGATCCCGGTATTACTGGCGACGGCCGGGGCATTAGAGATACTCGCAGCCCTGGCATTAATGGCTAATAGATACACAGTGCCTGTGTCACTGATGCTGGCTGGACTCGTGGTTCTGATTAATTTCAGCCTTCACGACTTCTGGAACTATAGCGGTATCGAGGCGGCGCATGAGATGCAGAACTTCATCAAAAATCTGGCTATTCTTGCCGGTTTGTTGGTGTTAGCCGGTCACTCATCGAAGAATGAAAAGCGCATCGATGGCTAAATCTCCCATTGTTATGATGCCTTAAACTGCTAAGGCTTAGTCGTTGCTGCGGGGATTGAAACGAGGGGAGCCGGCTCCTGTATTCTGAATTAGGCATTAATAGAAATATTTAGTCTCTTAAACGTAACACTGGCTAAATATTGACTATACTAAATAGTGAAGAGCGTATCATTAGGTAGTGATTGGTTTTGTGAGTTTTGATGTCACGTCTATGAGTAGCAACCGTGTTAGTTTCTGGGCTTACAGTGCGGTTAGCGAGGGATGTAGCACAACCCTGTTTGTGTGTGATTACATATGTGAATATGTAAGTATGAGCTAGCCCCCGACGCGCTTTTCACCTATTTCCCCCATGACCAGATAGGCCTGCTTGCTAGCAGGTTTTTTTGTTGTATTTTTGCTCAAATAATCGCTTGCGTCTATGGCAGGAAGCCAGTGGCTAACCATCAGGGCTCAATGCGTGTCTGCCTATATACTCATCGACCGAAAAGGAGTACAATTCCCACCCGATTTCATCATCGGAACAGGACACTGCAAGAATGAGTAACCCCTTATATCATAAACATATAATCTCTATCTCCGACCTCTCACGTTCAGAACTAGAACTTATTGTCTCTACCGCCAATACACTGAAGCAAACTCCTAATCCAGAACTGTTGAAAAACTGTGTCATCGCCAGCTGTTTCTTCGAAGCCTCGACGCGAACTCGCCTGTCCTTCGAGACCGCGGTACATAGGCTAGGGGGAAGTATTATTGGTTTCCCCGATAGTGGTAACACGTCTTTGGGCAAGAAAGGTGAAACCTTGGCCGATTCGGTAAAGGTGATCTCCTCCTATTGCGACGCTTTCTTCATGCGTCACAATCAAGAGGGCGCGGCCCGTCTTGCCAGTGAGTTCTCTTCGGTGCCGGTGATCAATGGCGGCGATGGCTCGAATCAGCATCCGACGCAAACCTTACTCGACCTGTTCAGCATCTATGAGACCCAAGGCACCTTAGATAAGCTGCAGGTGGCCTTCGTGGGTGATCTTAAATATGGTCGTACAGTGCATTCTCTGACCCAGGCATTGTCTCTGTTTGATTGTGAGTTCCACTTTATTGCCCCCCCAGCACTGTCTATGCCCGATTACATTATCGACGATCTCAAAGCCCAAGGCTGTAAGTTCACCCTGCATGACACCTTAGATGGCGTAGTCGATAACTTAGATATCTTATATATGACTCGGGTGCAGAAGGAACGCTTCGATGAAACTGAATATCAGCATTTGAAATCCAGTTTTATCTTGAGCGCTAACATGCTGCAGGGAGTGAAAGATAATCTTAAGGTATTACACCCATTGCCCAGAGTCGATGAGATCACCACAGATGTAGATCACACCCCTTATGCTTATTACTTTCAGCAGGCTGAAAATGGCGTATATGCCCGCCAAGCGCTGCTTGCCTTAGTGCTGACCAACGAGTATGGAGATGAGTCATGAAGAAGCAGCTAAAAGTCGAAGCCATAGAAAATGGTACTGTTATCGACCATATCGCACCCGGGCAAGGGATTAAGATCCTGAAGTTTTTTGAGCTCTTCGAGGGACAGCAGCGTCTCACCATAGGCTTAAATCTGCCGACCAGTAGCGGCGCCTTGAAAGATATCATCAAGATTGAGCACACGGTATTCGATCAAAATCAGGCCAACCAGTTGGCCCTGTTCGCGCCTAAGGCGACCATCAATGTGATCGAAGATTTTGAAGTGGTCAATAAGTTCAAAGTGGCCATACCCGAGCGCATCTCAGGAGTATTGACCTGCCCTAACAGCAACTGTATCAGCCATAATGAGCCCGTCGACAGTCGTTTCAATATCAAGCAAGAGGGCGCCGGGGCTAAGCTGAAGTGCCATTACTGTGAAAAGTCATTTATTTCCGGCGTGTTCCGCGAGTTTCATTAACACCCTGGGCTGAAATCATATTACCTGTGGCCAAACTGATGCAGGCGGTGTTTTTCAAGATAGCTATCACGATCACCTTGAGCGTGATAGCTCTTCTGCGATGAATCACACGCGTTCACCGCCGCGCAGGCAGCTTAGAATACTATGTGCATTCCGGATGCTATGTACTCCCTTGCTGTCAGGCTAGCACGGTTTTCTACTCAGAAGCTGCCAACTCAATGGCATTAGAAAGACAATTTACCAAATTAACGCCAGCGAATATTAGATATTTTGAGCATTCCTTGGTTTTTTCAAAAAATCCTGCACGCTTCATCGAATCGGTCACAAACACCAATAATATCGACTCTTTATGATTGGAAATATATTGAGTTATCGAGCTATTTACTGATTGGCTGTCCATTCCGCTGGAAAATGCAATGGAAGCTGTCAGTTTAGACAGTTGATCTTGCTGCTGTAGCTCCGTGACCATGCTAATTTTTACCCCAGCTCCCTTCACGGCCATGTGCAGAACGATAAGAATATTGAGCAGAACGTCTACCTCTTCTGCGGTATTGCCCATTTGTTGTTGTACTAATATGGAGGCTAGGAGATTGGGTTGCTCTCGAAAAAGCTCATCACAGATGAGTTCTTTTTCCTTCAGGTTCATATTTTGGGTACTTTTGATCGCGTCCACTAAGGTTTCAGAAGATAGATGTGCCATTTTTCGCTCTGGTCTAGGAAGTGTTTATCTACAGGAAAGATTAACACTTTTCAGTTTACAGTTTACGCAAACCTGCGGCCCATCATAAGGCTGATTAAAAGGCCTGGGTATCGTCTATTATCATAGGTTCACCTCTTGAATCTGATTTATATGGCCTGCGATATTCCAGATGCCGCTCAGTCATCCCAGAAGTGGCATAGTCCCTTGAAAAACACTGGTTTTAACCCTTATTTTTCGCTATTTAAAAATCAACAAGAAAAACAATCAGTTACAACAAGTCATATTTTAGAAGGTTAAATAGGTATTTTTTACCTAAAGACTTGTTGTAACTTATTTTTGTGCTGCTATGCTAGTGTTCACTGCCGCACAGGCAGCTTAGAAAGCTCACAGCAGATTTAACCGATGTCACACCTAGTTCACTGCCGCACAGGCAGCTTAGAAAAGCAGCATAAGTTAAGTATTTTTCTTCACACTGTTCACTGCCGCACAGGCAGCTTAGAAATGTACACATCATCGTGCGCCCCTGCCGCCCCTGTTCACTGCCGCACAGGCAGCTTAGAAAACAAAGCGAGTGGGTGAGTGTTGAGGATAGGCGTTCACTGCCGCACAGGCAGCTTAGAAAGTGCCGACAAACATATTGAACTCTTTGATCTCGTTCACTGCCGCACAGGCAGCTTAGAAATTTCAACTTGTGAGGTTATCGTTAGCTGATTAGTTCACTGCCGCACAGGCAGCTTAGAAATCACGCATCGACTCTATTAGAAACTCTGTAGGGTTCACTGCCGCACAGGCAGCTTAGAAAAGTCGAGCGTCTTCTATGCGTCTAGCCTCTGCATTCACTGCCGCACAGGCAGCTTAGAAACAGAAGACAACAGCGCCGCCGAATTGCTAGCAGTTCACTGCCGCACAGGCAGCTTAGAAAACCCGAACAACAACAACCAGTGCGCCGCCTTGGTTCACTGCCGCACAGGCAGCTTAGAAAATCCAGAAAATTTTGCTTTCACCGACTCTGGGGTTCACTGCCGCACAGGCAGCTTAGAAAGTCGATTTTGTAATACTCGAGAACAGTATCCGGTTCACTGCCGCACAGGCAGCTTAGAAATCCAGCGTATATGCGCACTGCAAAGCGTCCGCGTTCACTGCCGCACAGGCAGCTTAGAAAGAGTCGAAAACCTAGAGCTTAACGTTAATAATGTTCACTGCCGCACAGGCAGCTTAGAAAATCCAAAAATATGGCCTGAGTATCGATATTCAGTTCACTGCCGCACAGGCAGCTTAGAAAATCACCGAGTCTAAAGTTTCTAGTGTTACCCGGTTCACTGCCGCACAGGCAGCTTAGAAACGGCGGTGTTCATAACAGCGCGTCGCGAAGCAGTTCACTGCCGCACAGGCAGCTTAGAAATGCGAGCTGGGCCGTTGTAGGTTTAGTTTGGTGTTCACTGCCGCACAGGCAGCTTAGAAAAGCCTAGCGACTAGCGTAAATTTGTTTGGTACGTTCACTGCCGCACAGGCAGCTTAGAAATCTATATGCATCGGGGCTGAAGCCCCTCCTACGGTTCACTGCCGCACAGGCAGATTAGAAAACTCGAGGAACCTGGACCCGATAACGTTATACGTTCACTGCCGCACAGGCAGCTTAGAAAATCACATGAGGATTAGATAACAGCACCGGCCGGTTCACTGCTGCGCAGCTAGCTTAGAAATCCTCAACTGTGACTAATCTTACCAACTCTTTAAATCAACTCACTTTTACGTTCAGCTAATTGCTCTATCACTGCAACAAAAAACAACCGTCTAGTGTTCGCCATAAATATCCTGTAATGTGATATTGTTAAACGTTAAGTTGTTAATAAAAGCATAGGCTTATCATATGTCCGGATATTTGACTCTGGTGTACACAACCTAAGGAAGGGTATGGCTACAAATAATTTACAACAGAGGAAACTGTTCATTGAACTAGTCGCATGGTGGGAAGGCACTGTAACGAATAAACAACTCACTGAACAATTTGCTATCAGTCGCCAACAGGCTTATCAAGACTTTAAACGTTACAATGAACAGTTTCCTGATAACTTAATTCAAACCAGCCATGGTTTTAAGCCCAGTAAAACATTTATCGCACACTATATGTCATCAGACATTAATCAATATCTTCAGTGGTTTGACACAAAGCAAATTCATGAACACTCTCCCATTACCGCTAACGTCAGCCATCTTGCCCTGCCCACCCGCAGAGTCTCAGTCGACGTTATCAGGGTACTGGTAAAAGCGATTCGGCAACGTAAACGAATGGAAACTAATTATATTTCCCTGTCTAATCCAGAGAGTGATGGGCGTATTTTTCATCCTCATACATTCGTCAATACAGGATTACGTTGGCATGTAAGAGGTTATTGCGAAAAATCACAACAATACCGTGACCTAGTATTAAGCCGCTTCAGAGGCGTGGCAGACATTGTAGATGGGCCTTACCAAGACGCCAGCTTAGATCGTGACTGGCAAACCTACATCCCACTTATTTTACAGCCAGATCCACGCTTATCCCCTGCAAAAAAAGCAGTACTAGCCCATGACTATCAAATGGAAGGCGGCCAACTCATTATTAACACCCGCGCCGCACTGGCCAGTTATTTGCTGCGGGAGTTGCAGGTCAATACCAAAATGTTAGACGGCACGCCAGAGGCCCAACAATTAATTCTAGTCAACCAAGATGACATCAAAAAGTGGCTTTTAAACCATTAACCTCGTTTTTATCATCAATCATACCATCGAGGTAAAGTCACTTTACCTGAGATTTTACACAGTATTGTTAAGGCTTAGGAACCCAGTAAAGTGGCACCTTACTCACCCAACAATATAATACGGGCCGATAAATTGGATAACTTTTCATCATCAGATCTCAAAGCGATACTGCACTCTAAGCGTGCCAACATCTATTACCTCGAATATTGCCGAGTGATGCAAAAAGACGGTCGGGTGTTGTATCTGACAGAGGCAAAGAAAGAAAACCAATACTTCAATATTCCCATTGCCAATACCACGGTTCTGTTACTGGGCAATGGTACGTCGATCACCCAAGCTGCGGTAAGAATGTTGGCACAAGCCGGCGTATTGATTGGTTTTTCTGGTGGCGGAGGCACACCGTTATACATGGGCAATGCCATTGAATGGTTTACCCCACAAAGTGAATATCGCCCTACGGAATACTTACAAGGTTGGATGGGTTTTTGGTTTGATGACAATAAACGACTCGATGCCGCCAAACAATTTCAACAAGCACGGATTGAATTTTTACATCATGTTTGGGGTAAAGACAGGGATCTTAAATTAGCAGGTTTTACGACTAGCGATAGCAATATTGAAGCTGCATTACAGCGTTTTGATCAACGCATGATCACCGCCGCTAAGCCGTCAGATCTCTTGTTAACCGAAGCGCAGCTCACCAAGCAGCTCTACAAATTTGCCGCCAATGTGACTAACACGTCAGACTTTACCCGTCAGCATCAGTCTACCGACAAGGCCAACGACTTTCTCAATCATGGTAATTATCTCGCTTATGGGTTAGCGGCAACCACCCTATGGGTATTAGGCATACCCCACGGTTTTGCCGTGATGCACGGCAAGACCAGAAGGGGAGCCTTGGTGTTTGATATTGCCGATTTGATTAAAGATGCCATCGTCTTACCTTGGGCTTTTATTTGCGCTAAAGAAAAGCTCACCGAACAAGAGTTTAGGCAGCAAGTACTGCAAGCATTTACCGATCATAAAGCGCTCGATTTTATGTTTGAGACGGTAAAAAACATTGCCCTTAATGAAAAAACAGCCAGCAATAATGTTGCTGGCTGTTAGGCTGCCTGCTCGGCAGTGTACTTTATATTTTTGACATACATATTTCTAAGCTGCCTGTGCGGCAGCTGGTCATTATATTGGATTGATAGGTTAGCGTCACTATCTTTCATAAGTCACAGTTTTATTTTTGACATACATAGGTTGATCGGTTAGATCGGGTAGGGTAAGCTGTGCTCTCTTTAATGGATGAGAGGCTTCTTATAATGAAAATAGTATGTGCTGTGTACAGGGTGATGCTTAATTTAATAATAAAAATAAGAAGATGTATTGATAAGTGTCGGTGCCGTATGTCTTGGCATAGGAGTGGGGAATTACTAATATTCATGGTTAAGTTAAGCATAGCGATAAAAAACTTTTTGGATAACGAATGAAGGTAGGTTAAATCTGATGATGGTTACATTCGTGTCAATGTGCGAGAAAAACGCCTTAAAGAAAACCCGGCGGGTGTTAGACGCCTTTGCCAATCGCATCGGTGACAATACCTGGCAAACCATTATCACTGAAGACGGCTTGCAGGCGGTAAAAAAGATGCTGCGACAAACTGCCAGTAAAAGTACCGCGGTGAGCTGCCATTGGATCCGCTCACGCGCTCGCAGTCAGTTTATATGGGTGGTGGGCAATAAGAGTAAGTTTAATGGTGAAGGAGTGGTGCCAGTGAATACTACCAAGCGAAACTTGTTAAACATGGAAATAGAAAATGATTGGAAGTATCTGCCATTAATAAAATCGCTCACCGGACTTGCCGCGCTGTTACATGATTGGGGCAAGGCATCGCGACTGTTTCAAAATAAGCTCAACCCAGACAGTAAAAGTAAATGTAAAGGTGATCCGATCCGACACGAATGGATATCTTGTTTATTGCTTAATGCACTGGTTCGTTCGAGTGATGCTGGCGATGAAGACTGGCTCAAAGTGCTTATTATGGGCGAGTTGGACGAACAGCGAATTAAAGCCGTCTCGAGTGAAAACATCAGCAAACCACTGCAAGGACTGCCAGATGCTGCCAAACTCATCGCTTGGTTGCTCGTCTCGCACCATAGATTACCCTTGTATTCTTGGGATAAAAAAGCAGTAAGAAACAAATATCTCGGAGAAGACTTTCCGCGAATAGACGATTTGCTGGGTGAGATTAGTCAAGAATGGGGCTATGAAAATCGCCAAGATGAAGTTGAATATCAAGCCCGGGTTAAACAATGCTTTGAATTCCCCAAAGGTTTATTAACCCAGTCTCCACAATGGAATAAGTTAGTTAAACGCAGGGCGACCCAATTACAACATCAATTACCACTAATTAAAGAGGCGATCGCCGACGGCAGCTATCGTTTAGTATTACATCATGCGCGTTTGTGTTTGATGTTAGGTGATCATAACTATTCATCTCAAGATGCTGCCAAAGGTTGGCAAGATACCACAGGTTTATTTGCTAATACCGACCGAGACACTAATCAGTTAAAGCAGAAATTAGATGAGCACTTGGTGGGCGTCGCTAAAGTGGCACTGGATACCGCGCATCTATTACCTGCCTTTGAGTCTGAACCACCGTTAGCCCAAGATATTCAAGCGTTAAGAAAGCCAAGTCCTAAAGCATTTCGTTGGCAAGATAAAGCGGTAGAAAGTATAACGGAGTGGCGCCAACAGCAGTCCAAGCAAGCGTTTGGTTTTTTTGCGGTCAATATGGCGAGTACGGGCTGTGGTAAAACCTTCGCTAACGCCAAAGTGATGCGAGCATTATCGGTAGATCAGCAAAGTTTGCGCTATATTTTAGCGCTTGGGTTACGCACATTGACCTTGCAGACTGGCGATGAATATCGACAACGTATCGGATTGGATAAAAGCCAACTGGCCGTGTTAATTGGGTCTAAAGCGGTGGCTGATTTACATAATAAGCGTGTAGCAGCAGAGGAAGAATTGACAGCGGAAGCCGTGGGTTCTGAATCGGCAGAGTCGTTACTGGATGAGTTTATTGATTATGACTGTGATATTCCTGAAAGTGGCCTAACGACAGTGCTGACTAAAAATAAAGATAAGCAGTTTCTTTATGCCCCCGTTTTAGCTTGCACGATTGATCACATCATGGCGGCAACAGAAACCAAACGCGGTGGTCGTTATATTTTACCGTCATTACGCTTGATGTCGTCTGATCTGGTGATTGATGAAATTGATGATTTTACCGGTTCAGATTTAATTGCCATCGGGCGACTTATTCACCTTGCTGGCATGCTGGGGCGTAAGGTGATGATATCTTCTGCCACCATTCCCCCAAGCTTGGCTGAAGGCTATTTTAATGCCTACAAAAAAGGCTGGCAGTTATATTGCCTATCACGTACCGAGTCACAGGCCATTATAGGCTGTGCTTGGATTGACGAGTCGTATACTCAGGTTGAAACTGTCAAATCTAGTGATAGTGAACCCGCCATAGCGCAATATAAATCGTTCCACGATGCCTTTATTGATAAACGTATCAAGTTGCTAACCAATCAAACCGCGAAACGTAAAGGCCATATTGTGGCGTGCGAAGTCAACAGGGTTAACACTAAATCGACAGATGGAATAAGCAAGCAAGAGACTTATTTTCAGCATATTAAAGACGCGGTGTTAGTGAAACATCAACACCACCATACCGTTGACGAACTGACAAATAAACAGGTGTCATTTGGTGTTGTCCGGGTTGCCAATATTTCTCCTTGTGTTGAGTTAACTCGCTACTTGTTGAGTGCTGAATTTCCAGCGGATACCGAAGTCAAGGTCATGGCATATCATAGCCAGCAGGTTTTGTTACTGCGTCATGAACAAGAACAGCACCTTGACCAAGTGTTAAAGCGCAAAGAAAAGGCCGGCGAAGCGCCAAAGGCGTTCAGCAATGCCATTATTCGTGGTCACCTTGATAACAGTAACGCCAAGCAGATTATTTTTATTCTGGTTGCCACCCCAGTAGAGGAAGTTGGGCGAGATCATGACTTTGACTGGGCAGTAGTTGAACCGTCGTCTTATCGCTCTATTGTGCAATTAGCAGGGCGGGTTCGTCGTCATCGCGAAGGCGAAGTGACTCAAGCTAATATTGGCTTAATGCAATATAACTACCAAGCATATATAGCAGGCGACAAACAAGGCGGTGTTTATTTTACCCGACCAGGCTATGAAACTAAGCCAATGCCAACCCATGATCTGAGTAAAATTGTCAACCTGGCAGCGCTTGAAAACGGCATCAATGCGATTCCTCGCATTACTCAATTAGATCAATCACAAGGCCAGCATTTAGCGGGTATTGAACATCGCGCTATAGGTGCATTACTGACTCAATATACCCAGCTCGGCCCACAAGCACTGCAAGGCTACCTTGATTCAACGTGGTTTTTAACGGCAATGCCACAACTGCTGCATTCGTTTAGGCAAAGTGAGCCCAGTAGTAAAATATTTTTAGTGGCAAATAGCAATGATGAAGATTGTTATTTTACCGAGAAAGACGAGCAAGGTTTACGTATAACAGATATCGCGGGTAATTTAATCAATGTCGACAACATATGGCAAATAACGCCGGTGAGTTTATCGACAAGTGAACGAAATAATTTATGGCTAGTACGCGATTACCTTGATGTATTAGATGCACACATTGACGCAGACGTACTACCAACAAGACGGCAAGTATCACTGCGTTATGGCGAATTAAGTTTTGTTGTCAGAGACGGTGAGAAGTACGAGTACAGTGATCAATTTGGATTAGTGAAAATAGGGAGAGAGCAATGTTAGATCCTGCTATCACCCGTTTCTTTGAAGAACGAAAAGAAGCGTGGTTAAAGAAAAATCTAAAGGCTTCGATGGATGAAGCTCAAATTCGAGAAACACAACAACAATGTGAAGCGGTATTCTCGTTATCAACTTGGCTGCCCAACGCGGCGAAAAGAGCGGGTCAGATCTCAATGGCGACGCACCCCTGTACGTTTAGTCATCCGAGTGCTCGAAAAAATAAAAATGGCTACGTTAGTTCGGTTATCGCCAACGCAGACAGTGCGATAGATGGTTTTTTACGCAGCGGTAATGTGGTTGTTGATACCGATGCATTGGGTAACGCTGCGGCACTGGATGTGTATAAATTTTTAACCTTAGAAATGACCGATGGCCAGCAACTGCTCACACATATTCAAAATGATTCACAACTGGCCGCGCAGTTATTGACGCTAAAAGAAGTCTCTTATACGGAGTTAAAAGCAGGTTTTGTCGCGATGGCGGAAAGTGGCAGTGAAAATGTTACCAGCTCTAAAATAAAACAAGTGTATTTTCCTGTTGCAGAGGACTATCACCAGCTTTCCCTATTAACCAATTCGGGCATGTTATATCAGCTGCGAAAGCGTATCGATAATTTACGTTTTAATGACGAGGTTAAAGTACTAAGAGAATTAAGGAAAAAGAATGAATTTAGTGAGCAGGGTTTTGCAGAAATATATGGTTTAACCACGATTGGTTATGGCGGCACTAAACCACAAAATATCAGCGTGCTGAATAATCAAAATGGGGGTAAAGCACATCTGTTGTCATCACTACCACCACAAATAGAAAAACGCACCATTCATTTTCCACGTAGTAATTTTTTTAGCGAATCGTTTCGACCTTATGAATATAAGGATGTGTTTCAAGCGCTGCACCGCATCTTTAAAATTGATTATAAAAACAATAAAAAATTACGTAATAGTCGCGATGCGCGTATTCACGAAGTGATGGACAAAATCATTGCCAAAATGTGGGCAATTCGCAGTATTTCTGAGTTGCAATATAACAGCGAGATATCACAACTGACTCGCGTGCAAAAAATATGGTTACACCATGAGTTTATCGAAGAACGTGAAAACACGGATGAATGGCTAGATACTTTGGTCAATGAGATATCCAGTTGGTTTGCAAGCACGTATAAAACGGTTATGGGTAAGCAGGCAGTGATGCTAGGTGAGGAAGAACGGTTACATTTTTTGAGAATGATCACTCAGCATAAGGAGGCGCTACGATGAGCGGTGAAATCAAAACCCTATTAATATTGCCACATATTAAAGTGCATAATGCCAATGCATTATCTAGCCCTTTTACCATAGGCTTCCCTGCAATGACGGCTTGGTTAGGGGCAATGCATGCGCTACAACGTAAGTTAAATCAAGACGGTTTTACTGACTTGACGTTTAGCGCGACAGGCGTTGTCAGTCACCAATGTGATCTGCAAACTCACAGAGGTGTCGGTGATTATGTTTCTTCAATTATCGGTACAGGTAATCCGTTGGATAAAACAGGTTCACGCAGTGCGTTTATCGAAGAAGCGCGTTGTCATTTGGATGTTACTTTGCTGGTGGAACTTGATGGGCTAAATAAAGCCGATGAAGTAGCAGTATTAGAACGGATCACCCATCATCTGCATGGACATATGAAAATGGCCAGTGGTGATATTAAGGGTTTCCATGCGCCGAGTATTCAACGAATTGAGGAGGGTGAAACGTCTGATCTCGCTATGCTCACACGCCAATTAATGCCGGGTTATGCGCTGGTTGAACGCCGTGATTTAATGATTGCAGCAATGGAAAGTGGTCAAGATGCCATGGATGCCTTGTTAGATTATCTAGTCGTACATCAAAGTTGCACCCAAGATGATGACGGCAATGTCACTTGGCAGGCAAAACGAAAAACCTATCAAGAAAACCCCGCTGGTTGGATCGTGCCTATCGCCACCGGATTTCATGGCATTACGGCATTAGGCGAAGCTAAAAACCAGCGCGATCCTGAAACCCCCCATCGTTTTGCCGAAAGTATTGTTACTTTAGGTGAATTTAAAATGCCGTATCGGATTAATTCACTTAACGAAATTATGTGGCATTACGCCATTGAACCTGAAAATAACTTATACCTTTGTCAACAAACTCACTCTCTACAAAAACCTACTTCAGCGGACGATTGGTCTGACTTTTATTAAATAAGGAAAATTATCATGGCTAAAAAAGAAAATATTGCATCGGTACTCGCATTTGAAAAAAAACTCGTCCCATCTGATGGTTATATGTATGGCACGTGTTGGGACGATAGAAGTGCCGTCACGCCATTAAAGTTAATTGAAAAATCTGTACGTGGCACCATTTCGAATCGCTTAAAACCTGCAGTGCAAAAAGACCCTGTAAAGTTAAACGCAGAAGTGGAAAAGGCTAACTTACAACGGGTAGATGCTTGTGCATTAGCACCAGAGCAAGACACGCTGAAATTGAATTTTTCGTTGAAGATATTAGGTGGTCTAGCTAAACCATCAGCGTGCAACAATGCGCTGTTTAAAGAAAGCTACAGTGCTGCCGTAAATGATTATATTGGCAGCGAAGGGTGTAAAGAAATAGCACGCCGTTATGCGTTAAATATAGCTAATGCGCGCTTCTTATGGCGCAACCGTGTGGGTGCAGAGAATATCGAAGTACAAGTGTCAGCATTAAACAAAAATGCGCCGCAAAGCTGGACCTTTGACGCCACCGAATTTAGTACTCGCCACTTCGATGATTCTAGCTCGGCTGTGGATGAATTAGCTGCACGTATCGCTGGGGCACTTGCCAGTGAAGATGATTTTTTAATGCTGGATATTAACTGTTTTGTACAAGTCGGTAAGGCGCAAGATATTTACCCAAGTGAAGAATTGGTGCTGGATAAAGGCAAAGGCACGAAAGGTAAAATCCTTTATTCAGTCAATGATATTGCCGCTATGCACTCACAAAAAATTGGTAATGCTCTGCGCACTATCGATACCTGGTATCCGGAATTTGACAGTGGCAGCAGTGCGGGGCCAATTGCAATTGAACCTTACGGTGCTGTAACCAATCTCGGTAAAGCTTTTCGAACCCCCGCAGCTAAACAAGATTTTTATACCTTCTTTGACAGTTGGGCTCGTGGTGGACAGCTTGAACGCATTGAAGATCAACACTACGTCATGGCGGTAATTGTACGTGGTGGTGTATTTGGCGAGAGCGATAAATAGGAGCGAGAATGAAATATTATCTCGATATTACCTTGTTGCCCGATGCTGAGGCTAATTTAGGGTTTCTTTGGCAAAAAGTGTATCAACAAATACACCTGGCCTTAGCTGAACATAAAACGGCAGATAATACCTCTGCAGTTGCGGTTTCATTTCCAGAATTTAGCCAGGATAAATACCCATTGGGCAGTAAGTTACGACTTTTTGCTGCCAGTGAATCGGCATTACAAGCGTTAGACATACCGCAATGGTTACAACGGCTCACTGATTACTGCCATTGCACTTCGATTAAAGCTGTACCTAGCGCTGTCACGCAATATGCGGTATTTAATCGGGTGCAATTTGATACGAATATTGAGCGTATGGCACGGCGGCGAGCTAAACGAAAAGATGAAACCCTTGAACAAGCACTCGAGTATTTTAAGGGCTTTACCGATCAAGCGAGTGAGTTGCCTTTTATCAATATGAAGAGTCTATCCAGGCAACATTTTTTTCGACTTTTCCTGCAAAAAAAGAGTGTGTCTGCAGCGGTAACGGGATCATTTAATACTTATGGACTCAGCAAAACCGCCACGGTCCCTTGGTTTTAACCCTTATTTTTCGCTATTTAAAAATTCACAAGTAAAACAAATGGTTACAACAAGTCATTTTTTAGAAGGTTAAATAGCTATTTTTAACCTAAAGACTTGTTGTAACTTATTTTTGTGCTGATATTCTATTGTTCACTGCCGCACAGGCAGCTTAGAAAAAACCAAGCCGACGATTGCCCAGCTCGCAGGCATTCACTGCCGCACAGGCAGCTTAGAAATATCCGTGCTGCCACCATGATACTCAACCTCAGTTCACTGCCGCACAGGCAGCTTAGAAAATAACAAGGCAACTATAATTTAATTGGAGAATAGTTCACTGCCGCACAGGCAGCTTAGAAAAATCGCCTGGGTGGTCGGTATGTTATCTGTTAGTTCACTGCCGCACAGGCAGCTTAGAAACAAAGAATACGTGCATTTGGTCTGGCAATGGAGTTCACTGCCGCACAGGCAAAAAATAATCAAGACACCCACAATTGTCAGATTAAGATCCTTTGACTACGCTTAAGTCAGAGTTGTTGAGGAGGGTTTATTATGCCTACACCAAGAAAAGCGTTAGTCAGCTTAGAGGATACGCTCTATTATCACTGCGTATCTCGTTGTGTTAGAAAGGCTTTTTTGTGCGGGGTCGATCATTACACAGGTCAATCCTATGAGCATAGACGGGATTGGGTTGAAAGTCGACTATTAGAACTTGCAGCTGTGTTTGCCATTGATATTTGTGCTTATGTAGTGATGAGTAACCATTTACATCTCGTATTACGTATTGATGTGGAGTTAGCTAAGCATTGGTCAGATATCGAAGTGGTCACTCAATGGCAAAAGCTGTTTAAAGGCGATAGCCTTAATCACGACTTTGTTAAAGGTGAACCACTTGAATCCTATCAACAAAGCATTATCAATAAACGAGTCAAAGAGTACCGCTTACGGCTGATGGATATCTCTTGGTTTATGCGGGCACTGAATGAACCTATTGCTCGTAGAGCCAATGCAGAGGACAAGTGTACTGGGCGCTTCTGGGAAGGACGATTTAAGTCCCAGGCCCTGCTTGATGAAGCGGCAGTACTGGCCTGTATGGCCTATGTAGATTTGAACCCAATCCGCGCTAAGATGGCTGCTACACCAGAAACTTCAGATTTCACTAGCATCAAACTGCGTATTAAGGCTGCGCTTAACGGTGAGCAGCCCAA